>CAIYBN010000035.1 GCA_903924465.1 uncultured Myxococcales bacterium | reverse complement strand
TGCGGCGTCAGGTGTGCGTGTAAGCGCGGGTACGCTTGTTCGCGCTGCGCGCGACCTCGCGGGCATGCGCTCGCTTCGCTTGCGCGGGGTGGTACCTAGTTTGTGGCCGAACTGTGGTGCAGTTGGTGTGGCCGTTGACACGCTTGCTCCGCGCGGCGCGCTTGGCGTCGTGCTTTTGTCTCAACCATTGCCGGAGATTCGTCACACCATGCATGCTCATCAGCCGATTGTTATTGAATTGATTGCGCTTCTCGATTCCCGCCCGGACCTGACGCTTGCGCTCGCAGAGTCGCTGCGCAAAGCGGAATGGCCGGGCGTTCGGGACCGCACGCAGTATTTTGCTTTTCTCGATCGTGTGGTCACGATGATTCCGGTCGACCGCAATCTCAATCGCTACGTCAACGAGTTCTTCTACCTCGTCGACCAGTCGCCCAACGATCTTCTGCTCATCGACGCGTCGTTCCAGAGTTGGATGCATCAATTCTGCACGTCGTGGGGCGCGTTTCTCGACACGCCAGCGTCGGCCAAGGATGTGCCCGGCTTCTTTGGCGATCCGGCGTACCACATCAACGATTACTACGTAGCTCCGAGCGGTTGGCTGACGTTCAATCAGTTTTTCGCCCGTCAGGTCCGCCCCGGCAAGCGGCCGATCGACGGATTGTGCGACCCGAGCGTCGTCGTCTCGCCCGCGGACAGCGTCTTTCAGGGCCATTGGGACATCACGGCGACGTCGACGGTCACCGCCAAAGGCTTCACCTGGTCCGTGCTCGATCTCCTCCAGGACAGCCCATTTCGCGACAAGTTCACCGGCGGCGTCTTCACACACAGCTTCTTGAACGTCAACGATTACCATCGATTCCACGTTCCCGTCGCCGGGGTGGTCCGTGAACTGCGCAAAATTCCCGGACGTATTTCCATGGACGTGAGCAAGCAGCCGGATGGCACGCTCGACACCGTCGACGGCCCGAGCTACCAGTACACCCAAGACCGCGGACTGCTTGTCCTCGAGACCGAACTGGGCATGGTCGCGGTGCTGCCGATTGGCATGGCCCAAGTCTCGTCTGTGACACTGACGCCGGAGTTGGGCGCGGCGCTGCACAAAGGTCAGGAGTTTGGCTTCTTCCAGTTTGGCGGATCGGACATCGTCACGCTGTTCGAGGCGGGCAAGGTCGAGCTCACGGCGAGCATTGGCACGCACTACAATCAGGGCAAACAAATCGGCCATGTGATCGCTGGCCGTTAGTGGCGCAGGACGCTGCGGCTTCCGGTGCTTCGCGGTCGAGACTTGATGCTTCCCGGCGGGGTCGACCACGACGCCAAAGTGCTGATTCGCGTTGCCGATCCGGAGCCACGCTCGTACACCGTACGCCGGCTATACAATCCGACCGAAGTGCGAGGTCACGTGTGTCGATCTTCCTCCGTTGTCGTGCCGCTCGCCACCGCAACAACCTTCTGGCAAGCTCAGCGCCGCGATGACGCGCACAGCTACCCACGCCAGGATATCCGCCCATGTCTCAGCAATTTCCTTCCGTTGATCCAGATGGCCTGCTCGAATACTCGGTTGTCTTCACGGACCGGGCGCTCAATCACATGTCCAGGACCTTTCAACAGGTGATGCGTGACCTGTCCGCGATGCTCAAGGCGACCTATGCGGCCGATGCCGTCGCCCTGGTGCCAGGAGGTGGCAGCTACGGCATGGAAGCGGTCGCGCGCCAGCTTGCGGGCGGACAGAAGTGCGTGATCCTGCGCAACGGTTGGTTCAGCTACCGCTGGACGCAAATTCTCGACGTGGGCGGTATCGCGCCGGCGGCGAGCGTCCTGAAGGCCCGCGCCACAACGAACGAGCGCCAATCCGCTTTTGCGCCCGCGCCGATCGCCGAGGTGATTGCGACGATCCGCGCGGAGAAGCCAGCGCTGCTCTTTGCGCCACACGTGGAAACCGCGTCGGGCATGCTGCTGCCGGATGAGTACGTGCGCGCCGTCGCCGATGCGATGCATGAAGTGGGCGGCCTGTTCGTGCTCGACTGCGTGGCTTCGGGCGCGGCGTGGGTCAATATGCAGGCGAGCGGGGTCGATGTGCTGATCAGCGCGCCGCAGAAGAGTTGGAGCGCTTCGCCGTGTGCAGCGTTGGTGATGCTGAGCGCCGCGGCCAAAGCGCGGGTGGAAGCGACCGCGAGCAGCAGCTTCACGTTGGATCTGAAGAAATGGTTGCAGATCATGCAAGCCTACGAAAAGGGTGGTCATGCGTACCACGCGACGCTGCCCACCGATGCGTTGGCGGGCCTCCACGCTGCGATGCAGGCAACACAGACCGTTGGTTTGGCTGAACTGCGCACCCGGCAGTTTGAGCTCGGACGCCGCTTGCGCGCGTTGCTGGCCCAGCGCGGCTTCAAGAGCGTGGCGGCACAAGGCTTTGAGGCACCGGGCGTCGTGGTCTGCTACACGGACGACGATGGCCTGCACAACGGCAGCAAATTCATCGCGCAGGGCCTGCAAACCGCGGCTGGCGTACCGCTCATGTGCGACGAGCCGCCCGACTACAAGACGTTTCGCATTGGCCTGTTCGGGCTGGACAAGCTGACCGACGTCGACGGCACCGTGGCCCGGCTGGAGCGCGCGTTGACCGACATTGCCACTGGGCGCAGTTGAGTTCACGTTTCCGGATTGCACCGAGCATCCGTGATCGGCCGAGTGAATCTGCTTCCGCTGCACCCAGTGTTGCCGGATTCCCCTTGACCCACCCGACGTCCCGCGCGACCCTGCCGCGCCACTTGGCACGCCAGGATTCCATGCACGCCACTGGCTCCCGCAATCGCCTGACTCCGCACCAACTCCCGCTCTACCCGGGCGATACGCTGTTTGACCGTCTGGCGCGAACCGTCTGCCAAGTCGGCGTGCTGCCGCGCAAGGAACTGCACGAGGCGTGGGAGGTCGCGCGGCGTGTTCGGCGGCGATTTCGCGGCGGGCGCGTGGTGGATTTGTGTTGTGGTCACGGGTTGCTGGCGCAGGTCATGCTGTTGCTGGATGAGACGTCGCCGGAAGCGCTGGCGGTCGACTTGCGGCTCAGCGGCAACCACCAGCGCCTCGCCGATGCGCTGGCGACGACTTGGCCCAAGCTGGCGGGACGGGTGTCCTTCCAGCAGATGCGCCTGCAGGACGTGGAACTGCGGCCTGACGACGTTGTGGTTTCGGCGCATGCCTGTGGCGGTCTGACGGACGACATCCTCGCGCAGGCACAGGCGGTCGGCGCGCGCGTTGCGGTGCTGCCGTGTTGCCAAGCGCTGCGCCAACGCGGTGATCTGGACGGCTGGCTGGACGGAAGTCTGGCGGTTGACGTCGAGCGGGCGACGCGGCTGCGTGCAGGTGGCTACCAGATTTGGACGCAGGCAATTCCGCAGGAAGTGTCGCCGAAGAACCGTCTGCTGCTGGGCATGGTGCGCCCGCTGGCGCCTGACGAAGGCGTTTGCACCAACCCCGCGCCGCGGGAGCTTGTGCCGCAGTCTGGCGTGTGAATACGCAGACTTACTTCGCCTCCGGCCCCGCCAACCGCGTTCCGGTCGGTGACTCGCGCACCAGCACAAAGTAGTGGTCCAGCGCCTTCTCCACCTTGTACGCCGCGCCAATACTCACGCGATCCGAGACCTTGCGCATGAAATCGCGGGTCTTGTTGAACACGAAGAACTGCAGGCCCACCGTATTCGCCACCACTTTCGGCCAGCCGGTGACGACGGGCTCCTGCGGTACCTGGAAGTAGTCGACGACAATCGGCCCGCGCTCCGGCCAGCCGTCGTGGCCCGCGGTGGGAATCGCGACGAAATAGCCGGGACCGATGAAGCGGCGGGTCATGCCTTCGTTGTAGCCGAACGCCTTCTCGCCGCCGGAATCGGGCTTGCACATCCGCTTCTCAAAATTGCGAAACGGTCCCGGCAGCGGCAGCGTGTTGCGGCCGTGGTGGATGATTTCCGTGCGCGCGGGCACGGAACTCGGCGTCAAATCCTCAAACGTCAGCGCCAGCGAATGCGCGGCCAGCTGGTACAACTTGCGCTGCTGGTTGCGGTCCAGCGCATGGGTCTCCGCTTTGGTGTCCGGGAACGACAGTGCGTCCAGATACGCGGCAATCTCCGCGATGGGCTTTTCTTCAGCGATCAGTTGCGCGAGCGTGGCCATGGGACTCCTTGCAGGTGTGCGAACGACTACTTGAACAGTGCGGAATTGGCGCACCAGGTGATGATGGAATCGAAGACGAAAATGCCGATGGCGTTGGAGACCACGCTGGCGTTCACTGCGCGGCCGACGCCGGTGGCGCCGCCGGAGACGGTCAAGCCGTAGTGGCAGGAAATCACGCTGATGCTGGCGCCAAACGTCAGGGCTTTGATGAGGCCGGTGAAGAATTCATCGAGCAAATTGGAGTTGAAGACGCCCTGGAAGAAGACGCGGTAGTCCACGTCGAGGACGAATTCGCTGGTGATGGCGCCGCCGACCAGCGCGAACAGGTCGCCGAGCACGGTGAGCAGCACCAGCATCAGCATCATCGAGACGAAGCGCGGCACGACGAGGTAGTGGGTGGGATCGATGGCCAGCGTGCGCAGCGCGTCGATTTGCTCGGTGACCTTCATGGTCCCCAGTTCGGCGGTATTGTTGGCGCCCACACGCCCGGAGAACATCAGGCCGATGAGCACCGGACCGATTTCAGCCAGCACCGCGTAGCCCGCGCCCCAGCCGAGCAAGCCGGTCGCGCCGGTCTGTTTCACGTAGACGCCGGACTGGATGACCATGATGGCGCCGGTGAAAAACGCCGTCATGATCACGATGGGATACGATTTGACGCCGACCTTGTAGAGGTTCAGCCACGTTTCGTCGCGGTCAAAACGCGGCGGCAACATCGCGCGGAGGATGCGCATGAGGACCATGACGATGCCGCCGAGGGTTTCGGAAGCCTCGAGGAAGCCTGCGCCAATGATTGCGATGGGATTCATGCGTCTCTGGGGCAAGCAAGCCCGCGCGCACTGTAGCGGGCAAGCGCATGGCCTGCAAGCGGGCCGCATCCTGCGTCGTCGTGCCCGCGCGCGGCCGGAACTTGCAAAACGGCTGCAGCTTCCCAGCACTTTCGGCACTTCCGCTCCTGTCCGGACTCAGAACGGCGGCGGCAATCGGCGTCACCGACGATTTGCCCGGCCTTGCCGTCGCACAGCCGTTCGCACGCACAGTGAATACCCGAATGCGTCGGCGCGTCCTATCCTGCGAGCCAGGAGGCCAACGATGGTGCCCGTACGCATGTTCCAATCGATTGCCGCGCTCGCGCTGTTGCTGACGCTGCCGGGCTGTTTGGCCAAGAGCTATGAAATTCCAACCGAGGAACTTCAGCGACTTGTGGACCTGCCACCTCAGGAGCGCGGCCAAGCGGTTCGGGCGGTGCAGCGGCTGTCCACGGCCCAAGAGCCGCCCCGCGCGCCGTCCTGGGCGCCGCAACCGCAGGACTTTCCACCGGCTGGACCGACCGGTCCCGGCGATGCCGTATACGCGCCGTATTCCCCGGAGCCGCACGTCGGCTATTTCTACATCCTTCCGCCTCTCTATCTTGGTTTCGGCGAGCCCACGTATTACTCGAGATCTCCAGCGGTTGGCGGTCCCGT
Source organism: uncultured Myxococcales bacterium (assembly GCA_903924465.1). Taxonomy (GTDB): domain Bacteria; phylum Myxococcota_A; class UBA9042; order UBA9042; family UBA9042; genus CAIYBN01. Next base: position 19,210 of record CAIYBN010000035.1, on the reverse strand, counting down.
AGGCCCGGTTGGCGGCGCTGGGTTCTACAGCGCAGTCGCAACTCCAGCGAAATATGCCCGCGGCGACAGCAAATCGGACCTGGCAGCGTTGATCGCAGTCGCGGTTGGCGCAGCTTTGATCGCGACGGTCGCTGTGGCGGCGAGCGAAGGTGCGCGCTACGACGGGATCATCGCGGTGCATCCACACCATCCGGTGCACCTGATGGCGGCGAACGGCTCGGAGCAATTGATCGGTCTGGATGACCTCACGCGCCAGGATATCGATCACCGCCGAACCGCGGTTGTTGTGGCCGACGAAGGGGCAGGGCTCTGGCAGCGTGGCCGCGCGCCCTTGGACCGCATCGGCTTCACCTGGCAATTTGGCGGTGGCTGGATGATGCAGCAAGTCGCCCGCGACCGAGCACTCAGCGGCTACGTCTTCCACATGAACTTTGGCGGTTTTCTGAGCCAATCGCTCGGCGTCGTCGCGACGTTTGACGCAGGCGCCGCGAGCGACGTCAGCACGCCCGGAGACATGTGGTTTGCCCGCTACGGCGCCGAGCTGATCTGGCTGCCGGTCCACTGGGGCACTTGGCATTTTGGCCCGCGCTTGGGCGGCGGCATGCAGTACATCAACACCGGCGGCGGCGACTGGGGTTACTTGTCCGAAACGCGCCCGTTCATCACCGCGGGTGTCGAATCAGAAATTGCGATGACCACGCGACTGGCCTTCAGCGTCCGCGCCGGCGGCATGTGGCAACCGAGCGCAGCGTGGTCCAGTGCGTTCACGCCCGCCGTGCAGATCGGCCTGAATGTCTACTGACTTGTGCCTCGTCCGTTCGTGACCAGTCAGGCGCCGTTGCCGCGCTGCGGGACACGCCACGGCAAGTCAAAATAGAAAGTACTGCCCGCACCGATTTGACTGTGCGCGCCGATCTTCCCACCGTGCAACTCGACAATTTCGCGGCAAATCGACAAACCAAGGCCGAGACCAGCATGGCTGCTCTCTTCATTTTCGTCGAAACGGCCCATCGAAAATGGCTCAAAGATCCGCTCCAACATGTCCTCCGCGATGCCCGAGCCCTGATCGCGCAGCGAAACGCGAACCCCCGTGGGCAGTGGCTCCACGCGGATCTCGATGGGCGTGCTCGACGGCGTGTGGCGAACGGCATTCTCCAGCAGGTTCGTCAGAACCTGGTTGATCCGGTCGGCATCCAACTCAATCTCGCTGCGGGCGGACGGAAAGAGAAAGACAATCTGCCGGCCAGGCGCATGGAGCTGCAAGGCTTCCGACCACCTCTGGATCCAGGTCGACATGTCGCCGCGGACGAGGCGCAATTGCAGGTGGCCGCGTTCCAGGCGCGCGACATCTACCAGATCCGCAACGAGCCGCGTCAGACGGTCCACAGGTTCCCGCAGGCGGGCCACAGTACTCGCTTCAACCGTCTGGCCGTTCGCCAGTTGCTTCTCAACCACTTGCAAAAGAAGCGACATGCCCGCCAGGGGGTTGCGCAACTCGTGCGCCGCGATGTCCAGGAACTTCGTTCGGTTTTCGGCAATTTCCTTGGCCGCCTTCGCCGCCACCACTTCGGCTTCCGCGCGGATCCTCTCCGTGATATCGCCATTGACGCCGAGCATGCGCTCCGGGTTGCCATCCGCGTCACGCAACACGATCCCCGCTGCCTTGATGTGCAGGATCCTTCCGGTCGCGTGCACGACGCGGAATTCAGTGTCCCAGTCCTTCTCGCCCCGCAACGCCAGCTGGCATTCCTCGATCGCCCGATCGCGGTCATCCGGATGCAGGCCGCCTTGCCAGGCTTGAACCCCGCCGGGAAAGGTGTCCTTCGTCAGACCGTAGAGTTCCAGCATGCGGTCATCCCAGATCATGACGTTGTTCTTGACGTCCCAATCCCAGATGCCCAAGCGCGCCGAAGAGGTTGCCAACAACAGGCGGTCCGACAGTCGCTTCAGCTCCTCGTGGGCGCGCTTGCGTTCCGAAATGACGTTGAACACCGTGACGAAATGTTCAGGCGCGGGGCTGTAGACAGAAATCTCGAATCACATCTGCAAGGGAGACACAAAGACTTCGAACTGTTCAGGCTGGCCGGTCCGGACGACCCGAGCGTAGGTTTCAAGGAGTTCGGAACCCGACTCCCGGATGCCCGGAATCGCCTCGCTGGCTTTGCGGCCAACGAGACCGCGGAGGCCAGTCTGTGTCTCAAGCGCGGGATTGACGGCGAGGTAGACAAAGTCGTTCGGCTGGCCGTTTGTGTACAACATCCGGCAGTAGGCCACGCCGTTGAGCATGTGGTCGAAGACGGTCCGGTAGACTTGGTCAATCTCGCTCACGGTGCCTGCTCTTTGCTGTTGCCTGCCTGGTCGGGCGCTCACGCCTGAGTTGGACCTGCCGCTACTGTTCCTCTTCGTCCAATCCCAGCAGCCCGGGCGCGCTCCGCAGCGCTGGTCCTGTCGGTCCCGTGCCGAAGATCGCTTCCAGATCCGCCCGCGTCAGGTGCTTCACGCCGTCGGCTTGCGACTCAATCGCAGAAATCGCCAACGCGCGTTTGCGCTCCTGCAGCACCAGGATGTGATCCTCGACCGAATCCTCGACGGCGAAGCGAATCACCAGCACCGGTTTCGTTTGGCCAATGCGATGCACGCGGTCCGAGGCTTGCTGCTCCACCGCCGGATTCCACCACGGGTCGTAGTGAATCACCACGTCCGCGGCCGTCAGGTTCAGGCCCACGCCGCCGGCCTTCAGCGACACCAGGAACACCGGCGGACCGTCATCCGCCTGTGCGCGTGCGATCACGGCCGCACGGTCGCGCGTGGCGCCGTCCAGGTACGCCGTCTCGATGCCCATCTCGCCCAGCTGCTTGCGCAGGATCTTGAGCATCGTCGTCCACTGGCTGAACACCAGCACGCGCCGACCTTCGGCAAGCAGTTCTTCCACGGTTTCCAGGAACAGCTCGGTCTTCGCCGACGCCGTCACTGCGCGTGCCTCGTCGAACGGCAGCAGATCCGGGTGACAGCAGGCCTGACGCAACCGCAGCAGCGCTTCGAGCACTGTCAGCGCGTTGCGCTCGATGCCCGTCTCTTCGACCAACCGCATCACCTGGGACCGGTAGGTATTGCGCACCTTTTCGTACAACTGCCGCTGCGGCGGGCTCAACGTGCAACGCAGCGTCACCTCGGTCACCGGCGGGAGTTCCGTCAGCACGTCGGTCTTCAGGCGCCGCAGCAGGAACGGCCGCAGGCGCTGGCGCAGCTGATCCAGCAATTCCGGCTGCAGCTCGCCGACTTTCTCCACGCCATAGCGACGCAGGAACCGCGCACGCGTGCCGAAGAACCCAGGCATCAGGAACGTGTACTGGCTCCACAACTCCATCAGGTTGTTTTCCAGCGGCGTTCCAGTCAGCGTCAAACGATGCCGCGCCTTCAACGCGCGAGCCGCGTGGGCGGTCTGCGAATTCGCGTTCTTGATGGCCTGCGCTTCGTCCAGAATGCAGTAGTGAAACGGCTGCGCCGCGAGTGTCTCCTGGTCCAGCCGCAGCAACGCATAGGATGTCACGACCAGATCGAACTGTTTCAACTGTTTCAACTTGTCGAGACGATCTTCGCGCACGCCGCCGCGCAGCACCAGCACGCGCAGGTCCGGAACGAAGCGTGCGGCTTCATCAGCCCAGTTTTGCACCACCGACGTTGGCGCCACGACGAGGCTCGGATTGCCCGCCGTGCGGCCCGACTCGACTTCGCCCTGCAACAGCGCCAGCGCCTGCACGGTCTTGCCGAGGCCCATGTCGTCAGCCAGACAGCCGTGCAGCATCAACTCGCGTAGCGCTGAGAGCCATTCATAGCCACGATGCTGGTACGGCCGCAACTCGCCCTTGAAGCCGGCCGGAAGGGCGCGCGGCTCAATGCCTTCAAATGCGGTCAGTCGGTCCACGAACGCCTGCCAGCCCTCGTCGCCAGCCTCATGTTCCGCCGCCAGTTGCACCAGCGCCGGCGCCAGGTACGGGTCGACGCGCCGTTCGCCAGTCTCGTCGGCTGGCGCCAGCTCGTCCAAGTCCGTCAGCGCTGCGGCATGTTTGCGCAGCCACGCCACCGGCAGCCGGGCCATTTCGCCATCGGCCAAGCGGATATAGCGCGCGCCGGCTTTCCAGGCCTTGATGACGTCCGACAGCGCCACTTCCAAATCACCTGCGAAGATCTCCACACGCACGCCGAACCAGTCGATACCACTGCGGATCTTGACCTGCGGCACGACGATGCGCCGGCTCGCCCGCAGCCGCGTCAGCTCTTCCTGCCCCTGAATTTCCGCGCCGTCGCGCTCAAACGCCGGCAGATGGTCCAGCAGGAAATCCAGCGCTTCGTCCGCGGGCAGGCTTGCGGGCAGCACTGCGCCGACGGCACGCGCCACACGGGTATGCCAGCGCTGTTCAAAATGCGTGTCGCGCTGCCAGAGGGACGGCGACACCGGTCGGCCGTGACCATCGGGATGGTGCGAGCGCGCAAAGACTTTGGGCCCGCTGCCGGCCATGAACTCGATGACGTCGTGGTGTTCGACGCGCCGGCCACTCTCGCCGTCGTCCGCCCGGTAGTTGAACCACAGCGAGACCGTCAGCTGTTCGTCGACCTCCTCGAGCTTGATAACCGCGACGGCGACCGCCACGCGCGCCTGCGGCAGCACCGTCGTCCTCTCGACCAACGTCACATCACTGCGCAATTGCGGCAGAATTTCGCGGGAAAAATCCGGAATGTCCGACGCGGAAACCTGCACGTGCCCGGTGCGCAGCAGCTTGAGCACAGCCGGCGCCGAACAATCCGGTCGCACCATGCATTTTTCGCCGCGCAGGTAGAGCCACGGCGACGGGCCGGGCATCAGCACGAAATCGTCGCCCGTCCGCCCCGGCACGCTCGACTGCACTTGCGCGCGCAGCTCGATGCCGCCACCCGGCGTGTCCTGGATCAGCACGCTCACCGGCCGCAGCACGCCATCCACGGTCGCGTCATCGCCGTCGACGCGCAAGGTAAAGGGCTCGGCGTCGACGAACAGACGCAGGAAGACGTCGACAAATCCCGGCTGGATCGTGCGCACGCGCAAGTCGTGGCGATTGACGAGGCACAGCACGGGGATCAGATCGTCGCGGTTCTCTGCCGGATCATCCTTGGTGCGGTAGCCAAAATGCCCCACCACGCTCGGCGTCCAACCCAGGACCACGCCAGCAGTTTTCTTGCCCCTGTCCGACAACGAGCGCTTGCGCCGCACGACGCCCACGGTCGTTTCGCCCTGCGCCTGGTGCAGCGTCAGGTCGTAGCCAATCCAGCTCTGCCGCAAGTCGGCGACTTTCTGCGCACCGGCGGGCAGGTCGAGTTGCCGCCAACCGCCGCGCTGCCCGGGACGCGCATCGCCCCCCGCACCCGGCGCCGCCAGATTGTGCTGCAACGCCAGCGCCGCCGCCATCGCGTGCATACACGCGTCGTCGCCTTCCTCACAGGAACACTCCCAGCCGTCGAGCATCGCGCCCTCGGCCGTCTGTTCCAGCGTCAGGTTCACCTCATCCGCGCCGTCGCGTTCCGGGCCGACCAGCACGAGGTAGCGTGGACTGTCAGGCGCTTGGCGAACGATGCGCTGCACGAGGCCATTGCGAAACGCTTCAGCTCCCGCCAATCTGGCGCGGTTGCCGATGCTGCTTTCCAATAAACTCAAGTTCAATCGCATGGTTGGGACTCGGAGGAAGGGACGGAATCTGTTGCGTCGTCGGGTTGGTTCTCAAGGGATGGACCATCGTCCAAATCGTCGCCGGTCCATTCACCCGGGATCGGCCCGGCAATTTCATGAACAAACACAGTCGCAAAGGAGCCGGCCGGCAGAATGAACGACAGCACCAGCGACGGCACGCCCTGTTCGTCCACTTCGTCTGCCACCGTCACTTCGCTCGGATGAATCGCAATCGGCCGCCGCGTCCCCTCGGCCAGCGAGCCCAGCACTGCGAATTGCGCTTCCGTCAGGCCCATCGCGGCCAGCACGTTGTGCTCGAGTTCGGCCGCTTCGCTGTTCGGGCGGATCATCTTGGGGCCCCACATCGGCGCCGTGATCACGACCTCACGCCGTTCCAGTCGTGCCTGTTCGCGCGCCGGATCGTCGGTCGTGAATGTGCCACCGGTATCCGGCTTCTGGCAGACGTCGCCCGGCAGGACGCGGTTGAACCAGCCGCGCGCCATCCGCTCTGCCAGCGTCCGGTTGAACACTTCGCCTTGCAGCGCGGACGCCGCCAGACGCCGCAGCGAGCGATCGCCCAGGTGCAGCACGTGCGTTGTCCCGTCCGGCGTCTGCACCCGCGTCATCTGTTGCGCGCCTTGCGTCAGCGCCCAGCCCGCCGCCAGCGTCGAACCGCCGTGGCCCATGCGCTGGCTGCCAAAGAAGTTCGGCACGCCGTTGGCCTGCAGCACCGCGATCTTCGCCTCCGCCCGCGCCCGCGCATCCGGCACCACGTCGCGCAGGCGCAGGACAAACCGATTGCCGGCGAGATGGCCAGTACGGAGCTTGTTGCGATGCGGGATGGCCTCGAGCACGCGAATCCGGTCGGTGTCCACGCGTCCCAGGCGATCTTCCGCCGACCGCGGCACGCTCAGCCACTGCCGCGTGACCGCGCGCCGGTCCTTCAGGCCAGCCATGCCGATGTCGCGATTGGACACGCCCATCGCCCGGGCAACATGCCGCCGCAGCGACTCGGCCGCAACGTCGACCTTCTCAATCCACAGATACAGGTGGTCGCCTTGTCCGCTCGGCAGGTAGAGCGGGATTTCTTCCACTTGAAAATCAATAAGTTCTACCCGCAGGCGGCCGCCACAACCGGGCAGGTCAGCGGTCAGGCGCGGCAGCGGGTGCAGCGGCGCGAAGGGGCAAAAATGGTCTACCGCGTCAGCCATGGGGCATGTACGATGCACGTTCTTGGCCCGCTGCGCAACGACCTGCTGTGTCCGGTCTGTGAGCCGCGCCGGAATGCCCAACAGAACCGCGCATTGCAGCGCAACGCCACACGTTGCACACTCGCGGGCTGGAGGCGTTGACAATGGCCACAAGCGACACGCGCGTGACACCCGCGAATCAGCAACCACCTGTCGATGTTCAGGATTTCGGCGACGCGGCGATCGATGAGATCGGTCCGGCGGCCCAAGCTGTCTGCGACGCGATCGGCGATCTGATGGCGTTCTGGGGCTTTCAGCGCTCGCACGGACGCATCTGGGCGCTGCTGTTCCTGATGGAGCGTGAACTCCACGCCGGCGAACTGGCCGCGACGCTGGGCCTGAGCGCCGGGCAGGTGTCCATGGCGCTGCGCGATTTGGACCATTGGGGCACGATTCATCGCGTCCATGTTTCGGGCAGTCGGCGCACGTGGTTTCGCCCGGAGACGAACCTGTTTCGCATGGTGTCCCGGGTGTTCCGCGATCGCGAGTTGGAGCAAATCCGCATGCTGGCGCGCGCGCTGCAGCAGGCCCGGGCGGAACTGCAGACCTCTGGACGGCGGGATCGCGCGGTGGCGTTCCGGCTCCGACGGATCGAGGGCCTGATCGCGGCGGCTGAACTGGGCCGCAGCTTGGTCGAACGCCTCGTGGCCGGAACCCTGCTGCCGCGGGCGGTGCTGGCGGCGCTCGATCGGGCGATTGCTGATTAGGGACCTGGTAATTCGCCAGCCGATTTGCCAGCATAACGAGTCACTTGCAGATCATCCGCGCCCAGACGGGCGCAACGCACGCCCTGAGCCGGTCGGATCACGCCGCCGTTTTCCCCCGCGACCGGTCCGGCCGACGGGAGCGTTCCGAAATCAAATCGTCACAATGCATAGCGATTACATCACGTTCCGCGCCAAATGACCGGGGCTGCACTATCGACCAAAGCCGATCGCGCAGCCCAAATACGGCAAAGGCAGGCTTTTGGAGCAATACGAGCCGTTGAGCCGGTCGTTCGATTGCCAAACGCATTCGCTGGCGTTGACGACGGCCGTGCCGCCGAGGCTGCACCGCCAGCGTAAGCCGGATTCGTACCGCGTCTCGATGAACAGTTCGAGGTTGACCCACCAGCCTGGATCCCAGTGCGGGCCATAGGTCGGATTGCCGCTGAGAAAGTCGGTCACGCGATCGCCCGCGCGGCCGCGGGTTCCGCCGATGCCGAAACCCCAGCGCAGCGGGACGCGACCGCGGCGGTATCGCAAGAGTGCGCCGATTTGCGGACCGAAGCCCCAGCCGGCACCGGCGCTGATGGAGAGGTCGGGATGGACGTCGGCATCGAACATCACGCCCGCCGCGCCGATGGGCGTGCCGAGTCCCAGTTGCGCTTCCGCGGCATAGTGGCCCCAGCCATACTGCGTGCTGGGCGCCGGTGGATTGGGATTGGCTGCCCAGGCGGGAGCGGCAACGCAAGCGGTGAACAGCAAAAGCCAACGAATCATGGGCACTTCGAGGCGGAGCACGACGCCAGTGCTTGGGCGTTCTGGACGCCGTTGAGCGAAGATTGGCAGCCGAGCAGGCAGATCACGTCGCCTGTGGTGCACTTGGCGGCGCATTGCAATCCCGCGGTGATGGCGGCGATGCAGGCTGGGTCGGGCGAACACGCGTCGAATTCGCCGCCGCACTGCGCTTTCAAGCAGTCGGCCTTGGCTTTCAAAGCCGCGTCGCAGTCGAGCGCGCACTTGCTGGCGTTCTCCGTTGTGTCGCAGACGCCGTCGCCGCACACCGCGACGACCGGGCAATCCGCGGGGCAGTTGCCAGAATCCTCGCCGGGCTGGCACGTACCGTCGCCGCAGACCGACGCAGTTGCGCAGTCGCTTGGGCAGTTCGCGTTGGTCTCGCTGCCGGTGCAGGCGCCGTCGCCACACTTGCCAGCGACGCCGAGGCAATCGTAGCCGCAACTGGCGCTGGATTCCGTGGGTTGGCACAAGCCGTCGCCGCAAATCGCCCCCGTCGTCTTGCTCGCGCACCCCGCAAAGCCGCAACTGGGCGCGATCAGTGCCTTGCTCTTTGGGTTGTTGGCGAGATTTTGGGCGCAAAAATCCAGCTGTCCGGTATCGCCGTTGGCATCGCTTGCGCACATCAAGGCTGTGCCGAGCAGGCCGGCGCACGTGACGTCCTGGCTGCACGTAGTCACGGCGCTCGGGCACAGCTTCTTGATGCACGCGACTTCGGCCACGGCTTCCGGCGCACAGTCCAATTCGCAGGTCATGCCACTCTCGGGAGTTTGGCAGAAGCCATCGCCGCAAATCGGCTTTTTGCAGTCGGTTGGGCAACTGATGGTGGTTTCCGGACTCGTGCACAGGTTGTCCCCGCAACCCAGTTTGGGACCGGTGTCGAGTGGGGCAAGGTCCGCTGCAACCGCGTCTTTCGTGCCTGAACCATCTGCGGCGTCCAGTACGGTGACGTCTTCGGCAGTCGCGGTGGCGTCACTGAGGTCAAAATGTTGGGTGTCTGTGGCTGCGTCCGCGCCCGGAGATCCGCTGCTGCTTGCTGTCGAGCCGCCGCACGCGCTGATCCAAACTGCCAGAAGAAGCCACCCGCCCGGGACTGCGTTTCGACGTGTCATGCGACCTCCGCAGCAGACGATAATCGTTGCGGCGCGTGGGTTCAAGACGATTCGCCAGAATATCGGCGTGCTCGCCCGGTCATCCCGGTGCCGGATCCGACCGCTGCTCGCTGCTCCCCAGCGCTTCCAGGCGCGCCCGCACCTCGCCGCGTGCAACTTTGCCCGGTCCGGTCCGAGGCAGCGGTTCGGCCGTTTGCAACCACCGCTCCGGGTGCTTGAACGCGGCCAACTTGTCGAGATGCTTGCGGATCACCTCAGGGAAAATCGCCTCAGCTACCGTCAGCCACGCTGCGACGCGCTGGCCGAGGACCCGGTCCGGCACCCCGACCACGCAGACATCCTGCACGCCCGGAATGGCTCGCAGTGCCGCTTCGACCTCGTCCGGCGTGATATTCTCGCCACCACGCAGGATCAACTCGCCGCGTCGGCCCTGCACCCAGAGCCAGCCCTGACAGTCCAGCCGCCCCAGGTCTCCGGTATGCAACCAACCGTCGACTACGGGCGACGGTTCTCCCAGATAGCCGGACAGCAACTGCTCGCTTCGCACCAGGATTTCTCCGTCGTCGATCCGCAGTTCGACACCTGGCATCGGAGGCCCCACGCACACCGCGTCCGCCGCGCGCGGCCACGGCGTCCGATCCAGTCGGCTTGCCAGAGGTGCGGTCGCCACCTGCGCCGCCGTTTCGGTCATCCCGTAGCTTGGCAAGATCGGCCAGCCGGCCTCGTGGGCGCGATCGACCAGCTCCGGCGGGCAGGGCGCGCCACCGATCAGCACAGCCAGCAGTTCCTGCGGCGGCCGCACGTTCCCGTCGAGCAGTCGCGTCAACTGCGCCGGAACCAGCGACGCCAGACGCGGTTGCATCGTGTGCAGCAGTTCCGCCAGCGTCTGCGTTGACGGCTGATCCGCCAGCAACACCGTCATGCCCATCCGCGCCGCGCGTTCCACAATCAGCAGCCCGGACACGTGGCAAATGGGCAGGCAACAGAGCCAACTGCCACCTGGCTGGCACTCCAATTGCGCGACGGTCGCGTCCGCTGCCGCGTTCAACGCCCGCCAGGAAAGCGCGACGCCTTTTGCCGCACCGCTGCTACCGGACGTGAATAGCAGCGCCGCGATGTCGGTGGAATTCGGCGTCGTCGGCCGGATATTGTTGTTCTGAAAAGAACCGATAGAAAACAGGTCAATCGATCGGCAATCGTCAAGTTGAAGTTCACGTGATCGGCTCGCGTCCGCCATCAACACAGTTGGATGCGTCCTGTCGAGAAGTGGCTGCACTTCCGCGGCGGTCAAACGCGGGTGCAGGGGCAGCCAGGTCGCAGCCAGCAGTCGCACGGCGTGCCAAGCGACCAGCGTGGGCAGGGAATTGCCGGCCCACGTCGCCACACGCTGGCCGGGACCGACACCCAGCGTCGCCAAATGCGCCGCGAGCGCCTGGGCCTGACGGTGCAATTCAGGCCACGCGACGGGCGCAACGCGCTGCGCCTGTGTGTCCATCAGCGCGAACGGTTCCGGTGGCGTCAGCCGCGTCAACTGCTGCAGCGCCCAACACCCTGATGTTACGAGCAGTTCAAGCGGTTGCCAGGCCGCGGGCCAAAGCAGATGGGTCGGCAGCCCAGCGGGCTCCGCTGTCGGCAGGACGGCGGCAAGTTGCCCCAGGTGCGCGAGGCCGATTGGGCCTTCGAAGGAACTGCTCAGCACGACCTTGGCCCCCTTGGTGCGAAGCGTCGCGACATCCGCCAGCAGCCGCGCAACGCTGCCCCACAGCGGCGGCTTGACCACGACGACCTGGCAATGCCCCGCCAGCGCCGCCGCCATCACCGCGTCCACCGAGCTGTCGATGGCATCTGCCGCCAGCGCAACCGGACTGGCGAGCGGCAATTGTTCCACCGGCACGGCGTCTTCCACGTAAGCGACACCCGCGCGTTGGCATACCGACAGCAATTCCGCCAAATCTGCGCGCCCATGCCACGCGCCATTCACGTCCAGCCGCAGCGTCCAGCCGTGGTCCCGCGCCGCGTGCGCCGTGCGCGCGAGAGCTTCCGGCGTTTCGGTCCCGGCCAGCTTGACCTTGAGCCAGGTCAGTCCGAGCGCTCGCAGCTCCGGCTGCTGCGGATCGTCGCGCAACTGGACAAAATCAACCAGTGCTTGCAGTTGCACGTGATCCCGCGGCGGCACCGTCCACTGCGGAAATTTCGCGTGCAGCCACGCTGCCAACGAGACACCGTGCTGTCGCGCTTCCAGGTCCAAGCACGCGATGTCTTGGGCGAATCGCTCGGCGGCGCGGCGGTGTCGGCCGCCCACGCGCGTGGTCAGCGCATCAGGCGCGTCGCCCCAGCCGGTCAGCCTGCCATCGCTGCAGCAAAACTGTGTGCCAACGCAGGCGGTGTGGAGGCCGCGTGCCGAAATTACGCTGCGCGAAGGGATAACGTAGCGGCGCGGTGGCAGCCAGGTGATCGCCATGTCACCCAGCCGTGCGCGCGAGCAGGATTCCGCCGGCCGCCAGGATGCCGTAGCACAGGTGAAACCGCGCCGTCGCGCCCAGGAGCGGATTGAGAATCGACGGGTCGCGCGTGGCCCACAGCGTGCGGTTCAGCTTCCAGGCCCACGGCAGCAGCAGCAAGGGCAGCAGGCGCAAATGCAGTCTGTCCGCGAACAGGCCAAAGTCGCCGACCAGCGCCATCAGCAACGGCCACAGCAGCGCGCCAAAGAGCAGCACCGCGAACTCGATGCGCACAAATTTGGCACCAAATCGCACCGCGAGCGTACGCTTGCCAACCGTGACGTCGGTATCCATGTCGCGCAGGTTGTTGACGACCAGAATTGCCGTGCACGTCGCCCCGGTCGGAACACTCCACAGCATAGCTGCCGGCTCGACGATTCCGGTCATGACAAAGCTCGTGCCGATCGTCGCGACAAAGCCAAAGAACAGCATCACAAATAGGTCGCCAAGACCTTTGTATCCCAGTGGAAAGGGGCCGCCGGTGTAGGCAATCCCGCTGACGACTGACGCCACGCCGATCCACACCAGCGGCCAGCCGCGCAACCAGACCAGGTAGGTGCCGCACAGCGTTGCGGCGGCAAACGCCACGCACATCGCGATGCGCATCTTCCGCGGCGTGACCAGGCCCGCCTGCACCGCACGCATCGGTCCGACGCGCGCCGTTGTGTCGGCGCCTTTTTCAAAATCAAAGACATCATTGGCGTAGTTCGTGCCGAGCTGGATGAACAACGCGCCGAGAAATGCCGCCAGCCACGCCAGCCCGTTCGCCCCGGGTCGGCCCATCGCCAGCGCGCCGCCAATCAACAACGGCGAGACCACGGCCGTCAGCGTCGCGGGACGCGAGGCCACCAGCCACATCTTCACCCGGGACATGTGCGCCATGGCCACCTACGGCAAACGCGGGAATTTGCCAAAGTCCGGCTTGCGCTTCTGCAGCCACGCATCGCGGCCTTCCTGCGCCTCTTCGCTCATGTAAAACAACAGCGTCGCGTTGCCGGCGAGCTCCTGCACGCCTGCCTGACCGTCCAGCGCCGCATTGAAACTCGCCTTCAGGCAGCGCAACGCCAACGGAGAGTGCTGCAGGATTTGTCGGCACCAATCGACCGTCTCTGTTTCCAGATCCGCGACGGGCACGACCTTGTTCACCAAACCCATCTCCAGCGCTTCTGCGGCGCCGTACTGCTTGCACAGATACCAAATTTCACGGGCTTTCTTCTGGCCGATGATGCTGGCGAGGTAGCTGGCGCCAAAGCCGCCGTCAAAGCTGCCGACTTTGGGACCGGTTTGGCCAAACTTTGCGTTCTCCGCGGCGATGGTCAAGTCGCACACCACGTGAAGTACGTGACCACCGCCGATGGCGTAGCCGGCAACCATCGCAATGACCGGCTTGGGCAGGGTGCGGATGTCACGCTGCAGGTCCAGGACGTTCAGGCGCGGCACTTGGTCCTTGCCGACGTAGCCTTTGGCGCCGCGCACGCGTTGGTCGCCACCGGAGCAGAATGCTTCTGTACCCGCGCCGGTCAGAATGATGACGCCGACTTCGCCGTCGTCGCGCGCCTGCGCAAACGCGTGGATGAGCTGCTGCGTCGTCTCCGGTCGGAACGCGTTGTGCACTTCCGGCCGGTTGATGGTGATCTTGGCGATTCCCTCGGCTTTGTCGTAGAGAATATCGCTGTAGTCTCCGGCTTTTTCCCAGGAGATGGTCATGGACTTCCTCACGTTGCATGATGACGGTCGGGCGCCTGAGTTTTCAGTCGCCAGTGAAATGGAGCGTACACCGAAGCGGCGCAGGCGGCAACGCGCGGCGCGACAACTCAGTCCATCGCAGCGCGCGTCGAGACCGCGGCACCCCACCATTGCACGCCAGTCGGTGCGGCAAACGCCGTGGAAATCGTGGCCTTTCCAGTCGTGGTATTCACTTCGTACACGTTCGTGTCGTCCGAGAAGCCGTAGAATTTGCCGCCAAACCACGCGAAGCCCCAGAGGTCGCTCACGCCGGTGTCGCCAATGTTCTTCAGGACTTTGCCGTTGGTTGGATCGACTTCGACGAGAAAGTCCGTGCCGCTGAAGCCGCTGGAATCCTTGACCGTTGCGAAAGTGCCAATCGATTCGACCGAGAACGCGTCGCCGGAAGAGGTGTAGCCGCCGTAGCTGCCCAGACTGGTGACCTTCGCCGTCGTGCCGGTCACTTCGATGAGGTTCCACGTGCCGCTGTTGGCGATGCCGATCAGCGCTTCGTCGTTCGGCTTGACCGTGCCTTTGGGCACGAACGTGAGGCCGTTGAAGGATTCCGGCAAGGCCGCGAGCCAGACGCACTTGGCGGTTTTGCTGTCGCATTTGAACAAATCGTCAAAGGTGACGCCGTAGAGCGTGCCGAGCTTGTCCATCGCGATGTCGGTCATCGATCCGGGATTTTTGTCGAAGGAGAAGTAGCCAATCTTGACGAATCCGGCCTTGTCCATGCGGTACAACGTATCGGAACTGTGGGCGAAAACGAAAGAGAGGCCGCCGCCGATGGTCACGTCCTGGACGAACACGGCGTCGGGGCCGGTGTCGGGGTCGAAAAAGCTGTCGAAGTCGACGGCGTCCGGGCCGGTGTCGGCAATCGTGCTGCCGGTGTCTTTCACGCCCGTGTCGGTCACCACGGTCGTGTCCTGGCCGCCACTCGCGTCGGTTCCGCCTCCGGTGGTATCGCCGTCGTTACCCGCGGCGATCGCGTCCGTGGCGCTGTTTGGCGCGTCGGAGCCGGTGGTGGCGTCCGCGCCGCTTCCATCTGCGCCGGAGATTCCATCGCCAGGAACGACCAAGCCGTCCGCGCTGAATTGGCCGTCTCCGCCTTTGATGTCCGCGTAGTAGAGCCCACCGCCGCCGCCACCGCTGGTGCTGGAACATGCGGTGGCCGTCCACGCCAGGCCGAGCGTCACGGACAAGATGCTTCGAAACTTCATGGGGAATCAACCTTTGGAAACGGGCACGATGCGCCCGTGGCTATTTGACCAAGCACTGCTGCAGGATCTGCAGGTCGTCAAAGCGGTGGAAGTTGGTCGCCCATCCCGTTGTGCCGGAAAAGCCAATGAATCCACCGCGAAATTTGAAGTTGGGAATGGCTTTGTTCATGACTTCATTGCCGTCGACGGTGACGCGGACCACGTCCTTCTTGATCTCGACCGTCACCGGATGCCAGTTCAGATCCTCGATGAACGGCACGCTGGCCCACAAATAGTGGTTGCTCGCGTCGCCGTTCTGCATGATGCCAATGTGGTTGTCCGGCGTGGGATCCCAGTTCGGGTCGCCGGTGTTCTGCCAGGTGTCAATTTCGATGTGAAACGCATCGATCGCCATCGACTGGCCGTTCTGCTTGCAGTCGCCGCTCACGCCGTAGCCCAGGCAGCCACCCGCGCCAGCGGTCGCGATGTAGTTCTCCAATTCGGCGACCGTTTTGACGTCCACGACGCTCAACGCGAAACCGTCCGCGCCTTTGAGCTGGCCGCTGGACGTCAGGTAGCCGCCCGTGGCGATCTTGAAGCTGAGTTGCACGTCGCCGGGCGAAACAAAGTCGACCGTGTTGAAAATCGCGCCCTTCTTGCTCTGTACGTTGCCGGTCATTTCCAGCCAGCCGCCCGGGTCAAAGTACGCGTCGCCGTAGGTCTTCCACTTGCCGCCGGTGACGACCGTGTCAAACGTGTCCGGCTTGCCCCACGCACAGACGCCGATGTCCACGGTGTCGATGTTCATCGAACCGCTGGGATCGGAAACAGTCAGGGAGATCGTCTGCGGGCCGGAGCTGAGCTTGGTCAGGTTCAGCGACACGTTGCCGGAGGCATCGGGAACGGACGTGCCGAGTTCACCGTCGACGTTGGACGCCCATTGCACCGTCAACTCGGTCGGCGTGAACAGCGTATCGGTGGCTGTGCCGGCCAGGACAAGCGGCTTGCCGAATTCCACGATCGAACCGCTGGCAGGTGCGGTGATGTGGGCGCTGGGTACGCCTTGCGGAATCGACAGTTCCTTCGCGACGTCCACCGCAGCATCCGCCACGTCGGTGTCGATCGCCCACGCATCCGTTGCGCCGCCATCGGTCGCGGTGGTCTCAGAAGGTGACTGCGCGTCGGCAATGGCATCGGCATACGTCTGCCCATCGGTCAATGCCGTCGCGTCGGCGAACGGTCCGGACGCCGTCGACGCCGGTGTGCTGCACGCGACCAGACCGCCGGCCAGCAGCGCCAGCGCCCGCGCACACCGCGCTGAGCCCATTGCAAACACGTCTTTTCGCTGAATTCCACCCGCCATGCCGTGCTCCCGAACTCGGCACATGGTACCGGGCGCGCCTCGGACTGCAAGCGAAGATTGGGCAAAAATGCCGCGGCCGGCCTGAAGCGCTTCCGGCCGGCCGCGACGCACTTCTGCGGGAGACTATCCGGCCTTCACCACGAAACCAGCGCAGTTGCCGGCGGGGGAGACGGTGCCTTTGAACAGCTTGCAGCCACCACAAGCCGCGCCGCCTTCGGGGGCGTTGAACTGCTGGCACTTGCTGCACGTCTTGGCCGGATCGGGCGATTTGTCCGTGTACTTCAAGGATGTGCGCGTCGCCTTCGCCGCGTCGTCGAGGCCCGTGGTATCGTCGCACTTGGCGCCTTCGCCGCCGCCACTCTTGCCGCACGCCTGGACGGCTGCGATTGCGCCGATGGACAGCGCTCCCAAGCCAAGACGCGACATGAAGGCCCGGCGGCTGGTGTTCTCTGCGTTCATAAATCCTCCGATCGAATGGGGCGGAACTGCTTCCGCAAGACCTGATTGCGCTGGACTGCGAAGATAACAGCCCCGGCGGACATTACGCCGCGTCGAGCGGTCTCGCAAGCCTGAGTCCGGCCCTCAGCGGGTGCCAATTTCCCCGCGCCGCTCCCCACTTGGGGAAAACTGCCTGTTCACGTTGGAAAAATGCCGCTCCGGCGACTGTCTGCCAGATCGCGATATTGACGTTCGTCACGCATCGTTTGCGGCGATTCGGCGATCTGAGGACACCAACCAAATCAAGTCGATCACCGGTCAGCTTGTGTCGCCGCGCGTATCGCCGCAGGCGGGCGCGCCTGGCGACCCGGCAACAGCAAAGGGCGCCCACCGGCAAGACTTGGAGTGTCGAGTATTCTGATTGGCGACCTTACGGACAGGTCGCCGTCGTGCAGGCGTTCTTGGCGGCAGCCCACGCGGCAATCTTGGCCTTGTCGGCTGAGCTCAGCGAGCTGCCTTGCGGCATCGAGCCGGACTGCACGTAGGCGTTGATGGACGCGTAGCTCGACGCCGACGAGCAGCCGTTGCCGAACTTGTGGCCGTGGCAGCCATTGCAGTTGTTCTGGAAGATGGCCTGAACATCCGTGTAGGTTGTGCAGGTCTTGGCCGGGCAATCTCCGGGGCACGTGGCGGTGGTTTCCGTGCCGTTGCAGGTGCCGTCGCCGCACGAAGGCGTGGTCGCGGGGCAGTCCTGCGGGCATTTTGCAGTGGTCTCGCCGGTCTCGCACTTGCCGTTGCCGCAAACCGGGCCGGTCGTCGTGCCGCCGTTGCACGCCGTGCAGGTGGAACCCGCGCAGGTGGTGTTCGGCGCGTTCGGATCCGGAGCGCTGCCGGCGGCGTCGCAGCAGTCACCATATTGCGCGCACTGGTTGTCGCAGTAGCAGCCTTGGCCGACCGCACTCGTTGCCGCGCAGTTCGCGTCGCAGATGTTCGACGTGGTCGTGCTGCCGCAATCCGCCGGGCAGCTCGCCTTGGTCTCGTTCGCGTCGCAGGTGCCGTCGCCGCAGGTGCCGCTCGTGCTGCCAAAGCAGCCAGCCGTTTGGGCGCATTTGCCGAGCGCGTTGAACTCGGTCGTGGCGGCCTGACCGGCGGTCGTCGCGCACTTGTTGATGCAAGCGGTGTCCGTGTTGCCCGAGCAGGTGCCCAAGCAGGTGTTCAGCGCGACGCATTTGGCGTCGTTGCCGCACGCGTTCAGCTCATTGGGGCAATTCGTCTGGATGCACTGCTGCTGCGTGGTGCCCGATGGGCAATCCTGCGGGCACGTCGCGTTGGTTTCGCCGGCGTCGCACGTGCCGTTGCCGCAATTGTTGGTTGTCGAGCCGCAATCGGCCGGGCAGGTGCTCGCCGTTTCGCCGGCGTCGCAAGTGCCGTTGCCGCAATTGTTGGTCGTGGTTGCGCAGTCGGCCGCGCAACTGATCTTCGTTTCGCCGGCCTCGCAAATGCCGTTGCCGCACGACGTCGTGGTGCCGCCGCAGTCGGCCGGGCACGTCGCCGCGGTCTCGCCGGTGTTGCAGAATCCATCGCCGCACTGGCCGATGGTCGTGCCCGTGTCCTTGGTGGTCGTGCCGGTGTCGTCGCCGCCGCTGATCGTCCCGTCGGCGCCGGTGGTGGCGTCGCTGCCGGTGGTCGCATCCGCGCCGGTTCCGGTGCTGGATTTGCACTGCGCAATGTGCTTGCTCGTGCTGCTCGGATCCGCGGCTTCGAGGCAGATCTCATTGGTCGCGCAGGCACCCGCAGACGACCACTTGCCGCCCAACGTGCTCGTGGCATCGGCCGTACACTGCATCCGCACGTTGTTGAAGCAGCCCTGGTTCTGCGAAACGGGATTGCAAGGCGTCCCCGCCGCCGCAGCGCTGGTGCCACTGCCGGCCGCGCCGGAGCCTGTGCTGCATGCTGCGACAAACGCGGCCATGCTGACGGCCAGCCCAAGTTCTTGATACGATTTCAAAACATTCCGTGCCATCGACATCCGCGCCATGAAGTTCTCCCTTTCGTTCCCAGTCCAGGCGACGAACGCCCCGACAGTCCGTTTCCACCGAATCGGCGCAAGGCTGCGCTCACGATTTGCGGAAAATCCTACCCAACAAATTGGCCTGCTCGCAGAAAAAAGAATGGCAAAACCATCGGTTTCGCCGCCTGAACGGTAGTAGTTTCGCGAGGCAATCGCAAGCAAAAGTTCACAATTGACCACGAATGGGCATGCGCGTGCGCGGCAATTCCTGGGGCGCATCCGCAAACTGATCTTCGATCTGATTCCGCAGACTTCCAGCCGCCCGCTGTGCCAGTAGCCTCGTAACCTCGCAAAATGACAATGATGGCGTATCGTTCCGGTGACTTCAAAACCACCGCGTTCACCGTGAAC
>CAIYBN010000034.1 GCA_903924465.1 uncultured Myxococcales bacterium | reverse complement strand
TGCGGCGTCAGGTGTGCGTGTAAGCGCGGGTACGCTTGTTCGCGCTGCGCGCGACCTCGCGGGCATGCGCTCGCTTCGCTTGCGCGGGGTGGTACCTAGTTTGTGGCCGAACTGTGGTGCAGTTGGTGTGGCCGTTGACAGGTTGCTGCGGCCGACGATTCTGGCAGAAGCTGCCGCGCGAGGCGGTGCGGTTTGGGGCGCGGACAAGGGCTGTCAAATGCGCACGGCCTCGGGACGCCAACTGCGTGCAGAACTCGAGCCTACGGACAGCTACCCTGGGCACAGGTGCCGTTGTTGCACCACGGATCGCCACCGGTGACGGGGCAGCAGGCTTGGCCGGCGTTGCCGCACGGCGCGCATGTGCCACTGGCGCAGTAGCCGCTGGCGCATTCCGCGATATTGGGGTTGGTGCAGCAAGGCTCGCCGTTGTTGCCGCAATGGACACAGCCGCCTGAACAATTTGCCGAGTCTGTGCACGCGGGCCCGCTGGTGCAGCACGGGGCCCCCACGTTGCCGCAGGCCTTGCACGTCGCACCTTTGCACTCGAGCTTCATCTTGTCTGTCGGAAAGCCAGTCGCCGGGCAGCCGGAAGGGTCGCTGGCGAGCGCGGCCGGACAGCACGGGTCGTCTTCTGTGCCGCACCAGCAGCGTTTGCTCGGCCCGTAGATGGTGCCGTGAACGGGGACGGTGCACGTGGAGCCGTCGGAGCACGCGGCACCGAGCGCGGTGCCCTCGCAACAGGCCAACTTGAACGTGCCGCAGACCTCGCACGTGTTGGTGCCGTCATAGCAGCCGTAGCCGGGGTTGCAATGACCGCCCGCGCAGCAGGCCTGAAGCTTGTCGCCGCATGGGAGGCAGAGATTGCTCTGGCATGTGAACCCTGCCCCGCACGCACCATTGCAGCACTGTTGATACGCCGCGGAACCGCACGCGACGCACTGGGTGCCCTGGCACAAGGCATTGGCGTTGCAAGTCGTACCGTTGCAGCACGGCAGTCCGGGCGCGCCGCAAGCGAGCTGGCACGTGCCGGCCTGACAAGTGGTGCCACCGTTGCATGCACCACCGCCGCAGCAGGCAATGCCGAGGTGGCCGCACGGCGGTGTCAAGGTATCCGTCACGACTGCATTTTCACATGCGAACGCCGCGAAATCTGCCATGCAAGCTTCGACGGACACGGACATCGCAGTTCCGGGTGGCGTGGGCGCGGTGTCCGTCGTGAAGCCCTGCCCGGGAACGGAATCGCCCTGTTCGGGCAACATGTTGCCGCCGGTGGGCGTGACGGTGAAGTGAAACACTTTGTTATTCTGCGGACCCTGCGCGCCGATGGTGTAGGTGGCCGCGGCGTCGAACACGCCGGAAACCCCGTCCGACGTCATCGGTCCGAAATTGCCCGTGACCTGAACATGCACGCAAAAGCTGGCACGAAACGACGCAGTGTTGATCGCCGCCATGGTCTCCAAGCCAAGCGATTGGACACGCGAGAACCACCGCACGGCCTTGATTGCCTCCGCATAGTCGCTATTTGCGTTGCAGTTCTGCATAGACTGGCGCGTGACGACGCCCAGAAAGGTGGCCAGATTGTATCGCTCTTGCGCCACCGCGGAGGCCATGAACGCCGTGAGGCCATTTTGTTTCACATCCGCCGCCCATGCGATGGCATCTGCAAACGTGTCTTCCGCGGTGGCGAAATCCTGAGCAATCAGACGAGGATGCAAATCATCGTCGAACCACTTTTGCAGAACCGCTGCCATGCTGGAGGCATTGGGCGTCAACCCATTCGCCTGGGCTTGCCCCCACAGCGAGGCCAGCGCCTGCTCAGCGACTGCCTGCGCCGAACCCTGCGGCGCGGCCGCGGCGGCTGCTTGCGTCGCTGGGCCCGCGACGCCACCCGCCCAAATCGAGAAGTGCGTCACGTCAAAGGCAATCGTGTGGTCATCGACGCGCGTCGCCGGCACTTGGTGCAGCGCAGATCCGTCGGTCGCTGCAGTGACGCCAAAAATCGCGCCCGCAGGGAGCGCGGCGGCGGTGGTCATCGTCAAGCTCGCCGGCAACGTGAGACTCAAGCCCTCAGGCCCAAACACCGCGCCTGCCGCGAGTGTATCCAAAGGCGCTCCACCAAGGGATGTCAGTTCGTGGGCAGTCACTGTGGTATCGGTCGCAACCGCCAACGGCGGAAATGTCACGGCAATCGTGGCACCACTGCTCGCTTTCAGGGTCAATACCCCGCCCGCTGCTGCCGTCACAACCGTCGCCGCCGACGCAGGACCTACGACCGGCGTGGCCACCGAACCATCACCAACCGCGTCGTCTGCGGTTGCCACGTCCTGCACTTCGATGACCGTTGTGTCCGCATGCTCAGCGGGCGCAGCCGTCGGCCCACATGCAGCCAAGGCAGCCCACACAAAGAATCCCGCCCCTGCGCCCTGCTGCAATCTGGCCACGTTCCCCTCCGCTATTCGCGTGGTCCGTCCCCACCTTCACTGGCGAAAAGCCTTGTACGCCCGGCGATTTTTCACGTCAATATCACAGCCGGTCCGGCGAAGCTTACTGCCTGATCGTCAGGACACATCACATCGGAAACCTGCGCGCCGATTGGCAAGTGATTGCCGCATGCCACGAAACCCAACAAACACGCGAGGCAAAGCGGCGCATCCTCACACCTCACGGCCCCGGCTTGAGCCCCAACTCCGCCAGCACCTGCGGAATCGTGTGCAGCTCCCTGCCCTTGGTCACAAACCGCTCGTCGCCTTGCATCGCGACCTGGCTGCGCACCGCGTCCGACTGCACCGACGTACAGAACACGACTGGCCCGGCGTAGCCCTGCGCGCGCATCGCCCGCAGCGCGTGCATGCCGTCCATGCCGGGCATCAACACATCCAGCACCACCGCCGTCGGCTCGGGGTGATCGCGCAACCACAGCAGCGCCGCCTGTCCCGACGCCACCGTCGCGCAATTCCACCCGGCGTTCTGCAGAATCAGCCGAAGCAGGCTGCGCATCGATTCATCGTCGTCAATGACCAGCACACGGCCCGCCAACGAGGGCGCCGGCCGCGGTGTCGCGTTCAGCTGCGGCCGCGGCTTGCCCATTTGCACGGTGTCCGCAAACTGCGGCGTCTTCGGCCGAAGCACCGGCGTCTCGTCCGCCCAAGCCAGGTCATCTTGCGGCGTCAGCCGCAGCGTCAAATCCGCGGCGCGCATGGTCCGGCTCGCGCGCTGCGACTTGGGATCGATCAAATGCACCGCCGCCCAAGCGTCATAGACTTCCGCGCGCATCGCCTCCCACAACTCGACGACGTCGGCCATCGTCTGCGGCCGGTCCTCGCGCGCTTTCGCCAGCATCGACACCACCAGATTGTCCAGAACCGGCGGAATCCAACGACCTTTGCGGTGTGAACTCGGCAGCGGCACTGCATCCTGGACGTGCATCCGCATCAATTCCACGGATTTGTCGGCAACAAACGGCAAGTTGCCCGTCAGCATTTCATACAGCACCACGCCCAGGCCATAGACATCCGCACGCGGATCGATGTCCAGACGCAGAATCTGCTCCGGGCTCATCGACAGCGCCGTGCCGACCACCCGCAACGCATCGTGCTGCGCTGTTTCCCCCGGCAGTGGCCGCGCACGCGCGACGCCGAAATCGAGAATGCACACGTGAAACCCCGCCGGCGCGACCGAGTCGTTCACCAGGTGGACGTTCTCCGCCTTGATGTCGCAGTGCACAATGCCCAGCGCATGCGCCGCCGCCAACGCCGCCGCGGCTTGCGTCAGCACCGTGTCCACATCGACAATCGGCAGCACCGTCTCGCGACCCAGGCGCTCCAGCAGGCTGAAACCTTCCAGCAGCGGCATCACAATGAAGTGGCCGACATCCGGATCGTGGCCAAAATCGACAATTTCCACGACGTACGGGTGGCGCACGACAGCAGCGGCGCGCACTTCCTGGCGAAAACGCTCGACTTGGCGCTCATCGACGGCGCGGGCGGCGTGCAGAATCTTGACGGCAAAATCGCGCGGCAAGCGTTGATGTTCAGCGCGATAGACCGTGCCAAATCCGCCACGGCCGATGACCCGGACCAGCTTGTAGCGGTCCTCGATCACGTGCCCCAACGCGCGATCGACGTCCTGAACCGTAATCGGTTCGGGCGGTGGCGCTGTCCGCGGCGGATCTTCCGGCAAAACCGTCATGGTGGCGCAGCCTACGCCGATCCTCAGCATTTGCCAACGCTTGAAATCGTAGCCTTGTGCGGCGCGGCTTGGACCGCTAGATTGGCGATGCACAGGCGGGTGAACATGCAGCCAGAGACACGAGACCCAAACACCGCACCAGGAGAAATCCACCGCGTCGTCGTCATTGGCGCCGGCACGATGGGCCACGGCATTGCGCAGGTCTGCGCCGCGGCGGGCTGCGAAGTCTGGCTGAGCGATGTGTCGGCGGCGGCGATCGATGCGGGTCTGGCGCACATTCAGCACAACCTGAACGTGGCGGTGCAGAAGGGCAAGCTGACCCAGCACCTGGCGGATGCCACGCGCGCACGCCTCCACGCGGAGCCGGATCTGCGCGTGGCGGCGTCGCTGGCCGATCTCGTCATCGAGGCGGCGCCGGAGCAACTGGAACTGAAGCGGCAGATTTTCCGGACGGTGACGGAGACGCTGCCGAGTCAGGCGCTGCTGGCGAGCAACACGAGTTCGATTCCGCTGCGGCTGTTGACGGATGCGGTGCCGCGGCCGGATCGCTTCATCGGGCTGCATTTCTTCAATCCGGTGCATCTGCAATCGCTGCTGGAGGTGGTGCGGGCGGAGACGACGTCGGACGAGACGCTGGCGAGCGCGCTGCAGTTTGCCAAGCGCATTGGCAAGGAAGCGATCGTCGTGCGTGACGTGGCGGGCTTCGCGTCGTCGCGGCTCGGGCTGGCGTTGGGGCTGGAGGCGGTGCGCATGTTGGAGGAAGGTGTGGCCAGCGCCGCCGACATCGACAAGGCGATGGAACTGGGCTACCGGCATCCGATGGGGCCGCTGAAGCTGACCGATCTTGTCGGCCTCGATGTGCGCCTGGCGATTGCCGACACGTTGGCGCGGGAAATCGACCCAGTGCGCTTTGCCGCGCCGCAGCTGCTGCGCGATCGGGTGGCGGCGGGCAAGCTGGGCAAGAAAAGCGGCGAGGGATTCTACAAGTACGAGAGCTGAAAGCTATTTCACCGGATCCTGCAACTGCGGGAGGCGAACGGCGAAAGGCAGGATCAGCATCGACGGGATGGCCACGCTGAACGACAGCAGGAACAGCCGGGTGTAGCCGATGTGCTCGACGATTTCACCGGCCCGGGCGCCCAACGTCGCGCCGCCCAGGCTGGCCAACGCGGTCGCGATCGCATAGTGCGCCGCCTTGAAGTTGGGATTGCAGGTACGCAACGCAAACACAATCAGCGCGGAGCTGCCGAGACCGCCAGCAAACTGTTCGAACGAGTAGATGAAGGCGACGACCGGCAGGCCCGGCGCCACGTGCGTCGGATCCACCTTGGCCTGCGCCACCGACCACGCCAGCCAAACGTACAGCCAGATGTTGAGGTTCATGCCCAACGTCAGCGGCCACACCGAGCGACGCCAGCCGTACTTCTGGATTGCCCAGGCCGACAGCAGCGAGCCCGCGGTCAGTGCCGCGCTGCCGAGAATGCCGCCGATCCACGCGAGGTCCGGCTTGCTCACGCCCACTTCCCGCATCAGGAACGTGGTGTTGAGCGCAAACATCAGCTGGTCGCCGAGCTTGTACGTCACAAGCAACGCCAGCACCAGCCAGATGCTCGGTTGTTTCAGGTAGGACAGAAACGCGCTGCCGAAGCCGCGCATCGCCTCTGGCACGGAGGTGCGATGCGTGCGCGCCACTTCCACGCGCGGCAGAATGGCGAGGTGGAACAGCCACAGGATCGCCAGCGTCATCGCGCCGACACCGAAGCCCCAGTGCCAGCCGATCCAGCCGGTCAAGGCGAGCAGGACGCTGCGCACGAACAGCTTGGCGATTTGGAAGGCCAGACTGCGCAAGCCAGTGTACGCGGCCTGCTCGCCGGGATTGCTAATGGCTTCCATGTAGTAGCCGTCAATCGCGATGTCATGGGTCGCGGCCAGAACCGCCAGAACGGCGAGCGTGGCGATGGCGCCTTGCAGCAGCAAGCTGTGACTCGCGCTCGCGGCATCGCGCGGACCGTTCATCAGCAGCACGGTCAGGAAACCGAAGCCGACGACGAGCGCGCCCTCGACCAGGAGCAGCCAGCGGCGCTTCGTGCCCCAGAAGTCGACGGCGGGCGCCCAGAGGAATTTCAGGCTCCACGCGAGGCCGAAGTAGTTCAGATAGCCGATCCACGCTTCCTTGACGCCGATGTCGGTCAAGTAGGCCGCGAACAGGAAATTGATAAGCATGAACGGCAGGCCCTGCGCGAAGTAGGTCGTGGAGACCCACGTCTGCGTCAACACAGGCGAACGTGCGGCGGGAGCGCTGGCGGCGGCAGACATAGCGGGCTCGGGTGGCAGGGACCACGCGACGCGAGATTATCCGTCAACCGAAGCGAGGCAAGTTTTCACGGGTCGGGAGGCGTCTCTTTGACCGGCTCATCGTCGTGCAGCGCGCGCATGCCGGGCGTGCGCACGTCGTCAAACTGGCCACCGCGCACGGCCCACAAGAAGGCCGCGACGGCCGAACCGGACAGCAAGAGGGCGAGCGGGACGACGATGTACAACACGCTCATGCCGTCTTTTCCTTGCGGGCGTCGTCAAACGTCCGCGACTTGAACGAACTGCTGACGACCGTCAGCGAACTCAACGGCATCAGGATGGCAGCGAGCAACGGACTGAGCAAGCCGGCCATCGCGAGTCCTGCGCCCAGCAGGTTGTACAGCAGCGAAAATAAAATGTTGCGGCGAATCGTGTTCACGGTGCGACGCGCCCCGCTGATGAGTGTGACGATGGAGTCGAGGCCAGCCCGGGTCAGGAAGACGTCGGCCGCGGCGAGACTGGCTTCCGCGCCACCATGGACACTGATGCCGACCGTGGCTGCCGCAAGCGCCGCCGCGTCGTTCACGCCATCGCCGACCATCAGCACGGGACCATTCGGCAATTCCGCTTGCACTCGGGCAAGTTTCTGCTCAGGAGTTGCGCCGCCCTGCACGTGCGACACGGGGATGCCCAGTTGGCGTGCGACCGCAGCGACAACGTCCGGATGATCACCCGACAGGATGCCGACCTGCATGCCCAGGGCTTCCAGCGCCCGCAGACACGCCGCTGCTTCAGGACGAATCGGGTCGCCAAAGCCCATCGCGGCCACCACGGCGCCGTCCTGCGCCACCAGCACCGGCGTCCACGCCTGCTGCGTCAGCTGCGCGATCCACGCGTGCGCAGGCTGCGGCAGCGACCCGACGCGCTGCGCCACGAACACGGGAGAGCCTACGACAATCGCGTGACCGTCCACCGTCGCCTCCAGCCCGCCACCGACCGTTTGCAGGACATCCGCAACAAGACGATCCGGCTGCGGACCAAAATGCTGGACGACGGCACGCGCCAGCGGATGGGCCGACTGCTGCTCGAGCACCGCCACGCACGATTGCACCGACGCATCGCCCAGCCATTGCATCAGCGCCAGCTTGCCTTCCGTCAGCGTGCCAGTCTTGTCGAACAGCACGAGCCCGGGCTTGGCCAACCGCTCCAGCGCGTCGCCGCCTTTGATGAGAATGCCGCGCTGCGCCGCCTTGCCCACTGCCGCGGTCACGGCCAAAGGCGTCGCCAAACCAAGCGCGCATGGGCAGGTCACAATCAGCAGGGCAACCGCATGATCCAGCGCAAGTTTCGGATCGAGCCACAGCCACAGGCCAGCAGTCACTGCCGCCAGGACCAGCACCACGGCGACAAAATAGCCAATGACGTGGTCCGTCATCGCGACAATCGGCGCCCGCCGGCGTGCCGCCTCCGCGACCGCCAGCATCAGCCGACCCACGCGGCTGTCCTCGCCTGTCGCCTCCGTGCGAATCCGCAGCAGCGCCGAGAGGTTGAGCGTGCCTGCATCCACGTGATCACCTTCCGCCACGTCCAAGGGACGCGACTCGCCGGTCAGCACGGACGCGTCAACCGCGGAACGACCGGCCACGACGACGCCATCGGTCGGAATCGTATCGCCCGCCCGCACTTCCACGATGTCGCCGGCTGCAAGCCGTTCCACCGGCACTTCCTGAATCTGGTCATTCTCCACGAGGCGCGCCGACGACGGCGCCAACGCGTACAACAGCTCGGCCGCATCGCCGGCCATCCGCCGTTGCCGCAGCTGCAGCCATCGCCCGACGAGCAGCAGGAAAATCAGCGTCGCCACGGAATCGAAGTAGATTTCTCCCGTGCCCCGCACCACGTTGACCGTACCGCCGATGAAGCCCGCCGACAGGCCGACCGCGATAGGCAAATCCATATGCAGCATGCGCGCTTTCAACGCCCGCCACGCGCCGAGAAAGAAGGCTTGCGCGCTCCAGAAGAACGCTGGAATCGTCAAGGCGAAGCTGACCCAGCGGAACAATTGCTCGGTTTCCGCGTCCATGTCCGTGAAGTAGCCGCTGTACAGCGTGATGGCCATGACCATGACGTTGCCTGCGACTGCGCCCGCGACGCCGATGCGGCCCATCAGCGCACGTTCCTCCTGGACGCGCAGGTCGCGGGCGTCGCTGCCGCGGTACGGGTGACTGGCGTAGCCCAGCGTGTCCAAACGTCTCGCAACTTCGGACAACGACGTCGTTTTCGGGTCGAAGATGACCTCTGCCGCGCTGCGGCCAATGTCCAGACGTGCGCGCGTGCCGCTGCCGAAGGTGCCCGCGGCGCGCTCGACCAACCAGACGCAGGCGCCGCAGTGCACGCCTTCCAGAAACAGCTCCGTGCGGATCGTGCCGTCCGGCAAAGTCCTGCAGTAGCGCGATTGGAACAAAACGTCGTCGAATTCCCGGTACGTGCGGTCGGTCGTGTGCGGACGCTGGCTGCTCTGCGTGGCGTCCTTGCGCAGGCTGTAGTAACCGTCCAGCCCTTGCGCGCGGATGGCAAAGTACACCGTTTCGCAACCATGGCAGCAGAACTGCTCGGTCTGGTCGGCGCGGACAAGCGCGGCGGGCACTGGATTGTCGCAGTGGCTACACGCGATAGCGGAGGCCCTATTCGTCATCACGGCAACAGGGCGGCTTTTCCTGCCCAGTCCCCAGGTGCTGGGCGCGCTCCGCCGCACTTTGCAGGGACACCGGCGCCGCCATCGGCCGGATATGCGGGACGTTCAGCCGGTGCGTCAGGGCAAAAAGTCCCACGCCCATGACGCAGAGCGCCGTCACGGCTGGCAGATGGCGCCGCGCCGGACCGGCCATTTGCTGCACCACCGCGCCAACGCCGACGAGCACGGGCAGTGTGCCCAGCCAGAAAGCAGCCATGGTCAGCGCGCCCCACGCCCAGGAACCCGTCCCCGCTGCAGTCACGGCGAACGCGTACAGCCAACCGCAAGGCAAGAGCGTGGACGCGAGGCCAATCATCGCCGCGCGCACAACAGGCGGTTTGCCGCGCAGCCGTTGCAACACGCTGGCGTACGCGCGCTGCAACGCCTTGGGCAGCGGCATCTGGGGAATCGGAATTTGCAGGGCCCGCAGCAGCGCCAGCGCGCCCCAGGCCACCATCAGCCCGCCGGCAAGAGCCGCGGCCAATTTTTCCAGGCCTGCGGAATGGCCCGCGAGATCCAGCGCCTGACCAAGCGCGCCCGCGAGCACGCCCAGCAGCACGTAGGTGACCAGACGACCGCCGTTGTAGGCCATGTGGGCAAAAACCCGGTTCCTGCCCTGCGACGCGTCACCGCCAGCCCAGAAAACGACGAATCCGCCGCACATGCCGGCGCAATGCAGGCTGCCAATCAGACTCGCCACGAAGACTGTGGAAAAGAGTGCGAGCACCGGTTTGCCTCAGCGGGTGATATCCAGACGACGTGTGGTCGTGAAGACTGCGGCGCCTCGTTCCGCCCGGACGCGCACCTCGTGCACGCCACCGTGCGGCAAGCTCAGGATCGCGTGATAGCGGCCATCCCCGGCCAGCTGCGCGTCCGCCGATGGGACCTCCAGGGAGCGCGCAAGGAAGAAACCCTCGACGTGAACTTTCAGTCCCGGCAGATTCGCCCCCGCCTTGTCCTGCAGCGCAACCGCGATATCCAGCGATGCGCCAACCGGCGCCGCGGTCACGGTCGCCTGCCAGCCCAGCGTCGCGTTCGCCTGTTCCTGCGCCATCGTCGCATCCCACGCCACAGCTTTGCGGTAGTAGTCGGCTTCGATGGCAAAGGTCGGATCGTGGGTCGCCTGAAACGCGAGATAGCCACCGGCCACGACGGGAATCAGCAGCAGCGTGACGATGAACAGCGGCCAATGGAGCCCGCGTGCCACGAATTGGCTGCGAATGCTGGTCGTCGGAGCCGCTTCCACAGGCGCAGTCGTTACCGTCACAGCTTCGCTCCCGGACCCAGCAGACGAAAGGGCACGTCCGCAGTAAAACCGGAACCGTCGTCGACGTGAACCACAATCGTCTTTTCGCCTTGGATGACGCCCGGCTGCGACTCCACAAAGATCGTCGTTGTCTCGGCGTGATCGGCCTGCACCGGCAGCGGATTCTCGGGCGCAATCCACTTCATCCCGTCCGCGTCGCGCAATTCCATCCGGTAGCGCCGGTCGTCGTTCGTCCGATTGTGAATCTTCAGCCGCACCTGATTCGTGACCACACCGCCAGTGCTGGCGGTAAATGGCGCACCAATGCCACGCAGCAGCGTGACTTCTGCCGGCACGCGGTGGCTCGCCAGATAGCCGAGCGCGCTGCCGATGATCAGGATCGCCAGGGGGTACAGCACCACGCGCGTGCGCAGGATCCGGCCCGCGCCCTTCGCCAACCGTTCTTGCGAGGTGTAGCGAACCAGACCGCGCGGCTTCTTGATCTTGTCCATCACCGCGTCGCACGCGTCGATGCACTGCGTGCAGCTGATGCACTCCATTTGCAGGCCTTCGCGGATGTCGATGTTGGTCGGGCACGTGTAGACGCAGGCTTTGCAGTCGATGCAATCGCCGATCTTCAGGTCTTGCGTCGCGACGCGCTGCAGCTTGCCCCGCGGTTCGCCGCGGTCGACATCGTACGCAACAATCAGCGAGCTCTTGTCCAGCAGCGCCGCTTGGATGCGTGCGTACGGGCAGACGACCACGCACATCTGCTCGCGAAACCAGGCGAAATCGATGAACATCAGCACGGTCGTCGTCGCGACAATGGCAAAGCCGGCGGGGTGCTCGACGGGCGAGTGGTTCATCCAGTGGCGCAATTCGTCGACGCCGATGAACCAGGCGAGAAAGACGTTGGCGACCAGGAAGGACAGGATGGCGAAGACGGCGAATTTCACGAGCCGCTTCGGCTGAAAGCCGCCCTTTTCGTCCGCGGCGATTTGCTTGCTGCGGTTGCCGTCGAAGAGGCGCTCAATCGGTCGAAAGACGAATTCCATGTAAACCGTCTGTGGACAGCCCCAGCCGCACCAGACGCGACCGAAAAGC
This sequence comes from uncultured Myxococcales bacterium, assembly GCA_903924465.1. Taxonomy (GTDB): domain Bacteria; phylum Myxococcota_A; class UBA9042; order UBA9042; family UBA9042; genus CAIYBN01. Next base: position 13,718 of record CAIYBN010000034.1, on the reverse strand, counting down.
GCCGTCAGGAGAAAGATCGTCAGGAAGATCGTCAGCATCAACAGCATCAGCAGAACGGTGTCCGTCGGCAGGAACGTCGTGCCAAAGAAGGTGAAGCGGCGATGCAGGACGTCCAGCAAAATGGCCGGCTTGCCACCGATGCGCACGAACGGCAGACCGACGAACGCCGCGATCAGCAACCACGCGACGACCAAGCGCTTGGAGTGAAAGTGGCCGGTCGCCAGTTCCGGGCGCACCCAGCGGCGCGATCCGTCTTCATTCAAGGTGGAAAGCACGCGACCGGGCGCGGTACCAGGGCCATTGTCGTGGAGCGGCGGTGGCGGCAAATCCGGGACAATGGCGGACATGGGCGTCCTTACTGGCCGACGGCATTCGCCGCAGGCGTCACTGCAACCGGCAAGGCCGGCGTCACCGCGTCCGCGAGCGGCGCAGGTGCCGGAACGGCCGCGGGAACCGGCGCAGCCGCGGGCGCAGCTGCAATCTCAACGGCATTTCCTTGCGCGGCCTTGCCCGCCACGTTGGTGTTGCGCAAAGAGCCGACAAACGCCGCAAGATTCTTCAGTTCAGCCGGCTTCAAATTGCGCGACCACACCGGCATGCCCTTTTCCGGCACACCTTTGGAAATCGTCTGGTAAATGTCCGCCAAGGTGCCTTTGCCGTGAATCCAGTATTTGTCGGTCAAATTCGGGCCAATCTTGCCCTCGGCCTTTTCGCCGTGGCAAGCGATGCAGACTTCCTTGAACTTCGCTGCGCCCGCTGCCACCGTCGCATGATCCGCAACGGCAGCAGCCAGTTCCGCTTCCGTCAGCACCGGTGGAGCGTTCTTCAGCTCCAGCGCCAATGCCGCCGCGACTTCTTCTTCGTATTCCTGATGCACAGTCTTGCCACCGCCGCCGCCGTGCAGCCAAAAGCCGTACCCGACTGCGAACGCGATGGTCAGAAGAAACAGCGCTTGCCACCAGCCGGGCATCGGGTTGTCGTATTCCCGGATGCCGTCGTAGTCGTGTTCCAGCAACGGGTCCTCGCGCCGAATATCAGTTTGCAGGTCGCTCATTGCATCGCCTCGTCGATTTTGGTGCTCGCCATCGCGAGCGTGTCTGCGTCAAAGGTCGGGCCGGGCGCGACACGGGCCCCATCGTCCAGCGGCAGGGTCATGGCCAGCGAAAAGCGGTGCTGGTTGCTCGGCAAATACGCCCAAATCGTCGCACCGATGAACACCAGCAGAAACAGCGCGAGCGCGATTTCCGCGTAGCTGGCCAGATTCATATGTCCCATGATATCGCTCAGTCTCACGACATCCTCCTAGTTCGTCTGGCCCACGGTCGCAACGGGCTTGGCCTTGATGTCCGTGCCCAGACGCTGTAGGTAGGCCACCAGCGCGATGATCTTCTTGTCTTCCAGATCGTCAGGTCCACCTTGCGACTTGATGTCCGCCGCCAGCGCCTTGGCCTGCGCGTGCGCCAGTTCCTGCGCGTGGTTGATGGCATCGCCATAGGGCACGCCCAGCATCGCCATCGCATCGACGTTGGCCTGGACATGACCGTAGTCCAGCGTATCCGTCAGCAGCCACGGGAATGGCGGCATGATCGACCGCTGCGTCGTGGACGTCGGGTCCTGCATGTGGCGCACGTGCCACAAGCTCGGGTATTTGCCGCCCACGCGGTGCAAATCCGGACCGATACGCCGCGATCCCCACTGGAACGGATGGTCGTACACGAACTCGCCGGGCTTGGAGTATTCGCCATAGCGCTCCGTCTCCGCGCGAATGGGCCGAATCATCTGGCTGTGGCAGTTGTAGCAGCCTTCCGCAATGTAGATTTCCCGACCCGCCAGTTCCAGCGGTGTGTAGGGCTTCACGCTGGCGATCGTCGGGATGTTGGACTTGATGAGGAACGTCGGGATGATTTCAAACAGCGACGCCGAAATCACCGCGAGCGCGGCCAGAATCGTGAACAGCAGCGGCTTGCGCTCCCACACGCGGTGGAAGGCGGTCCAATTGCCGACTTTGTGGCTGTCCAAGCTTGGGTCATCGACCAACGCCGGCGCTTCGTAAACCGGATCCTCGTACGTCGCCGGACGCGCGGCCCAGGTCTTGTAGAAATTCACGCAAGCCAGCAGAACGCCGCTGAAATACATCGTGCCGCCGATCAGGCGCACCCAGTACATCGGCGCAAGCTTGACAACTGTCTCGACAAAATCCGGGTAGGCCAGACGTCCCGTCTCGTCAAACGCGCGCCACATCAGGCCCTGCGTCACGCCAGCGGTGTACATCGCGACGATGTACAGCAGCATGCCGACGGTGCCCAGCCAGAAATGCAACTCCGCCAATTTCTTGGAGTAAAGCGGTGTCTGAAACAGGCGCGGCAGCAACCAGTACATCATGCCGAAAGCCATGAAGCCGTTCCACCCCAGCGTGCCGGAATGCACGTGGGCGATGGTCCAGTCGGTGTAGTGCGACAGCGCGTTGACCGATTTGATCGCGAGCATCGGCCCTTCGAAGGTCGACATGCCGTAGAAGGTGACCGCGACCACGAAGAACTTCAGCACGACGTCTTCCGCGACCTTGTTCCACGCGCCGCGCAACGTCAGCAGGCCGTTGATCATGCCGCCCCAGGACGGCATCCACAACATTACTGAGAACACCATGCCAAGGGTCGAAGCCCATTCCGGCAGCGCCGTGTAGTGCAAATGGTGCGGGCCGGCCCACATGTAGATGAACACGAGGGACCAGAAATGCAAAATCGACAAGCGATACGAAAATACCGGCCGATTCGCGGCCTTGGGCATGAAATAGTACATCATGCCGAGAAATGGCGTGGTCAGGAAAAACGCAACCGCGTTGTGCCCATACCACCACTGCATGAACGCGTCCTGGACACCGGCGTAGAGGCTGTAGCTCTTGAACAGGCTCGCCGGCACTTCCAAGTTATTGAAAATGTGCAGAATTGCCACGGTCAAGATCGACGCGATGTAGAACCAGAGCGCGACGTACAAATGACGCTCGCGGCGTTTGGCGATCGTGCCGAAGAAATTGACGGCGAATGCCACCCAGACCACGGCAATGGCAATATCGATTGGCCATTCCAATTCCGCGTATTCCTTGCCAGTCGTGATACCAAATGGCAGGGTCAAAGCGGCCGACACGATAATCGCCTGCCATGCCCAGAAATGGAAATTGCTGATGCCGTCCGAGAACATCCGCGCTTTGAGCAGCCGCTGCGAGGAATAATAGACACCGGCAAATATGGCATTTCCGGCGAACGCGAAAATGACGGCATTCGTGTGCAACGGGCGGAGGCGGCCAAAATGGAGGAAGCCCATATTCGCGCCTGGCCAAGCGAGTTGGAGCGCGAGCACGAGGCCGACCAGCATGCCGACGACGCTCCAAACGACCATCGCCAGCAGGAATTTGCGGACGATGGCGTCGTCATAGCGGAAACGCTCAAGCACACCATTTTGGGTGACTGCTTCAGACATGACAACCTCACTTGGGCGAAAGCGAACTCATTTGGGCAGAATCGGAGGATGGTCAGTTGGACCAGGACGCGCGGGGGACGGCGTTGCGTTGGATTGAACCGCAATTCGGGAAGAATGTCTACGCTCACCCGCGCCAAATGTGCGCGCGACCGTCCCGGCCGTCTGCCCAGCCACGCCGACCGGCGGAATGAGCGAAACGGCCGGGATCGGCGCATGCTGCAAAAGGTGGCCGATCTCCGGCGCCAGCCACATCAGGCTGCGCGGCACGTGGATGAGATCGACAGTCGTTCGGACGCGGGCGGCACAGCCGGCTGGCAAGTCCAGTTCGGCCGGATGGGGAAGGAGGTACGGCCGATCGGCTGTAACCGCCCATGCGTCGGCAGCGTCCGATGTCGAGTTGAGAGCGAGGTCGCCTGACAACACCACATAGACGCCACTAGGAACGTGGTCGCGATGGATCAGCACCTGTCCGGCCGCAGCCTGCAAACGCGTCACGCTCTCATGAGCGAGAAGCGCGGCAAGCCACGTTTCAACCTTTTTGTCGGTCGGCCGAATGTCAGTCACATCACCCACGTCACGCTCCTGCGCCATCGTCCTTCATGCGGGAGAAGACGATGACTAAAAGACCAGGGTTGCGGGCCCCAAGGCCTTCTGCCTGCAAATGTAGGCGGGTTGAAAGATTCGCGCCTTGCCGTTTGTCAGGTCCAGAATTGACATAGATCAAGAATTCGCGTTCTTTTTGGACCCAGGCGCCAGAATTTGTGCACGACGGGCGGGTGGCGTAGAGTTTGCGTCGGCCACGAATGGCCCGACCGGAGCCCCATGCAGACGCCCGCGCAACTGATGACCGACCCCGTCAACCTCGCCTGGAATGAGGACGGGAGCGTCAAAATTGTGTGGGGCGATGCGCATGAATCCGTCTACGCGCTCCCGCTGCTGCGCGAAAAGTGCCCGTGCGCGACCTGCAAAGGGACCCATGGCGCGCCGACCACGCTCATCGTGCGCCAAAGTCGCGGCGGCATGCCGATTCTGAATGGCAAGAGCGCGGCGTCCCAAGCGGCGACAACCGTCAAACGCACCGACCCCGTCGGCGGCTACGCCATTCGCTTCACCTGGGGCGACGGCCATGACGCTGGACTCTTTTCTTTCCGCTATTTGCGCTCGATCTGCCCGTGCCCGGAGTGCATCGCACGCACGGCTGACTGATTGTCGCAGCCGTGCAGGAATCAGCCCGCCGTCACCATCGAACCGATTCCGCGATCCGTGAACAATTCCTCGATCAGCGCCGCGTGCACTTGACCGTTGAGCACGTGCAAGGTCCCGCCACGTCTGAGGAAATCGGCAAGTCCAGGCACCAGCCAAGCCTCCGGCAAGGTTTCCAGGGTCAACTCTGCGACGACCTTGCCGTCTTGATCGCGAATCCCGTCATCGGCGCTGAGCACCACGATCTTCATCGCCTCGTTGTCGCGCGCCACCGATGCCGCGGTCTCGATCCCAACATTGCGCAAAACAATCGGGCGGATACCCGTCATACGCAGTAGTGCCAAATCATCGTCGGTCGTGGGCGCTTCCGCTTGAACCACAATGACCATGGTCTTGCGGTCGAAATCGTGCAGATAGCGCAGTGCCTCGCGCAGCACGCCTTTTTTCAGCACCGGCGTCAGCGTCTGCATCTCCAGCGAGGATCGCACGGGCGCGTTTTGGCCATAAGCAATCGGCGCTTCCGCGTTGATCCGGACGTAGTCGTAGGTCAAATCGCAGCCCCACGCCGTCGCGTCGCCCTGCCCTTGGCCGATCGTCACATCCACGGTCAGCGTGTCCGATGAGCGCATCGCTGCAGACAGCGCGTGCTTGTCCAGCGGACCTGCGACCGGAAACACGGGGTGATCCATGAGGCGAATCGCCACGTTGCTGCGGTCGATATCGACGTTTTGCCGCGCCAGCGACGCGCCCAACGCAGCAGCGATTCGGCCCCAGTTGGGATCGCAGGCAAAAAGCGCGGACTTGACCAAATCGCTGCCTGCGACGTCGCGCGCGCTGGTCCGGGCGCACGCTTCATCGGGCGCTCCGTGCACACGCACCGCGCACAGCCGGGTCGCCCCTTCGCCATCGCGGGCGATCGCCACGGCGAGTTGCTGGAAAACCGCGGTCAGTGCCGGCAGCGGATCGGCAACGTGTGGGCCTTTCGCGGTCGCGAGAAAGAACGCGCTGTCGTTGGTGCTGGTATCGCGATCGACGGTGATCGCATTGAAAGTCCGCGACGTCGCAGCCTTCACAGCTCGCTCCATCGCGTCGAGCGGCACGTCGGCGTCGGTCACGCAGACGGCGATCATGGTCGCCATGTCCGGGTGAATCATGCCGGATCCTTTGGCAATGCCCAACCAGGTCGCACCCTGCCAGCGCACGCAAGCGACTTTGCGCACGGTATCCGTCGTCAAGATGGCGTCGGCAAAGTCGTTGACCGACGCGATGTTGCGAAACACACGCGGCAGTGCAGCAGCCACTTTGCGGGCATCCAGCGGCACGCCGATCGGCCCCGTGGTCGCGGTCAAGGCGGTGTCCGGCGTCGCCACGGCGAGCGCGGACGAGGCTTTGCGCAACATGGCATCCGCTTCCAGGTCGCCGACGGCGTAGCAATTGGCGTTGCCCGAGACGATGGTGAGCGTGCGGATGTTCGCCGACGGCAACAGCGGCCGGTTGCCCAGCACGCACGCCGCAGCGCACCGGTTCTGCGTGAACGCACCCACCGCGCGCATCGGCGCGTCGGCGATGAGCAGGCCGGTGTCCAAACGGTTGGCTTTGACGCCACTATGTCCGCCCATGAGGCGCACGCCGTTCGGGCAAATTGGTTCGATATCGATTGGTTGCAAATCTGTCATCATCGTCACTCACTCAAGTCCGGTCGTTTCTGGCAATTGCCACATCGCGTTCAGGTTGGCGACCGCGTGGCTGGCGGCGCCGCGGGAGAGATTGTCGAGCGCTGTCACAAACAGCACGCGCTGCGAAGGCGCGTCCAAGGCGTAGTGAACGGCAATCCACGGCGTCAGCGCGACTTCATGCACATCGGGCGCGGACTTGCTGCGCCGCCAGAACGCGTCCAGCGGGGGAAGCGCGTCCAAGTCGGCCTGCGTCACGCCGTCGCGCAGCGGCACCGTACCGGAAATCAGCATTCCACGGCGCAACGGCGCAACCAACGGCACGAACAGCAGCCGGACGGGCACCGCGCGTTCAACCTCCACGACGTGCTGATGCGCGCGCAGCGTCTTGTACGGCATCAGGTTTTCCGCAACCGCCATGAAGTGTGTGCGATCCGTCGGCTTCTTGCCCGCACCGGACACGCCGCTGATCCCCGTCACAGCCGCGACCGCATCCGACGCCAACAGGCCCGCGCGCGCCAACGGCAGAAGCGCCGACAGCATGCCGTTCGCATAGCAACCCGGATTGGCAACCAGTGATGCGTGGGCCAGGTCCTGCAAGGACGCGCCGAGCCCGTAAACCGCGCGCGCCAGAAGCTCCGGGTGCGGGTGGTCAAATCCATAAGCCGCACGGTGCGCGTCGGCGTTGCCGGCCCGATGCGCGCCAGAAATGTCGACAACCCGCACGCCGCGCCCGACCAGTGGCGCAGCCATCTCCGCGGCCACTTCCGCGGGTGTCGCCAACACGACCGCGTCGATGTCCGCGGCAACGCCAGCCAGACCTGCGGACGACTCCGGCGTATCCACGCGCACCACGTTCGGGTGGCGCCGCAACAGCTGCGCCGCTTCCGCACCGGAATACCCCGACGCTCCAACGATACAAACGCGATAGGTTGCCATGGGATGCGCTCACTCGGCCAGCCGCGACAGGCGGTGGGCGCAATAGTTTAGGGGCGCGCCGCCTTTGCCGCAACGCGCGTGGCCAAATGGTTACACGAATGGTGCAGACCTTCGGCGCATGCCAAAGCAGGTCGGCCAGACCTTTGCATTTCGGACTGGCCCGCGCGCATCCACGTCCGGTGGCATGCCGCGGATCGCCGACGCTTGATCACGAACTTCGGTTAGCGCGCCGGATGCAGCGGCGAACCGTCCACGCCAAAGATGCAGCCAGCCGGACTGGGCGACGTCACGATGAACTCCAGCTTCGCCTTCCTCCCCGCCAGCGCCTGCGTGTCCAGTCGCTCCACCTGCAGCCCGTGCTGAATCACATCGCGCTCGAGCAGGAGCTTGTCGTTCAACAGCACCTTCAGGTGCACGTGAGCGTCCGCGCGCGCCGTGTCCGCCAGACCAAAACGCAGCAGGAAACGGGCCGACATCGGCACATCGCGGTAGGCCAGCCGCCGCTCCTTGGCGGTGTAGTTCGGCGTCAGCAGCACCATCTGTTCCGGTTTGTCCTGATAGCGCAACGGCACGTCGAGCACGCGGCCGGTCAACTGGTTGTCGTCCGTGTCGAAGTGGCTGCATTCAAAGCGCTCGACCATGTTGTTGAAGTAGTCACACGGAATGTCGCCCAACATCACGGTGGCTTGCGGTAGGTGACTCCACAGGTACGACGGCTGGCGTTGCCACAACCGGCGCCCGACGCCGGTCGCGGTCAGCACGATCGCCAAAAGCAGGCACAGCCGGAGCAGCCAAGGGCGCGGCGACGGCGTCGCGTTCTTCGAAGCGGGGGCCACCGGCGTCAACAGCACGGCGAGCGGCGTGACCGCCAGCGCCAGCTGCGGCAGGTTGAACTCCAAGCGATACCACGTGTAAGTCGCGTGAAAGAGAATCGGCACCGCCAGACACCACAGGAACAGCACCGCCTCGCGCCAGCGCCGCAACAGCAGCAACGGCAGCCCGAGCAGCGCCGGAAAGAACAGCGGCACATGGGGCCAAATGCCGTCGCCGCCCAACAGCACGTTCTTCAAGCCTTGGTGCATATTGGCAAAATGGAAATCGGTAGCGTGCGAGTGCGTCGTCGTCTTGCCGGCGACCCGCACGAGGATGCGGTCGTAGCCGGTCTTGAACGGCGACGTGTACATGTACCAGTTGAGGCCCAGGTACAACAGGACTGGACCCGCGCCCCACAGCAGGAAGCGCAACGCACCGCGCCAGTCCTTGCGCAGGAGGAAGATGCCCAGAAGCGCCGGTCCGTACAGGGCATTGGTGGCCTTGGCAAAGACGCCGACGCCGAACAGCAGGCCGGACATGTGCGGGCGATCGGCCAGTGCGGCTTCAATCGCGGCGAGCAAAATGACGGTGTAGAACACGTCGTTGTTGAAGCCCCATGCGCAGTGCGCGAACCAGGGTGTGGCCACGAGCGCGCATGCGGCGGCGAGCGCAGCAGCGGGTGAAGCCAGACGCGCGGCAATGCGGTAGGCCAACATTGCGATCAGCGCGTAGCAGAGAAAGTGGCAGGCAAGCGAGCCGATCGGGCCGTACGCCCAGACAAACGGCACCGCGACCAGCGGCATCAGGTACGGATGCTTGGGCCACCACTCGCCGTGACGCCCCAGCGCGATGTTGCTGAACGCAGCGTCGACATTGACGTTCCAGCCCATGTCCTTGTCGTACCAGGAATGCGGATGAATCGCTTCCTGACGCAGTGAACCGTGTTGCAGGATGCTGTTGGCCTCGTTCAAGTAGAACGCGCCGTCGCCGATGAGCCATTTGTTGGGCTGCCACGCGTCGTTGACGGCCATCCAGCCGAGTGCGCACGCGAACAGGAAGACCGCCAGTCCATACCAGCGGCTGGGATCGCGCGGATTGGCGGTCATGTCTGAGCTGGGCGTCGTCAAGCGGGGCTCCAAGGCGGCCAGCAGTGTAGCACTGCGTCGCGTTCCTCACCACCGCGCCACGTCGTGGGCGGTACGCGCGCGGCCGCGGCCCTGACCGCCGCGGAGCGACGCGATGGCAATCCCGTGACGCACTTGCGCGACAAAGCACCCGCGTCTGCTTGATCCCACTTCGCCTCGGCGCTATACCATTGCGCGCGGTCTTTTGCGGGACCGAGGAAGCGCGGGCCGACCGCGGTTCCACACGGGCGACAGGAAGCCGCGGGAATTCTGGCAGATACCACTGGCGCTCGCCAGCGGCTTCTGGCTGTGTGGCGGACTATGTCAGCCGCGACCGGAACGAGCGACGAGAACGAACCGCCCGGCAAGAGGATGCCCATGTTGACCCCACGGCGAATTGTGATTGGGATGGCCATTTGCCTGCTGTTTGCGGCGTGCAAGCGCGAGGAAGTGGGCCACATGCGCGTGCCAAAGGGCACCGACAATCCGCCGGAAATGATGCCCCAAGCGGCGGAAGGCGGAATGCCGGGCGGTGGCATGCCGAGCGGTGGGGGCGCGCCTGCGATGGGAGGCGGCGAAGTTGCGCCGCCGCCGCCGCCGGATCCGGCCAACACGCTGAAGTGGACGTTGCCGGCGGGCTGGACGGAGAAGCTCGTCGGCGGTATGCGCTACGCGACGTTGACGCCTGCCACGCCTGGGAAGATTGAGGTGTCCGTCGTGATGCTTCCAGGGCCTGCGGGTGGTGAGCTGGCGAACGTGAATCGCTGGCGCGGTCAACTGGGCCTGCCGGCCGTGGATGACGCCGGTCTCGCCGCGATCCGCAAGGCGATTCCCACGCAGGCAGGCGCTCTTGGTCTGTACGACATCGTCAGCGAAGGCACTGTCAAAACCCGCATGATCGCGGCGCTTTTGGCCGCCAACAACGGCAATACGTGGTTCCTGAAAATGACCGGCGACGCCGAACCGCTCGCCGCCAATCAAGCGGATTTCGTCCATCTGCTCGAATCCCTGCACTTTGACGCAAACGGGGCACCGTGAAGCACGACTCTGAAAACAAAAGCAAATTTGGCAGGCTGCTGGACTCGCTGCTGTCGTTGAAGCTGACGATCGTCTGCCTCGCGATGCTGATGGTTCTGGTGGTGGCGTGCACGTTGGCGCAAGTCGACATGGGCACCAACGGCGCCGTGAACGCGTTCATGCGCAGCTTTGTCGTCTGGTGGAAACTGCCGGGAACGGCCTACTCGATTCCGGTGTTTCCCGGCGGCACGACCGTGGGTGCCGTGCTGGCGGTCAATCTCGTTGTCTCGCAGCTGCGCGGTCTCGCGCGGACGTGGGCCAAGTTGGGGTTGTGGCTGGTGCACATCGGCTTGGTGCTGCTGGTGGCTGCCGAATTCGTCTCCGCGGCGCTGCAAGTGGACGCGCGCCTGACCATCGAGGAAGGCCAGACCATTGGCTTCATCGAACGGCCGCAGCAATTCGAGCTGGCGATTCTGGACTCGACCGATCCCAAGACCGACGACGTGTACAGCGTGTCGGAACCATTGCTCAAGGATGGCGGCACGATTGCGATTCCCGGGACGCCGCTGTCCCTGCGGGTGCACGGCTATTTCAAGAACACGGAACTGGGACGCAAGGCTGCGGGCGATGCGCCGTCGATGGCGACGATGGGCGTGGGGACCGACGTTTCCATCAAGGAGGCGCCGCCGGTGACGGCCGATGACGAACGCAACCACCCCGCGGCGTTTGTGGAACCGCTTGTAGGTACAAAGAGTTACGGCACGTGGCTGGTCGCTGCGGGCCTGGGCGCGCCGCAGTCGTTTGTTCACGAAGGGCACAAATATGAGCTGTCGATGCGCCCGCGCCGCGAATACTTGCCGTATTCCTTGACGCTGAAGAAGTTCAGCCATGACGTCTATCCCGGCACGGATATTCCCAAGAATTTTTCGAGTCTTGTGCACTTGGTCGACAAAGGCGCGGGTGAGGAACGGGATGTCCTGATCTTCATGAACCAGCCGCTGCGCTACGCGGGTCGCACGTTCTATCAGGCGAGCTTTGGCAAGAACGACACGCTGTCGGTGCTGCAGGTTGTGGAAAACCCAGGCTGGTTGCTGCCTTACATCTCCTGCGCGCTGGTCACTTTGGGTCTGATGATACACTTTGCCATGAGCCTGCGCCGGGCGCAGCGCAAGCGGCAGCGGCAAGCAGCGGCAGCTTTGGACGCGGCAAACAAGGTGATGGCATGAAGACCAATGGCATCCAGAATGGAAACAGCAAGTTCGCTCGCTACCTGCCCTGGTTGGCGGCGATTGTCGCGCTGATCGGCGCCGTCAGCGGCCTGTTTGGCTCCGGCAAAGTGCGCAACATGGACGTGGAGCGCTTTGCCACCTTGCCCGTGCTGGAAGGCGGTCGCGTCAAGCCGCTGGATTCCATCGCGCGCAATTCGCTGTTGGTCATCCGCAGCCAGCAGAGCTTTCGCTACAACGACCGGACCGTCAGTGCCGACGAATGGCTGCTGGACACCATGTTCCGTCCCGAAGTGGCCGATGATCAGCCGCTTTTTGTCATCAACGACCCGGACGTGCTTGGCTTGATCGGCATCAAGCAGTCGTCCGAGCGCTACTTTTCCTTCAAGACGCTTCTTCCGCACGTCGATGAAATTCAAAAGCAATCCGAGGCGGCGCATCCGATCGACGCCAAGCAACGGACCCGCTACCAGTCGGCAATTATCAATCTTTTCGAACGGTTGTACCTGTATCACCGTCTCAAACACACGCTGCAGATCGCCGGGACGGAAGGTGGCCTGACGCAGGAGATTCAGGACGTGGCGGCAACGGGTGCGGAGGAGCGTCATGCGGTGCTGCGCGAGCTTGGGCTGTTCCGGCCGTTTCCGGGTGCCAAGCTGAGCGACTGGCGTAGCGCCGGTGAAGCGCTGCGCGACGCGCGCAACGGCCAACCGCTGGACAAGGGGCTGGCACCGATGGCGCGGGTGAGCGATGCGTGGGCCAAGCAGGACGCGCCGGCGTTCAACACCGCCGTCACGGAAGTGCTGACCTTGGCGCGGCCGGGCGAACTGAGTCAGGCCAAGAGCGAGTTGGCGTTCAACTTGATGCAGCCGTTCTACGCCGGCATGGTCGTGTACGTGTTCGCGCTGCTGATTCTGTTCGTCTCATGGGCGTACAAGCCGGCGCTGCTGCAGCCGGTGGCTTTTGCCGTACTCCTGGTTGGCGTGCTCATTCACACGGCGGGCCTGACGTCCCGGGTGATTCTTCAGGGTCGACCTCCGGTCACCAATCTGTACTCCTCCGCGGTGTTCGTCGGCTGGGGCGCGGTCTGCCTGGGCGCGGTTCTGGAATGGATCTACCGCAAGGGCTTCGGTACGGCGGTCGCAGCCGCATCCGGCTTCGCCTCGCTCATCATCGCGCACCACCTCGCCGCCGACGGCGACACGATGGAAATGATGCGCGCCGTGCTCGACTCCAACTTCTGGCTCGCCACCCACGTCGTCACCATCACCATCGGCTATAGCGGCACGTTCCTCGCAGGCGCCATCGCCATCGGCTGGACGTTGCGCAAGCACATCGTCAAGGTGCCCGATCCAGCCGCCGATAAGGCACTCGTCGCCATGTGCTACGGCATCGTCTGCTTCGCCGTGTTGTTCAGCTTCGTCGGCACCGTGCTCGGCGGCATCTGGGCCGACCAATCCTGGGGTCGGTTCTGGGGCTGGGATCCCAAGGAAAACGGCGCGTTGCTGATTGTACTGTGGAACGCCATCATCCTCCACGCGCGCTGGGGCGGGTACGCGCGCGACCGCGGCATCATGGCCATGGCCATCTTCGGCAACATCATCACGTCGTTGTCCTGGTTCGGCGTGAACATGCTGGGCGTCGGCCTGCACTCGTACGGCTTCATGGACAAGGCTTTCTGGGCACTTGTGGCGTTTGGCTCATCGCAGTTGCTCTTCATCGCGCTCGCGCTCCTGCCACGGCGGTTCTGGCACCGTGGCCCTGGCGCCTTGCCCCGTGCGCCAGCGCCAGCGGCCTAAAGACCCGCGAGAAAGCGGACTCATTTCGTCCAGTTAGAGAATTGACCTGAATACGGTCGACTGCTTGATCAAGATCAAGCCCGTGCTTGAGCCACGTCTCAATCCCGTCGACGAAATGCCGTTTTTTAGCCTATTTTCATAGCGTTATAGCGATTTCTCCGCTGAGCCGCATGCCCTATGTAACGGTGCGCGCTTTCAGCCTGATTTCGTTGCGATTGTGTCGACAGCGGCAGTAGCTTGCGCGCGTCGGACCCGAGGGTTCGAACCCGTCAGGCGAGGGTGCTTGGCGTGGGAGAGCATGGCAGTTGGGCGTCTGGACGTCCGCCTGCTGAACTTTCGGTACGGTGTTCCGACACAAACAAGGTGGATCCAATGAGAAAATCATCCTTCCCCGCCTGGGCTGGTGCGCTGCTTCTCGCAGCGGGCCTCGTCTCGGCTTCCGGCTGC
>CAIYBN010000033.1 GCA_903924465.1 uncultured Myxococcales bacterium | reverse complement strand
TCTGCTTCAACGGGCTGTGCAAAGTGCAGCCGACCTGCACGGACAGCATGAAGAACGGCACCGAGACCGACAAGGACTGCGGCGGTGCCAACTGCCCCGCCTGCGTGGCCGGCAAGACGTGCTTGGCGGCGAAGGACTGCGTGTCCGCCGTGTGCAAGAACAGCGTTTGCCAGGTCGAGAGTTGCACGGACAAGACGATGAACGGCACCGAGGCGGACGTCGACTGTGGCGGCGCGAACTGCCCGAAGTGTTCGACCGGCGAGGGCTGTTCCGCCACCGGCGACTGCGCTGGCAACGGGGCCAAGTGTCAAGCACCGCTCTGTGCGGCCAGCAAGTGCACCACCGCCCCGTTGAATTGCGCGGATTCCGTTCCGTGCACCAACGACACGTGCGACGACGCCATCGGCTGCGTCCACACGGCGGTCAACAGCGCGTGCGACGACGGAATCGCCTGCACGACGGATAGCTGCGAAGTCTGGTGGGGCTGCAACCACATCGCGATCAGCAGCGCCTGCGACGATGGTGTCGACTGCACAACGGACGCTTGCAGCGCCGGTTCCGGCTGCAGCCACGTTCCGGTCCCAAGCGCGTGCGACGACGGCAACCCTTGTACCAACGACCTATGCATGAGCAGCGGCCCTGCGGCCGGATGCAACCATAGCAACTCGGCCGTTGGCACGCCGTGCGGCGGACTGGTCACGTGCAATGGCGCCGGAAAGTGCCCGACCGAGGGGATGGTCCTGATCCCGGGTGGCACCTTCTGGATGGGCTGCAACGTGACAAAGGACAGCAACTGCAACGCCGATGAGAAGCCTCAGCACATGGTGACTTTGTCCGCGTATTACATGGACCTGACGGAAACAACGGTGGCGCAATACAAAGCTTGCGTGAACGCCGGGGGGTGCACGGTTCCGAGTTCGGTTCAGCCGACGGCGTACGCTACCTATCCGGGCTTGGCGAACAATCCCGTGAACTTCGTCAGTTGGATGCAATCGCAGCAATACTGCAAGTGGCGCGGGAAGGCGTTTGACCTGCCGACCGAAGCGCAATGGGAAATGGCGGCGCGGGGCAGTTGCGAACAGAATGGCAGCACGTCGGGCGATCCGGGCTGCGCCGCTGCGATGCGGACGTATCCGTGGGGAGAAACAACGCCAACGACGAGCTACGCAGTGTTCAATGTTTTCAGCAGCCCCGCCGCGGTGGGGTCGACTCCTGCCGGCGACAGTCCATACGGCTTGCACGACATCGCGGGCAATGTCTGGGAGTGGAATCGGGACTGGTACGGCTCGTACGGTTCCGGTGCTGTGACGGATCCCGTTGGGCCGAGCAACGCCTCCTCCCGTGTCATTCGCGGCGGCTGCTACTACAACAGTGCGGTGTACCTGCGTGCGGGCGATCGCAGCTACGACGGCGCGTCCGGCGCCTTCAAGTATCTCGGCCTGCGCTGCGCGCGTTCCTACCCCTGATGCAGCACAAAGCCACCGGGACACGCCGCGGGGACCTCGCCAATTTTGCGGCGCGTCAGCTCCGCGTCACAACACCCCGTCCCAGCTCACTTTTCCGCCCTAACTGGCACCCGCGGATGCATAGTCAAAAGTTCTCGTACAGCCCGTCGCCACGAACGGACAGCTGCGACGTAAACCACCCGTACTGGTCCGGCGCTGGCCCGTCCACTGCGCCGTTCACGACGCGCATGAACACGGTGCGCACCTCCTGAACGGCACGACGGAGATTGCCGAGCATCTCGGTGTCGATGCGGAGGGTCCACAGCGGCACGGTCTGGCCCTCGTGCTCAATTGGCGTCGGCCCGATCCAGACCGAAAAGGGCAGCTGCCCAAGCGCCGGCAGGATCGTGTGCATGTACTGGTGCCACTGCTCGTCGCATCCAGGGCGGATGCTGAAGAGCGTGCAGAGCTTCCCGTTTAGCGTCTGCGTTACCCGAACCGCCGTCAGCGAGCCCGCCTCCAGCGTCGACTGGACCTCCAGCGCGAGCAATTCCGCAGCGCTCAGATGCACGTTCTGCCCGCTGCCACGCTTTTTCCCACAACCCTGTGCCATGTGCTCTTCCCTCCGCTGGTTCTTGCCCAGCATGTCGGCCACCGCGGCCGTCTTTCGCTCCAGTCTGGCCCACGCCGCCAACAGCAGCATCGGCGACGGCTGTGGTGCTTGGCAGGCCGTCCAACAAACCGGGCCAAACCTTGCGGTTGACGTAGTCGATGGCTGAGAGGCCCAGATACCGCTCGCCGTTCACAAAGACCTGCGTGAGCCAGCGCTTCTGCGGCTTCTGGTCCGCATTGGCCAGCGCCTGCAGCTCCGCCGCGTCCCGCTCTTGGGCCAACTGCAAGAACATTTCGCTGGTGCGGATGCAGTTGTCGCGCTTGCTGCGGATGACGGGGCCGTTGCACAGCATGGCGTAGCGGCGGGCGCGGAGCTGAGCTGCAAGGGCGTGGACCAGGGCGGCGTGGCGCCTGACAGCTTCGATGTCGAGCTGGCGGAGGATAACGACCCGGGGCGGGCGGGCCAGCTTGCAGACATCGCAGCGCTTGCTGTACCCGCGTGCGGGATCGCGGGTCCAAGAAGTGCACACGCTGCATTGCCAGAGCAACGCGAACTCGTCGGCGCGGCGCAACACGGTGTCGCCGTCCCGCAATGTCTCCGGCGCCGACAGGTTGTGCTGCGTGCGCGCCTGCGAGAGCTGCGGCGTGCGTGCCCGTGTCGCTGGTGTGCCGCGCGTTGGTGCGGGCGTGGCAGGCTCGGCAGGCGCATCCCAGGGCGAGCCGCAGAAGTGGCGGTAGGCGCGACGCTCTTTCCAGCCCAGCACCGGCGTGGTGAGCGGCGATGGCGGTCGGCCTATGGGGCGTTTTGATGGCGTTCGGGACACGGGCAGCCTCGCGGTGTTCACGCACACATTGTACCCGCTGGATCCGCTGGGCAAAGTCGGCTGGGCCATGTCGGTCAGTCAGGGGCGAACCAAAACATCCTACTATTCAGTAATAATATGGCGCGAAGAGCGCCGAGCCGCGATGGTGATGGTCGAGGCGATCGCCACGAACAACTGCGGGCTGGCAGCGCCGACGGCTGTGCAGGACCGCCGACGGACATCCGGCCGTTGGCATCGCCACCGACACTGGCGGCGGTCATGGCTGTCCAAGCGATGCGGCAGGCAGACGCTGGTGCACCACCACCGACACGGACGCGACCAACAGCGACCATCTGCCACGGCCGGTTTGCGGCACTGGACCGGCGAACCGCCGATCGCGGTCCATCGATTGCCGTGTGCAGCCGGGTCAGTCGACGGCGCGAGCCGTTGCGGGCACTGCGAGTCCGACTACTGACGACCAAGGCCAAGGGCGTGTCACACTGCGCCCACGGTTCAGCGGCGAGTTCTGAGGATTGTGAGCATGCGCATCTAGGGATAGGGCAACAACCGTGAAGCCGTTGACATCTGAGTTCTGAGGATTTTGAGAACGATTCCTAAGATAGCCATTTTTATATCTCTCTCTTTACTAGCTTGGGCACCGCCAAGGCGAGCCAACCCTTGATGGGAGCTCAGACTTTCGCGCTCACCGCAGTCCGATCGTGCACCGTGAAGTGTGGACGTCCAGCCATGCTGGTCGCCATGACCGGCAGCGCCACCACCAGCGGCAGCATCACCGCGCAGTCCTGTCGACGACCCTTGGCCATCTGCCAGCCAGCCTCGACTCAGCTCCAGCGTCAACGGCCCTTATCTAAGGGCAGCATCCTCAGAATCCTCAATACCCGCAGCACCAGCACTTGCCGTCCTGACGGTGCAGCGATGCCCGGTGCACATGCTCAGAATCCTCAAAACCCCGCTGGCCCGTGTCGCCGTTGGTCTGGACGCGGTTGACAGACCGCAGACCTGATCTACCGTCAGCCGCCAGCATCAGGAGGTGCGATGGCCAAGCCGATTCCGCAGATTCCCCGCCGCATCCGCAAACGTGCTGACATGCTGCCAACCATGCGCCAACAGTTGTCGGAATTGCTGGCCAGCCACGCAGACGGCGTCGACCTAGCGCTGTGTCGGACCACCTTTGCGGAAATCATGGCTGCGGCCGGCCTTGACCCGCGGCCATCGGTGTTCGACGACATGCGGATCTGGGGGCTGGACGTCGTGGCGGGTGCGTCGCCTATCCAGCACGGACCACGGCGGATGGTCGCCCGTGTGCGCAAGGCATCGGCCAGCATGGGCGACGAGCGTACCCAGCTGGACGCCACGGGGTGGCGTCGACTTGAAGGGCTGCACGACGGCCTGCTGGGGATCCGCGTCGAACGCCTCGTCGAGTGGTCCGTCGACCAGCAGACGTGGACGCGCTTTTCGCCTGGACAGGCACGGGTTCTCGGGGAAATCGAACTGGCGGAGCTGCGGTTGCTGCACGCCCGCATGGACACTGACGTACCGACGCCCGAGGAGCTGGCACAGATCCGGGAACGCGCGCTCGCCCAGGTCGGCAACCGTCCACGCTATAGCTACGTGCGGTGGGCCGAACGCGAACCAGACGACGATTCCTATTACGTCATAATACTTGTCGCAACTGACAATGACCGCGATTGGCCGGTCTTGCCGGGGCCAAATCTGCCGCCGGTCGTCAGTTTTGCCCAGCTCCAGGAACTCGCGGCCGTTTCGCCCGACACGCTCGTGGTCGACACCCAAGGCCAAACAAAGCGGCAGGTGCTGGCCGGATTCACCGAAGCGCGAGCTGCTGGCAACGGTGCGCGGCATACCGGCCAGATGACCGCAGCCGAAGCCGTCGGTGCAGCTTCCGCCGGTCCCGGCGAGGGCGAGTACATGGTCTTGCGCGACATGGTCCGTGAGGACATGGACTGGCTGTGGGTTGGCGTCGAGCGCGGGAGGCGCTTGCGTGGACAGCCAACGCCCCGTGCAGCACCGACCGCCGTCCCCGACAGCGGCACGTTGGGACGCCAGGACGCAAGAATCTACTGGCTTGCCATGCTCAAGCGGCATGGCGGACGGATGACTTGGAACGTATTGACGCGCATGGTGCGGGAAACCAAGACCGACTTCCCGAGGCACGGCGAATGCCCGGTGTGCCATCGTTGGTGGCTACACGGCTGCAAAACCTGCAAAGGTGCCAAACGCGCCGATCTGCCATGTCCGGCGTTCACAGCGTGTGCAACGTGTTACTGTAGCCTGGACTTTGGACCGGACGCTGGGCCATTCGTTGGCGATATCCCTAGAATTGAAGACGAAATCCGCCTCCACCGCGATGCTCAGCGCAAACGAAGAACCCGCGCCCAAGATGCTTCCGGCGGCTGAAAACCCGATCTTGCACGTCCGATCGCGCCATCAGCATCACCACTATCATGGTGGGCATGAAGAAGCGCATCCACACACCGATCCCCGTCAACAACCTGAAGCACCTACGCCGCGATGCCGGTTGGTCCCAGTACGATCTGGAACTGGCCAGCGGCATTTCGCAGTCGCGTCTCTCGCTCCTTGAGCGTGGCATCCGCCCGATGTCCGCCGAGGACATGGAGACGTTGGCGCAGGCATTCAGCGTGACGTCGGATCGGCTGTTTCCCAGCGACCGCGCCAGGTAGGCCAACGGCCCGTCAATTTGCAGAACCTCAAGGGCCCCGCCGTGGCGCCCAGGGAGAACTACGTCCAAATGTTTGACAACATCCTTGAAATTGCTCGTGCGGGAGGTCGCGAGCCGAAGGGCTCCGGCCCGGAGTACAAGATCGCGTGCCCGTACCCGGATCGGCATCAGCACGGGGACAGCAATCCGTCGTGCTCGCTCAACACCGAAAAAGGCGTATGGAACTGCCGTGGCTGCGGGGCCAGTGGCGGCGCACAGGCCCTTGCCGATGCACTGGGGGTGACCGGAGGCGCGAGGGGCGCCCCAGTGCCGGCGTTGTCCGCTGAAAACCGTCTGCACCTCATAGTGATCCACGCCCGAGCCGAGTTGGGTCTGCGCGCAGACGACGGCGGCAAGGCCTTCCTCGGCGCTCGCGCGCTCGATGTGGACGCAGCGTCAGGCGTCGGGATCGGCTACGTGCGCTGCACCGACCCGAACGACCCCGACGGACTTCCCGTTGGGGAGTGGATGACCATGACGTCGTTCGACAAGTTCGGACCGGCGCTGGTCAAGCTGCGTCCGCTGCACGACAAGAAGTTTCAGCGGGTGCCCTCCGGTGCGCCGTCGCTGCTGTACAACCTACACAATCTTGAGCCCTTGGAGCCGGTTCTGCTGACCGAAGGCGAGTTTGACGTTGCCGCCTTGGCCACCGTGGGGATCCGCAACGCAGTGTCTGTTCCCGGCGGCAACGGCACGAAAGTGGATTCGACGCTGCTCGCACCGCTTGCCCGCTCGCCGCAGATCCTCATCGCCACCGACCAGGATGGCGCGGGTGACGATCTCGCCCAGCGACTCGCACAGGAGCTCGGGTACGACCGTTGCAAGCGGCTGTACTTTGGCCCGCACAAGGACGCGAACGATGCCTTGATCGCCGGCGAGACCCACGCCGACTTCGACAGGTGCATCAGTGCGGCGACCCAGATGGAGGATCCGAGCTGGTTGAACCCAATCGAGCTGCAACTCGTTTCCAGGACACCGTTTCCCGTGGATGCGTTTCCGAGCCCGTTTCGGGAGATGGTTCTGGCGGTGTCGATCGCGACCCAGACACCGGTCGATTTGTCCGCGCTCATGGCGTTGGGCGTGCTGTCCGCAATCAGTGCAGGCAAATTCAAGATCCTTGCCAAGAACGACCACGAAGAGCCAGTCAATCTGTATCTGGCGGCGTTCATGGATCCGGCAAACCGCAAGTCATCTGTTGCGCGCCCCTTCATGTCTGTGCTCGACGACCACGCAGACCGTGTCAACCGGGCGCGCCGCAACGATGAATCGACCCACAAGGCGCGGAGGAGCGACTTGCAGACTCGCCTCAAGGCAGCGGAGAAGGAAGCAGCCGAGGCCACGACGGCCGATGAGCACGAACGCGCGATCCGGAGCGCCGAGCAATTTCATGTTCAGTTGGACGCACTTCGGCCGTTCACGGAGTTCCGTCCCCACGTCAGCGACTGTACGCCCGAGAAGCTGGCGTCGTTGCTGCACGCGCAGAATGGCGTCGTGGCTGTGTTCGACACCGAAGGCGCCTTTATCGCCAACATCGGTGGGCGCTACGACGGCAAGCATCAGCCCAACATCGAAGTCGTCCTGAAGGCGCACAGCGGCGACCCCGTGAACGTGGATCGGCAGAGCGGGGCGGCGCTTTCCATCCGCGATCCCGCGCTCACGATCTGCTTCTTTGCGCAGCCTGATGTGCTGCGTCAGATGGGGAGCACGTCTGCGTTCGCGGCGCGGGGCCTGAACGCGCGGTTTCTGTATTCGGTCCCTGCGAGCCGCATCGGCCAGCGGGACGTGGATCCCCCTGGCGTGCCAACGGAGACCAAGGACGCGTATCGCCGGGTTGCCACTGAACTGCTCAGCATCGCACTGCCGATCGGTGAGAACGGGCATCCAGCGCCGCACCAAATCCAGCTGAGCGCAGACGCCCGCAGGTTGTACTTGGAGTTCGCCGGCAACGTCGAGTCCCGCCTCGGTCCCGACGGCGATCTTCACATCATCGTGTCGTGGGCCGGCAAGTACGTCGGCGCCGTGGTTCGAATCTCCGCCCTCCTGCACTTGGCCGCAAATGCTGGCGTCAGCGCGCCGTGGGACATCCCGGTGTCAGCTGAAACCTTCGAAGCCGCACGCCGAATCGGCCAGTACTTCGTCGACCACGCAAAGGTGGCGTTTGCCAGGATGGGCGCGCACGCGTCTCTGGAATCGAGCCAGTATCTGCTCACCAGCATCAAGCGGCTGAACCTGCAGACCTTTACTGCGCGGGACCTGTTCCAGAAAACCAAGGGCAAGTTTGCCAACATGGCCGAACTGGACCCCGTGCTCAACCTCCTGGAAGACCACGGCTACCTGCGCAAGTCCACCAACGACCGCCAGCAGGCCAAGCCCGGGCGGCCGGCGAGCGTGACGTATCAGGTCAACCCGCGCTGGTTCAAAGCGGCAAGTGGCGCCGTGGCATCCGCAGCTCCAGTTGACGCCATTCCCTCTGCGTATCCCGACGACCGGCGTGCCGCCGGGCGCAACGGCCCCGTCGTGTTTGATGCGGCCGAACTTCCAACCATGCATTGAGTAAGGAGATCCTGCCGATGAAACCGAATAAAGACAAGTTGGTGGCCGTGCACGTCATCGCACACAACAGCGCCGGTGTCCGACCCGATGTCGCCGGGCGTCCCGGCTACGCAACCCACACTTTCACGCGCATCACCATGATCGGCATCCGGGTCGCCAACGTCGTTGAAGTCTTCGACGTCGCGGCCGCCGCGGGCGGCGACCTTGCTGCCGCCGCAGTGCGTTTGCGGGCACTGGACGCCGATGGCTGTACCTTCGCAGCGCACGATGTCCCGCTGCAAGGCTTGCTGCTCCGCGAGAAGCTGGAACTCAACCTTTCCAAGTGGTTCGACACGGAAAGCTATCGGAAGTATCGCCAGGAGGATGCCGCTGCCCTCGCCCCGTTGACCGAGTTGGACGGCGTCGTTGCCTCCGCGCAGTTCCAGACTGGGTCGATGACGCGCATCCAGCTGGCGCTGCCCTGCGCCAGTGCGGTGACGAATGTGTATGCAGCCGCGGCAGAGGCCATCGACGACGACCTGTTTCCGGATTGGGAGTGGGACGTGGTCAACCAGCTGTGCCAGATGCAGTTGTCCGGCGTCCGCATCGACCTGAACTTTGCCAAAGAGCTGCACCGTCGCGCGGTCACGGCCTCGGCGGAGACCACGCTAGGCTTGGCCCGTTTGGGCTTCCGGCCCCACCAAGCAGCCGACAATGCAGCCATCGTGGGTTTTGTCGCCGACAAGTTCGGGGTGCAGCTGGCGAGCAGCAGCATCAGCCACGTGGACGTGATCGCAGCGCGGCGCGGGGACCCAGAACTCAATCGGTTTTTCGAGTTGGTCAAGGAGGCGGCAGCGCTCAGCAACCTGATGTTGCAGCTACAGCGGCTCCGGAAGTCCAGTGGCCAGTTGTTCAATCACATCCATTACTACGGCAGCCACACCGGTCGTTTCACCAGCGGGGGCCCCGACGCCGCGAACTTCAACCTCCACGGACTGCCCAAGTCCGGGCTCGTTGCCCAAGTGCGCCAGGTCGTCGTCCCGCCGCGTGGCCTGGCCTTCGTCGCGTCTGACCTGAAGGCGATCGAGGCCCGAGTACTCGCGTTTCTGGCTGGTGAGACGGAACTGGTGGAGCGGTTTCGCGCGAACGAGGACGTGTACACGTCGTTCGGCCACGAGGTCGATCCTTCCGCGCCCCGGGCACTCGGCAAGGAAGCGATCCTCGGTCTGGGCTTCGGCATGGGCCCGAAGAAGTTCGCCAAGCAGGTCCGTGCGAAGATTGACGACGTCGACGAGGCATTGGTGGACCACGCCTACGCCACGTACCACCAGACGTTCCCTCGGGTCTCAGGTCTGCCGAAGGCGATGGCGTCCGCGGTGAAGCGGGCAGCGGAGTCCGGTCAGGCAACCGAGGTCAATGGCGTCACGTTCGAGTTCTCGCGCGGAGGGAAACCGGTACTGGCAGTCAAACTGCCAACAGGGCGTCATCTGTTCTATCGGCGGATCGGCAAGGCCGCCAGGCACGCTGTCTCGTTTGGCCAGGACGCCGGGAGCGGCGCGCGGACGTACGAGATCCTGCCGCACACGCTCGTCGAAAACATCGTCCAGGCCATCGCTCGGGACATTCTCGTTGGGCAAATGCTGGAACTCGCCCAGCAGGGTGTCGACGTCGCGTTTACCGTTCACGACGAGATCGTGGCAGTGGCGCCGCGCTGTGATTGCGGTCGCCCCGGTCGTCGCCACACGGATACCTGTGCCTGGGGTGCGGTGCGCGACAAGGTCACCGCCTGCATGTCGACGGTGCCCGTGTGCTTCCCCGCGTTGGCGGACCTGCCGCTTGGCTGCGAGGTCGGCAAGGACATCCACGATTCTTACGGCGCGGAAGACCCGGGCGATGCGGGTGACGTGTAGGCGTTTGCCACTTCTATTATGTGCTAATAGTATAAATCAGAACTGCGCCATGCACCGCCAGCCCGGCAACCGCCAAGAGGCCCGAATGCAATCGAACCGAGACCACGCGCGCAACTCAGCGGAGTACCTTGATGCCTGGATCAGGCACGTGGACATCGATCGCAACGGGCATCGAGAAACTGCCTCGATCGCCTTTGGGCGTCCAGTACAGCGCTCCCAACACCGTCTTTCCACGTAGGGAGGCAAAGGCGCGCGTCGTGACCGCATCGACAACCGACGGCTCGATCCCGAGGAAGTCGAGCAGCCACGGCTGCGGCACGTCGAACCGAAGGAACAAGTGGTGAACACCGTCCTGATTGCCTGGAACGACAACTCCATTCATCGAAAAGGCCTTGGCGCGAGCGTCAAGGTCGGGAAGCTCCTCTTCCTTACAAGGCAAGGCCGGGTATGTCAGGTCGCCGACGGACAGGATGGGCGGGAGCAAGCCGATTGCAGCCTGTGAGAAATTGTCGAGGTTGAGCGACACCGTGATCTCACCGGTTTCCGGGTTGAACGTCGCGTGATCGACTTTGACCTGGACCGTGGTCTCGGCGTCGTACCAGCGTGTGCGGTTGGGAAAGGTCGGGTCGCCAGCCGCAACAGCGTTGCGATGTCCCGCCAATGGAAGAACGATGAAGTAAGATACTGAGCCGACGGGAGCGAATTTGAAGTAGGTGTTGTCCGCGTCAATCTTCCCCTTGTCGATGGTGTCGATGACTTGCCACCCGTCCGCGAGCGAGCCTGGGTCAATGAGCGCGCGCGCCTTTCCAACCTCGCTAGCGGCTGCGTCATTGTCCTTCCTCGGGTGCTGGTAAGCACCGAGGGCGGGCACCGGCACGAATTTCGCGGCGATGATCTTCCGCAGAGCGCCGGCCTTCTTCGGTTCGAGGCGGAGGGGCTCGTCCGGGGCGCTCCGCTTCCAGGCCTGCCCAGCGCCATCCCCGTCCAAGTTTATGACGACGTCAAACTGGTTCGAGGCTCGGGCACTGTCGATGTCGCCACCGTCGCGATGGACCTCAGCTTCGGCACGCAAGATGTCCCAAATCGGCGGACCACCCGGCATCTTCTTGAAAATTATCGACATTATTTCCTCCGGCGTTCTCCGGTCAGTCCTCCAGTGCACGCAGTCCGTGTCGCCGGCAGGATGCCGGGACCGGGACGATGCGTTCATGTTGAACGCGTCAATGTCGTCGGGGGCCAATGGGCTAGGACTACACCTCGCTGCCCAAGGGCTGGCCGTCCAGCAATCAGCCGACCCTGAGTCGGCGAACATACTGACAGGAGAGAAAGATGTCACGATCCAGCATTTTTGAACGGTACGGAAAGGAACTGGTGGCAGCGCTGCCGCCGGAGCTGCAGGCCACGCTCTTGCCCCACGAACGCGAGGTGGTGGAGCGAGGTGCCGCTGAGTTCGTGCGCCAACTGGCGGACGAGTGCCAGACGATCACCGACAACGCGGAACTCGCATTCGTCACGATCGATGCGCCAGGGCACAAGGACCGCCGCGCGCCAAGTCTCCCGATCGGGGCACTGCTCGCCTACTTGCTCCTGCTTCAGCGAGCGGGTTTGATCGGCGACATGACCCAGATGGAGGAATACACTTTCCTCATCGGTACCGAGGCCTTGGCCGACCATTTTCACGGCGTGTCCGCCAAGTTGCTGCAGCAGCTGAGCCGGCGCGACCTGAAGGGGTTGGAGCGCGAGAGCGGCGTGGGGTTCCGGTTCGCTCTGGGCTCAGATGCGTTCTGCCTCGAACTGACGAGGGCGCTGTCGGTTCCCAGCGACCTCTACGGCGCGGACGGAATGTACTGCTCCGACGCACTGCTCGACGCGATGGCAGTTCGGTTGTTGTGGCCTGCCAAAGCGGGAGACTCGCTGAGTTTCCGGCTCAACCCAGGCTTCGGGTACCAGTGCGTCACGACGGGCGGCGTAATCATCCCGTGCCCCTCGGCCCTCGACACGACCGAGGCTCTGGTTCTGCGCGCGCGTGAGGTCGGGCTGATTGCGGACGTCGCCATCACGCCCGCCGACTGCCTCGCATCCGGGTTCGAGAAGCTGTTCGAGCTCGCGCAGCCAATGCTGCTCCTGCACATCCTTGCCGCCACCGCGCCGAGCGCGTCCACCGGTACAGGCGGCTGAGACGGTGCGGCAAGAGCCGCGCCGCCTTAATGACCAAGGCTAAGCCGCGACGGCGGTTCCGTCAGGGCGCCTGCATCGATCGCCACAGCAAGGTCGCAGTGGCGGCGACACGGACGCGGCCGAGCCAAAAGAAATTGGGCGGGACTGCAACTTCGCGGTGACGCCACCAAGCACACGAGAGGACAAGAACCATGAAGAAGCCGCACCCCATCATCCTGCCCATCGCCACGCAGGTGGTGGATGACATCATCAAGCTCGCCAAGAAACAACCGACGAAGTATGAACGCGAGTCAGCCGTCCGCGGCGCCTGCGACCTCGTTCGTCTGATGCTCGGACGGCTGCATTGGCCGACTCGTTACTCCGTGGAGGCGACCGCCGAGACGCTGACGCTGGCCGGGGACTCCCAAGTCTATCAGTACGGCACGCAGAGCGATTTCGAGGCCTTCGCTCGGCTCGCCGAAAACAGCGGGCTGACCTCGCGCTGGGCCAAGGGGCGCAAGTGCAGCAGCATGCGCTTCAGCCAGAAACTGCTCGACCGTTTCACCGCCGCGATGGTGCAGGCGGTTGGGCGCCTGACCAACTGGGACCTCCAGCGCCTGGTCGCCCCGGCGTTCGGATTTGGACCGGCGGCTTCGCAGGCTTTGGAGAGGAAGCTGGTGTGCTATCCCCTCGACGGGGTGAACAAGGAAGACTCTGCGAGCGCCTCGACGGCGCTGCTCCACGCCATCACCCCGCACGTTGCCAGCGTGCTGGTTCCGGAGGGGTTCGCGCTGAAGTTTTTGCACGTCACCAAGGACACGATGCGGTTCAACCCTGCTTGGGGCGGCAACGCCCATGACGTGAAGTGTTCGAAAGCGGCCTTCCAGCGGATTGTCATGAACGCGTGTCTCAAACGTTGGCTCGCGATCGATACGATGTCGTCGGAGTTGACTGCCTTTCGTGGCGGCAACCACGTGGTGGGGATGGTCTGCGATTCGATTCGCCAGTCCGCGTGCGCGCCGTTGCTCTTGGCGGCCAGCGTCATCCCGAGGCACTTCTTGGACAACCCGGTCAAGTACGGGCGTCGGCCGCAGTAGTTCGACGGCAACACCTGAGAGGCCGCGTAAGCGATCCGGCACAGCGGGTGCGGAACGATGATCCTGGCGTGCGGATCGGGCGTAGGCAGCAACACCTGCGTCCGAATCCCGCCCGAGAACGAGGAAGTTTCCTGATTCAGGCGCCGCCCTCCGCCCACGTCTGCGCCTGCCCGGCGGTTCAAGTCCGCCCAAACGACATCGTGAACTTGTACATGTGCACGGCGTGGCAGATCCAACGTCTGCTGCGACGACGCAGGTCGCGGTCGATGCGCAAGTCAGCGCATTTGATCTGGAATTAAGTTGTTGCTTTTGCAGGCAGATCCACGGTGCTAAGAACTTCTGGGACAGCGCCGAAAGCCGGCGCGTAGCCCGGCAGCGACCACAGCGAACGAAAGGCCCAAGAGCATGGCCCAGCCGAACAAATCGCCCCCGCCCATCGTCAGCCTCGTGCACGACGCCAGGTACACGTCCGCGGACTACCGCTACGTCGACATCCGGACCAACAAGTTTTTCCAGGCCGCTCGGACCATCGCTGAAAAGTCGCCTTGCGAAGCGGCCTCAACTCAGTCCGACCTCGTGTCGGAAGCCGTGCCAGACGCGGCGACGATCGATTTGGTCAGCGCCTTGAAGGAACTCACGGCTGCGATGCTGCATGCCGGACCTCACCGCATCGCGGCGAACGGCGACGCGGACACGGCCGAAGGCGAGCCGAGTCGGAGTCGCGCGGCAACAGCTCCTGTGCCCGCACACACGCCGTGGCTCAACACCGCCGAGTGCGGCACCTACATCCGCCAAAGCACAGCCAATGTGCAGAAGGCCATCGCCAAAGGGCATCTGAAAGCAAGCAACATCGGCACCGTCGCACGCCCAATTTTGCGCGTGCACCGTGACGATCTGGACCAGTACATTCGAGGGCAACATGCGGGACAAGCTGGAAGCAACGAGGTATCCGGGCGTGTACCGCCGCCCGAACGGCACGTTCGTCGTGCGGATCAAGGCCGTGTCGGACCGGACCGGGCGGCCGGTGGAGCGCATGCTGAGCCTGCCGGAGGACGCGACGCTGGCGGAGGCGCGGCTGATTGCGGACGACCTGCGCGAACAGGCGCGAAACCGCGTCGAGAAGGTGCTGCCGCCGTCCTTGCGCGCGTTCGCGAAGGAATGGGTCGTACGCAAGCTTGAACGCGGCGAGTGGACGGCGGGCGGGGCCACAAAGGCCAATGTCGAACATCACTTGCGGGCGCACATCAACCCAGTGCTGGGCGACTACCGGCTGGACAAGATCACGCCTGCCGACCTGGAGGCGTGGGTCGATGGCCAGGTGCGGACCGGCAACAAGATGAACAGCGTCCGGACTCGCTGGGTGACGCTGAAGAACTTGATCGGCGCCGGCTGCAGGATGTACCGCATCCCCAACCCGGCTGACGGCGTCAAGCTCCCCAAGGGCGCCAGCATGACGCGCGGTGGCAAGGACTTGGTGCTCATGCCCGAACAGCTCCGCACCTTGATCGCCATCGCGCGGGAAAAGTCGCCGGACTGCTGGCACCCGCTGTTGATGCTGGGCTTTTCAACGGGCGCACGACCGTCCGAGTTGGTGGCGATCCGTGTGAAGGACCTCGACTTGACCGCCGAAGTTGGAAAGTGGCAGATCCGCCAGCACTGGGTCGCGGGCAAGATCGTGGCCGGCACCAAACAGCACGAGGAAGGCCGGCCGTCGTACATCGACCCGGAGTCGACCCGCGTGCTGCGGATTCTGCAGCAGCAGCGCCGCCAGCTCGTTGGTGACGAAGGCTGGATGTTCCCGGCGGGCGGCAGGTCGGCCGACTCCGGGCGGTGCGTCACGACGACGGGCTTGTGGGTATGGTTGCAAAAAGTGCTGCCCGAGTTGAACCTGCCCGCTCTGTCCGGCAAAGCGCTCCGACAGACAAACGTCACGCTGTCGGCGATGGCCGGCATCTCGCAGGCAATCACGATGGCGCAGGTCGGCCACAGCAGCCAGGCGGTCCACGCGATCTACAATCGCCCGCCCGAGCAGCCCCGTCAGGATGCCGCGCGCAAGCTGGGCGAGGTCATCCATCTGGACGAGCGCCGGGTCGACGCGGATGCGGATGTTGGGGCAAAAGTGGGTACAAAAGTGGGTACAGGCACGGACGGACAAAATTAGCAGTAATACTTTCAATAACATGGACATTGAATGAACATCGTCACCTGGAACGTCAACTCCATCCGCAGCCGCGAGCCACGCCTGCTCGCGTGGCTCCAAGCCCACCAACCGGACGTGCTGTGCCTGCAGGAACTCAAGCTGGAGGATGCGCAGTTTCCCCACGCGGCCCTGGAAGCGGTTGGCTACCGCGCCGTGACGCATGGTCAGAAGACCTACAACGGCGTGGCGATTCTGTCGCGCCACGCGATCACGGATGTCACGCGAACGCTCGACGATGGCGTGGTCGATGATCAAGCGCGGCTGATCGCCGGTACCGTGCGCGGGGTGCGCATCGTGTGCGTCTACGTGCCCAACGGCGGCGCGCCGGACAGCGACAAGTACGCCTACAAGCTGGCGTGGCTCAAACGGCTTCGCGCCTGGTTTGAGCGGGAAGGCGACGCACGCCGGCCGATGGTGTTGTGCGGCGACATGAACGTCGCGCCAGACGCCCGTGACGTGGCGCGGCCCGCCGATTGGAACGATACCGTGCTGTGCCTGCCGGAAGTGCGCGCGTCGTTGCAGCATGTGCTGAATTGGGGACTGACCGATGCGTTTCGCCACCAGCGGCCTGAAGCTGGACTCTACTCCTGGTGGGACTACCGCGCTGGCGGGTTCGAACGCGACAACGGCCTGCGCATCGACCACGTTTTTGCCACGGGTGCGTTGACCAGCCTCGACGCTTTTGTCGACCGCAACGAACGCCGCGGCGACAAGCCCAGTGACCATGTGCCGCTGGGCGTGGTGTTCGAAGCGTGACCGCGGTCGACGGTCCCCTTGCTCCGCGAGCCCGCGCGCGCTAAACAGGCTGACCTGTGTCGAACATCAACTCCTGTCGGTCAGAGCTGTTGCATTTCGGACCGGGACCGCGAGCGTGCACCTCTGGTGGCACGCCGCGGATCGAAAACGGATGAGCTCGAACTTCGGCCGGAGTGCATCGCTTCGATCCGTCGGAGCGGGCCGACCACGAGGCACCCATGCGCGATCCCGGCGATTTCATCGACCCTACGCTGCTGACGACCGTCCTGCCGGACGTGCGGGTCGGACCGGATCACCGGCTCGGCGAGATCGATCACGGTCAGCCCGGCGCGACGGTCATCCTGTCTGGCGGCATGCACGGCAATGAACCCGCCGGCATCCGGGCGATCCTGCAGGTGCTGGAGTCGTTGCGGACGGCGAATACGCCGGTGGCGGGGCGAATTCTCGGGCTTTGCGGCAATATCGGTGCCCTGCGGCTGGGTGCGCGCTACTCCGATCGCGACCTGAACCGGCGCTGGGATTTGCCGTCCGTGACACAACTGCGCGCGACCCGCGGGCATGTCGCGGAGGATGTGGAACAGCTGGAATTGCTTCACGTGTTTGACGGTGAGATCGCGCAGGCGCGCGGGCCAATCGTTCATCTGGATTTGCACAGTATGTCGGCGGACGGCGTGCCATTCATTGTGGTGTGTAGCCATCCGCAAAGCGCGGCCTTGGCGCAAAACCTGTGCCTGCCGGGCATTCTCGGGCTGGAGGACGCGATCCCCGCGACGACGCTGGAGTATTTCACGACGCTGGGGCACATCGCGCTGGCGGTGGAGGGTGGACAGCATCAGTCGCCCGCAACGGTCGACACGCTGGAGTCCGTGGCCTGGTTGCTGCTGGCGTCGCTTGGCGTGGTGGCGTGGACGGCGGTGCCCGACCTGGAGGGACGGCGCGACCGGCTGCGGAACCGCGGGCTGAATCTGCCGCCGCTGCGTGTGACCTACCGGCATGGCATCACCCCAGCTGACCATTTCCACATGAAGCCGGGCTATCGCAACCTGCAGGCGGTCCATGCCGGCGAGGTCGTGGCGCAGGACAACAATGGCCCCGTCAGCGCGCCCACGGATGGCTGGATCCTACTGCCGCTGTATCAGGCCATAGGCACCGACGGCTTCTTCCTGGGCAGCCAGATCGTTCAGGCGTAAGCGCTCCACATCCTGACCGAAAACGAACACCAGAATCCTTCAACCAGACCTGTTGCATTTCGGACTGGGACCGCGAGCGTGCACCTCTGGTGACGCGCCGCGGCTCGGGAGGCTGTGATGTTCGAATTCGGTCAGCGTGAAAAGCGCCGCGCCAGAATTCCCGGTGCCGCCAGTTCAGCATACAGGTGGACGTTCGCCAGCACGGCTTTGCGGAACACGCCGAGATGCAGCGATTCGTTCGGACCATGCGCGGTCGACTCGGGATCCATCACGCCGTTCAGGATCAGCGGCAGATCCCCAAAGCGCTGGCCAAAAATCGCAACGAACGGAATCGAGCCGCCGACGCCGACGCGCACCGGCTTGTGCCCCCACGAAGCCAGATAGGCGCGATCCACAGCGTCGAACGCCGGTCCCTTCGGCTCGTAATACCAGCCCATGCCCGCGCCACGCTCCTGGGTCGCAGACACGTGCACACCTTGCGGCGGGTCACGCAGCAGCTCCACCTGCATCGCCGCCAACATCTGCTCCGGCGTCTGGTCGGGCGCCAGACGCACGGACAGCACCGCCGTCGCTGCCGCACGTAGGGCGTTCTTCTTGCGCTCCGGCGTCGGCAGTGTCGTCGATACCACGGTGATGGCCGGCTGGAGCCACAGCCATTCCGCCGCAGAACGCCCGCGCACCGGCAGCGGATTCACGCCGTCCAGCAGGTGCGCACCGCGGCGGATGACCTCGTTCTCAATCGGCACCGCGGCTGCTGCCTGATGGCGAGAGGCCGCGTGCTGGACCAGACCCACCGAAGGCCGGCCGTCGGCATCGACAACACGCGTGATCAACTGCATCAGCGCCGTCGAGACGTCCGGCACCATGTTGCCCCACAGCCCGGAATGGCCATCGGATTCCAGCGCTTCTACGCGGACAACGACTTCAAACACGCCGCGCAGCGACACCGTCATCCCCGGCACGTCCGTCGACGGATTCTCGCAGTCGGTCAGGATCATCGCGCCGGCTTGGAATGCATCCGGGAACGCGTCCATGTAGCGCTCCAGGCTCGAGGAACCGATTTCCTCCTCGGCCTCGATGATCAGCCGGATGTTGCATGGCAGCTTGCCCGTCGTCTTCAGCCAGGCTTCAATCGCGGCGATGTGCGACACCCAGCCACCCATGTCGTCCGACGCCCCGCGTGCGTACAGGCGATCGCCCACGCGCGTGGGCTCATGCGGCGGCGTCCGCCAGCCATCGCCGCCATCGACCGGCTGCAGATCCAGATGGCCATAGACAAGAATCGTCGGCGCATCCGGGCCGGCGTGGAGCCACGACGCGGCCACGCACGGCAACGCGGTATCGAGTTGCAGCACGCGGGCATCCAGCCCGAGGGCATTCAGGTCGCTGGCGACCAGCGCCGCCAGACGCGCGACATCCGGAGCGTGCGCCGGATCGCAGGAGACGGCTGGAATGCGCAGGTACCGGCACAAGCGGTCGAGCGCGGGTTCGATCTGGGCTTCAGCAGCGGCCAAAACGGTTGCGGGTGTGAGCATCGGAAATTCCAAAGAGATGAGGGTCTAGTTGACGTCGACAGCTGCGCGCCGCAGTTCATCCAAGCGACCGGCAGCGACTTCCGCGGCGGCAGAACTGGGAAAGCCATCGACGACGGCGCGATACAGCATTTCTGCGAGATCGGTGGCGCCAAAAGCGTCGGCGATCTTCGCCTGCACCAAGCGCGGCTCCGCCTCACGGGGACGCAATGCCGCGTAAAAACGTGCGGTTCGCAGCATTTGCTCAGGTATTTCCAAGCGCTGCCAAATGTGCGCCAGGTTGCGCAGCACACGTTCCAGCACGCCGTCGATGGGCACGGGCCGCAGGAAGGAATCGTTCCACTGCACGGCGCCGCCGCTCAGCTTGGCGACCAACTGGCGGCAGTCCGTGTCGCTCAGCATGCGCCCGCCGTTGAACGGATCCGCGAGCACGCCCGCGGAACCGCCGACGCGCACGATGAAATGCCCGGGCAGGCCAATGCCCTCCACGACCACACCAGCCTGCTCGCCGACCAGCATCCAGACGACCGATAGCAGGATCGGCATGCCGCGGTGGTGGGTCAGCACGTCCGAAAGCCGTGAATTGCTGGGCGCAAAGTACTCCTCCGGATCGCCTGTGAATCCGGTCTCTTCCACCAGCACGTGCCCAAGCGACGTCACGGGATCGCGCGCTGGCAGTTCCAGACGCACCCGGGCCGCCAGATCGGTCAGCGTCTGACGGTGCCGGGACGCCTCTTGCGCCGACACGCCATCCAACGCCAGCAGCGCGCCTGCCAGATCGGCGTGCCGGAGCGCGACTTCAAACGCCGCGACCGCCGTCCGGTCGGTATCAGACCACAGATCAGGGACTTGCATCAGGGGCTCCGCGCAACCGCATCCAGCAGGGTTGCCCAGCATGACAGATTGTCCGCCGGTATGCACCGGTCAGCCCAAACGATCCGCCGCGGCAAAGTGTTGCAGCAGTTCGCGCGCCACGCGTTGGGGATCCTGGCGCGTCACCGCGTGCCCGCAGCGGTCAAATCGCGCCAGCCGCGCGTTGGGAATCAGCCGCGCCAGCCGATCGCTTTCCTCCGGTCGCACCAGAATGTCCTGGCCCGGACGAATCACCAACGTCGGTAAGTGTTTGAGGCGCCCCAGCTTGTCCGCGGTGTAGTGGCCCTGGATGGCGGCGTACTGCGACAACAGCACGCTTTTGGGCACCGCCTCGCCGAAATCGTCCTCCAGACCCTGGCGCACGGCGTGGCGATCGCAGGTCTGCAGGAATTCCTTGGGAAACAGCAGATTCGACAGCGCCGAAAGCTTCGCCTGACGATCCCGCAGCAGCTGCGTCTGGAAGAAATGAAACACGCCTTTGAGCTGCGGCAAGCGCGCCTGCCAGCCTCCCGCGTGCGTCGCCAGCAGCGTGAGGCTCAACACGCGGCTATGGGAATTCAGCGCCACGTGCTGCGCCACCATGCCGCCCATGGACAAGCCGACGATGTGCGCTTGCGCCCAGCCGAGGTGGTCCATGAGGGCCACGACATCGCCAGCCATTTGCGCCATGGAATACGGCCCACGCGGCGCACTGGAACCGCCGACGCCGCGGTGATCGAAGTACGCGACGCGATGGTGCGGCTCCAAAGCTGGCAGGATCGACCGCCAACTACGCCCCGGCACCGTCAGACCCATGATCAGGACCACGGGCGAGCCGGAGCGACCGATGAGCTCGTAATGCAGCTTGAACGTGCCAAGTTGAGCATCCGGCATCACGCGCCTCCGTCATGTGCGGCTCGCGGCGATTCGGCGCATTCGGTCGTTCCCCAGGGAACTTCCGCGAAGTGCTCGACGAGAAAATCGACCAACACCCGCACTTTGACCGACAGATGACGGTTATGCGGATACACGGCGCTGATCGCACCCGACGGAGCGCGAAATTCCGGCAGGACTTCCACCAGCGCGCCCGAGCGCAGATCACAGCCGGTCAGAAAGGCCGGCATGTAGGCCAGACCCACGCCTTGCCGGACGGCTTCCATCAGGACATCGCCATTGTTGGCCCGCAGCGTGCCGTCGATCTTCATCGCAATGTCGCGATCGCCATCGCGGAAATGGTAGACGTCGCCGGTGGTGGACAGCGAATACAGCAGGCAATTGTGCTGCTGCAAATCCGCTGGAACGCGCGGCGTGCCGTGTTTGGCGAGGTAGGCCGGCGAGCCGACAATGTGGCCCGGCATCGCGCAAAGCCGCTTGGCAATCAGGCTCGAATCGGCGAGACGGCCAATGCGGATCGCCACGTCGTAGCCTTCATCGACCAGGTCAACCAGGCGATCGCTCAACACCATTTCAATGCGCAATTCCGGGTAAAGTGTCGCAATTTTCGCGATGGGCACGCCGAGAAAGCGACTGCCGAAGCTGACCGGCGCACTGATCCGCAGCGTACCCCGCGGCGCGGCGCTCATCTGTGAAACGGCGAGTTCCGCCTCTTCTGCCTCAGCCAGGATCCGCGCACAGCGTTCGTAGAACGCCGCACCGACGTCGGTCAGACGCAAGCGCCGCGTTGTGCGGTGCAGAAGACGCGCGCCGATGCGATCTTCCAGCTGGGAAATGTGCTTGGAAACTGCGGATTTGGACAGTCCGAGCCGGCGCGCCGCAGCCGAGAAGCCCTGCTCTTCGACGACGTGAGCGAAAACGGCCATGCTGTTCAAATCGACGGACATTGCCACCCAGTGCTGCGAACGCATCACCTACCGGAGCCCACGCAGCGTCCGCAAGATGCGCCTCGGCAGCGCCTTTCGTCAATTGGCTTCAGATTTCTGCGGCGACCCCGGCGGGCGGACACCCAGCGTCAGGACAAACGCCACGAGCGTCAGCACCGCGCCCACCAGCAGCGGCAGGCGGCCTTCGACTTCAAAGAGCGCGCCGGCCATGAACGGCCCCAGCACCCGACCCGCGGCCGACATCGATTGCCCGACGCCCAGCAAGCCGCCTTGCTGTTCCGCCAGCGCGTGCTGGGACAGGAGCGACGTGGACGACGGCGTGTTCAGCGCGGAACCGCCCGCGAGCAGAATCGCGACGAGGAACATGCCCGGATACCAGCCGATCGTACCGACGGACGCCATGCCCAACAGCCCGACGGTGACCGTTGCCGTGCCAAAACGCAGCAATCTGCTTTCGCCAAAGCGCTTGACCAGCCGACCGATCAGCCCGCCTTGGACGATCACCATCGTCAGGCCGACCACCGCCAGCACCGCTGTGGCCAGCACCGCGGCGTGCTTGTGAAGCACCTCAATCTCGGCGGGCGAGGTGTTGGCCGGCACGGGCACCCAAACACTCTGGATGTACAAGCCGAGGACCTGCTCCATCAGGGCAAAACCCGTGGTCACCGTAAACGTCACCAGCAGCAGACGCACAACCGAAGGCTTCTTGAGGAGGATCATCAACGCTCCCGCGGGCAGCGCCTTGCGGGCCTCAATATGTTCGGGATCCCGCGTCTCGGGCAGGCGGAAATAGGCGATGACCCAGTTGATCAGGCCCAAGCCCGCGGCCACGTAGGAGGGCAGTGCCAGATCAATTTTGCCAAGCAAGCCGCCAAAGACGGGTCCAAGCACAAAGCCGATGCCGAACGCCGCGCCGATCATGCCCATGCCGCGTGCACGTTCAGACGGCGCGGTGGTGTCGGCGATCACGGCCTGCGCTGCGCCGATGTTGGCGTTGCCAAAGCCGGCAAGAATTCGCGCGGCAAAGAGCATCCAGAGTTGCGAAGCCAAGCCGAACCACAGGTAGCCCACGCAGGAAACGGCCACGCTCATCAGAATCACCGGACGACGGCCGATGCGGTCGGAGAGGCGCCCCCACATCGGCATGAAAATCAGCTGCATCAGCGAATAGGCCGCGCCGAGCAAGGTGATCACCGTCGGCGACGCACCAAAATGCTGGGCATAGAACGGCGCAATCGGAATGACGAGCCCAAACCCCAACAGATCGAGGAGGATGGTCAGGAAAATGATGGGGAGGACTTTCTTGGCGGTCGGCTTGGGGAGAGACATGGGACCGACAGGGTATCACGCTTGTCGGCGGCGTCGACTGGTCTGTGGCGACAAACAGCGCTCGCCAGCCTTGCGTGAAGCGACTAGACTGGCGCGCCCCCGGTCAGGAGCGGGACCCCATGCAGCTCGCCGACATCACCCACGATCGCAATGCCTACTCGTTCAGCACGGAGATCCGCGTGCGCCTGTCTGAGACAGACGCCGTCGGCATCGTCTATTTTGGCAGCTTTTCCGTGTACATGGACGTCGGGCGGATGGACTACCTGAACCACCTGGGGCTGCAGAAGCACGGCGGTCCAGTGCGGGATCTGATTCCCGGCGCGGTGGTCGCAGCGCATCTGAATTTCCATGCGCCAGCACACTACAACGATATTCTGGTCGTCAACGTGCGGCTCGCCCGCGTCGGCGCGACCAGCTACACATTCCACTTTCTGATGGTCAACAAGCGCACGCCCAAGGTCGTGGCGACGGGCGCGCTGACGCTTGCGTGGCTGGATCCGGACTTCCGCCCAGTGCGCATTCCCGACGATTTTCGTGCAGCCGTGCAGGCGTTTGAAGGCGAACGTGTCGTGGTCAACGGCTAGCGGGCGTCGCCATCGGCGCTACCAGGTCGTCAACAGGCGATCGGCGACGTGCTCCGATTCCAGGCTCTGACCCGCCATCTGGAACCGCCGGAGCATCGACCGTCCCAGCTTGATCTCGCGGTCCTGAGCGAACAAGCCTTCTGGAATCGCGACATTGCAAATGCGATCGCCAGAGCGCTTGGAGCCGTCCAGGCTCAGCGCCACACGCACGCCACGGGCGCGCGCGCGATCGATCGCGGCAAAAAGCCGCTGCAGGCTAAATGTCTGCGCGCCATAAAGATTTTTGCCGCAATCCTGGTACGGCGGATCGCAATACACCAAGTCGCCCGCGGTGGCCTCGTCGATTTGCGCCTCAAAATCCCCGGCGACAAAGCGCGTGCCAACGAGCCGGGGCTGCCATTCGGCGAGGGCGGCGGCGAATTTGGCCAGCGGCAGCGCGGCATGCACGCCACACGGTGTATTCATTTGCCCGCGCTTGTCGAAACGAATCACGCCACCATAGGCCGTCCGGGCGACAAACAGCAGATCGTCCGGATCACCGGTCAGGTTGTACCGGTCCAGAATCGCGCGGTAGACCGTCTTGCGATCCTGCGTGGTAAAGGCCTCGAAGCGCTGGGCATAAGCGTCGTACACCGCCTGTGGATCGGTCTGCACGCGCCGCCAGATTTGCACCAAAGGTGCCAGCACGTCGGAAGCTACCGCATCGCGCGGCGCGAGCGTGCCCAGAACGGCGCCCGAGCCCACGAACGGCTCGTAGTAGCGCCGGTAGTCCGTGGGAAAACAACCGGCGATCGCACCCGCGACGCGTTGCTTGTTGCCAATCCATTTGAGCAATTGCCGACTCGGAACGTTCATCAACTTGGACCCTTCCGCATGTCCCGTGCCGCTGCCAACGCGAGTTCGCAGGTGGCGAGAGGCGCCGCACCGTAGGCTGAATGGCCGGCGTCCGCAAGGCCATTTGACAGGGTCGCCGCCCGCCGCCCATGCTGCGATCCGGCGGCAGCCGAGGAGCGATGTGGTGCACGTTCAGACCGACTTCCATCTGGTCCGCGGCTTGCGTCTGGCGGTGCACCGCTGGGGCGATCCGGCGCTACCTAATATCCTGTTTCATCACGGGTTTTTGGACCATGGCAAGAGCTTCGCGGCGATCGCCGAGCGCGTCTGTGATCGCTGGCACGTGATCGCGCCTGACGCACGTGGCCACGGTGAATCGGCGTGGATTGGCACCGGTGGCTACTACCACTTTGCCGATTTTTGGCACGATCTCGACGGCTTGCTGCGTCATTACCAGCCGGAGCACATCGTTGGCCATTCGATGGGTGGCATGATCACCACGGCGCTGCTGGCGGTGCGGCCGGGGCGCGCGCGGAGCTTGGCGCTGCTGGACGGCATGGGGCCGTTGGAATCGCCGGTGACGGCGTGGCCCGCTCGACTGGAGTCGTGGCTGGATGCGCTCGCGCAGCCGAACCTGCTCGGCGACGTGACCGAGCGGCGGGCGGCGCGAAGGGGCATGGCGA
Organism: uncultured Myxococcales bacterium; assembly: GCA_903924465.1. Classification (GTDB taxonomy): domain Bacteria; phylum Myxococcota_A; class UBA9042; order UBA9042; family UBA9042; genus CAIYBN01. The sequence goes on along the minus strand of CAIYBN010000033.1, from coordinate 99,877 downwards.
CGCTGGCGGACGCTGCAGCGCGGCTGCAAAAAGCGAATCCGCGACTTTCCGGGGAGATGGCGCTGCGTCTGGCGGGAACCAATACCGAGCCAGGCCCGAATGGCTGGATGTGGCGCCACGATCCGCTGCATCGGACGCCGTCGGCGCGGCCGTTCCGCATCGATGAAGCGATGTGCCTCTGGGCGAAACTGCCGATGCCCGTGCTGTCGATCTACGCCGAGCAGAGCGAATGGCTGCCAGCGGATCTGCCCGCGCGCCACGCCGTTGTCCCGCAGTTGCGCGCTGGTGTACTGCTTGGTGCCGGCCACAATCTGCATCATGAACAGCCTGAAACCATTGCGCATCTGCTGGAATCTTGGTGGAATGCCCCGGGTCTTTGTTTGCCGGAAGGATTGGTCCCCGGGGAGCCGGGCCGCGATCGTTCAGTTGGTTAGACCGTGATTACAATCGTGGTGTGCAACTTGAACCTGCAGCCTGCCGAGCGCGGTGGCTGCGAGCGCATTGCCGCGGCGATCCAAACGCTTTTGCCAGTTGCGCAGGTCGACGTCGTGCATTTTGCCGAACTTCGTCGGGATCCGGCCCTCGTTGCCCGGGCGACCGCGTTGGTGCTCGGCCCACAGGGCACGCCGTTTTCCGCCTACGATCACGCGTTTCTCCCTTGGCTGCGCGCACTTGCAGAAGTATTCCCCGGACCGATTCTCGGCGTGTGCGGCGGCATGCAGGCCCTCGCGCTGGCGTGGGGCGGTCGTCTGCAAACGACGCATGGTGAGGCGCTGAACGACACGTACGACGGCATGCGCAAAGTGCGCGGCCCGGTGGATGTGCACCTGGATCTGGCGGCACTTCCGGCTTGGCTCCCCGATGCGTCCCGGCGCAAGCTGCTGGTTTGGTCGGATCTGGGCGGCCAATGCTTTGAGAGCCACGTGGAACAGGTGGCGGAAGCGCCAAGGGCTTTTGTCGCGGTCGCCCACAGCGCGCTCACGCCGGTCGAGGCCATGGCGCACCGACGGCGGCCGATCCTGGCGAGCCAGTTTCATCCGGAGCTGGGCTGGCAGGAAGACTGCGAAGCCGGCAAACTCTGGTTGCAGGCGTGGCTGGAGTTGGTGCGTGCCGTCGCGTGACCGCTGCCACGGGAAGACAATTCGAACCGGGAGGTCAAGATGCGCGCGATGATGGTGTTCCTGATGAGCTTGTGGGCGGCCGTCGCCGCTGCCGATGCCAGCAACTGCGAGTCGATTTCCGACAGCGACGCGCGCAACCACTGCCGGGCCGTCGCCAAGCACGACAAGAGCGCCTGCGAGTCCATTGGCAACAGTGATCGCCGCAACTACTGCCGGGCCGAAGCCAGCGGCGACAAGTCGCACTGCGAATCCATCGGCGACAGCAACCTGCGCAACCAGTGCCGGGGTGTTGCCGGCGGTTCCAGCGGTGCGAGCAGCTGCGAATCCATCTCCGACAGCGACGCGCGCAACCACTGCCGTGCCGTCGCGAAACACGACAAGAGCGCCTGCGAATCCATTGGCGACAGCGACAAGCGCAACTACTGCCGCGGTGTCGCGGGCCGGAACAAAAGCGCGTGCGAGTCGATCAGCAACAGTGACCTGCGCAACCGCTGCCGCGCCGAGGCGAACTGAGGAGGTGCGCGGCGCTACGCTTCGGTCGCACCCGCTGCCCGCAATCGCGCGATCGCACTTGGAAAATCGTCGTGAATGAGCAGGATCAGCAGGTGCCCGGGCCGCGCGTCCAGCAGCGTCTCGGCGACGCCCGTCAGCTCATCTTCCGTCACCGTGAGCGCTGACTCCGCCACACCTTCCTGCAAGTAATAACGGCGCAGCACCAAGGGAATTTCGCCCTTCTGCCTGCCGCGCAGGTAATGGTCGGTGTCCTTCAGCACGATGCGGCTCGGCCGAAACGCGAGCGTCGCTTGGACCAGCGCGTGCATCAGTTCGTCGGTGCGATCGCCGGCTTGGCCGATGAGCAGCGTGCGCTGCGTCGACGGCCACAAGTCGACGAGCGCGGCGAGCTGCCGAACGCCGTCGGGATTGTGGGCGAAATCGACCAAAATCGTCGCGCCGTTGAGGTGCAGCACGTTGGCGCGACCTGGATTGTCCGCAACCGTGGAACCGAACGCCGCAAGCCCTGACGCAATCGTCTCTGCCGGAATCGCCATGGCGTGCGCCGCCAACGCCGCTGCCAGCGCGTTCGCCACGTTGTGCGGCGCGTGACCGGCAAAAGTCGCCGGGATGTCCTCCAGCCGCGCGATGACGTGACGACCCGCTGCCGTCTCCATCACCAACGCGTCATCCTCTGACCAGGCGCGGATCTGCCCGGGCAAGTCGGCAAGATCAGCGCAGGATGCCGCAAACCAGGCGAGGGAAAAGGGCCCGTCTGGCAGACGCAAACGGCGGGCGGCCGTCACCAACGGCGCGCAACTCGCGTTGAGAATCAACAGGCCGCCCGGACGAATGCCTTTTCGAATCGCTAGCTTTGCTTCGGCCATGAGCGCCTCGGAGCCGACTTGAGCGTCCAGATGGTCGTCACTCACGTTGGTCACGACCGCGCCGTCCGCCCATCGGGACGCGAGGCCACGCCGCAGCAGGCCGCCGCGCGCCGTTTCCAGCGCCGCCGCCTGCACGCGCAGGTTGCGCAAGACGTGCCGCGCGCCGCCGGGCCCCGTCCAATCGCCAGGCGTCACGAGTTGGCCATCGAGCATCAGCCCGTCGGTCGACGTATTGCCGGCAAACAGGCCGTGATGACGCAGGATCCGCGCCAGCATCCGCGCTGTCGTCGTCTTGCCATTGGTGCCGGTCACCAGCACGTGCGGGATCGTGCGCAGGTGCGAAAGTGACGGCGGCGTCTCGGACAGCGCCGAGAGCAGCCAGGTTTGGCTGAAAGCGCCGAGGCCAATCGTCAGACCGTCGTCGTCCAGCAACCACGGCAAATCGCTCGCCTCGGCCGCCGCGAGCCAAGCCCGCACGTGTGGTTGCGCCTCTGCCTGGGCTTGGTGGCGCAGCGTCTCGAAGTCAAGCGGTTCCAGGCCGCACGCCGCCTCCGCCACATCGGCCGCGGTGCTCAGCTGATCGACCGGCGCGGCAAACGCCCAAGTGGCACAAGCAGCCCCGGTAGTCCGGGCAAAATCGCCAGCTGGCCAGCCAAGTTGCGTCGCAGCTTCGGTCACGCGCTCACACCACGTCGCAAAAAGTTGATCAGCGTCGTCCCCGTCGGCGAAGGCGATCTCCACCGCGGCACCCGGCGAGGACAACCACCAGCTTGGCCCGGTCAGCCGACGTCCAGCGCCAGACTGCATCAATCGGCCTCCTCCGGTCGCGCCAACCGCACGCCGCGTTCGTCCCGCACCAGTCCGGACACACTCAGCGGCACCTCATCGTCCGCCGGTTGCGTTGTCACGCCCCGCGGCTCTTCTGGCTCGAGCGGCACGCGCCCGCCCTGTTGCTGGTGGTGGTAGATGATCTGCTTCCACGACCGCGTCACCTTGTCGCAGAACACCAGCAGCAAATCTCCGGGCTTGCAGCGATCCAGCGCGTCCTGCAGCGCGTCCACTTCGTGCGTGATGATCGTGAGCTTGTCGGCCGGAAAGCCGTTGGCAATCAGGCCGGCCTGCAGCAATTCCGGCACTTCGCGGTCGCCCCGGCCGCGCGGATTGTCGTCCCGGCGCAAGATGATTTCGTCAAACGCGTGCGCGGCGATCCGCGCCACTTCCAGGATATCAGCGTCGCGGCGATCGCCCGGTGCCGCCAGCACGCACACCCGCTTGCCGCCCTGGCCCAGCACGCCGCCGGCGACCAGATTGTCCACCAACGTGCACATCGCCTGCACCGCCGCCGGATTGTGGCCGTAGTCCAGCAGCACCTTGAAGCCCAGCCCGTCGTACACGTTCATCCGGCCCGGCGACTGGAAGAACGTGGAGTCAAACGTCCGCAGCCCGTGGCGGATGTCGTCCAGCTTCACGCCCATCGCGTAGGCCATCGCCGCAGCGAACATCGCGTTTTGCACGTTGTGGATCGCCTTGCCTTCCAACGTCGCCGGGATCAGGTGCGTCCACAGCAGCGGCAGGTGCTGACCGCGATCGTAGAGCGCAATCATCTGGCCATTGACGCCCGCTTCCAGCGCCACCGCTTTGCCACCCGCGCGGATGTGCTCGCGCACGAGCGCGTGGGCCGGATTCATCGTCACGTACCACACGTGCTTGGCCTGGCTGTGGTCCGCCATGTGCAGGCACAAATCGTCATCCGCGTTCAGCACCACGGCTTCGCGCGCCACCTCAATCGGAATCCGCTTCACAGCCGCCAATTGTTCCAGCGTGTCGATACCGCCCAGCCCCAGATGGTCCGCGCTCACGTTCAGGCAGCACGCGACATCTGGCCAGCGGTAGCCCAGACCTGCGCGCAACATGCCCCCGCGCGCCGTTTCCAGCACCGCGACGCTGACTTTCGGATCGCGCAGCACCATCTGCGCGCTCATCGGCCCCGTCATGTCGCCTTCCACCGTCCGCTGGCCGTCGATGTACACGCCGTCGGTCGTCGTCAGGCCAACGATTTCGCTGCGCAATTTGAAAATATGCGCCAACATTCGGGATGTTGTCGTCTTGCCATTGGTTCCGGTAATCGCCGCGATCGGAATCCGCGCGGGCGTGCCCGGCGGAAACAGCATGTCGATGACTTTGCCCGCCACGTCGCGCGGCTGACCTTCGCTCGGCGCCACGTGCATGCGAAAACCCGGCGCCGCGTTCACTTCGCAAATCGCGCCACCCACTTCCCGGTAGCTGCGCGTCATATCCTGGGTCAGAAAATCTACGCCGATGACGTCCAGACCAATCGCGCCCGCGACGCGCACCGCCATTTCCACGTTGTCCGGATGCACCTGATCCGTCAGGTCAATCGCGGTACCACCCGTCGACAAGTTGCCCGTCGAGCGCAGGTACAGCACCTGCCCATCTGGCAGCACCGACTCGCGCGTCAGGCCGGACTGCTCCATCAGGCGTTCCGCCTGGTGGTCAAAATTCAGCCGCGTCAGCACTTTTTCGTGACCGATACCGCGTCGCGGATCGGCGTTCACCGTGTCGACCAATTCCGCGATGGTGTGCTTGCCGTCGCCCACGACGTGGCCAGGCACGCGCTTGGCGACCGCCACCAGTTCGCCGTTGATGACGAGCATACGGTGGTCAAAACCGGCGACAAACGTTTCCACCAACACTGCACGACTGTGCTCAGCCGCTTTCTCAAACGCCAGCGCCACCTGTTCTGGCGTGGTCAGCCCAATCGACACGCCGCGACCGTGATTCGCGTTCAACGGTTTGACCACCACCGGAAAACGAATCGATTTCGCAGCCTTGACTGCGTCTTCCGCCGAGTAGACCATTTCCTGGCGCGGCACCGGCAGACCCAAGTCGGCGAGAATCTTGTTCGTCTCCTGCTTGTCGCTGGCGATTTCCACGGCGATGTGCCGCGTCTCGCTGGTCACGGTCGCCTGGATGCGTTTTTGCAGCTTGCCGTGGCCGAACTGCACGAGCGAGTGGTCGTTCAGGCGAATCCACGGAATGCCGCGCGCTTCCGCCGCCCGCACCAGGCTCGCGGTCGACGGCCCCAGGGCGCGCCGCTGCGCCTGACGGATGAGGTCGTCCAGCTCGGACTGGAAGTCGAAATTCGCGTCCAGCGTCACATCCGGCGCCAGTTCCGCGGGCACCAAATGGTGCAGCAGCTTCATCCCAAGTTCCGCCGCGGCTTGCGCCACCCGCGCCTCTTCGTACTCGAACACGACGTGGTACTCGCCGTGGTGCCCCGCGCCGCGCGTCTTGCCGAATGACACGCGCGCACCGGCCAAATTTTGCAATTCGATCGCGACGTGCTCGAGCACATGCCCCATCCACGTGCCGCCATCCTGACGCAGCCGCTGAACGAATCCGCCGCGCACGCCCGGGCTGCACGTGTGCTCCACCAGCGTCGGCACGTGAGTCAGCAACGCGTCGACAAACCCGGGAATCTCATCCGATGGCTTGTCCTCCAAGGGACCGAGCTGCAAAGTCCAGCGCATCACCGGAAAGTGCGCGTAAAGATTGGGACCTTGATAAACCCTGGCTTCAGTGACGTGCATGGCGATTCGCGGCGTCCGATGGGACGGAAACGCGGAGTGTAGCGGCAGATTCCACCGTCGCCAATCGCCAAACGCGACAAGAATCGGCTACGTATGGCGGATCAAGGGCAACCTGAATGTTACTCGCGCTCGCTTGACGTTTCTGGTACGATCCGCGCGCCCGGTCGTTTGACCGTGGGATTTTTTCATCGCTTGGCGTGGATTTCCATTGGCCGGAGGCAGACTTCTGCCGGGTCCACGCTACCGCGCACGGAGTGCACCATGTTGACTGCGTCACGCTCGTTCACCGTTTGTGCTGTTGCCGTTGCGGCGATGGCGGTCTTCACGACTGGTTGCGGCGACTCGATCGCCGGAAACACGGCGGCCGACGATCTCGGCATCGGTTTGGGATTGCAGCCGGGTCAGCTGGCATCGCTGGAATCCGTGGACACGCAGCTGTCCGACACCAAGGTGACGGCAGGAACGGCGGTGCAGGTGGTGTGCATCGGCCAGCCGGGTGAAGTCAAAATTCCCGCGCCGACCTACACGACCACGCCGAACAAGGGCGTGACGACCGACAAGTCGGCCCTGACGGCGACCCTGACCGGGACGTACACCGTGCAATGCACGCTGCCAGAACGGCCAACGAATCCGAAAGACAAATCGGCCATCCTGACCGTGACTGCCGGTCCAGCCGCGACGCTGGCGACGACCATCAACCCCGGCAGTATTCACGCGGGCGACGTGGCGAGCGCGGCTTGCTCCGGCCAGGACCAATACGGCAACGACGTGGGCAAGGACGGCATCGCTTGGACACTTTCGGTGGATCCGCCGACTGCCGGCACCGTAACCGACTTGACCGTGACTGGTTGGATCGTCGGCACGGCGACCGTGAAGTGCGGCCTGGACAGCTCTCCGAACGCCACGAGCGCCGGTGCGCCGCTCGTCATTACCGCGGGCGCGGCGTTCAAGACGACAGCGACGGTCACGCCGCCGACGTTTGAAGCCGGCAACGGCAGTGCGCAAGTCACGTGCGCCGCAGTCGACGCCTTTGGCAACACCGTGGATGCCTCGAATGCCACGCTGATGTACCCGAAAGATCTGACCTCCGGCAGCGGTGGCCTGACCTCGAACAAATCCGGCACGTACAACATCCAGTGCATGATGGCCGACGTGACCAAGGACAACGCCAAGCCGGGCGTTTTGACCGTGACGCCAGGCGCGCCGATTTCCATGACACTGTCGCCGAAGCCCAAGCAGCCGTTCTACAAAGTGGACGACGTCATCAAGATGTATGGTTTGGGCAAGGACAAGTTTGGCAATGATGTGCCGGACATGCCGCTGCAGCAGCCGTGCGCCGTGGACCCGCCGGAAGGCGTGACCGTCAACGCGGGCGGCAAGAGCTACGCGTTCAACACCGACGGCCACTACCACTTCACCGGCACCAGCCAGGACTATCCGAGCCTCTCCGCTGAAATCACCCTGACCTGCGACTCAGTCGGGCCGATGGTGCTCATCACCGAGCCCAAGCGCGGCGCCACGTTGAACGGCGACCCGATCGTCCACGTCAAAGGCACCGTCATCGACGCCACCAGCGCGCTGAAATCTTTCACCATCGGCGGCCAGACCGTCACGGTCGCGGGCGACGGCTCGTTCACCTTCGACATCCCAAGCGTCTGGGGCATGAACCCGATCGATTGGGAAGCGCACGACGAATGGGACAACATCACGACGGGCATCCAGACGTACTACTACTCGACCCAGTGGTACCTGTCCGACTTCAACACGCCCAAGGACAGCGAGATCAACGACGCCATCGGCATCTGGCTGTCGCAGGCTGTCCTCGACAATCCGCCGCATGACCACGCGCATCCGCATGACATTGCGACAGTGCTGGAAATCGTCCTGGGCTCGCTGGATCTGAGCTCGCTGTTGGGCGCCAACGGCATCCCGCTGAACATCCCGATCGTGTCCGGCGTGTCGATCGCCGGCAATATCTTCATCAAGAACGTGAAGCTGGGCGATCCGGCCAAGAACGACGGCTATCCGGTGATCGCGATGGAAGTCCTGCAGGGTGGCGTGCACGTCGGCGCGACGATCTACTCGTTCTCGCTGGACCTCGAGCTCGACATGGCCATTGCGCCGCTGCCGCCGGCGAAGGTGACGATTCAGCTCACGGCCGACAAGATTGATCTGGGCATCGACATCTTCCTGAGCAAGGATCCGACGACCGGCAAGCTGGTCAGCTCGGCCAAGAACACCACGTTGCAGTTCACCAACTTGAAGGCGCTGCCGATCAACGGCCCGCTGTCCAACACGATCAATCCGATCCTGGGGCAAATTGAGTCCGCCATTCTCGCGCCGCTCACGAACCTCATCACCGGTATTCTCGGTCCGCAGTTGAACACGGCGATCGGCGGCGCGATGGGCAGTGCGCTCGGCGCGTTGGCGATCAACACGACGATTCCGCTCGGGCCGTTCATCGGCAAGGGCGCACCGGCCAACCTGAAGTTGACGTCGGACATCGGCACGCTGTCGTTCCAGCCCAAGCAGGGCATCGTCTTCGGCCTGGCGGCGTCCATGACGGCCGAGAAGAAGGTTCCTCACGACGTGCTGGGCTCGATTGGCCGCGCCGGCTGTCTGGTCGACAAGGCCAAGCCGGTGGTCTTCAATCCGACGGAAAAATACGGTCTGGAAGTGGGCTTGGCGGATGATTTCGTCAACCAACTGCTGGAAGCCATCTGGAACGGCGGACTGTTGCAGTTGTCGCTCGATTCGTCCGTGCTGGGCAACATCGACTTGTCGACCTATGGCGTGACGAACCTGACTGTCGATACCGACTTCATGCTGCCGCCGATCCTGAATACCTGCGCGGACAGCGAATGGCTGACGCTGCAGATCGGCGATCTGGGCATCCACGCGATGCTGAGCTTCAGCGGCACGCCGATTGACATGTACGCCTACGCCATGGTGACCGCCAAGGTGAAGATTGAAGCGGTGCCGGATCCGAAGAACCCGGGCTCGAAGGCGATTTCGCTGACCTTGGACCCGAAGAGCATCGCGCTGAAGCTGGAAGTGACCAAGATCAACTCGGAAGCGCTGGCGTTCAAGGACATCTTCGTGTCGCTGATCACGGGCATGTTGCCGAACCTGGTCGGCGGCATGTCGAGCAGCCTCGGCGCGATTCCGCTGCCGTCGATTGACCTGTCGACACTGTCGCCGGCCATCCCGAAGGGCACGACGCTGGGTCTGGACATCCAGGACATCGCCAACGTCGCCGGGTACACGTACATCCGCGGCACGATCAAATAGCTGCACAGCACCGCTTTGGGCGCAATCAGATTCCTGACACAATCGCTACTTGGATGACCGTCACCGGCGTCTTTGTGGGATTGTTTGGTTCGCGCGCTTTTCGTTGCAGAAACGGCACAAACCCGCTACGGTGCCACCCGCGTTGCCTTTGACGCCCCGCGTTTTGCCCCCGCTTCTGCGCTAGCCCGCGAGACTGCCATGCACACAGATTCCGTACTTCAGCGTCTTTTTACCGGTACCGCCGCATTTGGCGCCGCGTGCCTGCTCGCCAGTTGCGGCACCACAGCGACCACAGGCGATGGTTCGACCACGACCGCCGACGGCGCCGGTGACGATGCGGGCTTGGATGGCGGCGACGTCGCGGCCCTGGCGACGCCGATCGTCGACCTGGTTGTGGATGCCAACCGCGATGGTGTGGCGGATTTGGCCAACGCGGATGATCAGGCGCACGGCAACGAATGGACCGCCGATTTTGGCGCCTCGTATTTGGCGAACCTGGACGACGATGACGGCGACAAGATCGAAGACGTGCTGGATACGGTCATCAACGGTTCGGACGACGAGCTCGATCTCGCACCCATCAACATGGCGGCTTGGCCGGACGCACCGGATGGCTATGTCGGTGTGCTGCAACTGGATTTTCCGGAAAAGGTGCGTCTTTGGAAGAACGGCGCCAACGGTTGGGAAATCGTCGCGGGCGTGAACAACGACTGCGTGCCGACGTTCCTGTCCTGCACCGGCCAGGACGACACCTGCTCGGATACGACGGCCAAGGCGGGCATTCTGACGGCAGCGGAACTGCGAACGGGCGTGAAGCTGGCGATCGAAGGCCGCGATTTTCGCCGCGACGACACGTGGGACGGCAATATCCACGTGACGATGTGGGTCGGCCAAGGCACGGACGTGAAGGCGAAGGCGATTCCGACCAAGGACCACCCAGACGGCAAGGACACGGTGCTGCTGCATGTGGCGCCGTGGATCCAGAACGGCAATCTGACGCCGTTTGATGAGGTCCGGTCGGCCAACTACTTTACCCCGTTCACGGCGGATCTGACCGCGGCGCTGGGTCCGAACGGCGCCAACGTCAAGTACACGCAGTACAAGAACGGCTCGAGCAACGGCGCGTGGAACGATGCTTGGACGCAGGACTATTACCAGACCGCGTGGACGGCCATTCCGATGGGCAAGGACGCTGGCGGCAAGACGCTGATTCACGGCATGCGCGTCGTGAACGCGCGGCCATGGGGGCGCTACACCTCGGCCGACAACAAATGCCAGGCGAAGCTGCTGCCCATCACCTGGCTGCGCGCCAACTACCTGAGCAAGGACAAGGCGGTCATTGCCATCTACTTGGCCCCGGACACCGGATCGAGCTTTGACAGCCACGGCAATCACGACCTGCTGCCGCCGTACCAAAATGGCCAGGACAAGTTTCCGATTGGCCGCATCATTCACGGTTCGGGCATCCTGCCGGAGACGCACGCGTTCTACAACGCCCAGGGCCCGCAATCGCCGGCGCTGGAAGTGACGACGGACTGGCTGCTGGTGGGCCATGTCGACGAAGTGCTGAGCTACGTGCCGGCCAAGACGGATCGCGGTTGGAAGCTGCTGATTGCGGCGAACAACCTGTCCAAACAAATGCTGCAGAAGCTGGCGGACGACGGCCACGGCGATGCGCTGTTGTTTGACGGCAAGAATACATATGACGGCGCGACGAACAACATGATTCCGGCGGCAAAATCGGTGACGGCGACGCTCAATGACAGCGATTTGATGTTGTGGTCGCAGCAGGCGCAGGCGTCGGCGGACGGCGTGCGCCAGCAGGTGAAGGACGCGACCGGGCTGACGGACGCGGAAATCATCGAGATGCCGTTCCTGACAGAAGAAGTCGATGGCGGCAAGATTGCCTGGCAGCCAGGGACGGCCAACATGCTGGTGGTGGGCAATACCATGGAAATTCCCAATCCTTTCGGCCCGAAGATCGGCGGCGTGGACGTGTTTGCCAAGGATCTGCAGGACCGTCTGGGCACCGCGCTCAACGCGCTGGGCACCGATGGCAACGGCATGAAGGTGAATCTCATCGACGATTTTGAGAGCTATCACATCAACGAAGGTGAAGTGCACTGTGGCACCAATCCGGAAGGTCCGCCGCAGCCGAGCATGTTGTGGTGGCTCATCAAGCACTGATTTTGGCCGCAGACGCAACTTGAGGAAACGAGGCTGAGTATGATGAAGCAGAAGGTGATTTCCTGGGTGGTGACGGTCGGCTCGTTGAGCATGGCCGCGTCGAGTATGGCGGCGGAGCCGGGTGGGTTGGCGCTGCAGTCGATTCAATTGGGTGCCGCGGACCGGACACGGCTGCAACACGATGTGATGGCGGATCGCCTCGCGCGACCTGCGGCGTACGATGTGGTCGCAGTGGCCAAAGGCTGTCGTCCTGATGGCTGGCGAACGGCGCGGACGCCGGAACCGAATTGCAGCCGTGAACTGCGGGCTCTGGGCCCCGCCGGTCTGCTGCCGATGTTGAACGCGCTGGCCCTGGATTGGTCGCCCAAAGGGTTGTCGACGGACGTCGGGCTCCGGACGCAAGAAGAACGGGCGCTGACGGTCGGTATGTTGGAGGCGATTGGCACGCTGCGCGACACGCGGGCGCGGCCGGTGCTCCACGCGATGTGGCAGCAAGCACGCGGTCGGGCGGACATGCTGGCGCCGCTGGGTCGGCAGATGACGGTGGCGCGTGCGACCGCGGAGGCGCTGGGGCGTCTGGGCGGCGCTCTGGAACTGCAAGTGTTGCAGGCGCATTTGCGCCCGGATGACCCGCTGTACGCGGCTGCTATCGCCGGTCTGGGCCTGTGCAAACGGACCGATTCGGCGCAGCTGCTGGTGACTGCGCTCGCCAACGCGAAGGATGACGCAACGCAGCGCTGGATTGTCCAGGCGATGGGCGCGCTTGCGTCCAGTTGGTCGTGGCAGGCGCTGGGCCGCGTGCGCATGGAAGACGGCCTGCGCGTGCGCCAGCGGGTCACCGATGCCCTGCTGCCCCTGCTGGCCAAGACGCAGAGCGAATCGCGGGAGCGCGTCGTGGAATCGCTGCAGTTGGCGGACCTGCCGGACCTGCCGGCGCGCCTGGCGAACCTGCGGGCAACTGCCGATGCGACCTTGCGCCACGACATTGACGACCTGCTGGGCCGTGTGGCGCGCGCACATGCCACACGCTAGCCTGAGCCGATGAAGCGCTGGCTTGCACTGCTCCTGTTGCTCTGTGCGAGCCGCGCGCGGGCCGACGAGACGCCTGCGTTTTCCAAGGCGACCGCACTTCAGACCAAGCTGTTGGCTTTCCTGACCGGCGCGCACGTGCCTGGCGAAACGACAGGTGCCATTGCCGGCTTGACGCAGGCAGATCCGCCGCCGACGTGGCTGGTCCACTGGCAGTCCTCCTTGCTGCGTGACCTGCAGCAGACGGACCTGAGCCAGAGCCACCACCCGCTGATCCGCGCGACGCTCCAAGTGATCCGGCTCGACGCGCCTGCCAAGCCGAGTGAGGCGCCCGTTCTCGCTGCGCCGCTGCCCTTGGATGCGTTGCTGTGCCCGCGGGACGCACCGATGCGTGTGCATGTCGACGTGCTGCATGCCGGTGACGACGCGACGCCGCCCTGGCTGGGCGTGGATCTCGCGTGTGTGGACTCGAAGCCGGCGCTGCGGCGTCAGGTGCGTCTGCTGGTCCAGGCGACCGCGCAAGGTCAGGTGCGCCTGGCTTTGGGGATCGCGTGGTTCATGACGGTGCCGCTGACGTCCCAGCCGGAACCGCAGGCAACACCCGAATTCGTTCTGCATCCGGCGCTGCTCGACAAGCGGTTTACGTGGCTGGTCGCGTTGCCGTCGGGCGGCTGGCTGGCGCAACTGGAGGCGACGGCCACCGCGACGTGGCAGTCGGAGAACACGCTGCCGCGCTTCGAGGACATGGCGGCGGGCGAGGATCCGACGTCGACGTCGAGCGATCATCGCGATGCCCAGCGGTACACGCTTCTGTTGGCCGAAGACGGTACGCCGCGCGCAGCGTTGCTGCACGGACCGGTGGATGCCAGTGACCGCCTGCCGTTGTGGCGCGAAGGCGCGTGGGATTTGGCCCTGCCCCAGCAGAAACCGGACGACCCGCTGCGTACGCTGATCCTGCAACGCATCGCCCGGCCAGCGGCCGCCGATCCTGCGCATCTGGGCCGGGCCTGGACGCACGCGGGCTACGCGGTGTGGCAAGTGTCCCGCGATGCCGTGCTGCCCGTCGAACTGCCGCTCACGCCGCTGGATCAGGAGGGCGTCTGGGATTGCGAGGGCGAACCACCCGTCCAGAAACTGCTCTGCAGTTTCCGCCGGCTGGGACCGATGAGCGAGGCAGGCACAGAAACGCGACAATTCGTCCTGCAGCCCGGGCCGCTGGCGATATTCAAGCACGTGCCGCTGACCGATTAGGCGCGCGCTGGCAAGTCGTCGAGATTCGGCAAGACGTTTCCGCCTGGCGCAGTTGCCGAAGAATAGGGGCGTCCTGCGGTCATCAACCCGCCACTGGCGGCGTCTTACTGGTGGCCCAGCGCAGGTCCGGCCGGGGGAGATGACACAGCGATGTCGGGGCACGAGGACACAGCGCTCAGCCCGCACGCGCGGCTTGAGCTGGAACAGAGCGCGAAGATGTGGCGGATTGTTGCGAATTCGCGCTGGCAGGACGTGCCCTACTGGCGCGAACGCGACGAACACGCGCGGGCGGCCGCAGCGGAAGCGCGCTGGCGCGAGGCCGAAGATCACGCCGTGGCGTTGGAGCGCCGCGTGTTGCGCTTGTCGCCGTGGACCAAGGTGCGCTGATCGCACGGATGCAAGGTCGCAGCGGAGACGTTCCCCCCGGGCGCCAGTCAAAAAAGATTCTTGCCATCATCACGGTTCTGGTAACGTCCAAGCTCAGGTGCCAGTTCTTTGCGCTGAATCAGGTCACGTGTGCAGATGACGAATCGACGAATGCTACTTTGGCTTTTGGCTGTGACCACAGCGTGCAGTGGCACGTCCGGCACGAGCGGTGGCGGAACCTTCGCGTTTGATGCCTCCGGCACCGATGCCGAACTGGCCTCCCAGGATGTTGACGGGCTGGCGTCGGGCACGACCGATGTGACGGTTCCAGCCGACGTTCAGGATGCGAAGACCGTCGACACGATCCCGCTCAAGGACACGCAAACGACCGCCAGCGACTGCCACGAGTGCCTGAGCAGCGACGAATGCGCCACCGGCTGGTTCTGCGCGCAGTTCCAGGGCAGTTCCTACTGCGCCAAGGACTGTTCAGCGGCCACTTGCACCACCGGCCATGCCTGCACGGCTTCGTCGAGCACCGCGGGCGATCAACTCAAGGTCTGCGTGCCCAGCAGCCAGCCGTGCGGCGGCACGGTCGGAAATCCCGATGCGGTCATCGCCGATACCAGCAGCGCGCCGGACATCAATTCGTTGACATGCGGCTCCTTGGTCGGCCCGGCCGCGTCCAGCTGCTGCAAGTGCGCCGGCAAGTCCTGCGCGGCCAATGGCTGCTACGGTGGCTGGTTCTGCAACGTCCCGACCTGCAAGTGCAATCCCGCGCCGGATCCGAGCACGTGTCCCGGCAACACACCCGACGCCGGGAATCCGGACAGTGGCCCCAGCGGCACGGACGCCAGCAGCGGCGACACGAGCAGCGTGCAGTCCATCGGGCCCAGCGGCGGCAAGCTCGCCAGCCTGGATTTTGCCATCGTCGGCGACACGCGCCCGCCGAGCAAGGATGACCTCAGCGGCTATCCGACGTCGGTCATCACGCAGATCTTTCAGGACGTGCAGAACGAGGACCCGCCGCTGCCGTTTGTCGTCACGACCGGCGACTATCAATTCTCCTCGCCGAACACGAACGCCGCGACGGCGCAGCTCGATTTGTACCTGCAAGCGCGCGCCAACTACACCGGTACGGTCTTCTACACCTTGGGCAACCATGAGTGCACGGGCGCAACGAACAGCAACTGCGGCGTTGGCAACACGGACGGGACGACGCAGACGTACAAGATGTTCATGCAGAAGATGATGGCGCCGCTGGGCGTGAGTCAGCCGTGGTACGTCGTCAACGTCGCGGCGACAGACGGTTCGTGGACGGCGAAGTTCGTGTTCGTGGCGGCCAACGCGTGGTCGAACGAGCAGGCGACCTGGCTGGACACGGCGATGGCAACGCCGACGACCTACACGTTCGTCGTCCGCCACGAAGGCAGCATTGTCACGCAAACGCCCGGCGTCAGCCCGAGCGCGGCGATCATCGCCAAGCACCCGTACACCTTGCTGTTGGTCGGGCATACGCACACTTTTGAGTATTTCGCCTCGGAGCGTCAGGTCGTGACCGGCAACGGCGGTGCGCCTTTGGCGACCGGCATCAACTACGGCTATACCGTCCTGCGCCAGCGGGCGGACAAAGCGTTGGTCATCACGGCGTACGATTATGCGACACATGCCACGATCCAGACGTTTGTGGTCAAGCCGGACGGGACGCCCACCAAGTGATTCGGCATGTGTGGCTGATGCTGATGCTGACTTCCGCCGGATGCCATCGGCCGGCGCCCGCACCGCGTGTGCCTGCGCCCGCGCGTGTGGATGCCGCGCAGCCAGGCCTGCAGATTCCGCGGGCCATCCGGCCGCCGGTGCTCGAGCAACACGACGACGAGGCGCTTTGGCAGCACGCGGTCACGACCGGACCGTGGCTGGAACCGAATTCCCACGCTCCGGCGCGTCCGTACAGCCAGGCCAGGCTGCTCTGGGATGAGCGGCACCTGTACCTGTCGCTGTACGCCGCCGACCAGAACATCGTCACGAGCGGCGCGCAGCCAGACCGCTTTGTGGTCCACATTCAGCCCGACGGTCCCCACGCGCCGGTATTTGCCATCGACATCGCACCGACCGGCACGGTGACAGACCTGCGCGTGGTGGACGGTGCGCCGGATGGCGCGTGGCACAGCGGGGCGCAAGTGGCGATGGACATGGACGGCACGTTGAACGACGCAAACGGCGAAGACGACGAAGAATGGGTGGCGTTTGTCGCCTTGCCGTGGCGGCAGATGGGCATGCAGCCAGCCGCCGGAACGCGGGTGCGCGTGCAGTTTGAGCGCTGCGACGTGCCCAAGGACGGAGTGAAGCGCTGCGGGCAATGGGCACAGACTGTGGTGCTGGCGGGCAGTCCAGCAACGCCCGCCGAACGATGAGCACGGGACGACGCAGGCGAGGTCCCGCAAAGAACTTCGCGGCACCAGAGACATCCATCCGGCTCATCCGCCGCTATTTCCCAACCACGAGCACAAGGAAGCTACCTGGCACAACCGTCGGCAGCGGCGCGGCACCCGCCGACGGCACCGCTTTGACCTCAAAGTACGCCCCGGGCAGAAAGACGTGCCCGGACTTCGCATCGACCGCCAGCGTTCTGGATCCCTTTGCCGTCGCCACATTCGTCACGAAGGCGAATGCCCCGTGCGCTTCCTTCAGCACCGTCAGCAGCCCTTCGCGCGCCGAGATGAAGCCCAGCCCGCGCACGGCGTCGTAAGCGGCCGCGTCGACACCATCGTCGGGCTGGTCGTGCAGCTGCCGCCGGTGCTGTTCCTGCTGCCGCAGGGCCTGGTGCTCCTGCGCGCGGAGTGAAGGTTCGCCCTACAAGTCTGCCAGGTACCGCACCGCCGCGACCGTCGCGTCGAGACCCGCGTCATCCTTGTCCCACGTCCCGCGGATGTGTCCCGCGCGGTCGATCACCACGAACTTCAGACTGTGCGCGGTGTCGATGGCACTCGGTTTCGCTGCCGGATCGGCACCTTCCGGCGGGTCGGGGCGGATCAGCTGCGACTGGAATCCTTCGCTGACCAACTTCTCCGTCACGTCATAGTTGCCCGACGTGGCAAAGTGCCAAATCCGCGGATCCGCGCCATATTGCTTGGCAAATTTCGCCAACACCGGCGGCGTGTCCGTCTCGGGATCGACTGAAATCGACACGATCTGCACGGGCGGCACCTCGCCTTTGGGCAACAGCGCGCGGATGCGCTCCTGCAAGCGCGCCGTCGCTCGGGCCAGCGGCGGGCACGAGGTCGGGCACGAGGTAAACAGGAAGTTGACGACCCAAGTCTTGCCCTGCAATTGCGCGGTGCCAATCGGCTTGCCGTCTTCAGCCGTCATCGACCAGGCCGGGACAACGCCCAGATCGTCGATGTCTTCGGGCGGCTGGCGCCGGCACGCCACCAGCGCGACACACAGGCACAGCACCGCAGCTTGAAACCGCATGACACCTCCAGTCGCGATCGGCGCCGGGAAACGGTCGGCAACGACGCAAGCTGGCCTTTGCAGCATGCGATCTTCGTGCCAAAGTCGCAAACGCCTGTGGCGGCGATGGAAATGGTTTCAGGGACTTCGCAAGTCTGCGAGACGCGGCATTCAAGGCTCGCGGTGTTGCAACGCCCGTGTGACTGGCCAGATGGAACGTCAACGCGTCTATTCGCCTGTATTCGCTGGCAAATCTCAGAATTATCTGGCTTGGTGCGATTCTTGCTTGAGCATGCCGCGACCTGCATTGTCCTCGGTCGTACCAAGTTGGTACCGTCTGGCGACGCCGGCCATGGCCTCACTCGCGGCCAAGCAATGGAGAATCCCATGAACTTCCTGAATGATGAGGGGCGGTCTGGAGTCGTCTTGGGACGGCCGATCGGACAGGCACGTCGGTTTCTTGCGCCCGTGGTCGCTTTCGCGTTGAGCATCCTGGCCTTTCTGCCGGCACCCGCGTCAGCCATTCCAGCGTTCGCGCGAAAGTACGGCACCAGTTGTGTGACGTGTCACACCATCTATCCCAAGCTGAACCCGTTTGGTGAAGCGTTTCGCCGCAACGGCTTCCGTTTCCCCGGCACGGACAGCGACACCATCAAGCAGGAGCCTTTGCAGCTCGGCGCGGAGGCCTACAAGAACGTGTTTCCGGCCGCGGTGTGGCCAGGTAGCATCGCGGGCAGCGTGCCGCTCGCATTTGGCGTCAACGGCTCCCTCACGTTCCACCCGACTTCCGGCTCGGCAGGTGCAGTCGCCGACGGCGGCGCTCCCGTCGTGTTTGACCACATGGTGGAAGAAGCGCACGTCTGGGCTGGCGGCAGTTTCAGCGACACGATCACCTATTTTGCCGAATTGACGGTCGACAGCGGCGGCATCGGCATCGAACACGCGTTGTTGATTTTCAATGATCTCATCGGCCCGGCGCATGCCGTGAACCTGACCGTCGGCTCGTTCGTGCCGACCTTGTCGAGCTTCGCTCCGCACTCGTCGTACCTCGCCGACACGCGCATGACGGGCGCGGGCGTCACCGCGCTCTTTGGCGGCGCACCGGGCGCGGACAGCTCGTGGGCCACCTTGAACAACTCCAACGGCTTCGAAGTCACGGGCGTCCTCGGCGGCCGTTTCGACTATTCCGTTGGCGTGAACCAGGGCACCAACGCGTTCACGCGGGCGCCGGACAACGTCTACGGCCATATCGGCGGCAAGTTTGGCGGCGTGCGGCTGGACGGCGAGGAAGGCAGCTCGGTTCTGGACCCGATGAAGCCGTGGGCTGAGGTTGCGCTGACGCTGGACCTGTACGGTTTCCACTCGTCGTCGCGCTACACGTCCGATCCGACTTCGGTTCCATTTTCGCTCGACACCGCGAACGTCGCGGGCGGCACGCTGCGCGGTCAGCTGAATTCCCTGGAACTGGATGCCGGCATCAGCCTGGAATGGCACGACAACGTCGACGGCGCTGGCCAGAAAGTGCAGGTCACGCAGGAATTTGCCGAGCTGTCCTACGTTGTCTTCCCGTGGCTGGTGCCGGCGGTGCGGTTTGAGAATACCTCGCTCGCACCGGACGGCGGGACGTCTGTTTCGGATCTGCGCATTCGGCCGGGCATCGCGGCGCTGGTGCTGCCGAACCTGAAGTTGTCGCTTGTCGGCGACATCGAGCACAGCGATGGCGCGCCTCCGGGCGGCTGGGGCGCACTGGGTGGCATGGGCGGCATGGCCACGAGCGCGGTCTCCGCCGACATCCAGGGCATCACGTTGGGCATCGCTTACGCCTACTAGGCGATTCCCGACACCGAACGCCGGCCACCCGGCGATTGGCAACGCGCGCCCGGAAAGTCCTCCATGCGTGGGGAGCAGCCACCGGGCGCGCGTTGCCAAGTTTGTAGAAACGCCGAAGAGCGCATTTCTTCACCGACCCAAGCACAAGTCGCAGGGAATCGCTACGATGCACCGATGACAGAGCCCCAAGACAGCGCAGACAGCTCGCGGATCCGCTCGGCGGCGGGGCCATGGACGCTGCGTCGCCAGTTGGTGGCCATGCTGCTGGTGTTCACCGTGGGGCCGCTCCTGCTCACGAATGCGTGGGGCTACTTCCAGAGCCGGCGTTACTTTGAGCGCGCGGAACTGCATAACGTCCACAATATCGCGTCGCTGGAGGCCAACTCGGTCTTCCGGTTCGTTCGCGAGAAATACCAGACGACCGACGCGGTGGTCGCTGGCAATCAGCATCTGTTCGGGTTGCTGCGGGCGCTGCGGGTCGAGGACGAAACGGCGCGTGAATCCGTGCGCGATGCGCTGAAGACACATTTGGTGGCCAAGCAGCGGGAAAGCGGCGCGATCGACGAATTCTACATTCTGTCGCCAACCGGCCAGTTGACGGTTTCCTCGTTGGCCATGCCGTCCCATCCGGGTGACCAGCACGAAAGTTCCTGTTTCCGCCGCGGCCGGCAAGTCGCAGCGATCGACGGAATTGACTGGAGCGGCGAGCTACCGGCGTTGCTGCTTTCGGCACCGATCAACGACACGTCTGGCGAGTTTCTCGGGATTTTTTGTGCCCGCGCCACGGTCCAACTCGGCGATGGTCAGGCCCGTCGCGTGGTTGGCGCCGGTTCGCCGGTCGCGCTGTATCTGGTCGATTCGGCCGGCCACATCATCGCCCGCGACGGCGAAGGGCCACTCTTGCCCAATCCTGGAGCGGTATTGGCGCAGCCGACGCCCACGCACGATTTCAGCGACGAACCGTGGGAGGGCCAATACGAAAGT
Source organism: uncultured Myxococcales bacterium (assembly GCA_903924465.1). Taxonomy (GTDB): domain Bacteria; phylum Myxococcota_A; class UBA9042; order UBA9042; family UBA9042; genus CAIYBN01. Next base: position 79,378 of record CAIYBN010000033.1, on the reverse strand, counting down.
GCGCATGGCCACGTGGTGGCTGCCTACGCGCCGGTGACGGAACTGGGCTGGGGCATCCTCGTGGAGACGCCAGTCCAGGCGGCGCTGGCCAATCTCGATACCCTGAAGTGGCAGGCGGCTATCTTTGCCGTGTTCCTGACCGCGCTGGTGGTGCTGGCAGCGCTCGTCGTGGTGGGGCGGATTGCCCATCCGCTCGCGGCGCTCTCGGCGGCGGCGACGCGCGCAGCACAAGGCGCGCGGGGCGTGCGGGTCCCGTTGGGTGGCACTGTGGAAGTGCGCGATCTGGCTCGGTCTTTCAACCTGATGTGCGCCGCCGTTCAGGAATCCCACATGCTGCTGGAGCAGCGCATCACCGAGCGGACGCACGAACTGCAAACGAGTCAGGAGTTTTCCGAGCGCCTGCTGAATTCAATCGCCGAGCCTGTGGTCATTGTCGACCGCGCGCTGACGGTGGTGAAGGCCAACGAGGCAGCGCTGCGACGCTACGGCGCGGAACTCGTAGGTGAGCCTTATCACAAGCATTTCGAATCCGAGGTGGAGCGCTGCGGCACGTGTCCAGTCTGCTCGACCATCGCTTCTGGACGTTCCTTTGCCGCTGAGCGGGCCGAGCGGCACGGCGAAAGTGACGACATCATGCACGTCCAGACCTTTCCGGTGATGTCGCCCGCCGGCGCCGTGGAAGCGGTCATCCAGCTGCGTCGGCTGGTGACAGACGAACGGCGTTTGCAAGCGCAGATGGTGCTTCAGGAAAAGATGTCGGCTTTCGGTATCATGGCCGCCGGCATGGCCCACGAGATTGGCAATCCACTGGCGGCGGTGCAGTCGCAACTCCGTCTGGCGCGCGAGGCGCCGGTGCCCGGACGCGTGGAGCAGACCATCGATATTGTGAGCCAGGAGGTGGATCGCATTGCGCGGCTGCTGCGCGAGCTCGTGTCGCTGGCCCGGCGGCGCGATGAGGCGGCTGTGCTGGTCGCGCCAGGCGCCGTTGCACGCGACGTCGTGCGGCTGATTCGCCACGATCCCCGCGCCCGCGACGTCGAGATCGACGTGATCGAAGGCGCCGATGTGCCGCCGGTCCGCTGCAAGGAAGATTTGCTGCGGCAGGTGCTCATCAACCTCGGCCTGAACGCCATGGACGCCATGCCGGAAGGTGGGAGGTTGGTGTTTGAAACGACGACCGTGGATGGGGAAACGCACCTGCGCGTGCGGGATACCGGCCGTGGCGTTTCCGATGCAGCGCGCGACCACATGTTCGAGCCGTTCTTCACCACCAAGGCGCCAGGACGCGGCACCGGCCTCGGCTTGTTCGTCAGCAAAGGCATCATCACCGGCTTGGGCGGCGATATCCGGGTGGAAACATCCGGCCCGACCGGAACGGTCTTTCTCCTCACGCTACCGTCGGCCGTCGGCTGGCAAGGGTCGAGTTCATGAACGAACGCATTCTCATCGTCGAAGACGAGCCCATTTTGCGTGCCAATCTATGCGAAATGTTGACGCGAGATGGCTACGACGTGCAGGGCGCGGGCGACGGCAATTCGGGCTTGCGTCTGGCGCTTGATCAGGAATTCGCCGCTGTGGTCAGCGACATCCGCCTGCCCGGGATGGACGGCATGGCACTGCTCAAACGGCTGGCGGCGGAGCGCCCGGAGACGTTCGTGATCCTGACGACGGCCTTTGCGTCGGTCGAGACCGCCGTGGAAGCGCTGCGCTTCGGTGCCTTTGACTACCTGATCAAGCCCGTGCTGTTTGAAGACTTGACGCGCAAGCTCCGGCAGCTCTTTGACTATCGCGCGTTGCAGGGTGAAGTGGCACGTTTGCGCCGGGATCTGCATACCCGCCTGGGCTTTGAGGGCATTGTCGGGCAAAGTGACGCGATCCGGAACATTTTCGAGCTGATTGCGCGCGTGGCGCCGACGCGGTCCACGGTGCTGATTACCGGTGAAAGCGGCACGGGCAAGGAATTGGTCGCGCGCGCGCTGCACGCCCATTCGACGCTGGCCGATCGCGAATTCCTCGCCATCAACATGGCGGCGCTGCCTCCGGACATCGCAGAAGGTCAGCTTTTTGGCCATGAGAAGGGCGCGTTCACTGGCGCGGATCGCCGACGTGACGGGTTGTTGCGCAGCGTCCGCGGTGGCACGGTCTTTCTCGACGAGATCGGCGAACTGCCGATGGCGTGTCAGGCGAAGCTGCTGCGCGCCATCGAGGCACGCGAGGTGCTGCCGGTGGGCGCGGATCGCCCGGTGCCGGTGGATTTTCGCCTGATCACGGCGACCAACCAGAGCCTCGACGAATGCATCCGGGACGGCCGCTTCCGCAAGGATTTGTACTTTCGTCTCAACGTGTTTCGCATTGATGTGCCGCCGCTGCGCGAACGCCGGGAGGACATTCCGGCGCTGGTCGACCATTTCGTGCGGAGCCACGCGCGCAACCTCGGTCGGCGGCCGCAGAACGTGTCGAATGAGGCGATGAAGCGGCTCATCGAGTACAATTTCCCGGGCAATGTCCGGGAGATGTCCAACATCATCGAGCGCGCGACCATCCTATGCGCGGGCGACATGATTTCCGTCGAGCACTTGCCGCGCGACCTGTGCGGCGAGGCGGCGGCGCCGACTGACCTGCGTCTGGCCTTCCAGCACTTCGAGGAGTCGCACATTGCGACCGTGTTGCGACTGGCCAATGGTGCCCGTGACAAGGCCGCGGAATTGTTGGGCGTTGATCCCGCGACTTTGTATCGAAAAATGGCACGCCACGGTATCGAATAAGCGCGTGGCGATCGGCACGGGCAGTCGCGCCTTTGCAAGACGACCCACGTTCGTCCCGCATTCCTGCGGCAGCCCTGGCGGCGCGGCGGCAATGGCCACCGCACAATCGTTCGCGGTCACGCCATAACCAACCAACATCGCTTACTTTTATGGATAACTGAGGACATGGCACGGAACTTGAATAGTGTACTCAACATGCGCCACGACGTCAGCTGTCGGGCACGAAGGAGCTATCGATGAATCAGCACTTGCGGACTTTGGGAACGGGACTGGTCCTGACTGCGATCGCCGCGTTTTCGGCGACGACCAGTTATGCGGCGAATCTGGAAGGGACGGTGACAGCGCCCAAGGGCACGGCCGGGCTGATCGTCTTTGTGACCAAGGCGCCGGGCACGTTTGCCGCGCCCGCCGAACACCCGCACGTCGACCAGCGCAATATGAAATTCCTGCCGCGGGTGCTGCCGATCGTCGCCGGCACGACGGTCGATTTCGTCAACAGCGACTCCGTGAACCACAACGTCTTTTCGCCGGACAACGAGGGCTACAACCTCGGAACGTGGCCGAAAGGCGACAAGCGCAGCTACACGTTCAAACGCGAAGGCGTGTACACGCAGCTGTGCTCGCTGCATCCGGAGATGGAAGGGTTCGTCGTGGTGCTGAGCAATTCGTACTATGCGACGGCCGGTGCGGACGGCCATTTCTCCATCGCCAACGTGCCCGCTGGCCACTATGTGCTGCAGGTGTGGGGCGAAAAGCTCAAGGGCCCGGAAAAGAAGAAGACGTTCCCTGTGGACGTGACCGCCGACGGCGCGAAGACGACCATCAGCCTCTGAGCTGAGCGCAGGATTGTGGGACGAGCTGGGTAACTGACGTCAGTCAGCTGCGGATGCACCGCTATACCCTGAAAACCATGTGAGATCGCCTGATTTGGCGTTCCATTGAGACGAGGCAGGGGGCAAGCGTGATGGCCAGAACCCAACTGCACCGCTGGTTGGCTGTGGTTTTGCTGGCCGGAGGCGCCGCGGTGCCCTTCGCGCTGGGCAGGGCAACACCCGCCGGTGCCACACCGCCTGCCGCGGCAGCGCCGGCAGCGGACGCCATTCCGTTTGACCACACGATCCATGCCGGCAAGTACGGCATGCCGTGCCTGAGTTGCCATGTCGATGCCCGCAATTCGACCACAGCTGGCTTGCCTTCGGTTCGCAAGTGCATGGGCTGCCATAAGTTTGTCGCCAAGGACAAACCGGCCATCCAGGCGCTGACCAAGCTGTGGGAGGAGCACAAGGCGCCGACGTTCCGGCGCATCCACGACTTGCCGGACTACGTCTATTTTCCGCACCGCGTCCACATCGCCGCGGATCTGGCGTGCAGCGCTTGCCACGGCGATGTCGCCAAAATGACCAAGGTCGTCCAAGTCAGCCCGCTGACGATGGGCTGGTGCCTGAGCTGCCACCAGCAGCGAAAAGCGACGCTTGACTGCGTCGGCTGTCACAAGTGAGGCCAAGATGACTGACCGCAAATCCATGAGCAGGCGCGGCTTCTTCGGCATCACTGCCGCGACGGGCGCTTCTGCGAGCCTGCTGGGCTGCACCGAACGGCTGCCGCGCTTCATCGTGCCGCAAGTCGTGCCCGCCGACGACATCACGCCAGGCGTCGCCGCGTACTACCGAACCGTTTGCCGAGGTTGTTCAGCCGGTTGCGGCCTGACGGCGCGGGTCCGTGAAGGTCGCGCGGTCAAGGCGGAGGGCAACACCGAACATCCGCTCAGCCGTGGCGCGCTGTGTGTGCGCGGCCAGGCGACGATCGAAGAGCTCTATTCTGGGGATCGCCTGACGACGCCGATGCTGGGCGGCAAGCCGGGCGACTGGACGACAGCGCAAAAGGCCTTGGCGGACGGCCTGAACGCTGCGCTGACGGCGGGCAAACAGATCGTCGTGATCTCGCGGCCGGAGTCAGGCGTGGTCGGCGACTTTTTGCGCAATTGGCTGACTGCGCTTGGGCAATCGCCGGATCAAGTCCTGAACTACGACGCGGCCGAGCCGGCGTGGCTGCGTGAAGCGGCAGAGGCGACGTTTGGTCTGGCTGCGCAGCCGGTGTGGGCGATCAGCCAGGCGAAGATGCTGCTCTCCATCGGCAGCGATTTTCTGGAAGACTGGGGCTCGCCGGTCGAACACGCGCGGGATCTGGCGACGCTGCGCGCAGCGGATGGTCCCGGACGGTTTGTCTACGCCGGGCCACGCATGTCGGCGACAGCCGCGGCCGCCGACGAATTTCTGCCCGTGCGACCCGGTGCAGAATTGGCGTTTGTGCTCGGTCTGTTGCATGAAGTGCTGGCCGTCCAGCCGCACCCGGCCGGATTCGACGACGCAGCCCTCGGGCAACTGAAGGACATTGTCGCCGCACACGACCCGGCGATTGTCGCGGGACGTGGAGGCTTGACCGCCAAAGCCGTGCGGGACCTGGCCCACGAATTGCTCGCGAGCGGTCCAGGTCTGGTGATCGGTCCTGGCCGTGCCGTGGCTGGCGACGACGCCGTGACGCTGACGCAGGCGGTCTACCTGCTGAACGTGGCGATCGGCGCTTATGGCAAGACCTTGCAGTTCTTCGATGCGCCCGCGGAGCCCTGGGCGGGTCCCTCGCTGTCCCTCGCTGAACTGACGCGACGCGCCAAGGCGGGAAAGATTGGCGCCGTCATCGTGCACCAGTGCAATCCGTTCGGGCTGGAATCGCTGCACCCGGATTTTGCCGCTGCGATCGCCAAGGTCGGTTTCGTGGCCGTGCTGGGCAATCAGATGGACGAGACGGCGCACAAGGCGCATCTGGTCCTGCCGGATCACCACTTTCTGGAATCGTGGGGCGAAGTGGCGCCGCGTCCGGGCGTGCACGGTCTCCAGCAGCCCGTCATGACGCCGTTGCACGACACGCGCGCCGCGGTCGATGTGCTGCTGGCGGCCGCTCGGCAACTCGGCAAGACAACTGGGCTTCCTGACGACGAGACCTTTGCTGCCTACCAACGCAATCGCGTGGCGGACGCGGACGTGGAGCGAGGCGGCGTCTTTGGAGCCGCGACACCGCGAGCACTTTCCTTGGCGCCAAAGGCACTTACGGCAATTGGCCTGACAAAGTCTGAAATTCCGTCCGGCACCGCGCTCGTCGCCACGCCGTCTTTGCGCTACCTGGATGGCTTGAAGCCGACCAGTTCGCTCATTTCCGAGGTCCCCGACGCTGTAACGTCGATTGCCTGGCGCGGCTGGGTTGAAATCAACCCGGAAGCGGCGCGCGATCAGGGCATCGTTCAAGGCGACGTGCTGGCCCTGACGACGCACCGTGGCACGATCAAGCTTCCCGCTTTCCTGACGCCCGCAGTGGCGCGCGAGGTGCTGGCGGTGCCACTGGGCTATGCGACCGAGTTGCTGCAGGGTGCACAGCAGCTGGCGGGACGCCTGGGCGCGGTGCAAATCGCAAAAACGGGACAGCACGTCGCGCTGCCGATGACCGGTGGTAGCCTGGACGATCAAGGGCGCAATCTGGCGCGCGAAGTGGATGCCAAACACCCAGCGCTGCCGGCTGCTGAACCGGTCATCACGCTTCGGGATCCAGCGGAAAAGGGCAAGCATCGCTGGGCGTTGGCGGTCGATCTCGATCGCTGCAATGGCTGCGGCGCCTGCGTCGCGGCGTGCCACGTGGAGAACAACATTCCGACTGTCGGCGCCGAACAGGTCGCCAACGGCCGCGAGATGAGTTGGATCCGCGTGCAGCGCTACTTCACCGGCACTCCCGATGCACCGCGCGCCGTTTTCGTGCCGTCGATGTGTCAGCAATGCGGTTCCGCGCCCTGCGAAACCGTCTGCCCGTCGTATGCCACATACCACACCGATGATGGTTTGAACGCGCAAGTGTACAACCGTTGCATTGGCACGCGCTATTGCTCGAACAACTGTCCATACGTGGCACGGCGCTTCAATTGGTTCCAACGAGTCTACCCAGCGCCCGAAAAGTTTGGCTTGAATCCAGACGTTTCAGTGCGGGAACGCGGCGTGATGGAGAAATGCACGTTCTGCGTGCAGCGCATCCGCGACGTGGAAGAGCGCGCCAAGCTGGCCGGCGAGCCGGTGAAGGACGGCGCGATCCAGCCCGCATGCGCCCAGACGTGCGCACCTCAGGCCATGGTGTTCGGCGACCTGAACGATCCGAATTCCGCCGTCGCGAAGCTCGCCCGCAACAGCCGTGCGTATCGGCTGTTGGAAGAACTCGGCACCCAACCCGGCGTCACTTACCTGGCCCGCCGTCGCAAGGACAACGCATGAGCGCGTCCCAACCACAGCTGCCCGTCCCGCCCATTGAAAAGGACATCCTGGCCACGCTCGGCGCGCCCGGTTGGCGCTACTGGCTCATGCTGGCCGCGTCCGTCTCCCTGGTCGTCTGGGGCGGCTGGAGCTTCGCCCACATGATGCAAGTCGGCATGGGCACCACGGGCCTGAACTCGCCGGTCATGTGGGGCTCGCTGATCACGACGTTTGTGTTCTTCATCGGCATCAGCCACTCCGGCACGCTGGTGTCCGCCATCCTGTTCTTCACGCGCTCGCCGCTCCGCGCGTCGATCGGCCGCTCGGCGGAAGCCATGACCGTCATTGCCATCATGACCGCCGGCCTCTATCCGATCATTCACCTCGGCCGCAATTGGCTGTTCTTCTGGCTACTGCCCTACCCCAACCAGCGCATGTTGTGGCCGAATTTCCACTCGCCGCTCGTCTGGGACGTCTTTGCCATCACCAGCTACGTCACCACCAGCGCCCTTTTTCTGTACATGGGCATGCTGCCAGATTTCACCCTGCTGGCGCGTCGCCTGTCCGGTTTTCGCCGGCCGCTCTACAAGATCCTGTCGCTCGGCTTTTCCGGCACGGACAGTGAATGGAACCTGTTCGAACGCGCCTACCCGCTGTTCGCCGGCATCGCGATTCCACTGGCCGTCTCCGTCCACAGCGTCGTGTCATGGGACTTCGCCATGACCATCATGCCCGGCTGGCACTCGACCATCTTCGCGCCCTACTTCGTCGCCGGCGCCATTTTTTCCGGCCTCGCCATGGCCATCATCCTGCTGGCTTTCATGCGCCGCGGCTACAAGCTGGAGGCGTACATCCGCCTCGAACACTTCGACATGCTTGCCAAGCTCCTGCTCGCGATGTCGTTGGTGATGTCGGTCGTCTATCTGACGGAATTCTTCCTGGCCATCTTCCGCGGCTCGTCCGCTGAGCGCGACCTCTTCATCTGGCGGGCAACCGGCCGGTACGCGCTGGTCTATTGGGCGGTCATCCTCTGCAACTGCATCATTCCGCTGCTGGCGTTCTCGCAAAAAGCCCGGCGGAGCGTGCCGCTGCTGATCTTCATCGCCATCGCCGTGACCGCCGGCATGTGGCTTGAACGCTTCATGTTCATCATCACCACGCTGGCCCACAACTACGCGCCATTCTCCTGGGGCTTCTACCGACCCACCATGGCCGAAGCCGGCATGTGTCTCGGCGGCTTGGGCTGGTTCTTCATGCTGTTCCTGCTGTTCATCAAGATTTTCCCGTGCGTGTCCGTCGCTGAAACCTTGCAGGGCGAGCCTGCGACGGAAGGCCACGACGCGGATGGCGCTCATGAGGTGCAACATGCCTAAGGGCTGGATCGCGGTCTTTGATGACCCGGATCGCGCGGCGCAGAGCCTGCGGGATTTGCGCAAACTGGGCGTGACGAACGCACGCGTCGCGAGCCCCGCCGCCTATCCGGCCGTGCACCTGACCGGTCAACCCGGTCCGTGGCGCGCGATGGGTTGGCTCGTGCTCGGCGGTGGCTTGGTTGGACTGGCCACTGCGATCTCGCTCGAGGTCGGCACGTCGATCCTCCACCCGATGCACGTGGGCGGTCAGCCTGTGATCGCTTGGGTGCCGTTTGGCGTCATCATGTTCGAGTTGACCATGCTCGGCGCGGGTTTGACGAACTTCGTGTCGATGGTCGTCCTCGGCGCCATCAGCCGTCGCAAGGTATCCCGAGCGGCACGCGACGCCGTGCTGTCGGATCGTCTGGCGGTCGAAGTGCCAACGTCTGGCCACAGTCCTGAACAGCTCGCGGCAATGCGCAACGCGCTGGCCGGGGCCCTTGCCATCAGCGAGTCACCGTGAAGCGCAACACCCTCCTTTTGGCGGCCATCGTCGGGCTGGGCACCGGGTGCAACGGCCCGTGGCCTGCCAGCATGGAACAGCAACCTGCGGTCCAGCCGCTGATGATGCCGCGTCCGGCGCCGGTGGGTTCGGTGCAGGTCGGCGGAGTCGAGCATCTGGAAGATCGCGAGGACGACGCCGATCTGGTCAATCCGCATCCGCGCGATCCGCAGACCGTCGCGCTCGGCAAGCAGCTCTTTGCCATCCACTGTGTGGCGTGCCACGGCGCCGACGGACATGGCAACGGTTTGATTTCAAAGGTTTTTCCGCCAGCACCCGATTTGCGCCACATCTCCATTTGCGCCCGCACCGACGGCTTCATCTACGGCACGCTGACCGCTGGCGGCCGGGCGATGCCGTCCATGCGCGAAGGACTCAGCGCCCGCGATCGCTGGTCGCTGGTCACGTGGGTTCGCGAAATCCAGGCAGCCGGCTGCGTCGGCGCCCAGCCCGTTGAACCTGCAGAAGCGGCAACGGCTGCGGACGCGCCCACCGCCGCCTCACCAGAAGGAGCGCCATGAATACCCCGACCGCCGGGGCCAGCGCCGTCACCGGCCCCTGGTTCGCTCGCGTTTGTGCCGTCCTGTGCGCCATCGGCCTCGGCGCATTCATCTGGGGCGCCATCGGCAATGACCCGGGCCGCACAGTTGCCTCGCTGGTGGCCAGCTGGTTGTTCTTCACCGGTGTGGCCGCCGGTGGCCTCGCCTTCTCGGCCATCCTGAACCTCTGTGGCGCCCGTTGGTCCGAACCCCTGTACGCCGCAACCGTCCGCCTGAGCCGCTTTTTGCCGGCGTCCGCATTGGTCCTCGTCGCGATCATCGTCAGCCTGGCTGTATGGGCACCGTGGGCGCATCACATGCCAACACGCGACGCATTCTGGCTGGCCACACCCGCCTTTGCGGTGCGCGAAGTCCTGGTCAGCCTGCTGCTGTTCAGCCTGGCGTGGTTTGTCGTTCGTCCACACATTCACGCGCAGGGTCGTTCCGCGCGCATTTACGTGACCTACGCCCTGCTGTACGCCGTCGTGCTGTCGATTTGGTCCTTTGACTTTGTTGTCGGCCCGATCCACGCTTGGAACAGCACGCTCATCGGTCCGCACCTCTTCGTCGGCGCATTCATGTCGGGAGGCGGCGTCGCCGTCCTGTGGGCTTTGCGCCAGGGCACGCTCAACGCAGGCCAGCGGCGCGACGCCGGCACGCTCATCTTTGTGCTGGCCATTTTTTGGGCCTACCAATGCTGGGCGCAGTTTCTGACGATGTGGTACGGCAATCTGCCGGAAGAAGTCGGCGTCATCATCCGCCGCAGTGGCGACGCTTGGCGGGCTGAAATCGCTGTGGTGATCCTGACCGTCGCCGTCCTACCGTTTCTTGTACTGCTGAGTTCCAAGCGTCGTCAGACGCCGCGCCTGCTGGCGTTTGCTGCGGCGAGCCAGTTGCTCGGCCTGTGGGTGGAACGCGATCTGATGGTCACGCCGTCGCTGGGCGGGCCGACCGCGCAGCCGTACGACACAGCCGGCCTGTGTGTGGAACTCGGCATGCTCGGGCTGTTCCTGCTGACCACGTGGCGCGATCCGCCGAAGACCTGCCCTTGAGTCTGCTCCGGCGCCATGTACGAAGGTGTGCCCAGGATCGTCGCTTCCTGAGTCAGCACCATGGTTTCTTGTCCCTGGAACTGCCGCGCCAGGCCAAAATCGCAGATCTTGGCGATTTGACCGCCCGAAGCGAGCGCGCGCAACAGCACGTTTCCCGGTTTGACGTCGCGGTGAACGATGCCCAGCGCGTGCGCCTCCTGCAGACCGCTGGCGACCTGGCGAGCAATCGCCAGCGCCTCGCGCAACGGCAACGGCCCGGCGCGCAGTTGTGCCTCGAGACTCTGGCCCTCGACGTACTCCATCACGAGGAACCACGCATCGTTGGCGCGGCCAAACGTGTGGATGCCAACGACGTTGGGGTGAACGATGCGCGACAGCGCTCTGGCTTCCCGGCGAAAACGCGCGTCCGCTTCCTCGCCCTGCGCCACGGTCGCGTGCAGCAGTTTCACCGCCACCAGCCGATCCAGACGCGGATCCCGCGCCAGAAAGACCTGCCCCATGCCACCGCCGCCCAAAGTGCGCTCGATGACGAAGCCCTCGCCGATCACGTCGCCGGCTTGCAGCGAACGAACCTGCGGCGAAAGGGGCTCGGTGAATGGCGTTTGGCTCGACATGGACGCATCCGGCAGAACGTCGGCCAGTGGAGTCCGTGGGTGGAGACGGCGGCAACTCGCGATCGGTCCTGGCTGCAGCGGCTACACACTCCGACCGAAGTTCGAGGTCAAACGTCTTCGATCCGCGGCGTGCCACCGGAGGTGCACGCTCGCGGTCCCAGTCCGAAATGCAACAGGTCTGACCAAAGAAGTTTGATGTCCTACATCGCTCAGCATCGTTACCGTCGGGCGCCGTGCTGCCAGGTCAGCGATGCCCAATCACTGCGCCAATCCGACTGCAACTCGCTGGATCGCCGCATCGCCGTCGACGTCGCCAGCCAGCGGCCCGGCGGCAAGGGCAGCGTCACGTGGCCGTTCCGGTCGCTCCGGGCGATCCTGAACAGCTTGCCCGTGTCCAAATTCCAAAACCGCACCTGCTGGCCCGGCTCGGGATCGCCGTGGCGCAGCGTGTCGAACGTCAGCGTCCGGCTCACCTGGCGACGCAGCACCAGTTCATACGGGCACCCTTGGGCAAAATCCGCTGGCGATTTCTGGCCTTCGCTGATTAGCAGGGTCTTCATGCAGCGCATGAAATCCTCGCGCGCGGTCTTCTGCGTTTCGCCGCGCTGACGACGTTCCGCCTGGATTTGCGTCAGGCCCTGCTCGCGCAGGTAGGCGGCAAACTTGTCGGCCGCCAAGTCGACATGCTTCGGCGCCGTTTCCAGCACCACAACCGACGTCCCCGCTGGCACAGGCACGGTCGCCTCCGTCGCTTCGCCGGATTGCACCGTCAGCGGCGCGTGGCGATCCGCTTGAACGAGCTCAAACCGCAGGATCCGATCCGGCTTCAGGTTGGCGTCGCGCACCGCCCTGCCGTCGGTGATGCGCAGCTTCACTTCAACGCTTTCCTCCATGCCACAAACAAATTTCTCGGGTTGTAGCCACGTCTCATGCGCAAAGGCCCGAAACGGCAGTGACAACAGGAGCGCCAGAACCAGCCGTTGCGTCGTCATTGCCAACCTCCCTCGCAGCGCTGTGCGCAGGTCCCCATTTTGCACGCGATCGTGCGCGCACGCCAACTTCCGCGGCAGACCGTTTCAGCGTTACACTGGCCATGGCGCAAGGCCGCGCCGGAGCTGCCCATGTCCATCGTCAATCGACTGTCCGATCTGATCGGCAATACACCCACGCTGCGGCTGTCGCAACTGGCGCCGGCTGGCATGGAGCTTTTTGCCAAGGCGGAATTCCTGAATCCGGGTGGCAGCATCAAGGATCGGCCGATGCGCGAAATTCTGGACGCGGCCGAGGCCCGCGGCGAACTGCAGCCCGGCGGCGTGCTGCTGGAAGCAACCAGCGGCAATACCGGGATTTCTCTGGCCATGCTCTGCGCCGAGCGCGGGTACGCCTGCATTCTGGTGATGCCCGAGGACATGAGCCTGGAACGCCGGCGGATTCTGCGGGCGTACGGCGCGCGCGTGGAACTGACGGCGCGCGAGTTGGGCATGGCGGGTGCGGTGGCGCGGGCGCGCGAGCTGGCGCTCAGCTTGGGTGAAGGCGGTGCGCTGACGACGCGGCAGTTTGAGAATCTGGACAATCCGCATGCGCACGAGAAGACCACAGCGGTGGAGATCCTGCGCGACTTGGAGGGCCGGCTGGACATCCTCGTCGCGGGCGTCGGCACGGGCGGCAGCTTGATGGGCACAGCGCGTGGGCTGCGCAAAATGCTGCCGAACCTGAAGGTCGTCGCGGTGGAGCCACAGAAGGCCCAAGCGCTGCAAGACCGGCCGTTCCAGCCGCACAGCATTCAGGGTATCGGCGCGGGGTTCGTGCCAGGCGTGGTCCAGCGCAACGAAATCGATGCGATTGTCGCCGTGCACGATGACGACGCGCTGCAGATGGCCGCGCGCCTTGCCCAAGGTCACGGCTTGCTGGTGGGACCGTCGTCGGGGGCAAACCTCTGGGCGGCGCTGCGGGAGGCACAGAAGGCGCCCGCGGGAACGCGGATCCTGACGTTCTTTTGCGACAGCGGCGAGCGGTATCTGGATTAGCCGACCGATCAGGCGGCGTGGACCAGGCTTCGCGCAAAGGCGTGCGCGGGCGGCGCGGGCGGGCTGTGGCGATGCGCGTCCAGGAAGCGATCCAGCCGCTCCGGCGTGCCCAAATCGGTCCAACCACACGGTTCAGCAGACGCGACCCACAGCAACTCTGGCAGAACCTCGAGCACGTGGCGCGAGAAATCGACGCTGGGAACGGTGTCGTAGAACGGCGCAAGTTCCTCGGGCTCAAAGCTGGACGGGGTCTGCAAGTGCGCGACCGTCAAGCTGAACAGCAGCGGTTGCGCCCGGGCAATCAGACCCAGCAGCGCGTTGAGCGGCGCGGTCAGGATGAAGCTGGACCACAGCGCGCCCACGTCGCGCAGCTGCTCGGCCAGTTCCGCGGAAGGCTTTTCGACAAATTGCGAGACCCGGCACAGGCTGCGATCGTTGTAGAGCGGCGCGCCTGGCACGATCCAGCCATAGCTGTCGTCCGCGCCGTCCGGCTCCATGCCCAGCATCACGACGCGGGCTTGCCGCGCCTCCTCCACACACCGGCGGAGCCTACCGCGGAAGACCGTCTCGTCCAGCACGCCATGGTCCGCGGGAACCAGCACCACAAGCGCCTCAGGGTCCTTGCTACGAATGTGCATCAGGGCGAGCAGCGCGCCCATCGCCGTGCCGCGATCGGCCGGCTGGACGAGGATGTTCTCCTCGCCCACTGCATGGCGCTGCGTCCGCCAATGCTCTTCATGTTGCGCGGCCACCACAAGGACCGTGCGCTCCGGCGCCACAATCGGCTCCAAGCGGTCCAACGTCGCTTCCAGCAGGGAACGCCGCCCCCACAACGTGCAGTATTGCTTGGGCACAATGACGCCGTCGCCGCGCCGCGTCCGCATCGCCAACCGCGATCCGATGCCGCCCGCCAACACGATCGCCCACACATCGTGCATTCCCTCCATCTGACCGCGCGCTCCGAACATGTCGCCCCCTTTGCGCCGCAATCATCACGACGCACACGTGAGCGATCCACGTTTCGTGCCAACTTTCGATCTTTCTGATTTGCGCAATCAGCAACGGGATCTGGCGCGATCGACCGCGGATGGATGGGCCAAGTGTTGGGGAATTCCGCGCAGTGAAATTGCCAAAATCCCCGCCGGAGGGCGAATCAGTACGTGCCGACGATGTTCGCCTGAATTCCATGCAATTTCAGGCCAATCGACGCCGCGTCCAGGACGCCATCGCCATTGGAATCGATGTCCGCTTCGACCGTTGAGTCCAGGATCGACTTCAACGCATCTTTCGGGATCGGCAAGGAACCGTCGGGCAAGGCGTCGATGGCGGCGGCGAGCGTGGCCTTGGGCACCGCGCCGCCGAGAATACCGTCAAACGTGGTGATTTTGCCGCTCGGATCCGTCGTCACCGTGCCGTTCAACTGCGCGCCGTAAATCACGATGCTCAGGACCACGCCGCTCTGAATCGGCAGCGAGAATGGGAAGTTGGTGCCTTTGCCTCCCGCGATGATGACGTTGCCAGCCAGCTTGCCGGGCAATTCGACGACAGGCAAGCACGTGTCGTAATTGATGAGGCTCTTGGCCACATTGTAGTCGCACGTTTGCGTTTGAAAATCACAGGTTGGATTGCTATCCGCGACCTTGGCCGTGTACAAGCCGAGGGTAATCGCGCCCTGTTTCAGGTCGCGGTACTCCAGGACAAAATCGACGCTGCCCTTGGTCACGGCGTCCTGCAGCGGCTTGTTGGCCAAACCGGCGAGTGCGCCCAGCGAATTGTTGATGCCGGCCGAGCAGTTCGCCGACGGCGCGCACGTCGCTGGATTGCCGTCGACGTCCAAGCCTTCACCCGGGAAGCCGCCGTTGCCGATGGCGATGGTCGTGAACTTGCTGGATTGCGTGCTGAACACCATGTTGCATGTGCACTGACCAGTGCCGACGCATTTGCCTGCGGTGCACGTGTCGCTCTTGGTGCAGGGGTTGTTGTCGTCGCAAGCGCCGCCGTCGATGTTGCCGTGGGCGCAACCGACCTTCGGGTCGCAGTTATCGGTCGTGCACGGGTTGGAGTCGTCGCACGAGAGCGTCGTGCCGGTGCAGGTGCCGCCCGCGCAGGTGTCGCCGGTGGTGCAAGCGCTGCCGTCGGTGCACGGCGCCGTGTTGTTGCTGTGCAGGCAAGCCGACGTCGCCGGGTCGCAGTCGTCGTTCGTGCAGGTGTTGCCGTCGTCGCAGATGCTCGTCACGCCCGTGCAGCACGGGCTCTTGGTGGCCAAGTGGTAGCAGCCGCCGGCGATCGTCGCGATGCACTGGTCGTACGTGCAGACGTTGCCGTCGTCGCAATTGCGCGCCAAGCCGCTCGCGCACGCGCCGTCCTTGCAAGCGTCGCTGACCGTGCAATTGTCGCCGTCTTCGCACGTCGCGGTGTTGTTGCTGTGCTTGCAGCCGGTGACCGGGTCGCAGACGTCGTCGGTGCAGGGCTTGCCGTCGTCGCACGCGCTGGCGGCGATCGGCGTGAAGACGCAGCCCAGCGACTTGTCGCAGCTGTCGTTGGTGCACGGATTGCTGTCGTCACACGTGATGCTGGAACCCGCGCAAGCGCCGCCGGAGCAGATGTCCGCATTGCTGCACGCGTTGGCGTCATTGCACGCCGCGCTGTTGTTGCTGTACAGGCACGCCGACGTCGCCGGATCGCAGTCGTCGTTCGTGCACGGATTGTTGTCGTCGCACACGCTGGTCGAGCCGGTGCAGCACGGGCTCTGCTTGGCCAGGTGGTAACAACCGCCGGCAATGTTGGGAAAACACTGGTCAAACGTGCACGTGTTGCCGTCGTCGCAGTTTTTGGTCACGCCCTTTTGGCACTTGCCGCCGACGCACGCGTCGCCCGAGGTACACTCGTCGCCATCGGTGCACGCGCCTTCGTGGTTGGTGTAGGTGCAGCCGGTCGCCATGTCGCAGGCGTCATCCGTGCAGGGATTCTTGTCGTCGCAGCTGATGGCCTTGCCGACGCACGCGGCCTCGGTGCAGGCGTCCGCGAGCGTGCATGCGTTGCCGTCGTTGCACGCGGTTCCGGGCGCGACGTTCGGGTAGAGGCAGCCCAACAGCTTGTCGCACGTGTCGTTGGTGCACGGATTGTTGTCGCCACACGGTGTGGGCTTGGACACGCAGAGCTGGGTCTGACAGGTGCCGTCGTAGGTGCACAAGTCGCCGTCATCACACGGTTTGCCGTCAGCGAGCGGCGACCACGCCTTGGTGCTGACCGTCGGATCGCAGACAAAGCACGGCGCGCCGGGCTTGGTTTCGCCGGCACCGACGCAATTGCCGTTGATGAAGCACCAGCCGTCGGCCATGATCCACGTGCAAACACCGCCGGGCATCGTGCATTTGTCGGTGGTGCACGCCAAGTTGTCGTCGCACGCCTTCACCTGATCGGCCGTGCATTTCCCCGGACCGGTATCTGGTTGTTCGATGTCCGGCTGCACGATGTCGATCTGGTCCGTCCACGCATCCGTGTCCGCATCCGGCCCGGTGTCTGGCGCTGTGTCCGGCGCGACGTCCAGTACGGCGTCCGTGCCCACTGCGGCATCCGCATCGCCTTGAACAGTGGTATCTGGGGTCGTGTCCGCGGCCGCAGTGTCGTCGGTGCCACCGTTCGGAACCGCGTCGCCGCCACACGCGCCAAGCAAAAGCGCGCCACCCAGCATCAGCCCGCCCCAGCGCACCTTCATGCCACCCTGACCGACGATCGAGACCGCAGACATCCAACCCACATTGCTACTCATGGTTGCCTCAAACGTGACCGACAAATGTCGCGGCTATTGCAGATGGCCCTGAACGACGGAGTTACCTTCCACACGCACGACTTGATCGGTCGCGATGGAGAGCGAAACGGACGTCGTGCCAATGTTCAGGTTGATCGCCGGGATCGGGAACGAACCCAGCGCCGAGCCGGTCAGCTTGCCCACCAGGGCGCCCAGCACCTGCTGCTTGATCAGGTCGGCCAGCGCGCTTTCCGAACCCACCATGTCGTCCTGGACAATATCCACCTGCACGTCCGCACTCTTGATGCCATTCAACGCGATGCCGATCGCGCTGTTCGACGCAGTCACGGTCACGTCCGTCTTGAAGGTGGCGTACATGGTGAAGTCGAGGGATTTGCCAAAGAGCTTCAGCGAACCGTAGACGCGCAAGTCACCGACCTGCGCGACCGGCGACGTGTACGAGCAATCCTCCATCACCGGCGGCAGCATCGCGTCCACGTTCATCGCGAGATCGCTGACGCCATATTGGCTGAGGTCGATATTGCCCAGCAGCGATGCACCGACCGGGAATTCCAGCAGACCGCCGTTCCAGACCGCGCCGAGCAGCTCATTGAACGCGTCGTCGCTGATGACCAGTTCCATCTTGCCGACCTTGGTCAGCTTCACGAGCTGCGGTTGGCCATCGCCGCAATGCGACCGCGCCGGGATGCCCAGCGTGTCGTAGGTGACGAGTGCGGGATCGGTCTGCGAAGAGGCGCGTGGTCGCATCAGGAAGATCATGCCGTCAGCGGCACAGGTAATGCTGTTGTAGTCATTGTACAAATCCACGGCGATCTTGTTGCCGGAGCCGTCCAGCTTGCCAACCTGAAATTGAGTCTTGAAGGCCAAGGCATTGAACGCGCTCGACAGCGCCGGCTCCAGCGCCGTCTTCAACTGCGGCACCAGGCTGGTCGTCAGGCTGCTGATGGTGCCCGAAAGCAGGCTGGTCAGGTTGATGCCAGCGATTGTCACCTTGAAGTTGGGCAAAGTGACAACGGTATTGGTCATGGTGATGACGGCGTTGTGACTGGCATCGACCGACGGCACGAGATCCGTCTCAATCGTCAGCGAGTCGGCAGTCATCTTCCCGGTGAGCGGGATGAACAAGATCGTCGTCTTCAAGTCCGCTGAAATATTCGGAATCTTTGCGATCATATGCAAACTGCCGACCTGCGGCGTCAGCGTCACCGCGGGCTTGCCGTAGGTCACGTTGGAGATGTTGACCGTCAGTCCGCTCGCGTTGATCGAGGACGGGATGTACTGCTCGATCTTGTAGCCCGCGAGCACCGCTTCAAAGACGGTCGCCAAGTCGTTGGCTGGCAGCGTGTGGACGCCGTCGTCGATGACAGACTTGCTCAGATAGTACGCCAAGCCTGGATCGATGATGCCCTGGCTGTGGTCGCCCCACACCGGCTTGTAGAAGACGTTGCTCCACAAGTAGGACTGCACAACCTCTTTTTGCGTGCCAAAGCTGTCCTGGGCGATCACGACAATCTCGTTGCCACCAACCAAGGTCGTCATCGGGTAGCTGAAGCTGCCGTCGGCGGCCGGCGTCACGGGCGTGCCGTTGACGGTGAGGCTGGTGATCGGCCCAGCGGCGTCGGTCACGTGGCCGAGAACCGTCAGCGTTGGTTTGGTCAGGTCGCCTTTGATGGTCGCCGCGCGCGGTGGGTAGTCGATGACGATCGTCGGCCGGCACGCGTGGCTGCTGATCAGGCTGGCTTTGCATCCCGCGACCGGATCGCAGGAATCGGTGGTGCACGCGTTGCCGTCGTCGCAGACAATCGGCGTGCCGGCGCAGGCCTTGTTGCCGCAGACGTCGTCCTTGGTGCAAACGGTTTGGTCGTCGCACGACACGGTATTGGCGGTGAACTGGCAGCCGTTCACGGCGTCGCAGGTGTCGCTCGTGCAAAGGTTGCCGTCGTCGCAGGTCTTCAACGTGGTGCCAGGCACGCAGCCGCCCAATGCACAGGCGTCGTTCAGCGTGCAGACACTGCCGTCCTCGCACGGCAATTGGTTGTTCACGTGGACGATGCCCGTGCCCGGAACGCATGCGTCGTCGGTGCAGGGATTGTTGTCGTTCGGGTCGATCAACGTGCCCAGGCAGGCACCGGACGTGCAGGTATCGGCGGTGGTGCAGACGTTGTTGTCATCGCACGGCACGGTGTTGAACGGGTAGATGCAGCCGTTTTTGGGATCGCACGACTCGTTGGTGCAAATGTTGTCGTCCTTGCAATTCGCGGCGATCGAGTTGTCGTGCTTGCAGCCACTGGCCGGGTCGCACGAGTCGATGGTGCACACGTCGTTGTCGTCACAATCCAGCGGCAAGCCACCGCAGGTCTTGTTCGCGCACGTGTCGCCCACAGTGCAGGCGTTGCCATCGTCGCACTTGCCGATGCCCGCGCTGGTCTGGCAGCCCGCGGTCGCGTCGCACGTGTCGATGGTGCACGGGTTGCCGTCGTCGCACGCCATGGTACCGACTCCCGGCCAGCAACTCTTGGACTGGCAGTAGTCGCCCAGCGAGCAGACGTCGTTGTCCGTGCAGGTGGCGGTGTTGGCCATGTACAGGCAGCTGCCCGAGCCGGGGCTGCAAGAATCGTCCGTGCATGGGTTGTTATCGTCACAAATCGTCTTGGTGACCAAGCACTTGCCGCCGTCACAGTGGTCGCCGGTCGTGCACATGTCGCCGTCGTCACAGAGTTTGCTGTTGGCCGGATAGACGCAGCCCTGGACCGGGTCGCAGCCTTCGTCCGTGCACGGATTGTTGTCCGTGCAGAACTTGGCGATTGCGCCGGTGTGCACGCAACCCTTGATCAAATCGCAGGAATCGATGGTGCAAACGCTATTGTCGTTGCAATCCAAGGTCGTGCCCGCGCAGCCCGTCGCGCCGCAGGTGTCGTTGCCGGTGCACGCGTTGCCGTCGTCGCACGGGCCGCTGCCGGTCGCGGTGTGCTCGCAGCCCAAGCTGACATCGCACGTGTCGATGGTGCAGCTGTCATTGTCGTTGCAGTCCGTCGTGACTTGCCCAGGCAGGCAAATCGAGTTCACGCACACGTCGCCGCTCGTGCAGCCGTTGCCGTCGTCGCACGGCGCGGCGTCGTTCAAATTGGTATGGGTGCACCCGCCAGTCGGCGAGCAGTCGTCCTTGGTGCAGGCGTTGCCGTCGTTGCAGTCCTTGCTCGGCGTGCCGGTGCACTTGCCGTCCGTGCAGTGATCGTCCGGCGTGCAGCTGCTGCCGTCGTCGCACTTGGCGGTGTCGTCAGACGACCAGTTGAGCTGATCGGACAAAGCAAAACAGCGCTGGCAGGGATTGGCCGGGTTGGCAGTCAAGTTCGTGTAACAAACCGTCGCGATCAGGCAATGGTCGCTCGGGCAACTCGGTCCCGTGTCCACGTCTTCCTGCACATCGCTGACGTCCACGGCGATTTCCGCAATCGCATCGGTTTGCGCGGCGAGGTCGGGCGCATCCAGCAAAACGTCGTCGACGGCCGTGGCGTCAGTGCCGACCGGTGCGTCCACAAGCGCGTCTGTCAGCACCACGTCGCTGCCGCCCGTCTCGGAATCGGGCAAGCTGGTGCCCGCGACCGAGGCGTCCTCACCGCAGCCGGCCAAGGCCACCAGGGCGCCCGCAACAGCCAGGTAGGCAAACCAGTGCATCCACCGCACGAGCGGCTTGATTTCATTTGATGCGTTCACGACGAACTCCCCAAGTCATCTGCCCAATGACAGATTGCGGTCAACCAGCCCCCGCTGTTTGACACCCCGCACAAAGCATAGCGCTTTTCCACGAAAATGCACGAGTCCGGTCGGGGGAATGTTGAGCGCCAAAAAGTGGCTATGAGCGCAGCTGAATCGCCGCTTCGACGAGCACGGCGGTCATCGCCAATTTCGGATTCGGATTCAGCACGAGCTTGTCTTCCAACCGCTGCGTTGCGTCGATCGCCGCAACGATCCGGCCCGCGTCAACCCGATGCGCCAACGTGCGCAACCCGACCGCGACGCGCGCGTGAGGCAAGGACTCCGCCGGCATCCCGGTCGCGACCATCAGCGCATCGCGCCACGCACTGCGCAGAATCTCCAGGATCCACGGCAGATCGGCGCGCACCAAGTCTTTGCCTTTGGCCTCCACGTCGTCGGGGCGAATGCCCACCAGGCGCGCGCCCAGGCCTTCCACAAACGCGGCGGCTTCGCTCGGCGCGTCCTGGCCCAGACGCAGGGCAAAATCCACCACGTGGTCGACAAACGCCATCCGCGACGCATCGCACAGCGTGCGCCCGAGCGTCATCGAACCCTCGGCAAGCGCGGAAGCTGGCCTGGCCAAATCCGCGGGTTGGCCCTCGGCCATCAGCAAGGCGGCGACGTCATCAGGCGACAGCGGCGCGAAACGCAGGACCTGGCAGCGCGAACGAATCGTGTCCAACAACAATTGCGGCTTGGAAGTCACCAAAATGAAGACCGTCTGCCCGGACGGTTCTTCCAGCGTCTTCAGCATCGCGTTGGCTGCTTCCTCGCGCAGCAGTTCAGCGGACTCGACGATGAGCCCTTTGACCGCGCCCACCACCGGTTCGTAACGCAGCCGTTTCACCGCCGCACGAACCTGATCAATTTTGATCGTCGCGCCATCGCGTTCGAGACGTGTGACGTCCGGGTGATCGCCGCGATTGAACGCGGCGCAGGATGGGCAACGACCACACGGATCTGGGTTATTTGCGTCGGGCTGCATGCATGCGAGCCGCGCCAACAACGCCTGCGCAACCACGTCTTTGCCAACACCCTCTGGACCTTCAAACAGGTACGCGTGACCCGGCGTGCCACGCAGGACCAACCGCGCGAGGGCAGCCACTTGGGCGCGATGACCGCGAATTGCCGAGAACCGATGCAGGGCCATGGCCGCTCCTTCCGCCCAAGCGTCACCCGGACGCGCGACAGGGTCAACCGGAGGCGGCAAGGAATCTTGTGTGCCGCCGAACATGCGGGGTTGTCTAGCAGGCTGCCAATCGGCACAATTGACGGGTCGGAGACGCAACCGATGGCTGCGTCCGCACGTGAGGTTCAGATCGCAATGTATGACGATCGTCGACAACATCCGCGGTTTCCGATTCTGCTTGTCGCCACGGCGCACACCGCGAACGCGACGTTTGAGGTCGTGTGCACCAACGTGAGTGCTGGCGGAGCGTTTTTGGCCACGCGCGCGGCCGTGCAGCCGGGCGCGCCGGTGGAATTGGAACTGAAGCCGCATGGTCCGGATGGCCCGACAGTGCTGCTGAATGGCCACATGCGCTATCTCGTCGAGCGCGGCGCCGGCGGCCAGCCGGGCTTTTCCGTCACCTGGACCGATGCGCTGTGTCCGACGAGCCGGCTGGCGTTGGAGCAGGTGTTGCGCGACATCCTGCGGGTGCCACGATTTCGCGTGATCGCCGACGGTCTCGGCGGACGGTTCCGCTTCGGCGTGCCGATGACCGACAGCGGGCCGGAAGAACCCGCACGCGTTGCTTTTGCGACTGCCGCGCCTGTTTCGGTGCCGCAAGCCGCCGTTCCAGAGCCCGACGCTCCCGCGCCAAGTGCACTGGATGACTGGTCTTTCGGGTTGGAAGAGCCGGCTGAACCGAAATACGCAGCGGTCCTATTGCGCGGTGAAGAGGCGGCGGCCGCCGCTGCTTCGGTCGAATCTGCCGAAGAGGCCGAAGCGCCGCGCGCGATCGCCGATACGTTTGACGATCTGAGCGCCCTTGCCCTGGGCGATGAGCCGCCGGACGATGCTTGGGCGGACACCGCGCTGGACCCCGGTCTCGCGCTGGAAGCCTCGGTGACGCCGGCCGAGACGCAAACCGAGACGCAAGCCCCGGAGGCCGAAACAATTGAGCTTTCTGTCGCCATGGCAGCCGCTCTGGCGTCCGGTTTGAGCGAAGCAGAGCTGCCCGGTGCGGCGGCGCAGCCAGCCCGGGCCTTTGACTGGTCGGAGTTTGAGACCGCCGCGAGCCTGCCCGAAGAAATCACGGCCGCGGAAACGGAACGGCGCGACGAATCTGAAACGATGGAGATTTCGGTCGCGCGCCTGCTCGCCGCCGACCCGACGCTGGACCTTTCTCAACCTGAGGCAGCGCCGGTCGCGGCCCGTTCGGCGGAGGGCACGTCGCCCGCAGCATCCTGGCGCCTCCCGGCGGCGGCGGTCGAAGCACCGGACTCCGAAGACGTCGGATTTTTTGGCGGCGAAGCACCGATCGCGACGCCGTTGCCCGACGACGACTATTTTCCGGATTCCATCGCCGAGCCTGAACCTGTGCAGCGCATCACCCGCAACACGGTCATGCGGCGTCTGTCGAGCGGCTTCGAACCGGCCAAGAGCGCGCCGCCCGCCGCGCCGAACGCACTGGGCGCCCAGCCCACTTCGCGGCGGAGTGCTGCAGCCACGGCTTCGGCCGAAGCGGATGCCTCCGTTCCAGCGACCACGCAGCCTGCACCGCGACCGACTTCTTCCGTCACACGGTCGTTTCTGGCCAAAGTCAGCTCCGGCGAACAGACGGCCACGCCTGCACGGCCGGCGCGCGTAGCCAAAGCTGCGGTCCCCGAGTCGCCGACGGAGACGTCCACCTACGCCGATCACAACGTGCTCGCGCATCAAGCGGCGGTCCAGCGGCAGACCGACGATTTGCACGCGTCGGCCATCCAAGCGGCGAACCTTCACGCACCGACCGCATCGGCTCCCAAGGCCCGTCCACCTGCGCGCGCTCACGTGGAGATCGCCGAGTCCCGGCCAAGCAAGCCGTTGGCGATGGTCGACGCCGGTCACGAAGTGCCTCGGGTGATGACGGAAAGTACGGTGGCGTACACCCGGGAAAGTCAGGCCATCGGACCACTGCTGCATGCCCAGACGTGGCCGATTGAAGGCGATTGGCCGGAGATGATTCCACCGTCGCTGTCCGAGCGCTACGGTTACCTGGAGCACATCGGCACAGGCGGCAACGGCGTCGCCTACCGCGCCGTGGACCTGCACCTGAATCGCACGGTTGTGCTGAAGTTCCTGGCACAGTCGACGATGTCGACAGAGCTGGCGCGCAAGTACTTCCTGCGGGAAGTGAAACTCGCCGCGAGTCTCAACCATCCGAATATCGTGCACATTTATGACATCGGCAAAGTCGATGACGTGCTGTACTACGCCATGGAATACGTCGATGGCGTCCCGCTGTCGGCCTACCTGCCGGTGCGTGAGCCGATTCGCGACTGGCAATTCCTGTACTCCGTGGTTGCGCAGCTGTGTGACGCCCTGGATCACGCGCACAGTCAGCAGATCCTGCACCGGGACATCAAGCCGGACAACGTGCTGGTGGCGGCCGACGGCGTCGTCAAGCTGTTCGATTTTGGCCTCGCGCGCGTCGCGGATGAAGGCTTCGGCGAACAGTCCGTGCTGATCGGCACGCCGCACTACATGGCGCCAGAGCAGCTGATGGGCGGGCGCGTCGACCACCGCACGGATATCTATGCGTTGGGCGTCATGGTCTTTCGCCTCGTGACTGGCGTGCTGCCCTTCCAGGATGGCAACGTGTTCGCGGCGCACGCGGTCGAGCCGGTGCCGGATCCGCGCATGTTCAATCCGGCCCTGCCCGCGGCGATCGTGCCGGTGATTGAGAAGGCCATGGCCAAGCATCCATCACAACGCTACGGCAGCAGCCGCGAATTGGCGCATGACCTGTATGCCGCGCTGTTTGGCTCGCCGCTCGGCTAGACAGGCTGACTTATGTCGGACACCAAACTTCTTTGGTCAGACCTGTTGCATTTCGGACTGGGACCGCAAGCGTGCACCCCCGGTGGCACGCCGCGGATCGAAAACGGATGATCTCGAACTTCGGTCGGCGTGTCTAATTGACTTCGATCGGCGCCGATCGCGTCCACGTCAGCACCGAAAGCGCGACCAACTTCGCCCTCTCGACAATCGAATGCGCAAGAATGCGTTCATCGAATGTATGCGGACTTTCCCCGACCGGTCCGAGACCGTCGATCGTGGCGATGCCCAGCGCGGCCGTGAAGTTGGCATCCGATCCGCCGCCGGTGTCTTCCGCGCCGAGCAGGATGCCGAACGCCCTGGCGATGTGCTGGAAGTGGAAAATCAGCGCCTCGCTCTGCTCATTGCGCTGCCACGGCGGCCGACCGATGCCGCCGAGAACCTCGACCCGCGCGCCGGGAATCGGCGCTTCGCTGCAAATCTGCTGCACTGCGCTGTCGATGCGCTTGCCCTCAGCGGTTGTCAGCACCCGCACGTCCACTTCGATCTTGCACTGGTCCGGCACGATGTTGCGCTTGGTCCCGCCGCGAATGGTCCCGACGTTGACTGTCGTGCCGCTCTTGCTGTCGCCGAGCGCCGTAAGTTGGCCGATAATCCTGGCCATGCCGACGATTGCGTTGACGCCATCGGCGTGATCCATGCCGGCGTGCGCCGATTTGCCGTGCACCGTGACGAAATACCGCCCCACGCCCGCGCGCGACCGCACGACGGCGCCGGACTTGCGGCCGATCTCAAAATCCAAGCAGAAATCGCGACCGACGGCGAGTTGCTCGATCAAGTCGCGGGACGTGGGCGACTGCACCTCTTCATCGGCATTGTGCACGCACAGCCAGTCAAAATCACCCAATTGACCAATCGAATTGATGGCTTCCAGCGCAGCCAAGGCCACAACCAGCCCACCTTTCATGTCGCCGACACCGGGACCGCGCAGGTACTGACCTTCGCGGGTAAAGCTCAAAAAGGTCGTGTCGGCGTCGTACACCGTGTCAAAATGCCCGAGAATCAATACCTTGGGAGCCAGCACGGCGTTCTTGCCCAACGCCGGCCGCCGCGCCACCAGATGCACCATGTCGCCGGGCTTCTGCACGCGTTCGCAGGCAAATCCGAGCATCTTGTACACCTGCTCCAGCATCGCCAGACACGCCAGGCGGCCTTGCGGATTGTCGATGCCGCTATTTTGGTCGACCAGCTTGCGCAGCCGCTGAATGTACGCTTCCTCGCGCGCTTCCAGATGGGCAATCAGCCGCTGTTCGTGTTCCGGGGCGATTTCGCGCGGCGTGATCATGCGGCAACTCCGATTTCAAGCGGCATTTTGGTGGCGGGCGGTCGCGGGCGGCAGCTTTTCCGGAATGCAGTCCAGATTCTCGCCGTCACATTCCAGGTACAGCGTGTGATCGGCAATCGTCGCATTCCAGGTCATGCTGCGGTTGCCAAAGCGCTCCAGCTCCGCCATGAACGTCGTCGGCAAGGTCCAGATTTCCAGCTGTTCCACGTGGCGCAGCTTGTCGCCGATGACCGCCTGGCGAAACAGCTCTGCCTCTTCCGGATGGCCAAACAGCGCGACGAAACGCGCGTTCTTGTGGCGGCTCAACGCCTTTTCCAGGCGCTTCATCGGCGGCGCGCCGCATTCGATCCACAGCTGCAGCTGGCCGGTCAGGTCGTCCGCGCGCACGTCCGGCTCGTGGATGTCGATCCAGCCGGGCGAATCGCGCAATTGCTCTTCAAAAAAAAGCACTTGAGCCAAGAACCGCAGCAGGATGTGCTCGTCCGGCTCATCGGGCTGCTGGGCGGTCACCAAGGTGCGGGACGCGTCAACGCCTCGGTCCAGATCCGCCAACGTGAGGCGCACCTGGCAGCGAAACGCACTGGAGCTCATTCGGCGCAACCCATCTGGACCGTCACGGATCCGTACCGACGAGTGTCGCGCGCAGGTAGTCGCGGTTCATCTCGGCAATCACGCGGACGGAAATCTCTTTCGGGCACACCGCTTCGCATTCGCCAAAGTTCGTGCAGGAGCCGAAACCTTCCACATCGTGCTGTTCCATCATCGCCAGCACGCGGCGGGAACGTTCGGCTTGGCCTTGCGGCAAGTGCGCGTACTGACTGACTTTCGCCGCGACAAAGAGCATCGCCGATGCGTTCTTGCAGGCAGCCACGCAGGCGCCACAGCCGATGCACGACGCCGCGTCCATCGCCAAATCCGCTTCCAGCTTGGACACCGGAATCGCGTTGCCGTCGGGCGTGCCGCCGGTGTTGACCGACACGAAGCCGCCCTTTTGCTGAATGCGGTCAAAAGCGGTGCGATCCACCACGAGGTCGCGCAGCACGGGGAACGCAGAAGCGCGCCACGGCTCGATGACGATGTTGTCGCCGTCCTTGAACTTGCGCATGTGGAGTTGGCACGTCGTCGTCGCCGCTTCCGGGCCATGCGGTACGCCGTTGATGACCAGCGAGCACATGCCGCAAATGCCTTCGCGGCAGTCGTGGTCAAACGCGCACGGCTCCTGGCCCTGGGCTTGCGCGCGCTCGCTGACGACGTCCAGCATTTCGAGGAACGACATGTCCGGGCTGATGTCCTTGGCCTCGTAGGTCTCGAACTTGCCCGGCGTCGCTTTGTCTTTCTGCCGCCAAATCTTCAGGGTCAGATTCATCTGCTGCTCCGAAATCGTGAGGTCAAACGCCTACTTGTAGCTGCGCGTGCTCGGGTGAACTTCTTCAAAAATCAGCGGTTCTTTGACGAGTTCCGGCTTGGACACGTCGCCGGTGTAATTCCACGCGGCCACATAGGTGAACTTCTCGTCGTTGCGCTCCGCTTCGCCGGCTTCGCTCTGGTATTCTTCGCGGAAGTGGCCACCGCAGCTTTCCTCGCGCTCCAGGGCGTCGCGGCAAAGCAGTTCGCCGAACTCCATGAAGTCGGCGACGCGGCCGGCTTTTTCCAGCGCGACGTTGTAGCTGTCGCCGTCGCCCAGCACATTCAAATTGCCCCAGAACTCTTCGCGCAGGCTGGGAATCCGGTCCAGCGCTTCCTGCAAGCCCTTGGCGTTGCGCGCCATGCCGCAATTGTCCCACAGCAGCTTGCCCAGTTCCCGGTGGAAGCTGGTCGGCGAGCGCTTGCCCTTGATGCCGAGCAGGGTCGACACGCGCTTGCGCACGTCGTCCGCGGCGGCCTTGAACTCCGGCTCGTCGCCCGTCACTTTCTTCTGACCCGACGTCGCCAGGTAGTTGCCAATGGTGTAGGGCAGCACGAAGTAGCCGTCCGCCAGGCCCTGCATCAGCGCCGAAGCGCCCAGACGATTCGCGCCGTGATCGGAGAAATTCGCTTCGCCGATGACGTGCAGACCCGGCAGGTTGCTCATCAGGTTGTAGTCCACCCACAGGCCGCCCATGGAATAGTGCACGGCCGGATAGATGCGCATCGGCACTTCATACGGGCTCTCGTCCGTGATGCGCTGATACATTTCAAACAGGTTGCCATAGCGATCCGCGACCGCGGCCTTGCCGATGCGCTTGATGGCGTCGCCAAAGTCGAGGTACACGCCCAGACCGCCTGGGCCCACGCCGCGGCCTTCGTCGCACATGCGCTTGGCGGCGCGGCTCGCGATGTCACGCGGCACGAGGTTGCCGAACGACGGGTAGATGCGTTCCAAGTAATAGTCCCGTTTTTCCTCAGGAATCTGCCGCGGATCCTTGCCGACGTCGGCCTTGTCCTTGGGCACCCACACGCGGCCGTCGTTGCGCAGCGATTCCGACATCAGCGTCAGCTTCGACTGGTGATCGCCGCTGACCGGGATGCAGGTCGGGTGAATCTGCGTGTAGCAGGGGTTGGCAAACAGCGCGCCGCGCTTGTGGGCCCGCCATGTCGCCGTGACGTTGCAGCCTTGCGCGTTGGTCGACAGGAAGAAGACGTTGCCGTAGCCGCCGGTAGCGAGTACGACCGCATCCGCTGCCCAGGTCTCGATCTTGCCGCTGACCAGATCGCGCGTGACGATGCCGCGCGCGTGGCCGTTGACCATGACGAGGTCAAGCATTTCCGAGCGGTTGTGCATCTTGACCGTGCCGAGGCCGATTTGCCGCGACAGCGCCGAGTACGCGCCCAAGAGCAGTTGCTGGCCGGTCTGGCCGCGGGCGTAGAACGTGCGGCTGACCTGCGCACCGCCGAACGAGCGGTTGCTCAGCGTGCCGCCGTATTCCCGGGCGAACGGCACGCCTTGGGCCACGCACTGGTCGATGATCGACGTGGACACCTGGGCCAAACGGTAGACGTTGGACTCGCGGGCCCGGTAGTCGCCGCCCTTGATGGTGTCATAGAACAGGCGGTACACGGAATCGCCGTCGTTCTGGTAGTTCTTGGCGGCGTTGATGCCGCCCTGCGCCGCGATCGAGTGCGCGCGCCGCGGACTGTCCTGGAAGGCAAACGCGTGAACGTCGTAGCCCAGCTCGGCCAAGGAAGCCGCAGCCGATCCGCCGGCCAGACCGGTGCCGACCACGATGACCTTGAATTTGCGCTTGTTCGCCGGATTGACGAGCTTCAGGTCAAACTTGTGTTTGTCCCACTGTTGCGCCAAAGGCCCCCCTGGTGTCTTGGCGTCCAGGTGCGTCTTGGAATCAAGGGAAATCGACATGGCGTGAAGCTCCGTATGTCTGACGAGTCAAAGGACAGGTTGCGGGTGCGAAAGACCGTTGCGACTATTTGATGCAGCCAGTGAGGACTGCCAACGGCACGCTGGCAAATCCGGCAAACAGCAGGCCGGCCAGCGCCGGGCCAACGCGCTTGACCAACGGCCGGTAGGTCGAATTCAGCGCACCGAGCGTTTGCAAAGCGCTCTGGATGCCGTGCGAGAGGTGCAGGGCGAGGAGCCCGACGCCGAACACGTAACCAAGCGCCAAGGCCGGATTCTGAAAGCTGATGACCATGCGCCGGTAGACATCGTCGACCATCAGGCCGTTGGCCAGCTTGTAGGTATCCTCGGGCGGAAAGCCGGCGGTACCCACGAGCAGCACCGTGAAGTGCAGGATGTGATACAGGATGAAGAACAGCACGATGCCGCCCGAAGCCCGCATGGTCTTGGCGCCAATCGACGCCGCCAGCCACTTGTTGCTCGCATACGCAATCGGCCGCGCCGCGCGGTTGCGCATCGTCAGCTGAAACGCCGAGAAAATATGCAGAATCGTCAGGGCCACCAGACCGAAACGAATCGCCCACTTGATGCCGCCCAGCGACTGGAGGAAGTGCGCGTAGGCGTTGTACGGCTCCGGGCCGACGAACATTTGCAAGTGGCCAGCCATGTGGCCAAAGGAGAAGGCGATGAGCAGAACGCCCGAAACCGCCATCAGGGCCTTCTGGCCGATCGTGGATCCGTGCATCCGCGAGACGACTTTGCTGATTCCTGGCGACGGTTGGCTGACATCTTCCATCGGTTTCTCCTGGTCCACTTCGCTGCCTTGCCCTTTTGCCGCGCCGGGCAAGAAAGGGCAAGGCAGCGGGGCTTCAAATGCTGCGCTCAGACAAATTGGCGCTGATTTCTCAGTGCTTGAGCAGGTCCTTGACGACTTCCCGCTCGGCGAGCAGTTCGTCGTTGGTGACCTTGACCTTGGCCTTGGCCCAGTCGCTCAGTTCAAGACCCTGCACGACCGAGTAGCCGCCCTTGCCGTCGGAAACGACCGGGAACGACGTGTAGATGCCCTTCGGCGCGCCGTAGCTGCCGTCCGACCACACCGCGGCGGAGAACCACTCGCCTTTCGGCGTCGCGCGTTCCAGATCCTTGACGTGGTCGATGGCCGCCGAGGCCGCAGAAGCAGCCGAGGACGCGCCGCGCGCCGCGATGATCGCCTTGCCGCGATTCTGGACGGCCGCCACGAAGTCGCCTTGCAGCCACGCCGCGTCGGTGATGACGGACGTCAGCGGCTTGCCCTTGATCTTGGCGTTTTCGAAGTCGGGGTACATGGACTCGGAGTGGTTGCCGAACACCGTGACGCCGGAGATGTCCGCGTTGGTCAAGCCGGCCTTGGCGGCCAACTGCGCGACCGCGCGGTTCTCGTCCAAACGCGTCATGGCGAAGAAGCGCTCCTTGGGCACGCTGCCGGCGTTCGACGCCGCGATGAGGCAGTTGGTGTTGCACGGATTGCCGACGACCAGCACGCGCAGGTCCTTGGCGCCGCCTTCCAGCGCATTGCCCTGGCCGACGAAAATCGGGCCGTTCTCGCGGATCAGGTCCGCACGCGCCATGCCCGGGCCGCGCGGCTTGGAACCGACGAGCAGCGCCCAGTTGGCATTCGCGAACGCCTTCTTCGGGTCATCGGTGGTCTCGATGCCGACCAGGGTCTTGAAGCCGCAGTCGGCGACTTCCATCGCCACGCCTTCGAGCTTCTTCTGCGCCTCGGCAATCGGCAGATCAAGCAACTGGAGGATCACTGGGCGATTGCCAAACGTCTCACCGGAAGCCAAGCGAAAGAGGAGGCTGTAGCCAATCTGGCCGGCAGCACCGGTGACGGCAACGCGAATCGGGGTAGTCATGGTAAGTGTCCTTTTGGTTGACGAATCATGCGTCTGGCGGACCAGCCTGCCAGCGTGGCGCGGGACTGCTCGCCCGCTCGGGGCCGGAGTGTCGCGCCGCGAGCGGGGGCGGTCAAGGTGCGGGCCGCGGAGTTTGGTCGGGGATTTGTCACGGCGAGCCATGGAGGCCCATTTGACGGGCTGTTCCCGCCGACAACAACCGCGCACGGACGTTGACGCATCCTTGCAACGCGCGTCCACGCGCCGGCCAAGGTCGCGCCTTTTGACCCGTCAGAGCCACTTTCGGAGTGCCGATGTTGAGCCGCTCGCTTCCGGCATCTTGACACCTGTGGTGGCTGTCGTGCCTCTGGCAGGTACTGATCGCATCGTCCGGATGCCGTACAAATACTGCGGCAGTACCCGCGTTGGCGTTGCCGACTCAGGTCATTGCGGACGGTTTTCGCGATGGCGCAGCGCGCCCGATCCTGTTGCGCAGCGCCAACATGCGCGTGGCTGTCTCCGTTCCCCCCGCGCCCCGTCGTACCCGATCGGCGGCAATGTAACCTGCAGCGGCACCGCGGTCGTGGCGAAGGCGTTTGAGGGATTCATCCGCACGACCTGCGCGGGCTGCGCGCTGCGAATGGCACCGGCAAACGGAGAGGAGTCTCGTCGAGTCTACCACCTGGCGCCTTCGCCCGCGTGCGGACCGGACATTTGGTCCTCTCAGGTTGACAGCACCCGCTGCGCGGCATTGCGTGGATTGTTCCGCTGCGCGCGGAGAGATGTCGGTGCTGGCGACATCGGTGAGTTGGCGCCTCGTCAATTGCGGGCAGTGGCGTCCATGTGGGGGATTTGTGTGTTGAAAACGAGGACGGAGCGGTTCGCGATCCATGCGATGCCACTTCGTCCATGCGTGCCGTCTGCGGGACGCGTCGAGGACCACAATGAAATCGCTCGCTCCTATCGTGACAAGTTGCATTCTACTCCTCATTTCAAGCGGCTGCGTCGGCCCAAAGGCTTTCGGCGGCGACGTTTGGGCCGATTCTGCGGCCAAGCCGACTGACGTCCAACTGGCGATTGCGGCGAAGGATATCTCCGCGGAGCCCACTGCGGATATGGCGCCAGATGAGTGGGCACCCGTCGTCGATGTCGTATCGACGCCTCCCGATACCGGACCACCTCTGATCGCAGATATTGCGGCGCTGACCGACGTTGAGAACGAAGTGCCGATCGAAGTGGCGGACGTGACATTGCCGTCCGGCTACACCGATGCCAATCCGCCGGACCTAAAAGACATCGCGTGGCCGACGATCACCACGGACGTCGGCTCGCCGCTGACGAAGGACACGACGGCACCTTCGGGCAAGAAGGACGCAACGACGAAGCCCGATGTGGGTTCGCCCGCGGCCGATTCCGTCGCGACGGGAGTCGTCGACACAGGACCGCCGGTCATTCCGGACGCTGTTGCCGTGGTAGACGTCGCGCCGCCGGTCGATACCGTGTCCGTTGTCGCTGCCGATACCGTTCAGCCTGTTGACGCCACAACCCAGCCGCAGCCGGCGGGCCTTGTCTATGGCATGACGCTGGACGCGGTGGACAACCTGGCAGCCATCGTCGACGCGCTGAAGAGTCTACCGGTGAAGCCGTGGGTGCGGATCGTATTCGATTATCCTTTGCAACCAAGCGATTATACGGCCGCTGTCGCAGCGATTGCCCCGTACGCGGTCATCGTTGGCCAGCCGTCGGACTCCACGTACAACGCCAAGATGACAGTTGCCGAATACCGGGCGCGATTCCAGGCCTACGTCGACCAACTGCCGCAAATCAACATCTGGGAGACGTGCAACGAATGCAACGGCGATTGGCTGGGCCCCAACGCGTCGGCTCAAGCGGATGCCGCGACTGATGTGGTCAAGTCTGCCGGAAAAAAGGCTCTGTTTACACCATACTGGAACACAAATACCTGCGCCGACAAGAACGGCCCGTACGTGGCGTGGATTGCCAAGAACATCAGCGCCGCGGTCAAGACGGAGAGCGACTATGTCACACCGTCGATCTACGGATTTGATTGCGACGGCCCGGAGCCCGCATATGCCGAACTGGACGCAATGGTTCAGACGTTCGCCGCGATGTTCCCCAACGCTCAGGTCGGCATTGGCGAGTACGGCAAGCAGGGCGACGCGACGATTCTCAAGTATTATCTGGGCTATCCAAATCCGAATCCGCGATATGTCTTTGCCGGCCTGTACTGGTATGGCAAGCAGGACTTCGTGCCGAAGACCCAGCCGCTGTGGGGCATCTTTGCGGCGGGCATGAAGTAGCCGCCACCGCTCGCACGCAAGTCCCCTCATGACGACCGCAACGTACCGGCATCGCGCTCAAGTGCGCTTCAGCCGCGTTCCCTCATGAGAGGAAATAGGACCGTTATGGTCTTGATTCTACAAGGACTCCCGAGGATCACAAATCTCATCTCACGCCGAAGAAACCCATTGCGCCCGTCCGACGGCCACCTACGTTGACCTTGTTCGCGGGTCATGGCCCGCAGGTTCGTAGGGGGTTCAGATGAAACGCTACATGTCCTCTCTTTGGATCGCAGTCGCCTTGGTCGGAATGTTCGGCTGCGCGACTACGGATGAGAGTAAGGTTGACCACAAGGCGACTTCCCCTCAGG
The DNA here is from genome assembly GCA_903924465.1 of uncultured Myxococcales bacterium. Classification (GTDB taxonomy): domain Bacteria; phylum Myxococcota_A; class UBA9042; order UBA9042; family UBA9042; genus CAIYBN01. Next base: position 45,447 of record CAIYBN010000033.1, on the reverse strand, counting down.
AGCAGGTCACCGGAATTGCCGCCAAGAACGACAACTCCACGAGCCAACCGCTACCGGTGACGATGCTGGGTGTTCCGACCCAACAGAGCATGAATCCGTTCCCGACCGATTTTGGCCCCGCGCCGCTGATCGATGGCCGCGAGCGGCCCGTGCCGCAGGATCGCGGGCTTGACCATCGCCCGGCGGAGGCGCTACAGGAACCCGTCGAAATCCAGACCCGTTTGCCGCAGACGATGCTCAACTTCGCGACGCTGCCGGCAGGCACATTGGTGCTCTACGACAGCACAGGGCCGTACGGATGGCTGGGTGAGCTCTACGGCATCGCTTCTCTCAACCTCGCGAGTCACTTTGGCGCGACCGCGAGCAAGCCCGTTGTCCAGTACAAAGCGGGCGATCTCGCCAAGTACAAGGCGGTGATCTACGTCGGTTCCACGTACGACGAGCCGCTGCCAGTGGCGTTCCTGGACGATGTCCTGAAGACCAGCCTTCCGGTCATTTGGATGTATGACAACATTTGGCAACTTGCCAATCGCGCTAGCAATTTTGTCGGCACATATGGCTACAATCCGTGGGCCTTTGACGTCACGCCGATCAGTCAGGTTGTCTACAAGGGCACGGTCCTGATGCGCGACGCCAACAACGGTTCGGGCATCATGCAGTTCAGTCCATTTGACCCGAGCAAGGTCACGACCGTCGCGACGGCGCTGCGGCCGGACGGTTCGACGCTGCCTTGGGCCGTTCGTTCGGCCAACCTGACGTACATCGGCGAGGTGCCGTTTGCGTACATCGACCACAATGACCGGTACTTGGCGTTCTGCGACCTGCTGTTTGACGCGCTGGCTCCGACGACACCTGTGCAACATCGCGCGCTGCTGCGGCTGGAGGACGTGAGTCCTGTGACTGATCCGACGTCGTTCCGGGCGATTGTCGACTACCTGTACACCGCGGCTGTGCCGTTCAGCGTGGCTGTCATCCCGCTTTGGACCGACCCGCTGGGCGCGGAAGGCCCGCCGACGACGGTCAAATGGAGCCAGAAGCCGCAGATGCTGACGCAGCTGAAGTACGCACTCAGCCACGGTGGTACGCTCGTGATGCACGGCTATACCCACCAATACGGCAGCGTGAAGAACCCCTATTCCGGCGCCAGCGGCGACGATTTCGAATTCTTCACGGCCCACGTCGATGCCGCTACGAACAACGTGATTTACGACGGCGCGGTCGCTCAGGATTCGGCCGCGTGGGCGCTTGGCCGGATCACGCTCGGTCTTGCGGCGCTCAAGAGCGCTGGACTGGCTTCGCCGACGCTGTTTGAGTATCCCCATTATGCTGGTTCGGCGCTCGATTCCAAGACGATTCGGCTTCTGTTTGGGTCGGCCTATCACCGCGGCCTTTACTTCGGCGGCGACCTCGGCCTCACGCCGGCCAACATCAGCCACAGCATCGGCTTGTTCTATCCCTACACCGTCACGGACATTTACGGCTGGAAGGTCAAGCCAGAGAACCTGGGCAACTATGAGCCGGACGCGTACAACAATCATCCGCCACGCTTGTCGGCGGATCTCGTCACGACTGCCAAGAACAACTTGGTGATTCGCGACGGCGCAGCGAGCTTCTTCTTCCACCCGTACGCGCCGCTGGCTGAACTCCAGACGGTAGTCACCGGCATCAAGGCGGCGGGGTACAAGTTTGTCGGCATCACGACCCTGTGATCGACTGGGCACGCTGCGCACGATTGCGGAGCGTGTTCTCGGCTGTCGTCTGCCCTGTGTGAGCAGGCGGCAGCCGCTGCGGGAGCCCTTCCGGCGTCGCAGTCGTGGACGGCTCTTCACGGAAACGGGAGGTTGTCATGGCTGGCACACTCTGGCTCGTCTATTTGAACGTGCTCAATATCCTCATCGTCGCCACCGCGTTTGTGATTCTGGTCAGCGGTCTGGACGACTTGGTGATCGACATTTCCTACTGGAGCAGCGAGTTCTACCGACGCTTCGTCCGCGGCATCCGTCACCCCGCCACATCGATCGAAGCCCTGCGCGCACGCGAGGAGCGCTGGTTCGCCGTGATGGTGCCAGCGTGGCAGGAGGCCGACGTCATTGCGCACATGATTGAAAACACCTTGGAAACGCTTGAGTACACGCACTATGTCGTGTTCCTCGGCACCTACCAGAATGACCCCGCGACGTGCGCTGAGGTCAACAGGATGGTTGCGCGCGACCCCGTGCACATTCGACGCGCCCCCGTCCGCACCGACGGTCCCACGTGCAAGGCGGATTGCCTGAACTGGATTCTGCGGGACATCGTTGCCTATGAATCCGAGCATCGGATGCGCTTTGTCGGCGTCCTGATGCACGACTGCGAAGATGTCATTCATCCTTTGGAGATCAAGTACTTCAATAGCCAGATCGACACGCACGACTTGATTCAGCTGCCGGTGGCATCGTTGGACCTGGCGTGGACCGCCTTTGTCGCGGGGACGTATCTGGACGACTTCAGCGAAGTGCATCAGAAGGACGTCGTCGTGCGCCAGCGGCTGACGGGCCTCGTGCCGGGCGCGGGTGTGGCGCTGTGCTATCGCCGAAATGCGATCGCGGCTGCGATGAAGGCCCACCAGAACCATGCGTTCAACACGGCGACACTCACGGAGGACTACGATTTCAGCTTCCGCCTCGCGGAACTTGGGTTCACGCGGCAGATGTTCGCGCGTTTTCCCCTGCAGGTGCAGCCCGTCAGCCTGCTGGGCTCGTGGTGGCAACGCCCGGTTTCCGCGTCGGGGCTTTTGGCCACCTGTGAGTATTTTCCGTCGAAGTTTCGCGCGGCTTACCGGCAACGCGCGCGCTGGATCCTGGGCATCGCGTTTCTCGGCTGGCAACAACTGCGATGGCGTGGCGATTTCTGGAACAAATACATGCTATTTCGTGACCGCAAAGGTATCGTCACGGCGCCGTTTTCGATGCTCGCGTATCTGGTCCTCGCCAACGCGCTGGCCGTGACGGTCTGGGGCAACCGGATTCCAGGCCACGGGGCGCCTCACGACTTGGTGATCTTCCACGCCTGGCTGCAGCCGATCCTGATCATCAACACTGCGCTGCTGGCCAACCGGCTCTTTGAGCGCGTGTACTTCGTGACGCGCATGGCTGGATTTGAGCAAGGGCTGCTCAGTATTCCGCGGATGGTGCTGAACAATTTCATCAACTTTGCTGCCGTCTCTCGGGCTTGGCATCTTTTTGTGGTGCATCTGGTGACGGGAGCAGCGATCGCGTGGGACAAGACCGCGCACACGTTTCCGACCGGCGCGGAGCTCGCCCATCACCGACGGCGGCTGGGTGAGTTGCTGTTGGAGCACGGCATCATCACGCCGTCGGACCTGGAATGGGCGGTGGCGCGCCAGCGGGAGACCGGGGCAATGCTGGGGCAAACACTGATTGAAGCCGGGCGCCTGACACCGGAATTTCTCGCTGACACGCTGGCCGAACAGGCCCAACTGCCACGCGCGCGTCAGGACGCGTGGCCCGAGATGTCGCTGGCCGGTGTGATCCCCCGCGAGTTGATGCTGGGCGAGCACGTGGTGCCGCTCGCAAGAGACAGCGACGACACGCTGCAGGTCGCGATTTCCGGAATGCCGGACCCGAGGGTGACGCAGCGCATTCACGCGACGACCGGGTTGCAGGTCGCGTACGTGGTCGCGCGCGACGATGAGCTGGCGCGTTGGGTCGCTGCTTCGGTGTCGGACGACATGCAACTGCACGATTCGCGCCCAACACGCTGAGTGAATTCGCGGGTCAAGCGGCATTGCCACGAGAGGTCCAAGCTCGTGGTAGCATCTGTGCCGTTGGCAAGGGTGCTGCTACGCTTTGCACCCGGGGCAACACGCCATCGCGAAGGAACAACATGGTCCCTGAACGCCACACCCTCCTGCTGCGCGGCATCAACGTCGGCGGCAAAAACATCTTGCCGATGAGGGAACTGACGCGCCTGTGCGCAGCGCTCGGCGGCCAGAACGTGCGGACCTACATCCAGAGCGGCAACGTCGCGCTGGACTTGCCGCCGCCGCTTGCGCAAACGCTGGTGCGCGACCTACAAGCCGCGATCACGCGGGAATTCGCGCTGTCCGTGCCAGTGTTGCTGCGGTCGGTGGCGGAAATGGCGGCCGTGGTGGCGCAAAATCCTTGGCCGGAACGCGATCCGGCGCTGCTGAGCGTCGCCTTTCTCGCCGATGAGCCGACGCCTGCACAGGTGGCGTCTCTCGATCCGGGCCGCTCGCCGCCCGACGAATTTCAGCTGCGCGGCCGCGAAGTCTATCTGCACACGCCGAATGGGTTTGCCCGCACGAAGTTGACCAATGCCTGGCTGGACGCTCGGCTGAAGACGGTGTCGACGGCGCGAAATTGGCGGACGGTGCAGACGCTGGTGGGGTGGTAGCTACAGCAGCGGCGGATAGCCAAAGACATCGCCGGTCACCAAAAGCGGAACAAAGTCGCGGCGCAGCGTCTCCGGCAGCATCTCGGCCAGCGACTCCACGTTCCAGCCGCCGGCGCGGTGCAGTGCGCGCTTGGGCGCGGGCAGGGAGAACAGCGAAATTTCCGTGCCGCGCACCGCAAACACCTGACCATTCACGTCCTTGGCCGAGTCTGCGACGAGGAACGCCACGAGCGGGGCAATCTGCTCCGGCGACATTTGCTTGAGCCGCTCGATGCGTGCCTGCTGCTTGGGGTCGTCGCTGGTCGGAATCGTCGCCGTCATCCGCGTCCAGGCAAAGGGCGCCACGGCATTGGCGCGCACGCCGAACCGCTGCATGTCAATCGCGATCGACCGCGTCAGCGCCACGATCCCCAGCTTGGCCGCCGCGTAGTTGGCCTGACCGAGATTGCCAATGAGTCCGGACGTCGAGGTCATGTTGACGATGGCGCCGCTGCCCTGCGCGCGGAACCGTTCGGCCGCAGCGCGACAGACGCAGAACGTGCCTTTCAAATGGACGTTGATGACGGCGTCCCAGTCGCTCTCGCTCATCTTGTGGAACATGATGTCGCGAACGATGCCCGCGTTGTTGACCACGAAATCCAGCCGGCCAAAGGTCGTCACGGCCTGTTCCACCATGGCAAACGCGCCATTCCAGTCGGCGACGGAATCGAAGTTCGCCGCCGCTTGCCCGCCAGCCGCGCGAATTCCGGCCACGACTTCATCGGCTGGGCGATCGCCGCCTGCCTGACCGTCAATCGTCACACCGACATCGTTGACGACGACCGCCGCGCCTTCTGCGGCCAACAGTTTGGCGATCGCCGCACCAATGCCGCGACCTGCACCGGTGACGATGCCGACTTTACCTTGCAGATTCAGGGTCATTGTGTGCCTCGTTGGACGTTGTCGCTTCTGGCCAGCCTCGCCTCAAAACGCATTTTCTCCCGTCAACGCCCGCCCCAGCACCAACGTGTGCACTTCCTCGGTCCCCTCGTACGTCAGCGTGCTTTCCAGATTCAGCGCGTGGCGGATGACGCCGTACTCCACCGTGATGCCATTGGCGCCCATCAGCGCCCGTGAAGTCCGCGCAATATCGAGGGCCATCCGGCAATTGTTGCGCTTCATCAGGCTGATTTGCACCGCCGTGACCTTGCCTTTGTCCTTCAGCCGGCCGTAATGCACCGACAGCAACGACGCCTTGACGATTTGCTCGGCCATGTCGGCCAGCTTGGCCTGGATCAGCTGCTTGGAGCCGATCGGCTTGCCAAACTGCTTGCGCTCCAGCGCGTACGCCCGCGACCGCTCCAGGCAATCACGCGCCGCGCCAATGACGCCAAACGCCACGCCGAAGCGGGCATTTTCCAGACAGCCCAGCGGCGACTTGATGCCTTTGGCTTTGGGCAGCCGCGACGCTTCCGGCAACCGCACGTCGTCCAGCGTCAAGGAACCGGTAAACGACGCCCGCATCGACATCTTGTGCGGAATGTCATGCGCAGCAAAGCCTTCCGTGCCCTTCTCGACAATGAATCCGAGCACCGAGCCGCCGTCGCCTTCGCGCGCCCAGACGATCGCCACGTCGGCGATCTGCGCATTGGTGATCCACATCTTGGTGCCGTTCAGCCGCCAGTCCGCGCCGTCTTTCTTGCAGCGCGTGGTCATGCTGGCAGGGTCGCTGCCCGCTTCCGGCTCCGTCAGGCCAAAGCAGCCGATGACCTTGCCCGCGGCCATCTGCGGCAGCCAGCGGTTCTTTTGCTCCTCGCTGCCATAGGCCCAAATCGCGTACATCGCCAAGCTGGTCTGCACGGAGACAAACGAGCGGAGGCCGGAATCGCAGCGTTCCACCTCGTGGCAGGCCAAACCATACGCGACGTTGCTGATGCCCGGGCAGCCATAGCCCACCAGATTGGCGCCGAGGATGCCCAGCGACGCCATTTCCGGAATCAGGTCGCGGGGAAAATGGCCCGTCTCCCAGTTGTGGCCGATGTTGGGCATCGCGCGCTGGTCGACGAAGCGGCCGACCATGTCGCGCACGGTGCGCTCTTCTTCGGTCAAGAGGTCATTCCAGCCAATCAGTTGGTCCATATCCTGAAGATCATTTGCCATGTTGCACCTGTCCGTGTGTGTCCAAAATCCTGTGCTACGCGGCAACCCGCGGCACCAGCACGTCTGTTCGGCCCATGCGGACCAGTTGATCGCAGCGCACGGCACCGAGCAGCGCCGCGCCGATCGCACCCGCCAGAATGCCATCGTCGTGGCTGCGTGCCTGCAATTCCACGGCCTTGCCGCCTTCCAGCGTCTCACGCAGCGCCATCACCAGCCCGGCGTCGTGCGCCAGGCCGCCGGTCAACAGCACCACGTGCTCCGCGCCAATCGCCCGCAGCAGCCGCGCCAGCCGCCCGGCAATCGACAGGTGAATGCCTTTCAGGATGTCCTGTGTCGAAATGCCGCGGCTCACCATGTTGATGACGTCCGTCTCAGCCAACACCGCGCAAATACTGGAGACCTGTTCCGGTTTGGACGCCTGACACGACAAGGTGCCCACGTCTTCCAACGGCACGCCGAGGTAGCGTGAAATGTTCTCGAGGAATTGGCCGGAGCCGCTGGCGCACTGGCTGGTCATCCGATGGCCGAGCACCTTGCCGCGGTCATCGATCTTGATGGCCCGCGCGTGCAACGCACCCACGTCCAGGACCGCGCGCGCTTCCGGGTCGAGCACCAGCGCGCCGCGCGCGTGGGCCGTCATGCTGTAGAAGTGCCCGGTGCGCATGGCCACCATTTCGCCGTCGCCCGTGCTCGCCACATAGTCGAAATCCTTGGGATCCACGCCCGCCTGCAGGCACGCCGCGGCGAACGTCGCTTCCACGACTTCCACGATGTTGCGCCGGCGAATACGCTGCACGGCCGTCGCCAGCACTTCCGGATTCGCGCCCGCTTCACTGCGGCAGATCGCCACTTTCACCGAGCTGGACCCCGCGTCAATCCCCGCGGTCAGATGCTTTTTCTTGTGGATGTTCATCAGAGTCTCCTGAACGTGCGGTTGGAAGCGAAATCAGGCACAGGACGCATCAAACAGCGGCGCCGGCTGCGACCGCGCGCCCGTTTGCACCGTCGGCATCAGGCTCGGATGGCCCGCGTTGTAGTCGTCCAGCGCGAACATCGCCGCGCCCAGCGCGCCCATGTAGATGGAATCCGGGTGGATGTTGAGTTGGATATGCTCGCCGTAGTTGTCGACGACCAGCTCCTTCAACAGCTTGGTCGCCATCGGATTTTTGCACACGCCGCCGGTGAAGGTAAACTCGTTCTCGATGCCGCCCGAACGCGCCAGCAGCGACATCGCCCGCAGCAGGATCGCCCGGTGCAGCCCGGCCAGGATGTCCTCGCGCGCCTGGCCCAGCGCCAACCGTTCGCGCAGCTCCGCGCCGGCAAACACCGTGCAGGTCGAATTCACCCGAATCATCCGCGTCGCCTTCAGCGCCAGCGGCCCGAGCTCGTGCAGGCCGAGATTCAGTTCGTCGGCGATGTAGCCCAGATAGCGCCCGCAGCCCGCGGCACAGCGGTCATTCATCTGGAACGAGGTCACCACGCCGTTCTGATCCACCTGGATCGCCTTGGTGTCCTGACCGCCAATGTCGAGCACGCTCCGCGTCCCCGGAAACACGCGATGCGCGCCGCGACCGTGGCACAGGATTTCCGAACGCACGGCTTCCTTGGGAAACGGCAGCGTTTGCCGGCCATAGCCGGTACCCGCCAGCGCCACTTCTTCCACCGGTTCCGCCGCCGCGTCGCGCGCGGCCTGATCCAGCACCGCTCGTACGCCCGCCGACACCTTGCGCGCCACCGCGACGCGCGCCACCGCGGTCGGCAGCAACACGCCAAAATCACGCGCTTGTACGCGGGTTTCCACGTCGAGAATCGCGCGGTCAAAGAGCCCAACCAGCCGCTCAAACGGCACGTCGCTCTTGGCGCAAACGCGCTCGGCGCCCTGGACAAATGCTTGCCCTGCGATGTCGCGGAAGAAGTCGCTCTTGCGCTCCACGCCGCCCAGGAACAGGTCCGGCGCGGTGTGTTGCATGTCCGCCAGCAGGTCCGTCGTCGCCGCCGTCACAGCATCGCGCAGCGGGCTCGGCGACCAGATCTGCAGCAGCGCCATCACGCGCTCTTCCAGGTAAACCAGCTCGTCCAGGTACAGTTCCAGGCGGAACGCGCTCAGCAGGTCGTTTTCCAGCGCGCGCGCCTGGACGGCGTCCGCATGCGTGGAGCGCCCCAGCGCGCGATCCAGTAGCGAAAACCGCGCATTGGTCAGCGCTTCGTCGCGGGCAATCGCGCTGGCCACGGCGTAGTTGCTGCGGCTGTTGGTGATGCCCTTGCCGACGATTTGCCCGGACTCGTCCAGCATGACGGCTTTGGTGGTGGTAGAACCCAGATCGATTCCGACGACGCATTTCATGGCGACTCCTTCTGGCTCAAGCGCTCACGCGCAGACGACGGGCATCGATCATCTGGAAATAGCTCTGCAGGCGGTTCTCGATGTTGGCCTTGGAAAAATAGCGCGGGTCGACGAGATCCGACTCGATGAAGCCGCCCGGCACGCCCGTGCGCTGCTCCAATTGCCGCAGCATCAGGAGCTGGCCCGCGGAGAACGAGTTGCACGACTTGACGCTGTTGATGAGAAAGCCGTCCGCCTCGTACTCGCGGATGTAGCGCTCCAGCAGGTCAACGCGGGTCGGCAGGCCGAGATTGGTGTAGCAACCAAGGCAGTAGTCGGCCATCGTCTCCAGCGGCTGCGAGGAATCGTGGCGGAAGCCGGTGTCATACAGGCCGCCGACGCGCGTGTACGTGCTCGCGACCACGACCGCGCCTTCCTTGGCGAACATCCGCCAGAAATCCGGGAAACTTGTCCAGTTCGGCGGACCTTCGACCACCAGTCGGTACCGCTGCTCGCCCATCAGGCCATCGGGCGTCTGCGGGCCTTCGTTGCGCAAAATCCGCGCTTCGCATTCTGCACGCAGCTCGCGATAATACTCGACCGCGTCTTGCGAACCGCGAAACGACGTGAAGATCGGCCCGATGTAGTACACGCCGCCAAAATAGCCATCGATGGGCGACGGTTTGTGCTTCGCCGATTCCCACACTTTCACCAGGTCATCTTCCGCCTGCCGCGAGAGGTCCAGGTGCTCTTTCAACTTGTCCATGTCCAGCTTCTTGCCGGACAGCTTCTCCAGCGCTGGGATGACCTCATCGCGCAGCTGGTTGACCACGTACTCGCGCATTTCCGGGGAAATCTTGCCGTCCGGCTGGTACGGGACGTGCAGCATCACCACCGGACATTTGTATTCCTCGCGCAGCAACTCGAACCATTTCAGGAACGTGAAACAGCCCGTGTAGGAGAGCAGCAGCAAATCGGGCTCCGGCAGCTTGGTGCCCGTTGGGCCAAAATTGCCGCTTTTCAACATGCCGATGTCGCACTTGACGTACGTGCAGACATCTTCCGAGTGGCCAGCCTTCTCCGCTTCCGCGATGTAGCCCGCCGACTTCTGGCGCATGCCGGACTGCAGCGCGTTGATTTCCGGCAGCACCGGCAGCAGATCCAGCGCCTGAAGCAATTCCGTCAAGTTACCGGGCACAAAGGTGTAAACGACCTTCTGGCCATTCTCCTTGGCGTGCGCCAGCTTCTCGTAGTGATCGGCGATCATCTGCTTTTGGCGATCCTGGCTCGAATCCTTGGCAGTCGCCGGGCGGAGCGAAACGGGCGGACGGTTGCGAACGGGCAAGGCTGTACTCATTGGACGGTCCCCCAGAGTTTGACGGAATCAGAAAACGCGCCGGCTTGTTCGCGAATCACTTGAAATTGCCCGGTATTTTCAGAGAACTTGAAACTCGTGAACGGCACGCTCGCGCGATCCAGCGCCGCTTCCAGCATCGGCTGGTCGAGCAGCGCCGGGTCGCAGAAGGACGCCGCGGCAAAGACCACGCCATCCGCTTTGGTCGCTTTGACTTTCTCCAACAACGCCGCGCCTTTTTCCGCCGTGCCGATGTAGCGCGAGGCCGTCGCTGCGCCAAATTGGATGAACGCATTGGCGAGCGCTTCCAACGGGTCGGCGGCCTCTGCATCCATCGCCGATTCGATGTAGCGCAGGCCCAACTGCAGGTCGTCGTCGACGATGTCGCAGCCCGATTTCTCCAACGTGCGGATCAGGTCCAGCGGCGGTTGCTCGCAAAACGCGCCAACCAGCACCACGCGCACGTTGTCGAAGGGCCGCGCCGGACGCGATCGCACCGCATCGGCGAATTCTTCCAACAGTTCGGCGTGATCGAGAGCGGGCATCAAACCGCCGGCACGCAGCAGCACGTACAGGTCCGAGGCCGGCAGGCGCCACGGCTCACTGCGCCGCAAGTCGTCCAGGACGTTGATGGCCAGCCGCCGACGGTTTTCATTGCGCATGGCCTGACGCAGCGCCTCGGGGTCGTAGGCTTTCGCGCCGCGCTCGTGCAGCTCGCGGGCGATGCGTTTGAGCTCCTGGCCATAGAACTTGCCGCCCAAATGCAGCGCAAAGTTCTGCGGCAGGTCCAGATAGCTCGACCAGCGATCCGGAAACAGCATCTTCCACATGCCGCCCAGGTTGCGAATCACGTCGCACAGGGACGGAAATACCATGCCATCCAGGCAGTTCAAGTGACCGTTCAGGCCCAGCTCAATCGCGCTGCGCGGAATGTGACAGATGTAGGACTGGAAATACGAGTCACCGCGGATGATGTCGACCTGGTCGCCGCCGCCGAAAATCGTCACCGGCAGGCAGCCGATGGCCTCAAACAGCGGCCGCGGCACGTAGACCGGCATGTAGCCAATCGCCAGACCGTCCGGATTCGCGGCTTTCCAGCGCTGGACCGGGCCCAGATGCAGGTCGTCCATCATCGTCCGGGCCTGCGCCAGGATCTGGCTGGCGCGATCCGGCAGCGGCAGCGCACCCGTTTGGTTCGTCGTCTCGGTCATCTTCTCCCCCTAGGTCTCATTCGATTGGCGATTCATCAGCAGTGAAACCTGCCGCTGCGCCAAATTTCGCGGCAGTTGATCCTGCGTTGGACTCGCCGGGCAGCGCGCGACCAAGCCGCAGACCGCCAAGCTGTGAATGCTGCGCGCGACGTCTTCCGGCGTGCCGTGCAAGCTCGGCTCGTACCAGGCCCAAACCCAGTTGATCATGCCAAAGATGCTGTACGTGGCGCGATCCAGCGCGACCGCTTCCACGGGACCACGCGCGTTGTCTTGCGGGCCACAGCCTTGGGCAAAGACCGCCGCGACCGCATCGCGACCGACGCGAAAATACGCTTCCTTCAAGCTGCGCACGCGCTGGCGGTGCTCAGCGGGCAGCGCAGCCGCTTCGTGGATCAGCACGCGCATCACGTCCGCGTGATCGATGAAATAGCGGACCTGATTGAAAATGAACACATACAGTCGCGCCGCGGCATCTGGCGTGTCCTTCAGCGAGCCATTGGCGGCGTCAATGAGCGTCTCAAACGCGCGGATCTGCAATTCCGCCAACAGCTCTTCCTTCGACGAAAAATAGTTGTACAAGCTGGACACGCCGAAGCCGGTCGCCACCGCCAGATCGCGCATGGACATGCCGTGGAAGCCGCGCTCGGCAATCAGCGACGCCGCGGCCTGCAGGATGTCACTGCGCTGGTGCGCGGTGCGTTCCTGACGAGGCTCTGGGCGTGGCTGGCGAAGGGTCATGCATTCACCCACTTGGCCGGCCGGCGCGCGAGAAATGCGTCGATGCCTTCATTGCCGTCGTGGCTGGCGAGAATTTCCCGCAGATAGAGCGCTTCGGCGTCGGCCAGACCGCGATCCAGAGCCGTGAACAGCCCGGAGCCCTGACGGATCGCCACCGTCCCCTGCCGCAGCGCAAAGGCCGAGAGCGGCTGGAGATGTTTCCGATACCACGCAAGCACCTGATCGAGCGGCGGCGTATCGCCTTCGAGCAGCGTCAACAGACCATGCTGTTGTGCTTCCGTCGCGGCCAAGGACGCGCCCGTCAACAGCAACCGCTCCGCCAACGCTCCGCCGAGCCGCTGCGCACCGACCGCCGCGAGCACGGGCGGCAGGACGCCGAGGCGAATCTCCGGACAGCCAAGCTGCGCGTTCGGCGTCGCGAACAGCAGGTGGCAGACCAGGACAAGCTCGAACGCGCCGCCGAGGCACTGGCCTTCGATGAGCGCGGCGACCGGCACCGGAAAGTGACCGAACTGACGAATCAGCGCGTGGAAACCCGCCAGCATCGCCGGCGCCTGCTCCTTGCGATGCTCTTCCACCGACGCGCCAAACGAGAAATGCCCGCCCGTGCCGCGAATCACCACCAGCTTCAGCGCCTTGTCATCCGCCGCCGCAGACAGTTCGGCCGCCAGCGCCGTCATCATCGCCGCGTCGAGGATGTTGGCCTTCGGCCGATTCAGCCGCAGATCCAGCACCGCGCCGTCTTCCAGCCGCGTCGCCACCACCAGGTTTTCCGTCGTTGTGCTCATGTTGCCTCAGGCGACCGCGTGGCCGTCTTGCGCCGCGCGATCCGCTTCCATGCCGCGCCGCGCCGACGGCGGCAGGATTTCCTTGACCAGCTCCGCGTCAAACCGCGCACCTTCAGCCAGGCGCTGGCGCAGCAGCACGAAGTCGATTTCCCGCTCGTTGCGATCGCCGTAGTGGAACGCCGGGAAACCCGCCGCGGCCTCCGTGTTCATGTTCAGCGCCAGCCAAGAACGGTTCGTTTCGGAATTGGCGTACCAGTGTTCCAGCTTCTTTTTCCGCAGGCTTTCCAATGTCTTGCGCGAGCAATCCGGGAACGTGTACATCAGCTTGGTCACGTACGTGTCGACCAGCGCATCCAGCTGGCTCAGATCCACCGTGCAGGTCGCGGCCACCGCCTTCGCTTCCACCAGCGCCGCGCCGGTCTTCGATTCGCCCAACACCGGCCGACCAAACGCGTCCAGTTCGCGATCCGTCACAACCAGCGGATTGGCGATGAACGTGCCGTCAGGCAGCTTGTGCGTCGGGACGATGTCGTTCACCAAGCCCAGCCGCAGCGCCTTGTGCGCGGACATGGGCTCACACAACACCAGCGATTCCGCGGCTTTGGAGTAGCCGACGTAGAGGTGCAGGAAGTCCGTCGAGCCGCCATCAGGCGCCGAACCGTGCACCGGGCCCGCTTGGCCAAACCGCGCGTGATCGCCGCTCACCGAGAAATCGCACGCCATGCCGATTTCCTGACCGCCGCCGATGCGCATGCCGTTGACGCGGCAAATGACCGGCTTGTCGCACAGCAGGATCGATGTGACCATGTCGTTGAAAAGACGCATGTATTGTGAGTATTCCAAGGGCCGATTGCTGTAGTAGCTGGCGTACTCCGCGGTGTTGCCGCCGGTACAGAACGACCGGTTGCCGACCGCCGTGAAGACCACCGCAACCGCGGCGCGATCCGCGCTCGCCCGGCGAAAGCCAAGAATCACTTCCTTGACCGCTTCAGTCGTGTACGAGTTCAGCTGCTTTTCGTTGTCGAGCGCAATCCACACCTGGTGCAGGCCCGCGACCGGCTGGCCATCGCGACCTTTGACCGGGCGCTTTTCATAGCGAATGTGTTGAAATTCCAGGTTGCCGGCGAGTTCATGATTGATGAGCTGTGTCATGGTCTGTACTCCTTCTCAAGCCTGCGGATCGAAAATCATCCGCTTTTCCAGTTTGTGGCCCGCCATGTCGGCGAGCGCGCGATTGATCTGCGACATCGGGGCCAGCTCGCAGAACGGCGCGAGTTGGATTTTGCCCTGCCAAATGAGGCTCAGCACGTCCGGATACGCTTCCGGCGGGCAGCCCCAAGTCCCGTGCACCGTGGCATCAAACGCCATCAGGTTGGAGAAACGCAGCTCGACCGGCTTGGCGGAGAAGCCGACCTGCACCATGGTGGCCGCGCGTGCCAGCAGGGTGAACGCCAGCGTCTGACCGTCCGGCGTGCCACTGCACTCGAAAATGCGCCAGTTCAGCGAAGGCACGCCCCAAGCGGCGAAGGCGCCGTGGACTTCCTTGCGGACATCGCGCGGTGCCTTGCCGCGCACGTTGATCGTCACGTCTGCACCGACCGCCGCCACTTGCGCCAGCTTGTCGTCGCGCACATCGCAGATGATGACTTGGCAATCCAACGCCTTGGCAATCTGGGCGACAAACGCACCGACGCCGCCTGCGCCAACCACCACGACGGCGTCGCCGGGCTGCACGTTGGCACGCAGCGTCGCCTGCCAGGCAGTCGAGACCGCATCGGCCACGACGGACAGCAGACGCAAATCCGTGCCCGGTGGCGCCGCGTCCAGCCGGACCAGAGGCGCTGCCGGGACAATCATGTGCGTGGCAAAGCCGCCATGGATGTCGTTGCCGGGCATCTTCTGCGCCGCACACGCATTGCCGCGGCCGTGCTGGCACAGCGCACAGCGCCCACAGGGCAGCACCGCGGGCACAATCACCGGCATGCCAACCAGCGACGCGTCGCTCGCATCCCGCACGATGCCGACCGCTTCATGGCCCAGCACCAACGGCAGCGGATGATTCGGCCGCACGGAGCCGTCCGCATAGCCCAGATCGGTGTGGCACAATCCACACGCAATGACTTCGACGAGCGCCTCGTCCAGCTTCAAGTCCGGCAACTTCAGCGCGTGATGCACCAGCGGTTGACCGGTCTGTTCCAGGAACCAAGCAGAAGCTTCGGTAGCCATGGCCTTCTCCCCCCAAGATTTCCCCGTCGACAAGCGTGGCGAACGAACGTTCGTTCGTCAATCGGCGATTCGTCATGGAAATGTCATGACAACCGATCGCCCGCGCGTTTTTGCCGCTTGACGCCCAGCGCGATCGCCCGCACGGTACAGACTTGCGCACCGGCGGTGGCGCGCGCGAGATGGCATGTACGCACAGCACCTGTGGTCGCCCAGTCAAGCGATGGGCAAGAATGTTCACGTCTGGACTTACGGCCACGCCGGACGACCGGTGATTGCGCTGCCGACGTCAGGTGGCTACGCGCACGAATGGCAGCAGCACGGCGTCATCGATGGGCTGCATGACCTGATTGCGGGCGGCCGCATTCGCATTTGGCAGCCGGAAACGAACGTCTCGGAGACCTGGAATCGCCTGGACGCTTCGCTCGCCGTGCGCATGCGCCGCCATGCGGCTTATGAACAGTTCTTGACCCAGGAACTCGTTCCGCACATTCGCCAGGTCACAGGGCGCAGCGATATCGTCATCCTCGGGCCGAGCGTCGGCGCGATGTATGCCGTCAATTTTGCAATGAAATATCCGCAGTTATTCTCCGAGGCGATCGGCTTGTCCGGCCGCTACGAGGCGCGCACGTTTACCCAAGGCCAGGACAACACCGACGTCTACTACAACAACCCGCTCAGCTACGTCTGGAACCTGCACGGCGAGCCGCTTTGGCAGATCCAGCGCCAGACGCGCATCACGTTGGTCTGTGGGCAAGGCGCGCACGAGAAGAATTGCCTGAAGGAAACGCTCCAGCTTGCCCATGGTTTGCAGCAGAAGCAGGTGCCGCTGGCGCTGGATGTGTGGGGCGCGGACGTGGCGCACGAATGGGTGTGGTGGCGGCGGCAGATTCGACATCACCTGAATCAACGGCTGTGAACGGCGCTGTCACGTCCTTGTCATGAAAACCGCGGCAACGTGACGGTTTTCGTTTCGATCGCTATGCTCCAGCGCGTGCGGACCTGTGCCGCGTGGAGGTTGCCATGGTCCGGTCTGTTGCGCTGCTCGCACTTTTTGCCGCCGTCGGTTGCCAAGCTGCAGCGACATCGACCGCGCCCGTGATCGACCCCGATGCCTGCATCGGCACCGAAGGCAGCGGCGTCACGGATCAGGATCCGCATTTTGTCTACGACTGCCAAGGCCGCGCCCTCATCCTGCGCGGCGCCAACACCGCCAGTTCGGCCAAATCCATGCCGCACGACCCGAGCATCACCGAGAACGACATCGCGCGATTCGGCCCGGATTGGGGCCTGAATTTCACGCGCTTCCTGATTTTCTGGGACGGCGTGGAGCCGCAAAAAGGCGTGATTGACGAGGCGTACCTGGACCGAATCCAGAAGTGGCTGGATCTGTTCGCCAAGCACAACGTCTACGTGCTGCTGGACATGCACCAGGACATTTACGGGCCGAAGGTGAACGGTGACGGCGCGCCGGCTTGGGCGACGCGCGACGAGGGTCTGGCCGCGCAGCCCCAGCCGATCTGGTCGATGGCCTACCTTCAGCCGGGCGTTGAGGCGGCTTTTGACCATTTTTGGAACTATGCCGGCGCCGATCAGGAACTTCAGGACCACTACGGCCTAGCGTGGGAAGCGGTCGTCAAGCGATTTCGCAATCATCCCGCGGTGATCGGCTATGACCTGATGAATGAGCCCAATCCGGGATCGATGGTGGACGTGACCGAGCTGCTCGGTGCGCCGGCTGCCGACAGCCAGTCGCCGGCCTTTGACACCCAAAAGTTTGGACCGTTTTACCAGCGTCTGATCAACCGGTTGCGGCAATCGGATGCCGACCACTGGTTCTTCTTTGAGCCGCGCTTTGGCGCTCCCGGCTCCGGCATGCCGCAATTTTTGCCCAAGCTCACGGATCCGCGGCCTCAAGGTTCACGGCTCGTGTATGCGCCGCATTTGTATTCGGTGTCGTTTGAAGCGAACCAATCGTTTGATGCCGCCAGCGATCACACGGTCGCGGATTGGCAGACGAACCGCGCGATCGACCAGCAGACGCAGGACTCCGCGCTCGTGCTGGGCGAATGGGGCTTTGATTACCAGTGGAAGAACGCGCCGCAAGCGATGGCACAGATCCTCACGATGGCGGATCAAATGATGGCGGGCTGGGCGTTCTGGAGCTTCGACCCAGGCGGCTGGAGCTTTGTCAACAACGACGCGACCCACTCGGAGAAGCCGGCGATTGGGCAGATCGTGCGGGCGTACCCACGGCGCATCGGCGGCGTGCCGAAGAATTTCCTGTTTGACGCGGACCAGAAGACGCTGCACCTGGAATTTGTGCCCGATCCGCGGGTCACGGCGCCGACGGAGATCTACATTCCGGCCAAGCGGTTCTACCCGAACGGGTACACGCTGAAGACCAACCGTCCGGCGAACGCGTGGACGTCCCAGTGGGATGCCCAGAACGAGCTGCTGACGATCAGCCTGCTGACCGCGGATACGACGCCGTTTGTGGTGAACATTCTGCCGACGCCTTGAGCGCGGCGACCTTGCGGGAGTGAAGCGATGTACGAAATCAAGATGGCAGGCCCGGGCAAGAACGCGCTGGGCTTTGAAATGATGCAGTTTCTCATCGACGAGCTGAAGCGCGCGGCGGGCCAGCCGGTGCTGCTGACGGGCGATGGCGACGCGTTTTCGGCCGGGCTGAACCTGCGCGAGGTGGCGGCGCAGGACGAAGCCGGGATGGATCGGTTCCTGCGCCTGTTGAACCAGATGACCGTGGCGCTGTTCACGTATCCGGCACCGACGGTCGCGTGGGTGAACGGTCACGCGATTGCCGGCGGCGCGGTCCTGGCCCTGTGCTGCGATTACCGCATCGGCACGCCGAATCCCAAGTCGCGGATCGGCCTAAATGAAGTGGCGATTGGCCTGCGTTTTCCGCCGACGGTGCTGGCGGTCCTGCGCGCCCAGCTCGCCCAGCCGCATACGGACACCGTGATTCTGGCGGCGGAACTGCATCCGCCGCTCGAGGCGCAGCGGCTCGGCGTCCTGCACGAAGTGGCGGAAGATGGCCTCGCGCGGGCGCACGCGCGCCTGGCGCTGCTCGGCGGGTATGCGCCCGACGCGTACGCAGGCACCAAGGCAGATCTGCGCGACGCGGTCGTGCGCGTGGATGCGGCCGAAGAGGCGCGGTACCAGAGGGACGTGCTGCCGATGTGGACCTCGCCCGTGATCAAGGCAAAGATCCTGGCGATCCTGAAACGCTGAACAGCCTTGGAGGGCAAGATGACGGAGAGAACGCGCCGGTGGTTTCTTCAGCAGTCCGCGCTGCGTGGTGCGGGTCTGGCCGCGCTGGCTGCATTGCCGCCCTCGCTGGCGTGCCAGGCGCAGAAAACGGCGCGACGGGGCGATTTGTCGCAAGTGGCGCATGTCGTTATCTTCATGCAGGAGAACCGCTCCTTTGACCAGTACTTCGGCACGCTGTCCGGAGTGCGCGGCTTCGCAGATCGCCATCCGCTGTCGCTCGCGGCCGGTGGCAACGTCTTTGCCCAGCCGGGCAAGGCGGGTCCTGTTTGGCCCTTTCGCCTGAATTCCACGACGACCAGTGGACAGTGCGTGGCAGACGTCAACCACGACTGGTTTACCGGCCTGACGGCGCGCGACGACGGCCGCATGGACGACTGGATCAACGCCAAGGGTCTGAACGCGCTGGGGTATTACAACCGCCAGGACATCCCGTTCCACCATGCGCTGGCCGACGCTTTCACCCTGTGCGACCACTCGTTTTGTTCGGTCAACACGTCGACGAATCCCAACCGGCTCTACCTGTGGACCGGCACGTCCGACGCCGCGGGCAAGTTTGAAGGCCCGGTGATGACCAATGACGACAAGGCGCGGTACACGTGGACGACGTACCCGGAACGCCTGCAAGCCGCGGGCGTTTCCTGGCGCGTGTATCAGGAACAGGACAACTTTGACGATAACGCCCTGGCCTGGTTTGCGCAGTATCAGGACGCGCCGGTCGGTTCGCCGCTGTATGAAAATGGCATGAAGCGCCGGACGCGCCAGGCCTTTTTGGACGACGTCGCCAACGACACGCTGCCGACGGTGTCCTGGCTCATCGCGCCGGCCGACTTGTCCGAGCACGCGAAGTCGGCGCCGAACAAAGGTGCGGACTTGACGAGCGTGTACCTGGACGCGTTGGCCAAGAATCCGGCGGTTTGGGAGAAAACGGTGTTCATCTACACGATGGACGAAAATGGCGGCTTCTTCGACCACGTGCCGTCGCCCACCGCGCCGCCCGACACGCCCGATGAATACAGCCTGAACATGCCCGTGGGCCTGGGAATTCGCGTGCCGACGATCGTCATTTCACCGTTCAGCACCGGTGGCGCCGTCTGCAGCGAAGTCTTTGACCACACGTCGATTCTCCGCTTCCTGGAGAAAGTCACCGGCGTGCAGGAGCCCAACATCAGCGCGTGGCGACGTGCCGTTTGCGGCGACATGCTGGCCACGTTGGATCTGGATGCGAGCCTCGGCGCGTTCCCGGCGGGCCTGCCTGCGACCGCACCGCTGGCCACCGCCGCCGATGCTGCCTGCGCCACGTTGCCGGCCGCGGCACCGGGTGCGGAAACGGGCTTGCCAGCGGTGGAATCGGGTTCGCGGCCGCTGCGGCCCTTGCCGTATCTGCCGGATGCGGAATGCACAGTCGATGGCAACGGCAACGTGACCCTGGCACTGGCCAATGCCGGCACCGCCGCTTTTCCCGTCGATATCCATGGTCTGGCCGGCGTCGATGACCTGCCGCGGTTCGTGACGGTTGCGCCAGGTGGCACCGCCAAAGAGAGCTATGCGCCCGGCGCCGATGGTGCTTTTGCCATCGAAGTGCATGGCGTGAACAGCTTCTTCCGGCGCTTTGTTGGCAATGCGCTCACTTCCGGTGGCGATCCGCGGCCAACTTTGGCGCTGGATCCGCTGGCTGAGACGGCACAAATTGCCGTGGCGAATCCGACAGCCGCGCCGCTGACCGTACAAGTCGTGGACGCCGTGTCCGGCAAGACGGCGACGCAGACCCTGCCGGCCTCGGCGACGCAGACCTTCGCGGTGGCGCTGCAGGATCGCTGGTATGACGTGGCGGTGCGGGTGGACGGCCAGACGGCGGAGCGGTTTTCGTGGACGTGGGCGGGGCATCTGGAAGGGACGGTGAGTCGGACGCGGGCGACGTAATGCGGACCGCTTGGTCGCGTCTCACCGCCCAACCGGCGCCACCGCAACAAACTCCTCCGTCACCACCGGCACATACGACTTGTCCTGCAATTGCAGCGCGACGCCAATCCCCACGTGCGTGTACGCCGGGTTGACGATGGACTGGCGGTGCCCCGGGCTGGCCATCAGGCCTTCGTGGACCTCGATGGCGGTGCTCGCCATGCCGATGTTCTCGCCAAATTGCTGCCACGCGATGCCGCCGCGCTTGAGCCGGTCCTCGGTCGTGCCCAGCGTTGGCGACACGTGGGCGACGAACTTGTGGTCGACCATGTCCTGACTGTGGGCCCGCGCGACCGTGGCGAGCGCCGGCCAGGGCACGAGCGGCCGCACACCCGCCTTGGCGCGGTCGGCGTTGATGAGCGCGAGCAATTCCGCCTCCATCGCCGCCGGCGACGTCACCTGGTCCACGGCCTGCTCCTGTGGCAACGCGGGTTCTGGCACGTCGACGTAGACCGGAAAGTTGGCCACCACGCTCGGGCCCAGCGCGCCGTCGCCGATGAGCTCGATCGCGTAGGTGCCAGACACCGGCAGTTTCACCGCGAAGTCAAAGCGGCTGCCTTGGCCATCCTGATTCTGCGTGTGGCCATCTGGCGTCGTCACCGCGGCACGCGGATGGTGCAAGCGATCAGCCAACGCACCGCGTAGGGTCAGGGAATCACCCGCCTGCACATGCCGCGGCACCGGATCGAACGCCACGTCTGCCGCGGTCAGGACGGCGACGGCAAACTGCATATCCGGCGTCGTGCGAACCGCCACGCCATAGCGCGCCAGCAGCGCGGTGCCGCCCAACTCGGTCACCTGACGCACGATCGCGTCGCGCAGACGGTCCGACTCGATGCCCGGCGAGTAGCGCAGTTCGATGATGGCGGGCGTCGGAAACGGCACGCCCACCCGCGTGGTCATCGCGATGCGCCGGGGCATTTGCGGCGCATCACCCGCAGCGTTGCGTTCTGCCAGCCAATCGGCAATCTGCGCGAGGCGGGCGTCGGGTTGAACACTGCCTTGGCATGCCTGACGCAGCAGGACTTCCAGCTCCATCGCACGCGGCCCCAGCGCAGCGGAGCCGTCTGGCGCGTCCGTCGCGTAGACCTCGGCCCAGCCCGTCCGCCCATCGACAACCTGCTGCGCCGCAGAGCAACCCGCGAGCAGCCCCGCGACGAGCAGCAGCAAACGCAGCGGCATGGCGCGCCGGTAGCGTCCGGGCTCAGCCACGTGCCAGTTCCGCAGCCCGTGCGACTGCTGCTTGGACCGCGTCGGTGACCGTCTCGGCCCACGCGCGCTCGGCGAAAACGGTCAAGGCCGCTTGAGTCATGCCACCCTTCGAGGTCACTTCTGCGCGCAGCTCCGACGGAGGCCGCCCGGATTGCTGGGCAAGAAAAGCCGAACCCAGCAGCGTTTCCTGCGCCAGCAACGCCGCCGTCGGTGGGTCGAGGCCCGCTGCCATACCGGCATGGGTCAGCGCTTCGATGAACAGAAACACGTAGGCAGGCCCGGAGCCCGCCACTGCAGTGAACGCGTCCACCTGCGACTCCGCGATGTCCACGACCGTACCCAGCGGCGCGAGCAACGTCCGCACGGCAGCCATGTCCGCAGGTGTCGCCGACTCCCCCGGCGTCAGCGCCACCAGACCGCGCCCCAGCCGCACCGGCGTATTCGGCATCAGCCGCAGCACGTGCGCACCGGGAAGCATCGCCTCCAACGCCTGGGTCGGCACGCCGGCAAGCACCGACAGCCAGCACTGATCCGGGTGCGGGTGCAACTGCGCCAGCACGCCCACGCGCATCTGCGGCTTCACTGCCAACAGCACGATGTCCGCGTCGTCGATCACCGCTTGAGCATCCGTGCCGCACGCGATGCCAAAGGTCCGGGCAACGTGGGCGGCGGACGACTCCGTGCCCGTGCAGGCCACGACCTCTCCCGGCAGGAGCGCCGCCGTTTCCAGCCACCGCGCGAGCATTGCGCTCGCCATCTTGCCGCAGCCCAGGATGCCCAGTTTCGCTTTTCGCCGTTTCATGCCCGCTTTCTCCTCGCTGCCCAGGCTGCCAGAACCAGTCCCACGGGCCAAGCGGGCGCCGCTGTCGGGCCCGACTGGCAGCCACTCGCTGCCGAGGTCTGCGCCGGTGCGGGATTTGCGACGACGTCTCCGCCACACCCCCCGCAATCTTCGGCACGCACGGACGGATCCGGGGCTGGTTCCGTCGCGTCCACGTGCAGGTTCCAGACCGCCTCTTCCAGCAGCGCCTGATCCGGGTCGTTCAGGACTGCCGGCGTCGCGTCGCGCACTTGCAGCGTTAGCGTGTGGTCGCCCACGTCGTTTGGCCCGGGCGTCCAGCTATCGCCTTGCGCCACCTCTTGACCGTCGCGCAGCCAGTGCAGTTGCAGGGTGGCGATCGGCGCGGTCTCGACCGTGAATGTCGGACATTGTCCCAGCGTGCACGTGACCAGCGCAGCGGGCCCAGGCAGGCGCGATCGCAACATGGAGGTGCTTTTGTGCATGGCGATGATCAGCGCCTCCTGACACACCGGGCAAAACGCCATGTCCAGCGAGCGCATCAGGCAGTTCGGCGCCGGGCGGAACACGCCGACGGACACGTAGCGCGCACCCTCATAGGCGCCGACCGGTGTGTACAAGCTCGTCGACGACGCTTCTTGCGTCGGAACCGGCGTCTCTGGCTTGACCCAAGCCTGCCATTTCAACGGGTCGAGGTGCGCGAGCGACGCCACGTTTGGCTCGCTGTCGCCGGCCGGGTAGCCCGGATACGGTGCGGCATATTCGTCCGCCAGATGCGCCAGCGTGTGGCCCAACTCGTGGCGCAAAATGGCGATGGCCTCCGGCGCGCGCGAGACGACCGGCACAGCGCCGCCTGAACCGCCATAGGCAGGGTCATTGACGACCACCACCGCGATGTCAAATGCCGGAAAGGCTTGCCCTACGGCGTCCAGTACCTTGCCGTCGTCGGCCACCGCCAGGCGCTCCACGCCGCCATAGTCGAACGTCGTGCCAAATGCGTTGTCGACATAGACGCCCTGCGACGGATGGCTGGCCCCCGACTGGGGCGACGCAAAGAACAACGCGTACACGTTGAATAGACTGGCATATTCCGAATAGGGCGACCACTGCAAGAATGCATCCGATGTCGCCGCCGCCGCGGCAAAGAACGCGTCGCGCTCGCCCTCGGTAAAGCCATCGGCCACCAGCACGAGGTCCAAGGACTGCGCAGTCGTGCCGCCCAGATGCACGGTCTGCAGATCGGTCGGATGAATCGGCTCGAAAATACCCGGCCATGGCAGGCGTCTTTGCAGCCAGCGCGTCGCCGGATCCATTGGCAGCAGTTGCAGTTCCGGGCGCTGTTGGAACGCTTCTGGTTGCAGATCGCCCGCGTGCGCGGGAGGCAAGTGCACATAGCCCGGGCGCGCGTGCACCGGCAGCGCGACGAACGTCAGCGCCAGGACAACGACAGAGAGCAGGCGCGGATGGCGGGCTTGGCGCATGGCTATGGTGTACAGGATTCGCGAGGTGTGTGCCAATTCTTCCGTTCAGCCCAGTCTCGACCCGACCGGCCACCGCATGCCGCGCAGCACTTCGGTCGCCGGCATCGCCCGCTTGCCGGGGCGCTGGAGACTCGCCACACGCAGGCTGCCCTGCCCGGTCGCGACCCAAACCGCGTCGTTGTCCAACGCCACGATCGTGCCCACATCGCCGACATGCCGGCCAAGCGCCAGACCGTCGTCGAACACTTTCCAGACTTCACCATGGGCATCCGGCGGCGCCGTCGTCGCGCACGGCCACGGCTGCATGGCGCGGATGAGCGCGTGAATCTGCCGCGCCGGCTGATGCCAGTCGATACGACCTTCCTGCTTCTGCAGCGGCGGCGCAAACGTCAGGCCCTGCATCGGCTGCGGCAACGGCGTCAGCCGTCCAGCGACGAGGTCGGGCAGGCTCCTGAGCAGCAGTTGCGCACCCGCGGCCGCCAGCTTGGTCTCGAGCGTCGCCGTCGTATCCGTGTCGGCGATCGGCACGGTGACGCGCGCCAGTTCCGGCCCGGTATCCAGACCTTCGTCCATCTGCATCAGGCACACGCCGCTTTCGGCATCGCCCGCCGCGATCGCCCGCGTGATCGGCGAGGCACCACGCCAGCGTGGCAGCAGCGACGCATGGACGTTCACGCAGCCCAGCGAGGTCAGGTGCAGCACGTCCGCGCCCAGAATCCGCCCGTAGGCGGCGACCACCACCAGCTGCGTACCTTGCGCTCGCAGCCACGTCGCCAGCGCGCCATCGCGCACTTTCACCGGCTGCAGCAGCGGCAAGTTGTGCGCCAGCGCGTACGCTTTGACCGCAGGGGCACGCAGCTCATTGCCACGCCCCGCCGGCTTGTCGGGCTGACAAACGACGGCGACGACCGGTACGCCCGCTTCCACCAGAGCCGCCAGCGAAGCAACGGCAAATTGCGGCGAGCCAATGAACGCAACTTTGGGAAACTGCACAGGCTTCTAACCGACGTTTTGTTGCGCGCGCCGCGCCTTTTGCTTCTCGCGCATGGCCTGATCGTCGATCAGCTCGCGGTTCTGGCGCAGATACTCGCGCATCGCGATCTTGCGTTTGAAAGGCGACAAGCGGTCGACGAATGTGATGCCGTCCAAGTGGTCCAGTTCATGTTGGATGCACACCGCAACCAACCCTCTCGCCGCCACTTTCTGCACGGCGCCGGTGCGATCCTGGTATTCCAAATCGACTTCGGCGGCGCGCATGACGAATTCGCTCATGCCCGGGAAGGATAGACAGCCTTCCTCGTACTTCAACTCACCGCGCATACTCACGATTTTCGGATTGACGACCTCAATGCGCCCGGTCGTCTTGACCTCTTTTTCGCCCGAGCCGCGGTTGGTCGGCACGTCCATCAGGAAGATCCGCTGCGTCACGCCGACCTGATTCGCGGCCAGACCGATGCCATCGGCCTCGTTCATGGTCGCTGCCATGTCGTCCAGAAACGCATGCAGCTCCGCGTCAAACCGAAGCACTTCCGAGCACTTCTGCTTCAGGACCGGATGAGGAAAAGTCACGACATCAAGCACGGCCATGGTTGCCTCATTTCCTCTTGCGCGCGGCCGGCTTGACCACCGACACGGCCACCGCCGCGGGCGGCTCCTGCTGCGTCGACAGTTGCTCGCGCAGATCCTCGACTTCGTGCTGCAAGTCGCGCACCGAGCGCTTGAGCTTGGCGACGTCGTCGCGCGTCACCAGATCCAACTGCTTGGCGACCTGCTTCGCGCCCAACTCGACCACGTCCCGCGCTTCAGCCCGCAGGTTGATCGCAGCGACCATCGCGTTCTTGACTTGCGGACTCGACAGCACCTTCAACGTCGTGTCGCTCGCCAGCACTTTGCCGATTTGCCGCGCTGCGACGTCCTTGACTTGATCCAGAAGACTCATGATGCATTCCTCAGACGCCAAAAGTGGTTTGGACGCCTTTTTGTCAGGATAACAGGATTCGGACCGGGTGCACGCCCCCGGCCGTGGCGTCGCTGCAGAACGATACATCCCTGCATGGACTCGGAGTCAAATATCTTGCGTCGCCGCGAGTCGGCCCGCAGGCACGCGAGCTTGGCGACCCAGCCAACAGCCTCAACATGCCTACCGCAAAACAGCATTTGATCTCCAATCTTGGCAGGCATGTTTAGGGGCAGCACATCAGGACGCCGTCGCAGCAGGTCAAGCCGGGAAGGCCCACGTCGAGGAAGCAGGCCAGCGAGCCGGGATCGCAAGAGCAACCGCCAGAGCCGGAACCGCCGCACGTGGAGCATTGGGAACCCTGCGAGGACAGGCAGGCCGCAGGGCCGCCACCGCCGCCGCACAGGCTCGCGAAATCGCCGCAGCAATCGCCAATTCCAGCACAGGCGCTGTCGCAGTAGCAGGTGCCCGTCGCGGAAGGTCCACCGCAACTGCCCGCACACGACCCGGTCCCGCCGGTGCTGCCACAGGCGCTCGCGTAATCGCTGCAGCAGCCGGTGGGGTTGCTGTCGCACAGGCTGTCGCAGTAGCAACCGCCGGGCGCGGGGCTGCCGCAGTTGCCGACGCACGAGTTGCTGCCACCGCCGCCGCAAGCGCTGGCGTAGTCGCTGCAGCAGTTGCCTTGCGCGGTGCAATTGGTCTTGCAGGAACACGTGCCCACGGTTGCGATGCCCTGGCCGCACAGGCCGACGCAGGACGTGCCGCCGCTCGGGCAGGGTCCACAGTCCGTCGCGCAGTTCGTGCAGCTTTCGCTCGCCGCGCACGTTCCGTCGCCGCAAGTGGGCGGACACAGGCCGCAATCCGCCGCGCAGCTCGTGCACGTCTCGCTGCCGGCGCAGTTCCCGTCGCCGCAGATGTTGGCGGTGCAGCCCGCGATGGGCGTGTTGTTGCAGACGCCCGAACACGTGTCCGTCGTGCACGCGTCGTTGTCGTTGCAATCGGCGGCGGACTTGCAGCACTTGGCGACCGCCGCATGCTGGCACTTGCTGTTCGCGCAGCTGTCCGTCGTGCAGACGTCGTTGTCATTGCACTGGCTGTCGGCACTGCAGCAGCTGGGATCCGGCGTGTGCGTGCAGTCGCCCGATGCACAGGCGTCGATGGTGCACGCGTCGCCGTCATTGCAATCGGCGTCGGCCGTGCAGCACGCCGTCGCAGGCTTGGTATGCGTGCAGACGTTGGCCGCGCACGCGTCGACCGTGCAGATGTTGCCATCGTTGCAGGCGCTGTCCGCTTCGCAGCATTCGGCGATCTTGGCATGGACGCACTTGCCATCCGCGCAGGTGTCGCCGGTGCATGCCTTGCCGTCGTCGCAGCCAGCGTTGTCCGTGCACGCGACGATCGCCTGCCACGTGCAGCGGTTTTGCGCGCAACTGCCGGCGGTCGCACCGGTTGGATCCGCGCAATCGCTGTCGGCCGCGCAACACGCCGGGTTCTTGCCCTTCGGGTCGATGTACAAGCTGTACTTGCAGACGCCGGACAAGCACTTGTCCGAAGTGCAGTCGTTGCCGTCGTCGCAGTCCTTGGTGCCGGTGCAGCCGCAGGTGCCATTCGCCTGTTTGGGATGCACGCAGAAGCCGTTGGCGCAGTAGTCGTCGGTGCAGATGTTCTGGTCGTCGCACTCGGCGTCCGCCTTGCAGCAGCCGGCCGGATTGGTGCAGCCCGTGTCGCCGCCATTCTGCCCCGTGCTGTCTGTGCCGCCGCCGGCAACGCCGCTGTCGTCGACAATCTGCACTTCGACGGGATCACTTCCGGCGTCGTCGGTCAGGGTTCCGCCAGCGTCGGAGGTGTCAAAACTCGGGCTGATCGCGCTTTGGCATTTGCCTTTGACGCAGGCCAAGCCGCCGCAATCAGCGGATGTCGTGCACGCCGCGACACACGCTCCGGCCACGCAATTCATGCCATTTGGGCAGTCGCTGCTCAGCTTGCACGAGGGACCGGCGGTCGCGACAGCAGACCCGCTATCTGAGCTGCTACAGCCGACGACGCAGAGGCCGGCCAGCAGGCCAGCAGTCACGACCAAGTTGCTGATTTTCAACACGCTTCTTCCTCACGACACGGCACCCCAATGCCAGCGCCTGTGCAGCCGAGCCGCGCGAACGACCATTCGCGGGACGCAACATACATCGGTAAGTCTAACGTTTTTGCGGCGCTGGTTCAACGAAAAGTGTCGTCAGAGCGCTGACTGGCCTCAGTATTTGCCGCTCACGGAAATCATCAGCAACGTGTTGGCGGCATCGAGGAGGCGGATGCGCTGGCCGATCGTGTCGACGCTGGGCAGATATACCGGACTGAATTCATTGGTATTATTCGAATTCTTCACTTCGACGCCGTTCTTCTTGTCCAGATCGACGCCAGGATCCGCGAACGTCAGGAAGTGCGCGGTTTCCCGCATCCAGCCGACTTTCGCCGAGATCTGGAAGTACTTGATCGGCTGGTAGTGGACTGCCGCCCAGCCAGCGAAACGGCCGTACGGCTCGACCGTCGTGATGCCGTCCGTTTGCGTGAGCTTGCCGTCCGCGCCCGGATCGGAACGCGAGTGCAGCGTGTTCACGCAACCCGTTGATGCCTGACAGGGATTGTCGGCCGACGCCAGCGCTTCCCAAATCTCCGTGTACTCGCGGCCGCGGAAAATGTAGTCCATGCCAAAGCCGCCTTCGACTTCGATGCGCTTGTCTTCCTTGACGTCTTCCCACGGCACGACGGTCAAACCGAATTGCGAGCCGATCTGGTTGCCCGGATCCACATCGCGGCCCTGCGTCGCGCCGTAGTTCTTGAACAGGCCAGTGTCGGACCCGAAACGCAGATTGGTGTGCAGGTTGAAGAACGGCTCAAAGATCGTCAGCGCGCGGCGCGAAATCGTCGAGTACAGCGCCAACTCGTAAAAGCCTTCGCCGACGCCGGTATTGTCGACGCGCATCGCCTGACCGGTCGGTACTTTGAGGTCGACGCCGAAGACCCAGGTCGGATGCGTGGCGTCGCGATAGTAGTTGTACGGCGCCCACTTCAGGCCAAACGTCATGTCGCCAAAGCCGGAGCGCGCGACGCTGTTGTAGGGCGCCTTGAAGAGCACTTCAGAATCCTTGGCGCCGTAGATCGTCGAATTGGTGCGGTCGACGCCGTCGACGAAGTCGTGCTGCCATTTGTCCGAGGTGACGAATGGGAACGACATGTAGAATTCCAGGTCCTTGTACAAGCCGAAGCGGGCATCGACCGCCATCGTGTTCTTGGACCGCTGGTATTTCAGTTCGCGGGCGTAGACGTTGCCGGAGCTGGAGCACAGTCCGTGGCCGATGGCGTCGCCGGCCAGGCAGCGCGTCTCGCGGCCGATGGTCGCCGTGCGGCTTTCGTTTTGGAACCGGACGCGCAAAGCGAAATCGAACGGATCGTTGTTGTCGTCGTCGAACGCATCGAGCACGTCCGTCGTTTCCACGGCATGGGCCGTGCGGGCCCCGGCCAGAACGCCGACAAGTGCCACGGCCACCAGGCCGGACACGCGCGCCGCAAACCGCCCGCCACGCAGCGGGGGCATCGCCCGGAGAGGCAAGTGCTGGTTGGTAGCCTCGTTCGCCATCGTGGTTCCTCTCGCGCCGTCAAGGCAAGGCAGTGCGGTGCGCTGGGTTTTGCAACCACAGCCAACCGTGCCGGCCGCGAGCATAACGGCGGGAAGTTGCATCGGCAAGTATCACGGTTGGCGCGCGCACACGCGCCGACCGAAGTTCGAGATCATCCGTTTGCGATCCGCGGTGTGCCACCTTCGGAACACGCTCGCGGTCCCAGTCCGAAATGCAACAGGTCAGACCGGAAGAGTTTGATATCAGACTTGGGTCAGCATGTTTAGTCGAGGCGCCGCAAAGCTTCCACGGGTGCACGCGATGCCGCTCGCTGCGCGCTCCACCACGCGGCCGCGAAAGCCAACAAGGTCGCAGCCACGCCAGCGATCACGAACGTCGACGCTTCGATGAGCACCGGCAACCGGGAAATCAGGTAAACTTGCGGATCCAGGGGGTAGCCCACCGCGTCCAACAGCAAGCACGCAAGCCCGCCCACCGCAAGTCCGAGCGCGGTGCCGAGCAGCCCGACGACGAGGCCCTGAACCAGAAAGATCGCCGCGACCGACCGCCGCGTTCCGCCCATGGCGCGGATGATCGCGATCTCGCGCGCACGCTCGTGTACGACGACCGCCTGCGTGCCCACGACATTGAGCGCCGCGACCAGCACGATAATGAATGGAAACAATGACATCGCTATCTTCTGCATGCGCGCCGCGTCGAAGATGTTGCGGTTCATTTCCTGCCAGTCGATCACCCGCCAGGCGCTGCCGTTGCGCGGCCGCAGTTGTCGGGCCGCGCGAAAGCCGCTCACCCAATTATCCACGACCGCGACTGCATTGGTCGGCGCGCGAATGGTCATTCCCGCGATGTTTTCCGCCTGCAGCGTGCCCAGCCGTTCATGCAACGTTTTGGCGTCCGTCAGCAATTCGCCCAATTCGGTCGGCTCCAGCGCCGCGCGGAAGGAATCCGCGCGCTCGGCGGCAAGAATCGGGTCGTCGACACGCACTTCCACCCAGCGCGCCAGATCGCCGCGCCCGAGGAACCGCTGCGCAGCCGCGAAATCGCACAGCGCCAGCCGTTGGTCGTGGTCAAAGAAACCGGTGCGAATGATCGCCGCCACGCGAAAACGCCCGCTGGCACTTTGCGCCTGGGCCTGGCCGGAATCGCCGCTGTCCAAGCCCCGCAGCGGCGAGACCGCGCGGACTTCATCGCCGACCTTGACCTGCAGCCGCTTGGCCAGCCCTTCGCCCAACGCCATCGCCGGCAATTCTCCTGCGAAACCAAGCCATTGCGAGTCCGTCAGCGTGTGCTCCAGCCCGTCCGGCAGCGTCACCTTCAGCGGCTGGTGATCCAACGGCACCGGCGCCACGGCGGCCACGGCGGGCGAGAGCGGCTCGGTCGGCGGCAGCACGGCAAAGGCCTGCGGACCGCGCAGAATCAACGCCAGGGTCTCGCCTTCGTGCAGTTCCACGGTCTGTTCATGCTGCGCGCCTTCCGCTTGCCACCGCACCACGTATTGCCCGCCCAGGACTTCCCACGACGCCGTCAGATCGCATATCGCCTTTTTGCTGCGGCGCAGCGGCTCCATGCCACTCGGTTCCAGCAGGTAAACTCCTGGATCTTCTGTCGTTTCCGCGGGCTTCCGACCGCAGCCATCGGCATCGAACACCACCAGCCCGGCCGAACCGACGCCCGGCGGCAGGATCGCGAACGGCCGGGCGAAATCTTCGCCCACCGCGATCACGTGCCGTGCAGAGGCGATCCCGCTGACTACCTGGAGTTGCCCACGATGCTGCTTCAGGATTGGCAGTTCGCCTTGCGTGTCCAGCTTGCCCGCGACGACGGCGCCTTCCGGCAAACCGCGCAAAGTCACACTCGGCACGCCGCGCACGATCGCGCCCGCGCGCCCACCGGCCGCCGACAGCATCATGTCGTCATAGGTCGCTGGCGCGACAATCCGCACGCCCGGCACGCTGCGCAGCTTCTCTTGCACGTCGCGCCACTCACGCAGATCAACGCCGCGGCGCATGATGACCAAGTGCGGATAGGTAGCCAGGATGCGGTCCTGAAAGGCCACCTGAAACCCTGTGTTCACCGCGAGCACGACGATCAAGGCCGCCACGCCCAGGGCAATCCCGGCCACGGACATCGCCGTCACCAAAGACAGGTGCAAACTGCGGCGGGAGCGCAAAAGCCGTGCTGCGAGCATCAACTCGTAGTAGCGCGCAGTCTTGGGCAGCGGGTCTTGGGTATGCACGACTTCTTGACGCGGACGGTGGGGGGCAAGCATCCTGACGTGCGGCTTGGCCACGTGCGGCCCAGCTGGATGCGGCCGCGACAGTGGCACGTCGTGGCGTTGCGGGCAAGCCTGCGGGCGCGTGGTGTGGCGCAGGCGGTTGGAGAAACGTGATGGGCAACGGACTTGGAGTCTGGGGACGAAGCGCGCTCGGTGTCGCGCTGTTGGGCGCGTGGATGGCTGGCTGCGGTGACTCGCCGTTGGCCACAGGCTCTGGCGGTGATGCAGCCGGCGACGTCGGCAAATTGGACGCGAAGAACCCGGATGGCGCGGCAGACGACATCGCGGACGCCACGGATTCGGATGCGACCGACGGCGATCTCGCGCCGGGCGACGATCTCGCCGACACGGGCCAGGATGTCGTCCTCAGCGACGGCGTCTTCATCCTCGATACCGGGCCGCTCGCAGACACTGGCGGTGCGACGGACGATGCGACCTGCGGCGGCAGCGACGCCAAGATCACCGATTTTCACGTCGTTTCGACCAATCCGCCCGACGGCACTGCTGGCGTCGGCATTCCGTTCACCTTCACCGTCACGTTCAACACGTTGGTCAAGGAGGTCGTCATCGGCCCCAACACCGTGCAAGTCGTCGTCAACGGCGCAGTCGTCGACGGCACATTCAGCGTTTCCTGCAATTCGTTCAGCTTTACGTCCACGGCGCCCATCCTGCCGGCCAGTCGCGTCGACGTCACGTTGTCGCCGTTGGTCCAGGCAGAAGTCGGTTTCAGCCTGCCCAACCAGCAGAGTTTTCACTTCTACGTCAAGGGGTTTGACGGTATGGCGCCTTACGAAAAGTTGGCGCGCCGCTATGCGCCAACGCTGCGCCAAGCCGTGGACAACGGCAACGACAAATACGACCAACTGCGATCGTTTGACTTCGACGGCAACTGGCAGGCGGGCGACAATGGCGTCAACTTGAACAAAGTGGCGGCGCTCGGCAACGTCGGCTGGTCGGTTTTGGAGACGCAAAGCCATTTCTTCATCACCTACGTGTATTTCTGGCCCCATCGCACGGTGGTTCTCGCGGGAACGGCGTTTGACAACGACGCGTCGGGCGCGACGATCGCCGTGGCGCGTTGGCCGACGGAGCATCCCGTCGCGGTGACCACGTGGTTCAAACAGAAAAGCATGGAAGAAATGTGGACCTGGGTGACCAGCGAAAGCGGCATCCCCAAGACCGGCTATGTCCGGAGCGTTTTGCCCGAGGCCACGCTGTTCCCCGTCGCCAAGGACACCTGGGGCTGCGAGAACATCACCGGCTGTAAGACCAAGCGTTTTCAGGCGTTTCTGACGTCCGGCAACCACCAGAGCTGCGCGTGGTTGGACGCTGGCGACAACCTCAACTGCACGAACAACGCGTCGACGCAGACCACGCTGAAATGGATCGACTACGCGCCAGGACCCACGCCGACTGAGCCTGCGACCGCGGCTGCTCCGGGACCAACGGCGACCTACGGCCTCGTCTCGACGTACGACACGTGGTGGCCGCGCCGCCAGGACGTCGGCGCCGATGGCATGTGGATGGACGCCAGCTATTCGTACGTGCCGCCGACTGGTCGCCCTGCCGGCGTCAAGATGGTCAGCGGCGGCAAGTTCTACAACAAGGACACCGACGCCAGCCGACCGCCGTGGGCCTGGAGCTGGAAGGGCGCAGACTACTATCAGCTGCCGACCGGCACCGTCTTCCTCGATCCCGGCTTCGCCAACGCCATGCGCTTTGACGACACCAAGCAGCCGCTGGGCGATTTCAACGCCACGCAGAAGACGGGCTGGTCGCAGGATTATTGCTTCAATCCGTACCTGTACATCGATTTCCGCACGACGGCCAACTGCACGGGCTCCTTGCCCTAGCCCTTAGCGGTTCCGGACAGGCGCCTTCACCGGTTTGCGGCTGCGGCTGACAAGCCAACCGAGGACTGCGCCCGCCAAGCCAAGCGCGATCGGACTGCTGGCGCTGGTGCCGGCTGTGCAACCACCGTGGCCCTTTTCCGCGCCGTTGGCGTCATCGCCGGGCGACGTGGTCGCGGTGCCATCGCCAGCTGTGTCTGCTGCTCCGGTAGCGTCCGCGCTGCTCGCGGCATCCGTCCCGGCGGCAATGTCCGCGCTGCCGGCAGCATCCGTCGCCGTTGCCGCATCGGCCTCGGTGGCTGCGTCGGGTGATTCCACAGCGTCGGTTGCAGTCGCATCCGCCGGTGTGCTGGTTGCGTCCGCATCTGCCCATGCCCGACTCGCCACGGTTCCCGTCATCAGCAGCGCCACGGTCAACAGTTTCCACGTCTTCATCTCTACCTCCAGGTCCGGCAGCAGGGGATCGCTCCGTCTGACCTGATTTCACGCTACGAACCTGCCACGCGGGGCGCAAAGCGCTGCCCGATCGCCTGACAATTTTGTCAATCGCCTCGTCTTGCGCCGACCGCGACACGCGTGTCACGTACCATTCACCGGCGCGCCCTTGCAGGATGGCCTTCGTTGTGGTCCAGTGCGCTCGCCAACGGGACCTGCATGTTGGCAATCGAGGCGCGATGTCCGCAGTAATCGTCGTCGGTGCCCAATGGGGTGACGAAGGCAAAGGCAAAATTATCGACGTGTTGGCGCAAGACGCTGACTGGGTCGTGCGCTTTCAAGGTGGCAATAATGCTGGGCATACGCTGGTGGTCAACGGCCACAAACGCGTGCTGCACCTGCTGCCTTCGGGCATCCTCCACAGCCGCGTCAAGTGCGCGATTGGCCCGGGCGTCGTCCTCGATCCGGAAGTTTTGCTGAAAGAACTCGAGGCGTTGGCGGAGTCCGGCATCCACGTGCCGCCCGAGCGCCTGCGCGTCAGCGACGCAGTGCCGATTATCCTGCCGTGGCACCGCGAAATCGATCGCCTGCGGGAAGCCCGCTTGGGCGCTGGCAAAATCGGCACGACAGGCAAAGGCATTGGTCCGTGCTACGAAGACGCGACGGGCCGCCGTGCGATCGTGGCGCGCGATCTGACCGACAGGCAACGGCTGCTCACCGCGCTGCACCGCATCGCGCCGGATGTGACGCTGCTGTTGAACAGCTTGGGCGTGGCGGAGCCGGATTGGGAATCGGTCGCCGATCACTACGTCGCGCTCGGCCAGAAGCTGCTGCCGCATCTCGATGATGTGGGCGCGCGCATCGACGAGGCGTTGACGGCGGGCCAGAAAGTGCTGATGGAAGGCGCGCAGGGCACCTTGCTGGATGTGCGCCACGGCACGTATCCGTTTGTCACGAGTTCCGCGACGGTCGCGGGCGGTGCGTGCACGGGTCTGGGCATCGGTCCCACCCGCATCGATCGCGTCGTTGGCGTCGTGAAAGCGTATGCCACGCGCGTCGGCTCCGGACCGTTTCCCACGGAGTTGAACGACGAGGTGGGTCAGCGACTGCGCGATGTCGGCCGCGAGTACGGCGCCACGACGGGACGGCCGCGCCGCTGCGGTTGGCTGGACGTGTTTGCGTTGAAACACGCCGCGCGCTTGAACGGCTTGTCTGGCATGTTCCTGAACAAAATTGACGTGATGAGCGGTTTGGATCGGGTGGCCATTTGCACCGGCTACACCATCGATGGCGCGCCGGTGCGCGATTTCCCAAGCCATTCGGTCGATCTGGAACGCGCGGTGCCGATCTACGAATGGCATCCGGGCTGGCAGGAAAACATCAGCGGCTGCAGGACTTTTGCCGCGTTGCCCGCCACCACGCGCGCCTACATCGCTCGCGTGGAAGCGTTGACCGGCATCGGCTGCGATCTCATCAGCGTCGGCCCGGACCGCGACGAGAGCATTGTGTTGCGCAGCACCTGGCCGGACGGTACGCGCAGCCCGGCGCACGCTCAGCCAACCGCGTTCACAGCCTAGCGCCCATGCCACCCACGACGCTGGTGCACATGGAGAAGCCCGTTTTCTTGGCGATTCTCGACCAAATCGTCCTTGGTTTTGAGGAACCCGCGTTTCGCACCCAGTACACGACGGCCAAAGCGGCAGGCAACGTGCCACAGCTGATGGAGCTGACCCTGGGCGTCCAGCATCGGGCATTTGCGGACCATGGTTTGGATGCCGTGACGGGCAGTGTGCGGTTCAAAGAGGCCGGGCGTGAATTCGGCCTGGACGGCGACGTTGCACTGCGTTTGGCGCGGATGAAAGCAGCACTGGCCGCGTAGGCCGCTGTGCAGCACCGGTCGCCAGCAGCCTGCGGGCCAGAATTGCGGCCAGTTTCGTTGACACTCCAAGGGCCTGCCCGTAGTCTGCCCGTGATGAGCTGCGCGCGCTCCAGACCCCCAATGAACTCCTCCCGGCCTCGCACCCGCCAGCTGTTCGGGTTCACCGCGCTTTGCTTGTTATTCTGCACACTTGCAGCATGCGGCGGCGCTGGTCACGCTGTGGAGCAATCAGGCCGTTTGGACGCCGATGGGCCAACCGGGCCAGAACGCTATACGCAGGCCTTGCGCTTGGCGAGTCTGGCACGCGTGGAAGCCCGCGCTGGACTGGAGCAACTCGCCGCTGAGC
The DNA here is from genome assembly GCA_903924465.1 of uncultured Myxococcales bacterium. Taxonomy (GTDB): domain Bacteria; phylum Myxococcota_A; class UBA9042; order UBA9042; family UBA9042; genus CAIYBN01. The sequence goes on along the minus strand of CAIYBN010000033.1, from coordinate 9,139 downwards.
ATTGGCGCGCGGCTACACGGCTGGGCGGTGAGCCGATCTGGGTCGTGGAACAAGCTGAGGCCCAGGAACGCGCGCGCTTGTACGCAGAAGCCCGCGAGACCGCGACACGGGCACTGGCGCGCGACCTCAATCCGACGGAAAAGCAGCGCGCAGAGCAACTTATCGCGCGGGTCACCCCGCAAATTCCAGCTGGACTGGTGCGCGTCGCGATTTTGGTGCGTCCGGAAGGCGCGCGGGTGGAGCTGAGCCGGGCCGATCGCAAGAGTCGACGCGGTGCGGAACGGGTCCTGATTGGCAGCGGCCATGCCTGGCTTGCGCCGGGAACTTGGGCCGTGGAAACGACCGCGAAAGGCTTCAACAGTGAGCTGCGCACCGTTCAGGTCGGCGGCGACGGCAACCTGGTGGCGATCGCACTGGTGCTCGAGGATCAAGGCGCGGCGATGGTGAATGCGCAGCCGGATCAGGAGCAACCAGCGGTTGTGCCGGCGCCCATCGTGCCGGAAAAGGCGCCCGCGGTCGAACAGCCCATCGTGGCCGAGAAGCCAGCCCCGGTGGAGCCGAAGACCGTGATCCCGCCGCCCGTGCCACCGCCGACACCGGTCGTGGCTGTCAAGCCGGCCGAACTGCCAAAGCCGGTGGAAGTGACCAAACCGGCTGAAAAGCCGAAGCCGGTGGACGTCGTCAAGCCCGTTGAAAAGCCGCAACCGGCGGAGGTGGCCAAGCCCGTTGAGAAGCCGAAGCCCGTCGAGGTGGCCAAGCCGGTCGAGCCGCCGAAGCCGGTGGAGGTGGTGAAGCCTGTCGAGCCGCGGCCGCCAGTCGAAGTGGCCAAACCCGCGATCGGCGTCGAGAAGAGCGAGGAACAACCGTCGGGGCGCGTTTCATGGGTGCACAAAGTTGGACCGTACGCGCTGGCGGGTCTGGGCGTCCTGACGTTGGGCGCGGGCGGCTGGTTTGGCATGCAGGCGATGAGCGATGCGAGTTCGGCCAATGGCCTGAGTCCCAAAACGGCTTCCTATGGCACGCAGGTCGATACGCTGGGCAAGTCTGCCCAGAGCAACGCAACCTTGTCGAACGCGCTGATCGTGAGCGGCGGCGTCCTCGTGGCGGCCGGTGCCGCGTGGTGGCTGTTCGCGCCACACGCCGATAGCCCGCCTGCCCGCAGACACAGCCAGGTCGAGGCGTCACCCGTCGCAGCCGCCCTGCCGTTGATCGGCGTGTCGCCCTCCAGTCTTTCGCTGACGTGGTCGTTTTAGGAGATCCAATGTCCCGTCGCCCTACCCGCCTTGTCCTTCGCCGCGTGCCCGCGCATCTGCTGGGCTGTCTGGCCGCGCTGGCGCTTTGCGCTTGTCAGGTCAACATCACCAAGCAGTCGGTCACCGATCCGTGCGATCCAAACCCGTGCGGCGCCACCGGTGTCTGCACCGGATGGACCGCCACCTGCACATCGCCCAATGGCACCGCGGTCTGCGGCACGTGGACCGCCGTCGGCCAGACGCCCAAAGGCGCAGACGGCAAACCACTCACGCAACCTGACGGCTACCAGGCCGTCGAAACCCTCTGCGACGGCAAGGACAACGACTGCAACGGCATGACCGACGAAGGTGTCTTGCCGCCCAAGGGCGCATGCACCGCGGTCGGCGTCTGCGCGGGACAGGCGTTCACCCACGCGATCTGCAACGCCGGCACGTGGATTTGCGACTGGTCGACCGTGCCGGGCTACGAAGCCGTGGAAGTCAGCTGCGACGGCAAGGACAACGACTGCAACGGCAAGACCGACGATAACCTGACTCCAAGCGCCAACGTCTGCAAGCGCTCCGGCGTCTGCGCCAGCCTGCCCGCACCCGTCTGCACCAGCGGCGCGTGGGACTGCCTGTATGGCGGCGCCGACTATCAGGCCGTGGAAAGCGCGTGCGACGGCAAGGACAACGATTGCGACGGCATTGTCGACGCGAACCTGACGGTCACAGGCCTCAGCTGCCACGGTCAAGGCGTCTGCGCGAGCGGCGTCAAGCAAGTCTGCGCGGGCGGCGTCGCGGTGTGCGACTACTCGGGCGTGACCGGATTCGAAACGTTTGAGCAAAGCTGCGACGGTCAAGACAATGACTGCGACGGCGTCACGGACAACTTGGCCGGCAGCAATTTGCCGTTGCAGGATCCGGACACCAGCGATTGCGGCACGCAGGGCGTCTGCGGCGCAAACAAGGACAAGATCACCAAACGCTGTCAGGCAGGCATCTTTATTTGCAACTATGACGCGGTGCCCAAGTACGAATCGCCCGAGACCAGCTGCGACGGCAAGGACAACAACTGCGACGGACTGACCGACACGGGCTTGGGCACACCAACCAATTCGCCATGCCCGCAGACGGGCGTGTGCGACCAAAACAAGGCCGCGGTCTGCACCAACGGCATGTGGAGCTGCGACTGGGCGGCCTTGACGACCCAATATGGCTACGAGGCGTTCGAAACCAAGTGCGACGGCCTCGACAACGATTGCGACGGGCTCACCGACGAGACGTTCAACGCCAAGGACGCCAAATGCAAGGCCCAAGGCGTGTGCGCTTTTGGTCCTGCGGTCACTTGCACGGCCGGCAAAGCGACCTGTGATTACAGCCATATCGCCGGTTATCAGGCCACCGAAACCTTGTGCGATGGCCTGGACAACGATTGCAACGGCCAGACCGACGAGCCGGTCGCGCTCGACAAGAGTCCAAGCGGCTGCACCAAAGGCGTCTGCGCGCTGGCGACCGCGACATGCAACGCCGGCGCATGGAAATGCGACACGACGGCGGTCGCTGCCGACTATGACACCGTCGACAAATGCGACGGCAAGGACAACGACTGCGACGGCTTGACCGACGAAGATCCCGTGGTCGTCTCGACGTGCGCGAGCAAGGGCGTGTGCGCGGCGGGCGTGCCGGGGGCGTGCGTCGATGCGAAGCCGATGTGCATCTACCCAAGCGTCAGCGGCTACGAGAGCCCGGAAGTTTCCTGCGATGGCTTGGACAACAACTGCGACGGCAAGACCGACCAGAATGTCTGCCCACCGGCCGCGCCGTGCAGTTCAGACACCGAATGCACGACGGGAACGTGCGTAACCGTGCTCGGTGGTACCGGCAAGGCGTGCACGGTCAAGCCCAAGCAATGCGCGGCCATCGGCGATTTCGGCGCCATGGTCTTTGCCGACGATGCCGCCACGCGCTGCCTGACGTCGAAAAGCACGGCGTCCTGCACAGCCGGCACATGGGGCACGCCCGTCGTTTGCGGCGCCAACTTGCCCGTCTGCGTCGCGGGCACCTGCCTGTTGTGCACGCCCAATGCGCTGCGTTGCGACCCGGCCGATCCGTCCAAGATTCAACAATGCGCGGCCGACGGCAAGAGCGTCACGCCCACGGGCTCCTGCGATGCCGGCAACCACTGCTCCGGCGACGGCGTTTGCGTCCCGGACGGCAGCGTGGCCGTCAGCGACACCGCATCTGGCTACGGCGGCGTCGTCACTGTCCTCGCCAATGGCAAGATCGCGACCGCGTGGCTGACCGACATCAGCTCCGTCGCGAGCGTGAACGTCCGGTTGTTCAGCGCGAGCGGCGTGGCGGTCGGTCCCGGAACGGCCGTGCAAGGCAGCACTTGGGCCGTCAAGGCTTCCCAACTCGCGATCACCCCGGTCGGCGATGGCTTCGCGCTCGCCTGGACGTCCAAACCCTTCGGCGATGCGGACATTTACATCCGCCTGTTTGACGGCGCCGGCGTGGCAAAAGGCGCCGCCTTTGTTGCCAATGCGCCGAACGACACGCAAGGCGATCAAACCGAACCGGCATTCGCCAGCAACGGCAGTGACTTCGTCGCCGTGTGGACCACGACCGGCTTGGAAGGCAACGGCACCAAGGGCATCGCGGCCCAGCGTTTCGACGTCACCGGCCAGGTCGTCGGCGACTTGATCGTGGCCAACGCTGACCTGACGGGCAACCTGAACGACGATCCGATGGTCAACGACCAGCAGCAGCCAGCCGTCACGATGCGCCCCGATGCCAGCTTCGCCGTGGTCTGGGTGCACGTCGACAACTTCTTGACGCAGCGGATTCGCGGCCACCTGTTCAACGCCGGAAGCGTACCGCTCAACAGCGTCGTCCAATACTCCGGCAGCAATGGCACCGCGACGCGACCCGGGATCGCGCCGTTCGCCAAGGGCTTTGCGATCACCTGGGCCGGGACATTGACCGACGGAAGTGGCGCGGGCATCGGCCTTCGGCAAGCGGACACGCTGGGCGCGGCGACTGGCCAGCCCAGCGCGGTGAACACCATCGTTGCTGGTGACCAAGTTGACCCGACGATCGCACAAACCGCCGATGGCGGCGCGATCCTCGGCTGGACATCCCCGCAAGCCGTCAGTCCGGCCAATGGTCTTGAAGTGTCCTCGCGGACAATGGCGCCCGATGGCACGTTCGCAGATCCAGAAGTCGTCGTCACGGCAGCAGAATCTGCTGGCGACCAGTCCGTGCCGCACGTGGCCGTCTTCCCCGACGGTCGCTTCGCGTGGATTTGGCGCTTCCTGGCCGCGCCTGCATCGCCGCTTCAGGTTCGCCTCCTTTTGCTGTAGCCGCACCATTCGCCTTTCTCCCTCCGAGGTTGTCATGAGCTTCATTCCTGGCCCCGCCGAGCGCGTGCCCGAGCCGCGTCCCGCCGTCGACTATGCCAGCATCAAAAAGGTCCACCTGATCGGCATCGGCGGCTCCGCGATGGGCAATTTCGCCGGCATGCTGCAAGCCAAAGGCTTGGAAGTGCGCGGTTCCGACGTGACGGTGTTCGACCCGATGCGTGCGCAGCTGTTGAAATGGCAAATCCCGTTCCACGAAGGCTGGTCGGCGCAGAACCTCGACTGGCAGCCGGATCTGGTGGTGATCGGCAACGTGGTGCGGCGCGACAACGTCGAAGCCGTGCGCGTGCGCGACGACAAGCTGCCGTATTGCAGTTTTCCGGAAGCGCTGGGCGAATGGATTCTGCCCGGGCGGATTTCCACGGTCATCGCCGGCACGCATGGCAAGACCACCACGACATCGTTGACGGCGTGGCTGCTGGAAGCGTCGAACCTGTCGCCCGGCCTGCTGGTCGGCGGCGTGCCCTTGAACCTCGGCACGAGCTTTCGCCTGGGCGAGGGCAAGCCGTTCGTCATCGAAGGCGACGAGTACGACACGGCGTACTATGACAAGCGCCCGAAATTCGTGCACTACCGGCCGCATCACGGCGTGCTGACGTCCTGCGAGTTTGACCACGCCGACATTTACCCGGATTTTGCTGCGGTCCAGCGCGCGTTTCGCCTCTACGCCAGCCTGTTCCCGGCGGATGGTTTGCTGGTCGCGTGGGGCGAAGATGAGCGCGTGACCGACGTGCTCAACGCCTGCCCCGGTCGCGTGGCGCGCTATGGTTTCTCGACGGCGGCCGTGCCGTGCCAGGATCCCGGTCGGCCGCTGGACATTGAAATCCAGCTGCACGGCGTGGGCCCGAAAGGCGCCGACTTTTCACTGTTCAAGGGCATCGCCGCGCCGGTGAACGGCCGGGATCCGCTGCCGAATCTCATGGCCGGTCAGCTCATCGGTCGCTTCCAGTCGCCGATGGCCGGCAAGCACAACTGCCTGAACGCCGCGGCGGCGCTGACGATTGCGCTCGATTTGGGCGCGACGGTGCCGCAGCTGCAACACGCGATCGCCGCGTTCCAGGGCGTCAAGAAGCGCCAGGAAATCCGCGGCGTGGTCGGCGGCGTGCTGGTCATGGACGACTATGCGCACCACCCAACCGCGGTGCTGGAGACCGTCGCGGCGATTCGCGGCCAGTATCCCGGCCAGAAGCTGTGGGCGGTGTTTGAAGCCGAATCCAACACCTCGCGGCGCAAGGTCTTTGAAACGGTGTATCCGCAGGCGCTGGCACAAGCTGATCGCGTCGTGCTGTGCCAGCCGCTGTTCAAGGAAGGCGACAAGCTGACCGCGGCAGAGACGATGGACGCGAGTGCGGTGTGCCGCAGCATCGAGGCGCTGGGCGTGCCGGCGAACTACATTCCGTCGGTGAGCGACATCGTCGACTTCGTGGCGGCCAAGGCCGAACCCGGCGACGTGATTCTCGCGATGTCCGGTCGCGACTTCCAAGGCCTGCACGGCGCGCTGCTGAAACGGCTGGAACAGCGGTTCGGCGTGTGACAGTGCGTCTCGCGAAATGCGAGCCGCACTTGGCTTGTTGCTGGGGGCTCCAAGCTCGCAACTTCGTTGACCCGCGTCGCCAGAGAGCGGAATCGCACTTCCCGGGACCGACTGTGAACACGGATGCGCGCGCCAAGCTGCCACTGTCCCTGCTCCGCGGCGCCGCGCTCATCGTCGCGTCGTGGGCGCTTCTCGCCTTTGCGGTCCGACTGCTCGCTGCGGTCCTGCGCTGGCCGCACCTGCCGTCCGGTTGGCCGCCTGCCCGCCTGATTGCCATCAACCCCGCGGTGTTCGCCGGTGCCGCGGCGCTGCTCGCGCTCCAAGTCCTGCCGCCCTTGCGGCGACGCTGGCTCGAACGGCTGCTTGCCGCTCTGATGCCGGTTTTCGTGCTCGCCGTCGTCGCCATCGGGCCGCGGGCGCTGCACTTGAGCGGCGTGCCCGCCGTCGATCCCTTGACGCAAACGATCGGCTACGTGCCCGGCACTTGCCACACCGAACGGCGCGGGCCGGGACCAGCCACGACCGCGTGCGTCAACGCCGTGGGCCACCGCGGGGAGCGAACTGGCCTGGAGCCGCGCGAAGGCGAACGGCGGATTCTCTTGGTCGGCGATTCGTTCGTCTTCGGCTCGGGCGTGAACGACAGTGACACGCTGGCGGTGCAACTGGACAACACGCTCGCCGCCCAGCGCCGGCCGCGTCGCTCCGTCACCATCAACGCCGGCCTGCCGGGCCTGAACCTCGCGTCCGACCTGCGCATGGCGACGCAGCTGCTGCCGCGCGTGCACCCGGACGTGCTGGTCATCGGCTATCTGGCCGGCAACGACGCGGAGCCCGTCGACAAGTGGACCTGGCTGGACTTCTGGACGCCGCGCGGTCTCGTGCTGCTGGGCATGTTGCGCGTGGATCGGGACCTTTTCGCCGCGGAGCAATCCATGCCGGCGCCGCTGGAGCCGGTGCTGGCGCAGAAGCTGGTGCCGCTGCTGGCGTTGGCCAAAGAGGAGCGGACGAACGTGCTGCTGCTCAGCTACGCCGACGCGGCCGTGCCGTTTGCGCGCTATCAGGACGAGCACTTTCACGTCGTGGTGCCGCCGCAGATGGATCCCGCCGAACGGGACGTGCTGGAGATTCCCGGCGATGGCCATCCGACGGCGGCGGGGAATCGGCGGTTTGCGGAGTTGTTGGTGGGGGAGATTTTGCGGCGGTGAGGTCGATCGACATGCGCCGCTTGTGAGGAAACTTGCCTACTCAACACGCCCTCGCTATCCTCCCACCATCCGCCGCGGCCAGTTCGACCCCGGCACATCTGTGACCCTTCTGCATTGCAACCAGGAGATTCCCATGGCCAAAACTTCCAACTCCGATATCGCCGTCATCGCTGAAGCCCACTAACTTTCTGGGGCACTGACGACCCTCAAGGTCAAGCTGCCCAACGGTCTGGATGCCGCCAAGGTGACCGCGCATGTCACCACAGCCCAGACCTCGGTCGACAAGGTCGACGACTTGCGCCAGCAACTCGACAAAGCCATCATCGAAAAGAAGGCCAACATCAAAGTGCTGCAAAACGACGCCAAGAACATCCGCACGGGCGTCAAAGCCCTCTTCGGCGACGACTCAGCCGAGTACAAGATGGTCGGCGGGACGCGCTTGAGCGAACGCAAGAAGCCTTCGGCCAAGGCCTAGTTCGTCCCGGGCGGAGAACGTTTCGTCTCGGCCGGAAAAAAGTTCGTCGTGGGCAGAAAAGATTTCGTCCTGCCCGGACAATCTTTCGTCGTGTCCGAACAATAGTTCGTCTTGGGCAGACAACATCAAATCTTCCGCCCACAAGATTTGAATTTTTCCCAAAAAAGTAAGTCCTGCCCCGACAACATCAAACCTTGCCCGGCCAAGCCAAACTTTTTTGCCAAAGAAACCAAACTTCGAGCCCGAATTCCTTCCCCAGCGGCTCGCGCGAAAGCGCGACAGCCAGCTCTCCCCCATCCCGCGAGCCGAAAGGCTCGCCCCGCGTCCGCTCCTTCCCCAAACCCAAGCGAGCAAGCGGCACCGCGCGCAGCGCGCCGCTCCTGCGCAGCTCACCCCGAACCCGGTGCACCGTCGCCAGGACCGCACCCGAGCCCAACCTCGAGGCGAGCATCCGCGGCTCGCCGCGGCGCGCAGCCGAGTCAACCCCGTGGCCCTCCCCGGCCCGGGCCAGGAAGCGGAGGGTCTGGGAGGAGAAACCTCGCGCAGCGCGGTTTCTCCTCCCAGTTCGCGACCGAGAAACAAATCTTTCCATATTTTCCGGCTCGCGCCCCAGCGCCGGCCGCCTGCAAGGCCAAAACCGCCGGAGGCCTCACTCCCACTCAATCGTCGCCGGCGGCTTGCTCGAAATATCATAAACAAACCGGTTGATGCCCCGCACTTCGTTGATCACCCGACTCGAAATCCGCGCCAGCAGCCACCGCGGCAGGTCCGCCCAATCCGCGGTCATGCCATCGACGCTCGTCACCGCGCGCAGCACCGCCGTCGCCTCGTAGGTCCGCTGGTCGCCCATCACGCCGACCGACCGCACCGGCAGCAGCACGGCAAAATACTGCCACAGCTCCCCGCGCCCTTCCCACGCGTCGATTTCCTGCCGCACGATGGCGTCCGCTTCCTGCACCAGCCGCACTTTCTCCGCCGTGATGTCGCCGAGAATCCGCACCGCAAGGCCTGGACCCGGAAACGGCTGGCGATCCACCAAACTCGGCGGCAGGCCCAGTTCGCGGCCCAGCACGCGCACTTCGTCCTTGAACAGTTCGCGCAGCGGCTCGACCAGCTTCATGCGCATCTTTTCCGGCAGCCCGCCGACGTTGTGGTGCGACTTGATGGTCACCGACGGGCCCTTGAAGCTCACCGATTCGATGACGTCCGGGTACAGCGTGCCCTGCGCGAGGAAATCGAAGCTGCCCGCAGAGTGGCTGACCTCGTCGAAC
>CAIYBN010000032.1 GCA_903924465.1 uncultured Myxococcales bacterium | reverse complement strand
GTCGTGCTCCAAAGTGAGCGGCTCCAGCACGATCGACAGCTTGCCGTAGTCCACCTCCACGCTGACCACCGGCGACGGCATCATCTTCACCAGCGCCGCGAACTCTTCCGCGGCCTTGGTCTCCTGCGCCGGGCGGGTCGTCGCTTCAAGCGCGACGATCTGCTCACGCAGCTCGCCGTTCTTGCGCACCAAGCCCGAGATCTGGCTCGTCAGGCGGTTGGCCTCGTACTCATTGTCGCGGATGGCGTTTTTCCAATTTCTCACCATGCCGTCGACCGACGACACCATCCACATGGAGAACTCCGCGCGCTCCCGCTCCCAGTCGTAGCTCTGGATGTACGCCGCCGCCAATGGCAACGCCGCGCCCAGGACCGCTTCCAGGATGAGCCCGGGCTGGATCTCGCCCGGCACTTCAAACAGCCGTTCGAGATCAAACGCCAGCCTGACGCGCCGGCCCTCGACAGACGCGACCACGAAAGTCTCGCCGTCGACGGTCAGCTCAACCGGCTCGCCCGTGTGCGGCCGGCCGTGCACGACGTTGACCGTCTGCACGCCGTCGCGATAGGGCAGCCGGCACTCGTCTGCAGTACCCGCGATGGGGCCCAACAGTTCAATCTCGCGTCGAAAAGCCGCCGGGTCCGTATAGCGCGCCGACCAGCGCTGGTAGCGGATGTTCAAGCCGAGCTTGGCCTGCCAATCCAGCAGGTACGCGGCCATGGTTTGGTCACAGTGATGCATGTTGCCTCCCCGCCAGCCGAGCCGCTCCGGACGCACCGGATGCGGCCCAGCGGGCGATGTTGTTGCGGGAATCGCTTACTTGCTGCCGCCTTCGACCTTCGGAACAAGGCACACAACGTCGCCTTCAGACAACGCAGTGGTGCTGCTTGCGCCGAGGCCGTTGACGGAAATCGCGTGGCCCGCGGCGGGGAGATCGACGGCGTCGAGGACTTCGCCGACGGTGGCGCCGGCAGCGGCTTCGTGGTGGCGGGCGGAATGACCGAGGCGGAGGATTTTGATGTTCATGGTGGAAAAGCTCCTGAAAATGTGGCGAAAAGGCACTGTGTGACGGCGAACTCCACCGGCACATCGTTCTTATGCCAGTAAATGCTTGTATTTTTGCGCATGTAGATGGACTGCATGTCGGTTCGGCGGGAATTCGGCTCGCAGACGGGGAGTTGAGCCAGCGGACTGTGCGGCGGTTAGAGCGCGCTGGGGATCTCGTGCCCACCGCGACTGCAAACAGCGACACTTGCACGCACTCCCGTTCGTGGCCTACCGTACCGCCCACGCCGGGCGTGATTGCTCGGCCTGCTTGCCACCGCGAGGTCCTGTGCCCGTTCGCTCCCGGAAACCAGCCGCCGCTAGCCAACTGGCCTTTGGCATGGCGCCCATGGCCGCTGAGGAGCGCCGTCGCGTACTGGGCTTCCACCTCGGCCACGGCACGCCGCACGACAGTCGCACGATCATGCTGGCCGAGTTGTCGACGCTCTTCGCGTCCACGGCGACTGACGCCGCGCGCGCCGACTACGCCAACGCTGTCGTCGACGACAACGTGCTGGGCAAGACCAGCGCGATGAACCGCAAGAAGTCTTTGAAGCTGCTCGTTCGGCTTTACGGCCTGGACGCGCAAACGCCGCTATTCCGTGCACTGCGCAAGCTGTGGTCGGACGATGAGGCTTCGCAGCCCATGCTTGCGGCTCTGACGGCATTGGCCCGCGACGAGGTCATGCTGGCATCCTGGACGTTTTTGCACAATGTGCCGTACGGATCGGTCGTGACGAGCGTGCAGTTCGGCGAGGCGCTGCAACCGAAACTGCCGCATTTGAGTCCGAAGATGGCACGGTCGATGGCACAGAACCTCGCTGCCAGCTGGGCACAGTCTGGCCACCTGCACGGGACGGTCAGGAAGTCGCGGCAGCGCCCACGGGTGACGCCCGCCGTGGTTGCGCTCGCGCTCTTCATCGGCTATCTGCAAGGCCGACGCGGCTTGCGCCTATTTGGGACGGTCTGGACGGAAGTCCTCGAGCTGAGCGAGGTCGAGTTGATGTCCATGGCCGTCGCCGCATCCCAGCGCGGACTCCTGCAGTTACTGCGGTCGGGACCCGTGGTTGAAGTGCGGTTTCCCGGATTGTTGACCGCCGAGGAAGAGGAGCTGTGCCATGAGTCGCCTTGACGTCCTATTGGAGCAGTATTCCCGCCAGGTGCAATTTCCGTGGCAGCGGACGCTTGCAGGGCCGCAGCGCGTCTGGTTCGTTGTCTACGATGAAGAAGACGAGCGGCGCATCCGCAACCGCATCGGGCAGTACGAGATCGCAACACGCGACGCTGGCAAGTCCTGGCGGCATCTCGACCTGACCGATGCGTTTTCCGAGTGGATGGCCGCTCACCAGTACCGTGAAGGCTACTTTGCCGAACCCGACAAGCTCAAGGGCGCCGCTCTCAAGTCCTTCCGGGCGTTTGTGGTGGAGCGCGTGCGCGCCGTCCTGACCGACAACACCGCCGACGCCGACACCATGGTCGCCCTGAGTGGCGTCGCGAGCCTCTTCGGCCTGCTGCGTGTGTCGGACATCGTTGTTGACGTCCAGGGCCAAATCAAAGGCCGGTTGGCGGTGTTCTTCCCGGGCGCGTACCAGACCAACACGTACCGGCTGCTGGACAAGCGCGACGGGTGGAACTACCTGGCGCTGCCGATCGTCTCCACGTGACCGTCCCAGCCAACGAGGCCCCGATGCTGACCCTGAATCGTGACGTCTATGCCAAAAGCCCGGAGCAGCTTGCGCTGCGCAATGAGGGCGTGGCCAAGGTTTCCGACGAGACCACGCCAGCGGAACTGGAAACCTTGCGTTTTGAGCTGGAGACATTCGTCTGCGAAGGGCAATACCACGCCGGCATGTCGAAAATATTAGGCGCTTATATTGGCGGACTCAATGCGCCCGAACAGAAGGCTGTGTGGATCAGCGGGTTTTACGGGAGCGGCAAATCGCACTTCTTGAAGATGCTGCGGGCGCTGTGGACGGACACGCCGTTTGCGGATGGTGCCACGCCTCGCGACATTGCCCACTTGCCACAAGACGTGAAGGACCAGCTCCACGAGTTGAACACCGCGGCCAAGCGGAACGGCAGCGGTCTGCACGCAGCCGCAGGTACACTGTCCGGCGGCGCGGGCGACACGGTCCGCCTTTCGGTCCTTGGCATCCTGATGCGCTCGCTTGGTTTGCCGGAAGGCTATCCTCAGGCTCGGTTTGAGCTTTGGCTGCGACGCGAAGGCAAGCTGGACGCCGTGAAGGCAGCGGTGAAGGCGGCGGGGCGTGATTGGACGGCTGAGCTGCAGGACATGTACGTGTCCACCGTGCTTGGATCGGCGCTGCTGGCGAACGTGCCGTCGTTGGGAGCGACCGAAGCCGAGATCCGGACGCTGCTGTACACGCAGTACCCGCACAAGGACGACATCAGCAACGCGGAACTGCTCGACATCATCGACACCGCGCTCAAGTCGAAGTACGGCACTTTACCGCTGTTGCTGCTGGCGCTGGATGAAGTGCAGCAATTCATTGGCGACAACGCCGACCGCGCGATCCGCATCCAGGAGACAGTCGAGGACCTGTCCAAGCGGCTAGGCAGTCGGTTGCTGGTGGTGGGCAGCGGCCAAAGCGCACTGTCAGGCACGCCAACGCTGGAGCGGCTCATGGGCCGGTTCCAGGTGCGAATTGCCCTGCACGACACGGACGTCACGCGGGTCGTGCGCACGGTGATTCTCAAGAAGAAGCCCGAGGCGTATGCCCGCGTTGACAAGGAGCTCACGCACTGTGCGGGCGAGATCTCCCGCCACCTGAAAGGCACCAAGATCGGGCATGTGCAGGACGACTTGGCAGAGATGGTCGCGGACTATCCGATCCTGCCCGTGCGTCGGCGCTTCTGGAACGAGGTGTTGCAGGGCATCGGCGCGGGAACCACGGCCCAACTGCGTAATCAGCTGACCATGATCCACCGCGCCGTCATCGATACGGGCGGTCAGGAACTGGGCGTCGTCGTGCCCGCAGACTTCCTCTTCGACCAGGAAGCCACCGCGATGTTGCAGACGGCCGTCCTGCTCAGCGACTCGTACAACCGCATCCAGGAACTTCGCCAGCAGGGACCCGTTGGCGTTCTGAAGGCGCGGATTTGTGGCCTTGTGTTTCTGATCAGCAAGTTGCCCGCCCAAGGCGGCAGCGACCTCGGGGTGCGCGCGACGCCTGATGTGCTGGCCGACCTGCTGTTGACCGACCTCCGTGCCGGCAGCGCCGAGCTGCGAAAACAGGTCGATGCGGCGCTGGCGGCTCTGGAAAACGACGGCGTGCTGCTGAACATCGGCAGCGAGTACAAGCTGCAGACGCCGGAGTCGTCGGCCTGGGAGCACGAGTACCGCACGCAGGTGACGATGCTCGAACAGGGGCAGTCGCAGATTACTACGTACCGCGGCCAACTGCTGCGCGAAAACGTCAACCAGCTCGGGCCGTTCAAGAAGGGCATCGTGCACGGGCAGTCCAAGGTGCTGCGCGAGGTGGACCTGCACTACTCCGGCGACAAGCCTTCCATGGCGACGAACCGCCTGACCGTGTGGCTGCGCGACGGTTGGTCCACGACCGAGAACGAGGTGCAGGCGGACGCACGGCAGTCGGGGCCGTCTTCGCCGCTCGTGTTCGCGTACCTGCCCAAGGTACACGCGGACACGCTGCGGACAGCGATCGTGCGCTGGCGTGCTGCGGACTCGACCTTGGCAGTGCGGCCGGTGCCGGCTGAGCCCGCGGGCAAAGAAGCCCAGGCTGCGATGACCAGCCGCCGCGACGACGGACAACGCGAGGCCAAGCGCCTGGTCCTGGAGGTCCTGAGCCAAGCGCGGGTATGGGTCGGCGGCGGACAGGAAGTCACGGGCGATGACCTGGCGGCAGCGTTGGAAGCCGCGCTCAAGACAGCGGTCGTGCGCCTCTTCCCGCGGTTCCAGGAGGCTGACCACGGCGGTTGGGGCGCGGTGGTGATCGAGGCCAAGAAAGGCTCACCCGCGCCGTTCGACAAAGTCGGCCATCACGGCGGCACGGAAACCCACGTCGTTGCCAACGAAATGCTGAAGTACGTGGCGCCCGGCCGCAAGGGGCACGAAGTTCGCCAGTATTTCCAATCGCCGCCGTTCGGGTGGCCGCAGGACGCGATCGACGGCGCGCTATACGCGTTGGCATCCGCTGGCCACATCCGTGCCACGCACAGCGCGACGCATCAGGCGCAGGTCCTGAACACGGTGCAACAGACCCAGCTCACGCAGTTCACGTACCGCACCGAGAACGTCGTGGTCACGACCACGCAGAAGATCGGGCTCGCCAAGCTGGCCCAAGATGTCGGCGCGCAGGCGAGCCAGAATGACGCAGCCACGACGGCTCGCAACGTCCTGCAGGCGCTGCGGACGCTGGCTGCGGACGCTGGTGGCGATGCGCCGAAGCCAGAATCGCCGTCCGTTGCCAAGCTGGACGAGTTGGCTGCCAACGACGGCAACGCCCTGGTAGCCACTGTCGTTGCGGCCAGCGAGGACCTCCGGCAGAGCTTTCACGACTGGACGTCCCGACGCGAGAAAATCAAAGCCCGCTGGCCGCGCTGGGACACGCTCCAGCGGCTGATTCGCGTCGCGCAGGGCCTGCCGGAACTGCCAGCCGTCAAGGCGCAACTGGATGCCGTAGTGGCTCAGCGCCTGCTGCTCCAGGATCCGGACCCCGTGCCGGGCCTCTGTGACAAACTGACCAGCGCGCTGCGTTCTGCCCTTCAGACCGCTGCACAGAGCTTCAAAGCAGAACACGATGCCGGATTGGCGGCGCTGCAAGCAGATTCCGCGTGGGCGCAGTTGGATCATGACCAGAAGCGCGAGTTGCTCACGCTGCACCAGCTGTTGCCTGCGGCCGAACCCAAGCTGGCGACCGAAGGAGACATCCTCGGCTCGCTGCAGCACTGGACGCTGGGCAGTTGGCACGACAAGCGCAAAGGATTGCCGACCGGGTTCCTGGCCGCGCGTCAGGAGGCGGCGAAGCTGCTGGAGCCGGCGCTGGTCTACGCCAAAGTGCCGTCGCGGACCGTGCGCACGGAGGCGGAGTTGGACGGCTGGCTCGCCGAGGTGCGCAAGGATGCGCTGGCAAAGTTGAAGTCGGGGCCTGTGCTGCTACATTGAAAGTTGGCGGTCCGCCGTTGAAACAAAGTCGTCGGGCGGATAGAGTGCCGCCCAGAACCCGCACGGCACGGGAATGTCACAGTTCGCAGCCGTGTTGTCCTGCGAACGGATGTCAAACGAGGGAGCCTGATGGCGACGCGGCCGACACGCTACACTAAGGATCCAATCGTCGAGGCGCTGATTGCCTTGCGGTTTGAAACGACAATTGACGCCGAACGCGTGAGCGGCTGCGTCAAAGAGCACTTTGAAGGCCAGCCATTGGCTCGATGGAAAGTTCAAGTCAACCTCCAGCATGAAGCCGGTGGAGTGTCGGCCCAAGCTGCCCGGGAACCTGACGGATTGGCGCTTGCCAGTTCGGACGGCCATTGGCGCCTGATGGTCACGCCCTTGGTCACGTCGATCCACGTGATGCGACCATACCCGGGTTGGAGAGCATTGCGCGAACAGGCTGGCCTTGTCCTGGGAAAATGCATGTCTGCGGCGGGAGGCGTGAAGCTCGCTGGTGTCGCGGTGCGCTATATCGACCGCATCTCCATCCCGCCCGGCAAGCCTTTGAACAAGTATTTCGGCACAACGCCCGCGTGGCCCAAGAATATGCCGGGCCTAGCTGTTGGATTCAGCAGTCAGGTGCAGACCCAAGACGAGAAACTGGGGATCCAGGCAGAACTACGCGTTGCGTCGGCGGAGGCGGACGACGAGGGGTGGCCTACCGTGATCTATGACGTCCTGGTATCGCGCGAGGCGGGCACGAAGGGCCTAAGTTCGGAGAACTGGCTAGAGCAGTTGGACGATTTGCACGACGTTCAACGCAGCCTATTTGAGGCCTCGGTGACACCGTCTTTGCGTAAGCTGTTGGGGGCTGAATGACATTGACACAGGCAACATTGTCGCTTCCTGCGTGGCCAACCAAGGGGTTGCGTGCCGGATCGAAGGGCCACGTCAACGCGAACCTTCAAGGTGTTTGGCGCTCGCTCTACCAAGAGTCGGGTCTCGGCAAGAAGCCGAAGCCGTGGGCTGACGTCATTCCAGTGGCTGAGGTGTTTGGCCACCAGGAGGCGATCGCCGCCCAAGCGGCCCTCCATGCCAAGCTTGACGAAGAAGAGCGCGACCGGAGTGCGCGGTGGGCCCAGTTCGTTGAGAGCGCCCGATCGCACGGTCAGGCTGCCGACGTTGCGGACGCGATCTCGGCCCCCGTTCGTGCCGAGATGGGCAATGAATGGCAATTGGCCGCAGCGACCGAAGACTGGACCATTGTCATGACCTGGGAAGGTACGCAACGCTACGTCGAGTTCGAGATCGGCGCTGACGGCCTCGGCGGATGGTTCTGCAAAGATCGTCGCACACAGGACTACGACGGCGGGGATTTCAACAGCGCCAGCGAGGCGGTCAACGCGGTGCTCCAGTGGTTGAAGTCGCACCCGGCATGAGTCGAGTTCCGGAATCCCTCAAGGACGCACACGTTCCGGACCCTGAGATGGTGTTCCGTCTCGTCTTTTTTCCCGAATGGTATGACCCGGGGAAGGGACACACCTATCCGACGATCGCCGCGTTTGTTCCAAATCGCGGCGACCTGCAGGAAGCCGTCGACAATGCGTGGACCAATGGGTTCGGACTGTCACTCTGGCGGTGCGACCTGACCACGCCTAACGACGCCGACCACTTCCTGCAGAACACCAGGCCGACAGCTGCCCTGGGCGCAGTTGTGGGTGATATCCATGGGCTCCGCACCGTACATGGTTCCGACCGGCTTGAAGTCGTTGCGACGCCTGTGACTGAGCGGCAGGACTTGGCGGGTTGGCAGGGCCATGCGTCGCTGTTCGGGCTGCCCTGCAAGGTTGAGCCGTTCGTGAACACGACTGCGTCCGCCAAGGACCTGCGTGACCAAGTCGCGCAGAAGTTCACGGCGCGCCTCCGCAGCCCGCCGGAACCACGCGATCAACCCTAGCGTCCCAGCGAGTCCCGAATGTCGTCGTCCTACGCCCAGCATCTCCCCCGCGAACTCCGCCGCCGCCTTGAATCCACCGTCAGGGACGCCCGCAACCAGGCCTCCGCTGGCGCCCGTGCCGCGCTTGAGCACCTCGGCGTGCCGGACCGCGACGCCCCTGCGTATCTGTCGCCCGACGAGGCGGCGCTGCGCAAGGAACTCCGCGCCCGTGCCCGCCAGCTCGGCGATGTCCGCGACACGACCGGCGAACACGGCTTTGCCCGCCTCATTCACGCCTGCGCTTACGAGCACTGGCACCGCATGCTTTTCGCCCGCTTCCTGGCCGAGCGCGGGCTGCTGATCCACTCCAGCGGCATCGCGGTGACGCTGGCCGACTGCGAAGAGCTGGCCCGCGAAGAAGGCGCCCGCAACGGCTGGGAGCTGGCGGGTCAGTACGCGGCCCAGATGCTGCCGCAGATCTTCCGTCCGGACGACCCGCTGCTGCGTGTCGCGTTGCCCACGGAGTACGAGCAAGCGCTGGAGCGGCTGTTGGCCGGGCTGGACCCCGCGGTGTTCCAGGCCAAGGACGCACTGGGCTGGGTCTACCAGTTCTGGCAGGCGCAGAAGAAGAAAGAGGTCAACGACAGCGAGGTCAAGATCGGCGCGGACGAACTGCCCGCCGTGACGCAGCTGTTCACCGAGCCGTACATGGTGCAGTTCCTGCTGCACAACACGCTGGGCGCTTGGTGGGCAGGCAAGCTGCTGGCCGTGGACGAGACGCTGGCGACCACGGCAGCGGATGAGGCCGCGCTCCGGGATGCTTGTGCGCTCCCGGGCGTGGACTGGACGTATCTGCGCTTTGTCCAGGAGGAAGGTCGATGGCGGCCGGCATCGGGGACGTTTGACGGCTGGCCCAAACACGCCAAGGAGATCCTGGCGCTGGATCCGTGCTGCGGTTCGGGGCACTTCTTGGTCGGCATGCTGGAGATCCTGACGGCGTTGCGGGCGGCGGAAGAAGGTCTGGACGTCGCGGCGGCGTGCGATGCGGTGCTGCGCGACAACTTGCACGGTCTGGAGATCGACCCGCGTTGCACGGAGTTGGCGGCGTTTGCCGTGGCGCTGGCGGCATGGAGCCTGCCCAGGGTGGCGGGCGTGCGGCCTTTGCCACCACTGAAGATCGCGTGCTCGGGCTTGTCGATGGGCGTGGATCTGGAGACGTGGCGGGAGTTTGCCAGCGATGAGCCCCAGTTTGGTTCGGAAATCAGCGACCTATGGCGGGATTTCGAGAACGCGCCTGTGTTGGGCAGTCTGATCCAGCCGCACAAGGTTCTCGGCGACTTGTTTGCTCCGCATTCTGGCCGCCTGCTCAACTACCTCCGCCGACGAGCGAAGCAAGAACAGAGCGCCGCGACCGCCGAGACACGTGAACTGGCGGTCACTGCACTTGGCGCTGCCACCGCTGCGGAATTGTTGAGCGGACGCTATGACTTGGTGGCCACGAACGTACCGTACCTGGGACGTGGAAAACAGGACGAAATCCTGAAGGTGTTCAGCGACAGAAACCACAAGAACGCCAAGGGTGACCTCGCTACCTCCATGATCGAGCGCTGTCTGGCGTTTTGCACACCCGCAGGCTCCACTGCGCTGGTGACGCCCCAAAACTGGCTGTTTCTCGGCACGTACGAGCATTTGCGACGTGAGCTCTTGAGACGGGATCGCTGGGACTTGGTCGCGCGCTTGGGTTCACGAGCGTTCGAGACGATCACCGGTGAGGTCGTCAACGCTGCGCTCGTGGTGCTCAGCGACGGCAAGAGTTCAGACGGACACACCATTGCAGGGATTGACGTCGCGTCTGCCCAATCGCCGAGCGACAAGGCAAGCGGCCTTCGGTCAGAATCAGTTTCCGCGGTCCCGCAAATCGATCAGTCGCAGAACCCAAACTCCGTAATCACTTTTCAAGCAGCTTCGCGTGTGCCAGTGCTGGAGAAGCTTGCGGATGCGCCAAACGGCTCTCATGGGGGGGACTCGCCAAGGCACCGGAGAGTGTTCTGGGAGATGTTGTCGGTGTCCGAGAACTGGCGCTTCTTTCAAGGGACGGTTGAATCTACGAGGGAATATGGCGGTCGCGAACACCTGTTTTCGTGGTTCGACTCCGGTCGGCACCATCGCAAGAACCCGAATGCATACATAAAGGGCGAAAACGTATGGCGGCGACCGGGCGTCGTGATCAGCATGATCGGCGATCTTCCCGCAACGCTGTACACCGGCGAAATCTTCGACATCAGCTGCACCCCAATCGTCCCTCAGGACGCGCCGTACGTTACTGCAATCTGGGCTTTTTGTTCGTCGCCGCAGTATCGAGAAGAAGTCCGCCGCATTGACCAAAAGATGAACGTCACAAACGCGACGCTCGCCAAAGTTCCCTTCGACCTCGCCCACTGGACCGCCGTCGCCGCCGAAAAATACCCCAACGGCCTGCCCAAACCGCACTCGGACGATCCAACGCAATGGCTCTTCGACGGCCATCCACGCCGCGCCACCCAGCCGCTGCAAGTCGCCGTTGCCCGCCTCTGCGGCTACCGCTGGCCGCGTCAAACCGGCTCCGACTTCCCCGACTGCCCGGCGCTGGGTCCCGACGGCCTTGAGAGCCTCGTCGACAACGATGGCATCGTCTGCCTGTCCGCCGTCGCGGGCGAGCGCCCTGCCGCCGACCGGGTGGTGGAACTGCTGGCCGCCGCCTATGGCGCGGACTGGAGCGACGACGAGCTACAGCGGCTGCTCACCGGCGTGGGCTACGGCCAGAAGACGCTGGAGGCCTGGCTGGAGACCGCGTTTTTCGAGCAGCACTGCAAGCTCTTCCAGCACCGGCCGTTCATCTGGCACATCTGGGACGGCGTGCGTGGCGGCTTCTCGGCGCTCGTGCACTACCACCGGCTGGACTACAAGACGCTGGAGAAGCTGACCTACACGTACCTGGGCGACTGGATCACCCGCCAGGAGCACGGCGTGCGCGGCGGTACCGACGGCGCGAAGGATCGCCTGGCTGCGGCGCAGAACCTGCAGCGGGAGCTTGAGAAGATCCTCGCGGGCGAGAAGCCCTACGACATCTTCGTGCGCTGGAAGCCGCTGGACAAGCAGCCCGTTGGCTGGAACCCGGACCTGGATGACGGCGTGAGGCTGAACATCCGGCCGTTCCTGCTGGCACGCGACGTGGGCAGCAAGGGCGCGGGCGTGCTGCGGTGGAAGCCGAATGTGCACTGGAAGAGCGACCGGGGGCAGGATGTGCAAAGCGCGCCGTGGTATGGGATGTTCCAGGGTGAGCGGGTGAATGACCATCACCTGGCGTTGGCCGAGAAGACGGCGGGGAGACCGGAGCAATGAAACACGTCAAACCCGAGCCGCTGCCGCCGGCCCGAACCCGGCACCTGCCGCATTTGTGCGCCAATGAATCGGTAATAATGCCACTGATGACGACGCCGGTTTGCGGCTGAGCGTAGTCGCACGCCTTGCCCGGCCGTGGCCCAGCTTGCCGCAGGATCCGCTTCGCCGTAGGCTTGCGGCCGTCCGCAACCTGTCACTGGCAGAATCCGGCCGGCAAGAGCTACAGACCATGACTTCCCCGATCCATGCGACCGTCCGTGACCACCTCGCTACCGCGTTGCTGCGCCTCGCCGATTACAACGCCGAGGACAAGGTCGCGCCTGCGTGCATCCTCTGGCCCGACAAACAACGCCAGTGGGAGCGCCTGGTTCCCGCACTCGCAGTTGCTGGCCGCCACGTCCTGACGCTGGGCCCTTGGCAGCCGACGGCGATGACGGGGCCCGCAATCTGGATAAAGGCAGTGCTTGGGCGGCGACTGGAGGGCGCAGGCTGGGACCAGGCCGAAGTGCCGATCGTCTACCTGCCAGGCATCGGCCGTGCCGACCTGCGGCTGGCCGAAGACTGTCCGACTCATCTCCTGCCGCTCGTCGAGTTGCTGTTCCGCGGCGCGGTGTTCGGTCATCCCAACGGCAAGGATTGGACGGTCGTGGCGTTCTTGCGCGCCACGTCGCCCGGGCCAGAGCTGGACGTCGCCACCGACCCGAAGACCTTGGACGCCGCCGTACGCGCCTTGGAGGCGTTTGCCCACTTGCCTGTCGCTGACTTGCGCGCAGGGCGGCTCGAGGCCGCCGACTTCGACAAGTTTCTGGTCAACGACGTGGACGGCACAGTGCTGCGTTGGCTGAACGAGCCCGACGCCACCAAGGCGACCATGGGCCCGTCGGCTTGGCAAGCGTTCACGGAGGTGTGCAAATCGGAGTTGGGTGTTGGCGTCGAGTCGGACGGCCCGCTGGTCGCTGCCGACCGCCTGGCGAAGCGCACTGGCAAGTGGAAGGCGGTCTGGCGACGGTTTGCCGACGCCCCGGCGAAGTTTCCGAATCTGCCGCCGTTGCTGGACCAGGTCGCGTCGCCGGGAAGCGACAACTGGGAGTCGTTTCCTGCCCATGACTTGGCGCAGGAGGCGGTTCTGCGCGCCGGGCTCCTTGGCGTAGCGGATTTGGCGACGCACGTGGCGCGTGGCGAAATCCTGGATCTCGAAGGCCTGCACGGCCCACGTCGCCAAGGGGTGTGGGCGGCGCTGGGGCGCTCCCCGTTGGCCGCAGCGCTCGAGCACCTCGCCACGCTCGCAGAAACCGTCAAGTTGCCGACTGGGTCCAATTCGCTGGAGGACCTGAAGGCGCGCTACGTCGATACGGGCTGGAAGGCGGACCTCGCGGTCCTGCGCGCGCTCGCAGCCGTGCAGTCTCCAGCCGACGCGGCGGCGGTTACGGCTGCGATACGCGCTGTTTACCTGCCGTGGCTGGATGGGCTGGCGACTGCGCTGCAGAAGCACATCGCCTCAGCGCCCAAGCTGACTGACCTGACCGGCAGCGTCGTCCCGGTAGCCGACGGCGAGTGCGTGCTTTTCGCCGATGGCTTGCGCTTTGATGTCGGCCAGTTGCTCATGACCGCACTCACCGATGCGAAGTGCTCGGTGGGACAGACGACGGCCTGGTCTGGGCTGCCCACGGTTACCGCAACGTGCAAATCGGCAGCGAGCCCGATTGTTGGCTTGTTGCACGGCGTCGCCTCAGGAACGGAGTTCTTGCCGCAGGTGAAGGCCACCGGCAAGGCGCTGACTACAGCGGAGTTTCGCGGCCTCCTCACGGCCAGCGGTGTCCAGTACTTGGCGAACAGCGAAGTCGGCGATCCCGAGGGCAAGGCCTGGACCGAACACGGTGCACTCGACAAGATGGGCCACGAGCAAGACTGGAAGCTGGCGTGGCGCATTGACGAGGAAGTTGCCGGTCTGGCTCAGCGGGTTCAGGCGCTGCTCGCGGCCGGGTGGACGAGCGTGCGGGTTGTGACCGACCACGGGTGGATTCTCGTGCCCGGCGGCTTGGCCAAGGCGCAGTTGCACGCCAACATGGCGGAGACCAAGTGGAGCCGGTGCGCGATCCTGAAGGACGGGGCGACGTCGCCGTATCCCACAGCCGACTGGTCGTGGTGTCCTGGCGTGCGCGTCGCGGTGGCGCCCGGGGCGTCGGTCTTCTGGGCAGGCAAGGACTACGCACATGGCGGCTGGTCCCTGCAGGAATCGCTCACGCCAGTGCTCACAGTCACTCGGCCGGGTGCCAAACCAGCCAAAATCACGATGAGCGTGAAGTGGAAGCAACTCACCTGCAACGTGGTCGTGGAAGGCGCACAGGCAGGTAGCACAGTCGATCTGCGCGCCAAGGTGGCCGCCGCATCGACGTCGTTGCTGGAATCACCAAAGCTGCTGGTCGACGGGAAAGCGCGGCTGCTCGTCGCGGAAGACAGCCACGAGGGCGCGCCCGCGCACTTGGTCGTCATCGATTCGGCGGGCAACGTCCGCCACAAAGAGCTGACTGAGGTCGGAGGCAAGTCATGAGCGTGCAGATCGACCACCTGGATGAACTCGCCGCCCGAGCCTTCGACGGCTTCGTCGTGCGCAAGGATCTGGTGCGGACGTTCGCTCGCCAATATCCGGTGCCGACCTACGTCGTCGAGTTCATGCTGGGCAAGTACTGCGCCAGCACCGACCAGGCGGAGATTGACGAGGGCCTGCAGATCGTTCAGCGACAATTGGC
The DNA here is from genome assembly GCA_903924465.1 of uncultured Myxococcales bacterium. Taxonomy (GTDB): domain Bacteria; phylum Myxococcota_A; class UBA9042; order UBA9042; family UBA9042; genus CAIYBN01. Next base: position 12,705 of record CAIYBN010000032.1, on the reverse strand, counting down.
CGACCGCACAATTCGGACCGGCGAGCACGAACTGTTCAAGGCGCGTGCCCGCGAGAAAGGCACCGTCAAGTTGATCGACAAGGTCGACGTGCGCCTGGACGCCAAGACGGACATGTTCCTGGCGCGACTGCCAAGCCTGCTGTTGACGGACGTGCGCATCCCCGACGACGTGGTCCACCAGAACGAGCGGCTGCTCACAGGCGGGTTCTACGCCGAGGTCGAGCTGACCTACGACGCCGCGATCGCCCAAGAGAAGAACGGCCGGCCCTTTGGGATCGAGTCGCTGCGCGGCATTCAGATGTCCCGGCGCGACGTCTTGACCGTCTTGGCCGAGGGCCGCAGACAGATGACGACGGACGAGTGGAAGAACCTGCTGCTGCGCAGCGTAGGGCTGGAGCCGGAGAAGCTGTCCGCGCGCGCGCGGGACGTCATGTTCCTGCGCATGGTTCCGTTCGTGGAGCGCAACTACAACGCGGTCGAGATTGGGCCACGCGGCACGGGTAAGAGCCACCTGTTCCAGCAAGTGTCGCCGTACTCGCACCTGGTCTCTGGCGGCAAGGCCAGCGTGGCCAACATGTTCGTCAACAACGCCAACGGCCAGCGTGGCATCGTCTGCCAGTACGACGTGGTCTGCTTTGACGAAGTCTCCGGCGTGTCCTTCGACCAGAAGGACGGCGTCAACATCATGAAGGGCTACATGGAGTCCGGCGAGTTCAGCCGCGGCCGTGAGTCCATCCGCGCCAGTGGCTCCATCGTCATGGTCGGCAACTTCGACGTCGACGTCGAGCAGCAGCAGCGCGTCGGACACTTGCTCAGCCCGCTGCCGCCGGAGATGCGCGATGACACCGCCTTCTCCGACCGCATCCACGCCTACATCCCCGGCTGGGAAGTGCCCAAGATGGGCCGCGAGCTGTACACCGACCACTTTGGCCTCGTCAGCGACTTCCTGACCGAGTGCTGGTCGCAGCTCCGAAACCAGACCCGTTTGGGTGCGCTGCAGGGGCGTGTGCTGTTTGGCGGGGCACTGAGCGGCCGCGACACCACTGCTGTGCAGAAGACGATCAGCGGGCTGCTCAAGCTGCTCTACCCCGATCCCGACCAGCCCGTGACCGACGCTGACCTGGAGTGGGCGGTGCGCATCGCGCTGGAGTCGCGGCGTCGGGTGAAGGAGCAACAGAAGCGCGTCGGCGCCGCAGAGTTCCGCAACACGCACTTCAGCTACACCTTGGGCGACACCGGCGTCGAGCAGTTCGTCGTGACGCCCGAACTGCACGCGGAGAATCAGATCGGCAGCGACCCCCTGCCGCCAGGTCAAGTGTGGGCGATCGGCGCTGGCCCAGGCGATGACGGCCCAGGCCTGTACCGCATCGAGGTCGTGGAAGGTCCGGGTAGCGGCGTCCACATTCTGAACCGGCCGGCGCCGGCGGCATTTGCCGAAAGTGTGCGTTACGCTGAGCAGAACCTGTACGCCCGCAGCCGCGAGCTGGTGGGCGATCGCGACCCGCGCGGGCACGAGTTCTCCGTGCAGTTGCGGGCATTTGACGCCACCAAGTCAGGGGCACAGATTGGCGTTGCTACCCTGGTCGCGCTTGCGACCTCGCTGCTAGGCAAGCACATCCGCGGCGGCTTGGTGATCGGCGGCGGGCTCAACTTGGGCGGCTCGCTGGAGACGGTGCAGCACGCGGTTGGGCTGATCGAGCAGGCGGTGGAGAAAGGCGCGTCGGCGGTGTTGCTGCCGGTGTCGTGCCGGCGGCAGTTGCTGGACCTGTCGGACGAGATGGCGACGAAGGTGGACGTGGTGTTTTACGCAGATGCGCGGGATGCTTTGATGAAGGCGGTGGCGGAGTAGCTGAGATTGGTCGCCGCATCGTCGTCAAAGCATGGGCTGCGGAGAGCCAGAGGCCGGCGATTTGAACACGACGAACATCGTTGTCGGGGGAGCAGAAATGGTTACGCGAACACAACTGACATCCGATTGGATCCTTGCCGCGAACAGCGGCACGCTTCTGACCACGAAGCACGATCCGAACGCGGCCGCCCCGGCAAACGTCAGCTTCCGCAGCGTGGTAACCCAGGAAGTGTCCGGTAGTCTGAAGGCGTTCGTCGCTGCTAACCACTTCGCAGTCAACCACTACGAGGACTCCCGTTACCGTTCCGGAGCCGGCTTCTTTGAGGTGATTCCAGACGCATCGTCGGGCTTGGACGTCGGAAACCTCGGCATCCTCTCGGGTTCAACCGCACCACGCATTGTCGCCGACCGTTTGGTCTTCGTATCGGGGAGCAACGCCGGCTGGCACGTTTATGCGGAGAACCAGTCGACCATCGCTGCATTCCAGGCCAACGGCCGGCTGAAGCTAATCGGGGCGCTCTAACTTGCATCCTCAATCGGCGATGGGGTCGCCCGTCCAGCCGTCACGCCTGCGTCCCGCTCTTGCGCAGCACCACGACCGCGGCCGCGGCGCGAGTCGTCAATGCACGCCACCGCGCCGAATGTGAAACTCCACGCGAATCAGAGGGATCCCCTGCGCCTGTGGCGGCCCACACGGCTGGTCAAACGCGATGACGCCGTCGCCCGTCGATCCCGCCGTCATGTCATGCAGCAGCTCCGGCGTCGCGTGCCCGGGCCAGTTCCAGGTCGCGTGCGCGATGCCGCCCATCGACGTCACCATCAGCACGCCATCCCACGGCGCCCGCAGCAGCGCTGGCCTCCCATCCGCATCCGGCATGGTCGCGGTCAGGCCGTCGGTCTCAGCCACCACCATCGCCGTCATGCCGTGGATGCCAATCGGCACCGCGACAATCGGCTGCGCGCGCAGGCTGGTGGGCACCTGTACGTTCTCGCGGTGGCGGTCGACCAGAATCATGCCCGCGCCGTGATCCTGCACGAACTGCAGTGCCTGCTGCGGCGTCACGTGCTGCGGCGGCGACATCACGATGAACGGCGGCATCGCGGGCGCCGGCACATGCGACACGCAGCCACGCTCGACCATCCGCTGCCACACCGTCGGATCCTGCTGCAGCCGCGTCTGCGTCGGCTCCGGCAAGTCGAGAGGCCAAAACCAGCCGCGCAGCGCGTCCGGCGTCCGCATCCCGCCGATTGCCAACCAGGGCACGCGCATCGCCTGCATCCCGGTCGGCATGGGCTGCTGCCACGACACGCCAGCGTCATCGAGTTGCAGATTCATCGTGTCGGGCGCCAGAAACAGCGTGTGCTCGGGCAGGTGCGACGCGTCCGTGGCCACGCGCAGCCCCTCGACTTGCGGTCGCAGGAGCAGCCACACGCCGCCACTCACCGACCGCAGCCGGTCCAGCGCCGTCTTCTTGTCCGGCGGCGGCGCCTCAGCCAGCGCGTCCATCTCCGCGTGCGTGTCGGGATAGCTCCAAATCGGCTGCTGCGGCAGGATGCCCGTGCCCGAGAGCAGCCGTGACAAGTTGACTTGCGGCTGATCGCCCAGGCATTTCGGCAGGTTCGCGGCAGCGATGATATGCGGCTGCGGGCCGACGCGCCTGGCGATGCAGAACACGGCTTTCATGGCGATTTTGGCGTGGTGGTCAACCCCGCCCTCGCCGCCGTAGGTCACGTCGAGGAACTCGGTGGCGGCCAGGACGCGCGCCTTGTCGTTCGGGCCGGCGAGCTGCGCGCAGACAATGGCGTGGCGCATGGCGTCGGATAGCCCTCGGTGCGCCGGCGCGGTGCCGTCGAAGAACAGGAGCACGGGGCCCTGGCCGAAAAGGTTGGCGATTTGCTGGCGGGATTGATCCATCTTGGTCTCCGGTGCCCGGCGCCCGCACCGCGTCATAAATCGCTAATATTCAATCGGCCTGGCCACCATGCCTTACTCTGTCTGCTCGTCGCTTCGCGCTTTCTTCAAGATCTGCTCAAGGACCTCGCGCTGCCGCGGGACATCGGGCTTGGCGCCAACCAGCAGCTTCGACAAGCTCTTTGCCTCGGCGGCAGAAATCCCGCCCATTCGCAACTGCGCGAACGCCTCATCGCACAGCGCGGCTCGCAAGCCTTGCATTTGTGAAACGCGTCCCTGTGTGACATTCAGGAGCGACCCCGCCTCCGTCTGGTTGTACCCGTAGCTCAGGAGCCACTCGCTCGCGGCCAGGGTGTCGCCCACGTTCGTGTCCATCTGGGGCGAATGGCAGTGCAACTGGATGCTGGCCTGACGCGCATCTTCCGTCCGACCGTCGAAGATGACGCAGGTCACCGACGCCAACGGGAACTCACCGCGCTCCGGGTTCCACTTCTTGGCCAGCTCCTTGATCGCGGCGACACGCCGGTTGCCGTCGAGCACAACGTGCCGCTCGTGCCCGTGAACCTTGAAAGTCCAGACCGTTGGCGGACTCAGCAAGCCGTACGCCGTGATCGCCATCTTCAGCGCAGTAAGGTCGCCGAGGTTCTGGCGAAAACGGACGAGGCCGTTGCCTTCATCTTCAAGCTTATCCAGCGGGATGGCGCGAACCGGTAGCTGGTGCATGGCGTGGTCCTTGGCTGTCAGCGCCGGGCCGTGGGTCGAGCCGCGGTCGACTGCCCGCCGCGGATCCGATTCCGCGTCTGGCGGCTCCAGTGCCGTAACATAGATCGCGGCGCTCGTCTTGTTCAACCAGCCGGCTGAGCACTGTCCACGTGGACAATGCTCAGCCAGCTTGCTGCTCGTTGTCGGAGCCGCTGATCACGCCGCCCGGCGTTGGTGCGTCTGCGCAGGCGCCTATAGGCGCGTCACCGTCGGCACTTCGCACTGCGGTTACCCGTTGACCAGGCTGGTGTCGAGAGCAATTTGTCCCAAAGCAACATGAAGTGCGCCTGAACACCTGAAGATCAAGCTATTCTCGCCCTCGACGGGCTCGGTGGACCGGCCAAGATCGGCTGCAGGCGGCGTGCTGGCGGGTCCGGCGCTGCCAAGGAGCTCGATGCAGGCGGCGGATGGCGGAGCGAGACCCCATCGGAGGGCTTATCGGCCTACTTTGCGACAGGTTCGAGCCGGACGTTCACCAGGACCCAGCCGTCGGCGCGCTTGGACATGATCCATACCTTGTCAGCGCCCGCCGGACTCTTGATACGAATCTCCCCGTAGTTGTCAGCCTCTGTCGCCGATATGATGCTGAACCGACATAAGCTGTTGTCCTCGCCTTTCTTCATCTCAGCCGTCCAAGCTTCGAAGATTTCCCTGCGCTTCTTCTCGAACAGCTCTTCCAAAGCCTTGTCCGTCGCCTGCTGTCCTTCGGCAGTCATCGATGCGTAATCAGAGCCACTGTGCAGGGCCTGCAGTTGATCCTTCCAGAAGTTGTCCTCGACTACCTTCCGATCCACGTGCGCGTAGAACCCCGCGACATCGCCTTTGCAAGCGCTCTCGCGCATGGCCTCTACGACGGTGCGCGGCGACTTGGCGCATCCAGCGACTCCAAAGATGAGGACAAGCCAGCCAAGCCGAAACCGAAACATGATTCGCTCCAAGTCCAGCGGGCCAATCTGAATCCCGCACACATCCAGCGCGAGGCTGCCCTGAACGGCCCAGCCAGTGCCTGACCGCCAGTTTCGGGCGCACGGGCATGCCCGTCAAGGCCCACAACGACGCAGAACGGCGTCATTGCGGCGACGCCTTTCAGAACGCCGCCCTGGCTGACGCTACGTAGCTGGGGCGCGGGCTGAGCGCCGTACGAATCGGCAGGAGGCCGGCCGCGGTTGCACGGGTGTGCCTGAGTGGCCAAATTCAACCGCTTCGAGCCATAAACGACGCCATGACACGCGCCATGAACGAAGCTTGACGCGCGGATTTGGCGGCGTCAGACTGCTTCGCGGCGCGCCATTTGCACGCAGCGCTGGCCGACTTTCGACCGTTGCCGGCAACACTCTGAGGAGGCTGAAATGTTGGGGGGAGCTGAAGTGGTAATACTCATCGTGATCGTGGTCGCCGTGGTTGGCGTGTTGTTGGTCATCCGGCGCTTTTTGTAGCTGGCTGAGCAATGGCTCCAAACTCGGCCGCTGCGCCTTTGTAACCGAACGACTCGCGCGCTCACGCCCAGCGGAGGGGCATGATACACGCCAGAACGGATCGAATCGCGGCTGACGGGTCCTACACGCCCCGGTTTGTCAACGAGTTTTTTGCAATCAGCGCTGGCGCCGGTCTTGACTCGTCTTGGCGAGGCGTTCACCATGGTCGCCAGTTCAGCCGTTCCCGGGACACTTGAAAAGGTCATGGCTTCATGAAATCTGGTTGTCAATCGATTGCGGAAGTGAGGGGGGCCGGTGAACTCGCCTGATTTCGCCCTCGCTGTCCCCTACCGGCTCGGCGCCGGCGTTGTTCTCGCATCGCTGCGGATGTTTGCTCGCCTTCGTACCCAGTTGCACTTTGGGCTCTTGGCTCTGCCGCTGGTCCGGATCGGGTTTGACCTCCTGAGCGCACCTAACCACGTATCGGCGGTGCCTGCCGGTGCTTGGGGCCTCGGCATCGCTGCTCTGGTTTGTTGGCTCGTCGCGGAGAAGTTCGTGCAATCGGCGCTCTTGCTGAGCGCCCGTCCCGTCGTGGTACAGGTATCCGGCGCGCTTTTTGCGACCATGCTGTCCTTGATCTTCTGGGAGGTGGCTGCCCTGCACGCTCACTTTGGCCCGGCACTGCTCGTTCCGGTGACATGTCTCGCCCTGGCCACCTCGCCGCTGCTGCCGCTCCTGCCGATGTGGGTCAGCGTGGATTCGTCTGGCGGCGGTCCCTCAGCACACGAGCGCACGGTCCTCACGACGATCCTGATGGACAAGCTCGCGGCAAGCCTGGCCCATGCCCAAATCGATTTGTCGCTGACGAGCCGGCGGTCCGTCAGCGAACAGGAAGGGTTGGAGCCTGCAACGCAGTTGGATAGCACGTCGCGAGCGCTGCGGACCGTGCAGGCGTTGGTGCCTGCGCTGAGCGATGATCAGTTACAGGATGTCACAGGGCACGTTGTCGCAGTTCAGGAAGCGCTCAACGTTGGGGCAATGGACACCAGTGAATTCGCAGGGTTTGTGGCTTGCGCTGCAAGCTTGCAGTCTGCCTTCTCTTCCGAGGAGGTCCTTGCATCCCGCGCCGTTCCCCTGGTTGAAGTTGACGGCCCGCCGCGATTCCTTGCGCATCACGCAGTCGGTCTCATTCGGGCGTATCGCAGTTTTTATGGGGAAGGGCTGCGCACCAGCTGTTGCTACTGGCCCACCTGCTCCGTCTATGCTGAACGTGCGATTCTACGCCATGGCGTATGGCGCGGCGGCAAGCTAGCGGCAACGCGGATTTTGCGCTGCAATCCAAGAAGCCGAGGCGGGATAGATCCCGTACCAGGGTGACCGGCGACAGTGCCCGGTCACGTGTCTGAACCGTAGAAACGAGGAGTTCACAATGGCGTTTGAGTACAAGGTCGATTCCGTTCGTGCAGAAATCAACGACCGTTCTGTTCAGGATGGCACCGCTGGCGGCAAAGTCGCCGCCCAGATCGAAATCAAGCTGAAGGAATGGGCGTCCAAGGGGTTTGAGTACTATCGCTCGGACGTCGTGGAAGTCGAGGTGAAGGGGACGTGCCTGTTCGGCCTCATGCCGGATCCGAAGAGCAATTTCCACATCACGATCCTGGTCTTCTTCTTCCGCCGCGAAATCAAGTAATTCGTCGGCTGCAGGTGCAGACGGTCGCGCGCTGGCTGCGGCGTAGTCCGCGCGGCCGTCTCTGCTTTTTGTAGGCAATCGATTCAGTGGAGGCCGTTATGAGATCCAACTGCTCTTCGTGCGGGGCACCGGCGCAAACCGGCGGTATGGTCGCGTCATTCAAATGCGACTACTGTCAGTGCACGACTTACAACGAAGATTATGTCAACTCGTTCCTGGAAAAGGTCGATTTGTCAAAATTTTCCAGCAAGATGCGTCTGGGCAAAGTGGCGTTCGAAAGCGAGAACTATGCCGATGCGGCCGAACGCTTCAAGGGTGCACTTGAAGAACATGCGGACTCGGCCGAGGCTTGGGCGTTCCGAGGCTTGAGCCTCGCACACGACGTCGACTTGTCGAATATCCACAAGCTGCCCAAGGAGATCAACGTCTGCTTCAAGCAGGCCAAAGCGTTGAATTCCGAGCAGGAGCTCGTCGAGGCCGCCGAACACGTCGCGCAGGAGTTGATCATTGCCACAGTGTTCCGAATCGCGACCGGGGCATACGACGAGGCGCACAAAATTTTGTTTGCCTTCGCCGACCAGGCGCAAATGGCGCGACAGCAAGCGGGAAGCCAGTACCAATTGGCCTTTGACGCATGTGGTGCGTGCTTGGAGCGTCCGAGTTCAGCGATCGGCCAGATGCTCGACGTGTCGATCCTGGTGATCAAGATGTCACGCGAGCGTTCCGGCATGAGTTCCGGCGTCGTGGCTGCCGCGCAGGCGTACATCGATACGGTGCGTCGCGAGCATCCGGAGATCCAGATCAGCCTCCCGGCTGAGCGCAAAGCCGCGTGTTTTCCGGGCGATGTACTCGTCGCGACCCCTCGCGGCAACGTTGCGATCGCGGATGTCCGCGCGGGCGACCTTGTCTTTGTCTGGTGCGAGCTGTCGCGGCGGCGGCAAGTGCATCCGGTCAAGCGCGTGCTCAGATGCGATCTGGCCAACGTCGTCGCGATTGCCACGCATGACACTGAGTTGCGCGCGACGCTGAGCCACACGCTGCTCACAGGCCGCGGCTGGTTGGCTGTCCGGGACTTGCGGGCAGGCGACGAGCTGATTGGCATTGACGTCAACGGGCACGAATACCACCGCGAAGTCCTGGCCGTGACGCCGCAACTCAAGGCTGAGCCGGTTTACAACCTGCATACAGCGCAATGCTCAGTGTTCATCGCGGGTGGCTTTGTGGCACACAACTTTACGCACTTTCGGACGCTGCGTACGTTTGCCGCGCGGGTTGCCGAGGCGCAGCTCGGCGTTTTGGCCGTGCAAGAATTGGGACGCCGCGCACGGGCCGCAGCTATTTGATCGACGTGAGCGCGGTCAGTTCCGTCAGGAGCGCTTGGCGATGGCTGTCGTCGGCAGCACCCGACAGCGCGTACTGTTGATAGAGGCTGACGAGCCCGATTAGCGTGCGCCGCAGGCTCAGGAGAAACCCAAGCAGGTTTGTTGCGGTGCCGGGGCAACATACCGGATCGACTATCCCTGAATTCTCCGCGCGGGCGGCAGCGCTTGGTCCTGATGCCAGCCTGGGATGGGCGTCAGTTCCCCACGGCTATCCTGGCGCGCTCGACCCGGCCCAAGGCGGCGACAACGGCCGCGGGATCGCGACCCGGGGTCGCCAGCACCTCAGACATCTGTTGCACCGCCCGCGTCAGTGCAGCACCCTCCTCGGACGCCATGGCAGAACGCCCGACGGCCTCACAGCGGTCGAATAGGGTCCGCGCGCGCTGGGCGGTGGCTGCGTCGAGGGCGGCGTGCACCAACTCCAGGCGTGCTGCAGCAACGGCCCTCACCAACGGACCGTAGTAGTCGTTGGCGACCGCCAGCTCTTCCTCGACCACGTCGACGTGGCGACCCGCGGAGCCCGCAATGACGCCGCCGAAGCCGCACGCGATCGCTGCGAGCACGTGCAGGCCGACGATGAACTTCATGGTCAGAGCGACGGCGAAAAAGGCCACAGGCGCGCTGCCCAAGGCCCACGCGAGCGTCAATGCTGGAGCGCCCCAACCCATCCAGACCGAAGCGGCAGAGGCATCTTGTCCACGGGAGTGGGTCAAACTCGCACCGGCGCAAGCCCACGCGAGCAAAGACAGGCAGAGGGCGAGGATCGTCTCGTTCGCTTGCAAGACGCTGGGCTGCAACGTTATTCCAAGCACGGTGAGTTCGGCTAGCGCCATCAACGCGACAAGGATCCATGGAACGGCGATCGGGGGCCCTTTCCTTACGGCGGTCCGGCGAGTGGAGGAGCGCGAAGGGGGCCCTGACTGGCCGGCAGGCAGCTGCGGCATGCTTGACTCCTCGTTGGCAACCAGCCTTGTGGACGCGGGAACTGGCGCGCCATCGGTGTTCGCTGTGACTGGCTGCAGCACGACGGTGCCAGTTACTGGACTCGCCCCCTCGGACGCGGCCCGCCGGGGCGGCGTGACGATTGTCGCGCTCTCTGCCAGCGTGCGCACGGGTGTCGCAGCCCACGCGCCACCGCGCACCCCCTCCAGCGCCTGGCGCATCGCCTTCGCGTCGGCAAAGCGCGCGTCCGGATCCTTGGCCAAGGCCCGCAGCAGGACTTCTGCGAACGCGTCGGAGACCTTGCCCGGTGCCAGCGCCCGAGGATCCGGCGGCGATTCATGGCGATGGCTGTACATGATGGCGAGCGGATCGTCGGCGCGAAACGGCGCCCGCCCCGTGATGCACCGGAACAGCACCGCGCCCAGGGCGTACAGGTCCGACCTGCCATCCAGGTCACGCCCGGCACACTGCTCCGGACTCATGTAGTTCGGCGTACCCAGCCTGCCGGCGCCGGTCAAGGACGACTCGCGGGTGCGCGCGATGCCAAAGTCGACCACCTTGACCACCGGCGCTTCGTCCGGCACCGCCGCAATCATGATGTTCGCCGGCTTGAGGTCGCGGTGCACCAGATCCTTCGCGTGGGCCTCCGCCAAGCTGCGCAAGACCGCGATGCCGATGTCGCACGCCTCGGCTTCGGACAGCGGCGACCCGCTCACCGTCCGGTCGCGTAGCAAGCGCTCCAGCGTCGGACCGACGAGGAGCTCCATGGCCATGAAGAGCGCGCCATTTTCCGACTGCCCGAAATCATAGACCCGCACCGTGTTGGGGTGTGTCAGCTGCGAGGTCACCTTGGCTTCCTTGAAGAAACGCCGTATTGCGCTGTCGCCTTCGGATTCCAGGTCAATCGCAAGGAACTTGATCGCCAGTTGCTGGTGCGTGGAGAGGTGGTGGGCCTGGTAGACCGCGCCGAAACCGCCACGCCCGAGCACGCCGCCCAGCTTGTAACGCCCTGCGACAACCTGACCGTGGTCAAAATCCAGATCGGCGGGCCTGAGGTGCACGCGGGAGATAGTCGGCGTGTCGTCGTGAGGGCAGAGCAACTCGGTGGTGTCGCCACCACAAAGCGGACACAGGCGCGCGGATTCCGCGCCAAGAGTTAGCGTTTTGCCCACAGCACCCTCCAAGAACTACAGCCCAAACGGCGGTGGTCCACCGGGCGGAGGCGCAAAAAGAAACGCCAGATCAGGAACTTGACCGGCAGGAATCCAGCCAGGCATCCCTTGGCGCCAGACGGGCGACTGCGCCGTGAACTGCCCAGTCTGCACGCCCTGCCGCAACACATCCAGTCCATAGGGGCCCATTTGCTGACCGTTCATGTGGATGTGGAACTGCAGCGCTGGCGGGGCAAACGGTGGCGGGGCCGCTGCAAACGGAGACGCGGGAGGCACCGGTGGCGGCGCGATCCCCGCCTGGAACTGCTGGCCCATCAGCTGCTGGCCCATTTGGCCCATCGAGTGGCCCATGCCCAACCCCGTGCCGATGGACGCGAACGCGCCGCCCGCGCCCTCGTTGCCGGCGCTCAACTGCAGCGCGTCAAACCCGCGCTCTTGGGCGTAGTTCGTACCTTCGATGCGGCGCCTGGCTGCAGCCGCCTTCGCCTTCTTCAGTTCCAGCACCGAGCTATCGTCTTCCGGCACCGTGATCGACATGATCCGGAAAGCCCGCATCCCGAGTCCGTACTCGGCGTAGTCCGGTGCGAACGCCAGCTCCAGCGAGCGCGACAGCTCATCGAGCATGGTCTCGATCTCCAGCACGCCGACTTTCTCGCGCACGATCACTTGGGCGATCCGCGACTTCAGACGGCTCACGAGGATGCCTTTGAAGTGATCGACAAGTCCGGCCTCATGCATGGCGGCGTTGGCACCGATCAGCTTCTGCACGAACAGAGCTGGGTCTTCGATTTGGAGCCCAAATTGGCCAAACGCCCGTACGGGCACCACAATCTGGTAGACCGGGTCTTCCAACTGCAGCGGCGTCGGCGTGCCGAACTTCAGGTTCAGCGGGATCGCCCGATTGACGAACCAGACTTCCGCTGCGAACGGTGACTTGCCTCCAAAGGGCAGGTTGACCAGTTTGCTCAAGAGCGGGATGTTCTGGGTCGACAGGGTGTGTCGCCCTGGGCCAAGGACGTCGAAACGTTGGCCATTCTTGAACAGGATCGCGTACTGGCTCTCATGGACGATAACCTGCGTCATCGTGGAAAGCTCTGAACTGGGGAACTTCCAGACGAACATCTCGCCCGGATTTTCCCATTTGACGACGTCGATCAGTGCCATGACTCTGCCTCCTGCCGCGGGCGAAATTGGCCGCTGGCGCGCGTAGTCGATCCCAACTATCGCCGACAACTCATTGGCGTCGGTACCGGTCTGGGGCGCTGCCCCGTAGCATTGGGGCCTGGACGGGCAAGCTACCCTCCGACGCGGCCCCGGTCAAGCACTGGCCTGATCGAGGGCGCATCCGCAAACTGATCTTCGATCTGATTCCGCAGACTTCCAGCCGCCCGCTGTGCCAGTAGCCTCGTAACCTCGCAAAATGACAATGATGGCGTATCGTTCCGGTGACTTCAAACCCACCGCGTTCACCGTGAACGCAAGGAACGACACGCCGCCATGCCCAAAATGATCGAAGCCGAGAACTTGTTCAACCACCTGCTTCCTGCGTTGCATGAAGTTTGCGCACGTCTGGCCGGGGCT
>CAIYBN010000031.1 GCA_903924465.1 uncultured Myxococcales bacterium | reverse complement strand
GTCGTGCTCCAAAGTGAGCGGCTCCAGCACGATCGACAGCTTGCCGTAGTCCACCTCCACGCTGACCACCGGCGACGGCATCATCTTCACCAGCGCCGCGAACTCTTCCGCGGCCTTGGTCTCCTGCGCCGGGCGGGTCGTGGCTTCAAGCGCCACAATCTGCTCGCGCAGTTCGCCGTTCTTGCGCACCAGGCCGCTGATCTGGCTAGTCAGGCGGTTGGCCTCGTACTCGTTGTCGCGGATCGCGTTCTTCCAGTTGCGGACCATGCCGTCGACCGACGACACCATCCACGCCGAGAACTCCGTCTTCTCGCGCTCCCAGTCGTAGCCCTGGATGTGCGACGCCGCGATCGGCAACGCCGCACCCAGCACAGCTTCCAGGATGAGACCCGGTTGGATCTCGCCGGGCACTTCAAACAGGCGCTCCAGATCGAACGCCAAGCGCACACGGCGCCCTTCAACGGACGCGACGACAAACGTCTCGCCGTCGATACTCAACTCCACCGGCTCGCCCGTGTGCGGACGACCGTGCACGACGTTGACCGTCTGCACGCCGTCCTTGTAGGGCAGCCGGCACTCGTCTGCTGTCCCGGCGATCGGGCCCAACAGTTCAATCTCGCGGCGAAAAGCCGCCGGGTCCGTATAGCGCGCCGACCAGCGTTGGTAGCGGATGTTCAAGCCGAGCTTTGCCTGCCAATCCAGCAGGTACGCGGCCATGGTTTGGTCACAGTGGTGCATGACGTTTTCTCCCCGCCAGCCAAGCCGCTCCGGACGCACCGGATGCGGCCCAGCGGGCGAATGTGTTGCGGGAATCGGAACTACAGCGCGCCGCCCTCGACCTTGGGCACCAGCGTGACGACGTCGCCGTCGCTGAGGCCGGTGGTCGTGCTGGCGCCGAGGCCGTTGACGGAGATGGCGTGACCGGCGGCGGGGAGGTCGACGGCGTCCAGGACTTCGCCGACGGTGGCACCGGCGGCGGCTTCGTGGTGGCGGGCGCTGTGGCCCAGGCGCAGGATCTTGATGTTCATGAGAAACTTCCTTGCAAGGGTTGATGTCGCGGCGGATTTCGTCGAGACATGGTTCTTATTCCAGGACCCAGAGGCGTTTTTGCAAGCGGCGGGCGCCACGTCCTGCCCGACGAACGGCAGCCCCGCTTCTTCTGTGAACTTGATCGCTGGCCTTCAGGCCCGCCGCGGCAAAACCCTCCAATGCACGAACACCTCCTGACGGCGCTCCCGCCGCCGCCAGGACCGCCGCGTGCCAGCCCACAAGTTCGAGTACAAACGCCGCGAGCCCGCGCGCACCGACCTGCACAGGCTGGTCCGCATGTGGTTTCCGGCCATCCCCGGCATGCTGACCGAGCGCTTCGGTCCGCGCGCCAAGCTCGCCAAGTTCCAGACCGCCGCGGTGGAGCGCTACGTCGCCTGCGGGCAGCTCGCGAGCGGCTTTTTGCGCGTGCGGTGTACCGGCTGTGGCGACGACCGACTCGTAGCTTTCTCCTGCAAGGTTCGTGGCTTGTGCCCGAGTTGTGATGGCAAGCGGATGGCGGAGGAAGCGGCCCACTTGGTAGAAAACGTGCTGCCGACAGCACCCTACCGCCAGTGGGTTTTTACCTTCCCATTTT
>CAIYBN010000030.1 GCA_903924465.1 uncultured Myxococcales bacterium | reverse complement strand
CCCCGCAACCCCCCGCAAAATCAACAAAAACAAATACATACACGTCGTTTTTTGAGACATAACCCCCCGCATAACCCCCCGCACAACCCCCCGCAACCCCCCGCACCACAGCAGGGGTGCGCCGATTGACCGCCCAAAAAACGGCAACGGCCGGGATCTGAAGCGCGCGGCCTCAGATCCCGGCCGTCGTCGACCGACCGCCGCGCTTGTCAGCGCCAGGAACGCGTCGTGTTCAGCGGGCAAAATTCGCGGTTGGCCTCTGGCGGGTCCGTCAGGATTGCGGTCAGCTTGCCGTCGTTGCGGTCACTGAAGCCGATTGACCGGATGCCGCACTTGCACGCGGACAGGACGTGACACCCTTTCGCGTAGTGTTCCAGTCGCTGCCCGTTCTCGTCGACCTTGTGCGGTGGCGCCGCGTGACTCCAATCATGCTGGGGCTTGAACATCGTTTCTTCCATTCGACTCGCCATGTGTCTCTCCGTTTCCGGTTGCCGTGCCGGTCCGCGCCATCGTACAGGCGCCACGTCGCCGCGGGATGCGTCGATGCTGGCCGCGGGGTCGCGGCGGCCATTCGCGTTACTTGCGCACCGTCCGAATGCACTGTGTCGCCGCCATCGCCGCGTGACGCAACTCGCGCTTGACGCGGCAGGACTCGCACGCGGGGTCCGTATCGACCGCTGGGCGCAGCGTCCACAGCTCAGGCGGGAAGCCGCCGTCCGGATCGCACATCGGTGCCTGGCGGCCCTTCTTGGCTATCCAGTCGTGCGATGCGGTGGCGCGGTCCGGTTGCGCGCGGGTAGCAACGTGACCGAGCAAGATCATGACACCCCCATCGGCACCGGCATAACCCACAGGCGCCAGCATTTCATGCGCGCCGCGTCGAGCGTATCGCCCGCGCGCCGCGCATCCGCCACGACGCGAATGGTCCGTTCCGGGTCACGTTTGCGCAGGAACGCTGGCATGTCTATCCACGAGTCGCGGAAGTTCTCGCGGGCGGTCAGGCGCTCGCGCAGATACGCCAGCTCCGTCGCAAACAGGTCGTCGATTGCTTCTACCATCTTCTGATTGACGTGAATCGTTTGCAGGTTCATGGCTTTTCTCCGTTTTTTTGATTCTCACAAGGATCGCGCGCCAACAGGACGCCGTCCGCGTCGGTCCGATACTCAAAAGGCGTACCGTCGTCCGATTCCTGCGTCGGACCAGGGCACTCGCACTCCGCGTAGTCGTCGCCGCAAACCGAACAGGCGCCCTCCGCGTCGACGTCAGCAGCAAACGACACCTTACGCCAGCTCACTTGGCACCCATGATGCGCCGGCCAAGCCAACGGATGACCGGCACAGCCATGCTATTGCCGACGGCCTTGTAGCGCGGACCGTCAGGATGTGACGCGAAAAGCAACGCTTTCTCCGCGGTCAGATGCGGGTTCATCTTCATGTACCACGCGGCGAGCGCAAGCACCGCTGTCTTTTTGGTCGAGCGCTTCCAGCCGGGGATCAGCGTCCAGTCGTCCGGGAAGCCCTGCAAGCGTTCACACTCGCGCGGCGTCAAGCGGCGGACTACCATGTTCTGCTGGAGCATCTGGCCGTCCATTTGTGTCTTGCAGGGCTTGGCCACGTCGCCGTCATCGTAGCCTATGGTGCCCTTCCCGGTCATGCTGGACTGCCGGAACGTCGCCACCAACTTGTCATCTTGCGACTTGTTGTCCGCGTATGGCCTAGTGGTCAAGGATGAGATCGATTCGGCAATGTAGGCTCCGTGACCTTCCAGCTCCGTATGACTACGGTTGCCGCGTGCGCCCAAAGTGCCGGCGACTTCCTGATACGCCACCAACGGCGCGCTATCGCCCTTTCCCGTCTCGCCGGACTGCGCCTTGAGCGGCGGCACAACATCGGACGGTGCGCCACGGCCGTTGCGGGCGATGCGGGCCTCAAAGCAAACGGCCGGCGGATGCGCGCCTTTGGCGAGCGTATGGCACGGGTCGCCGGGTTGCGGATTGCTCCCGTTGGCAATCGACGTGATCTGCGTCGGGTCAAAGGCCACAACTTGCAGGTTGCCGTTGTCTTGCCAGCTCGCTCCACCCCATGACTTTGCCGACACAGTGCCGACCGTCAGATTCTGGACTTCGTCACCCGCCGGCCCGCCGCTTCCGCGCGCCCACTTGGCCGTCACGGTAGCAGAGATCAGTCCTGCGCATTCCATTCTGGTGTCGACGCCGCCGCCGCCCGGAGTGCGACTTGTAAGTGTGCTGGCAACGCCTTCCCGCGCTTTGCTGCGCGACGGAGGATGCCTTGACACGCCTTCGCCGATAGGTAGTAGCGCGTCGGCAGCGGCCCATCTTCCAGCACCTCCGACAGCGTACACAAACACACGTCGGCGGCGCTGGGCCACGCCGAACCACTGGGCGTCAAGGACGCGCCAAGCGACGGTTCGCCGCGGCCCATCAACCACACCCGCGTCTGGCCAGCTTCGCCCGTCTGGCGTGACGATGGCGTCATCGCATCCTGCAAGTGCGCCCAAGAAACAACCGAATGCGTTGTCGTTTGTGCTGAGGACTCCGGGCACGTTTTCCCAAAGGATTCGGAGATTGCTTGCTCCGCGAGCAAGCCGAAGATCGTCAATTGCATCTGCAAGCCTCACAAAAGAAAGGGAAAGATTGCCGCGCGCGTCGTCGAGCGACTTGCGCAAACCGGCTACGCTGAAAGCCTGACAAGGCGTGCCGCCGATCAAAACATCGGCCTCAACCACGTCTGCCGGGTCGATGGCCGTGAAGTCGCCAAAATTGGGCACGTCCGGGTAGCGATGCGCCAAAACCGCAGACGGGAAAGGATCAATCTCACTGAAGCCGATCGGCGTCCAGCCCAAAGGCTCCCATGCCACACTCGCGGCCTCGATGCCGCTGCACACGCTCAGGTATTTCATTGCGCGTCCTGTTTGGGAAGGTGATAGTCGATTGACTCCTGCAAGTCCAGCGCCAACAGGGCGGCATCAATGCTGCGCTGCGCCACGCCCTGAATCTGCGGCCGCATCGGCACAAGGTCTAGCGCCGCACGCGCAGCAATAAGCGCGACACGCGCCTTGCCCATCGGACTCGCGGCCCGCGCCGCGCTCGCCATTTCTGAATCGTGAACAGTCGTCATTGAATCCCCCAAGCCGTCGTCGGCATGTAGGCATTCTAGGAACATCAACACGCCGTGTCAACTTCCTGCATGTCGATTTGGCCGCGCTGGACTCACTCGCCCTCGCGGCACTTCAGACTCGACCGGCGATACGGCGTGCAGCGACACGCGCCGCCGATCTCCGTTGACACGGTTTCATTCGGTCCGCACGCACCCGAGCAATTCAGGCACTCGCGGATCGCCTCAAAAGTGACAAGCAAGAACACGACGAACAGGAACGCCAACAGGCCGTCAATCACCCTGGTCATGGCTGCACCTCGTGCTTGGCGATGATTGCGAGGGTGTCGACGGCTTGACCTCCGCCGCTTCCTTCAACGCGAATACCCACCTCCGCATCCGCCTTGACCTCCGCGATGCAAGCCCGCAGACGCAACGCCTCCTCGTACCAGTTGACGGTGTGTTCTTGGCAATCGGCCGATGCCTGCTCCCAAAGCGCGTGCCGATTCCAGTCCAAGTCGTCGTCTTCGTCCGCCTCCACCAGCCGCTCCAGCGCGCGCAGGCGCTCCGTGTATGCGAAGCACACTGGGATGTCATCTCGTTTGACGTAGGGACCGATTGGCAGGAACGCCGTCTCGTTCGTCGCCTCGGGCCGATCGCAGTTCTTGCAACGTTCAGACATTTCCCACCTCGTGCTTGGCGATGATGGCGACAACTGCCGCTGCCATAGAGTCGTTACCTTCGTCCCATCCGATAGACCATTGCGACTCAGAAGTGCTAAGGCCATCAGAACCATCAAGACTTTCCGCGCACATAGCCGTGATCTCCGCCAACTGTGCAGCAATCGCCGCAGCTTGCTTCTCGGCGGCAAGGGCGCGGGCAGTCAGTGTAGCAATCAACTTGCCCATGCGCTCGCGGCACTCAGCGGTCACAACGCGCGTGTACGCTTTATCGACGCGCCCATGCGCGTCAAGGTGCAGCCAGTGCGCGCGGCACATGTCATGCCCACAGTCGGGGCAGAGTTGGTCAACCATTGGAAGCCTCCCGGGCGGCGTCGAATGGACGCCAGTGTGTCACTTTGTCCGCTGGCTCTTGGATGCCGTAGCCAAAACCGGCGCAGTACCACGCGCGACAACCCGGCTCGTCTCGCCGCTCACCGACAGAAAAGCCGTGCTTCTCCATTCGCACGAATACCTTGACGCGGACGGTTGGCAACCGATCTGTGACCGAGATCCAGCGTTCCGAGTCTAGCTTCGCCCGCAACGCATCCCGCTCCTTGACGATCGCGTCCACTGTCTGTTGCGAGTATCCGGTGCCGGACTCGGCTAAGCTGGATCGCAATCGAACCATGTCAGCAATCGTAGACGCACACTCGCTATCTGCCGCGCGATAATGCGCCCTTGCCGCATCACGCTCGGCCTCAGCCGCCTCAGCGCGTGCGGCGGTTCGCTCGAGACAGTCGAAGTCTTTTTTCCAAGTACGCGGAGCGACCCATCGCTCGCACTCTACGTCTTTACATCGCGGGCAAATCCTTGTCATGGAGCCTCCTTATCGTCGAGGATGAGCAGCACGTCGTCCGCCAAGCTCTCGACAAAATACTTGCTGTCGAACATGGGGCGCGTTTCCGCAATCAGGGCGCGCAACCGCGCCAACTTCGCCTCAGCCGCCTCAGCCCTATCAAGCGCAGCGTTGCGTTGCTCCAGCCACGTCATGTAGTTGGCGTTCTTGGCCTGCACTTCAGCGGCCAAACTCGCCCCTGCCGCGTGCAGCTTCTCGGTAATGCCATTCGCGTGTTCCAGGTGCGACCACGAGTCCGTCAAGCGGAACCGCTCGCTGGCGCGCATCGCGCTTTCCGCCGACTGCCATTTGTCACGGTAGACTTGTGCCCGGTCCGCGTCGACTGCGGCAGACTTCTCCGCGGCCTCCAGGCGCAATAGCAAGTCATCCGCGAGCGATTCCGCGGCTTTCCCCAGCGCAACAGTCCGTCGCAGGCACTCGCGCACGTCCCAGCCAGCAGGCTTGGACAAGTCACCGGCGTTGCACTGATCGCTTTTGCAATTTTGGCAAAAAGGCATGGCACACTCCCCTTCGTTCTAAGCCGGGCACCGCATACAGGAACGACAGCGACAACCATCCCGGACACCCTGCCGCTCAGGCAGGAATTGATTTGTGATCTTGCGGCTCAATCTCCGTTGGCGCGGCTGGGCAGTCGCGCAATTGCGTCTCGCACAGTATCGCCACAGGGCACAATCGTCAACCGGCGATAGGCTCTACAGCCGCCAAATACCGCTTGACGTGGTAGGTGGATTGCGAGTTGCGATCCTTGTGGCAAGTGATCAGGTAGCCGTACATGCGGACGTCGCGCCTTTGACTCAGGGCGCGACCGAGCGCCTGGACCTGACTTAGCTCGTTGCCATAGGACAGCAGCGACCCCATCAAACCATGCTCGACGCACAGGGCGTGCAGCGCCTTGGACTTGACCGGGTTGCCGTGGATGCCAAGCTGCGACCACCACGTCGCCAAGAACGGTTCCCATTCGTCGTCGACCGTTGTAGCCAGCTTGGCCGCGCGCAGGTTGCCGAGCCATTGGCGCTCACCGTGGAACGCCAGAATCGACCCGATCACCTCGCCAAAAGACTCAAAAGAGCCAAGGCGCGGCAGAGATCCAGCAATCGGCATCCCGGCGGCAACCCATTCCTGCACGATTTGCATGAGCCACGACAGGATCTCGCCGCGATTCTCCGCGGCCCACCGCAACAGGTTTGGCCGTTCGATGTCGGTCCGTTCTTCTGGCGTCTCAACCTCCGACACCAGCCGACAGCGGATAAAACGCCGCGTCATGTCCGCCGACAGCCGCGCGTTGTTGGACGTCATGATCCACAGCGTCAGGACGCGCAAATGCAAGCTCTTTGACTCACCAAGCACGCGATCGGTATACGTCTCAGAAGTCAGCACCATGTCCAAAGACTGCGAGATAACTGCGTGTTTCACGTTGTCAAAGACGTGAACCGGCTTGAACTCGCGCAGGATAGACAGCATTTGCTTGGAGAACGCGGCTTCGTCGCGCTGCATCGGGCCGACTTCCGCCGGCAGTCCGTAGATCGTCTGGATGAGCTGCGCCAGCAGCGTCTTGCCTGTTCCCGGCCGATTGGCCTCAATCAGTAGAAGCGGCATCGGGCCGTGAATCATCGGCCGCACCATCGGCGCGATGAGCGCCCCGAGCCAGTTGGCGAACTCCGGGCCGTTGGTGCCACCCTCAAATGGGAAGTCGCGCACCAGATCGCGGATCGCGTCGATGGCGAACTCGCCAGACGGCATAGACGACGCCGACACAGGCGGGCAATCCACCAGCAACACGTTGGCGTCCGGGTTGTGCCCTGGTGTCGCCACCATAACGCCCAAGCGCGTAAAAAACGGCGCCCGCGTAACCTGATCCACTTGACGAAACATCGGCATGTCCTCCACCAGCAAATTGCCCAACTGAGTCAGGATGCGCGCTGGCAACGCTTCCGGCTTGGGGACGAACGTTTCCGTCTCCTTGTCCAGCTTGAACTGCACGAACTCGCAGCGTTTGGCGCATAGAGAGTCGAGCGCGCCGCCGGTCAACTCGGCCATACGGTATCCGTCATCAACGCGTGAGAACGTGCGATTAGACACATACAGCGTCTTGTCGCGCGACAGCACGTCCAGGACCATCGAGCGCACCACGTCGCTATCGGCTTTGACGTCAATCAGATCGCGTTTGACGTTGCGTGGCGACCGCTTAGGCATGACCTGTAGCGCGCCCGCGGACTGCGCCGCGGCTCCCGCACCGACGAATCCGCCCAAGTCCAGCCCAGTATCGTCGCGCGACAACCGATCGGCGATCGTCTCTGCCCGCGCCGTGGCCGCGGCGACGATGCTTTCGCCCGTACCGTCTGGCGAGTAGTCCGGATCGTGCTTTGCGCGAAACGCCCGCCACGAGTCGCCGGGCTTGCGCGTCTGATCGCTGTATTCACACGATCCGTGCCGGCACCCAACGCCGACCGCGCCAGACGCAGCGGTCACGAGATAGGAAGTCCGATCGCCGTGAGCATCTGCGCGCCCGCACAGGCACGATTCCGTCAGCTCTTGCACGACGTCGCCGCCGGGGCGCGTTTTCGGTTCGCCAAGCGTCAAACCGGCCAGCGCCACGATGCGCGACGCGCTGAACTCGCCACCCGACGCACCGACGCGCACCGACGCGTCGCCGCGCTTATCGGGCACAGGCGACACGGGCGGCACCGGCGGCGCGTTGGAGATAAACGCCTCAATGACGTCCTCCCCGACCGTTTCCGGCACGTCTGGCGCGTCAATCAGCGCGGCCATTCGCCACGGGCGATCGCCGACGTTCGCGCCCTTGCAGGCAAGCGTGCCGTACAGCTTCCAGATCCGCGCCGCGTTGGCGATTGACGTGTCGACGATGACACCGTCAAACCGATACGCCCGCGCCAGCGCATCGATCCAGCGTTTCGGCAAGACTGAATCCGCGGGCAAGTCGACGTGCCACATCAGGTGATAGCCGTTGCCAGAGTCGGCCAGAATCGGCAGCGCCCACCCGGCGTCGACCAGATCGTTGCGAACCTGCAGCGCCGCTCCGTAAGCACACGCCTTCTCCGCGTCCGTCGCAGCGATACCCTTGATCGGGCCGTTGTCGCCGTAAGTTATAGGATCAAAGTCCGCCAGCATCCAACGGCGCCGCGTAACGTTGGCATCCGTTGTCGTTGCGCCACGCTGCGCCGCTTCCAGGCGGTTGTGGCAGCGGTGCAGCAGCGCGGAGTCCACCGGGTTTGGCGTAACGTAGACGCCAGTCCAGCCGCCGCGCAGGCGCCGCAACGCACCCGAGACCGCATCGATGTCGTCAAAATACCCGGACCAAGTCAGCTCACGCGCGCCTTCACGCTCGCGGCCGCCAAGCACGCGGACCTCAAATGGGTATCCCGCGACGATGAGCGCCAGCGCGGATCTGAGTTGTGGTGCGTCAATCATGGCAAGTCCAGTGTGATTTTTGCCTGTTTGGCCTTGCTTGGATTGAACAGGGACGGCTGAAAGGACGTTTCGGACAACCGCTTGCAGGACACGGCAAACGCTGACTCGCGGGATTCCGATCCGATGAATGATCGGCCCTCGCGCAATGCCGCCGCGCCTGTTGTGCCCCAGCCCGCGCACGGGTCACATACCACGTCGTCGGGGCGGCTGTAATCCGCCACCAACCGGCGCATGATCCAATCGTCTTTGCCGCCAATCTCGCGCTTATGGTCGCCGGCACGATGGCCGCTCAACTCACCGGCAGGCTGAACGTACGCACCCGGCAGCGCGCCCCATTTGCTGTACGGCTCACGCTTAGGGCGCGCAACTACAATCCACAGCGACCATTGTGCGGGTCCGTCGCCCGCCATCCGGAACCTGGAGCCATGCACAACGTAGGCCAACGGACTGAAAGCGTAGCGGCCGGCATCCGCCAACGCAGCGCGCCAATGCGGCGCCAGCACGTCGTCAGTGATCGTCACAAACCATCCTCGCGTCCGCGGCGACCAGAAGCTCACACACTCGCGCACGTCGTCTGGCGTCCACGCGGGATAGGTGATCGCGCGACGCATCTTCGCGTTGTCCGACTCGGTCATGGCGTCGTGTCCGCTGTGCGTCGTCGAGCTGTAAGGCGTGTCGCCGATCCAAGCGTCACACGTCACGTCATTCATGACGTCCTGATAGCGGCCGTGCAGCATTTCCCAATGATCGCCGCGCATCATGCCACCCCGTCTGGATTCATGGGCATGATGATCGCCGCCGCAGACGGATCGCGCGGCGACGTGAACATCGCCGGCGCCATGGTGTCGGTGACGTGCATCAAAACAAAGTCCGCGTTGAAGATCGCCAGAACTTTGCGCAGTTTCTGCGCGTCAAAGCTGATCGTCGGCGCCGCTTCGCAATCCACGGCAAGGTCTACCGTAGTCGACGCTTCTTCGCCTTGGCGCGACCGCATCGACAGACGCAACGCGCCATCATCCCGCGCCATGGTGACGCAGTTTCCGGCGTCCAAAACGACTACGGCATTGAGCGCCGCCTTGATTTCGTCGCGCGACAAGCGCACGCCGCGCCCCGGATTTTTGTCAAACAGCTTCAGGACGCCGGGAAACGGATCCTCGGACGGGCGGATCACGATCGCTGTATCGCCGACTCCAATCCACAGGTCGCGGCCATTATCACAGAACTCAACGTTTTCAGCGTCATCCAACAGGTGACGCAAGACGCGGATCGCGTCGTCAGGCAGGTACAGCTTCAGATCCGGCGCGTCAATCTCGGCCGTCATCCGCGACACCACAAACCCGTCAGTCGCCACAGCGGTCATGCCGCCGTCCGCAATCAGCACCTGGACGCTTTGCAGGACAGGACGCTTATCGTCCTTGCTCACAAACGGCGCGCACACTTCCAGCGCCCGGCCCAACAGCGCGGCGGGCAGAGAGAACGCACGCCCGTCGCGGACCATACTGACGTCCGGGAACTCTGACGCCTCAAACGCCGCCAGATTGAACGTCGATCGCCCGGAGGACACGATAAGCCGCTCACCGCGCGCGCCGCCACTATCGGTAGAGAGTTGAATCACGCTCCCGTTCGCCATGGCGCTGATCGCGATGTTCAGCTCCGCCGCGGTCACAACGGCCACGCCAGACGCAACCGCGTCAACGTCGACGGTTGTGCGCGACTTCATGCCGTACGAGACGACGTTCAGGCTGCACGCGCCAGACGCATCGACCGCAACCCGCACCGCACCGGCAATTGAACCCCTCGAAACACCAGCCACGGCGGGCAACACCGCGCCGATCGCCTTGAGTAGCTTGGCTTTGTCGCAGCGCAAAATCATGGTGCCCCCATGGCGATTTCGCTGATTTCGTCCAAAGTGCAGGGCGACTGATCCGACAAAAACCGAACCTCGTTGACCGCGACGACTAGCTTCACCAGCGACTCGGATTTGGGAACGACGCCCTTGGACAGCCACTGATAGATCGTGGTCCGGTCGGCGCCGATCTTCTCGGCCGCGGCATCAATCACAGCGATCCGCCCAACGCTTGCCGGGTCCAAACCCGACGCCTCTACGATGTAGTCAAAAAGCACTTTCATTTCTCCACTCCTACGGCGCAAAGCGCCTCAACAACCGATCGCACCACAACGTACCGTCCGCCGCGCCGCTCCCAAGTCTGTGTCTGCCACGTTTTTTGCACCGGCTGCTGTGCGCCATCATGCGACTTCACCTCGACCGCAACAGGCATGGGATGCACGGCCGTGCCACACGCAGGACACGCCTGATCGCCGACAATCACCAACAGGTCCGCCGATCCCTCAACGCCAACGTCGACCAGGCGCGCAGCGATGCCATTGGACCTCAACACTTCCAGCGCAAGCCCTTGCCTACCTGAAACAGCAATGAATAGTCCGACTTGATTGCGCCAAGCGTAGACGTGCGGTAGGCGCTTCAAGCCCTTCAGCACGTCGGCGAGGATAGGTGATTCGCGTTTCATTTTTCTCCGGTACGGTCGCGCTGGGCAGGGCGACTTGGCGTTTCGACAATACTCTAATGGTCCTCGCCCGTCAACTCGCCTTGCGCAATCTGGCAATCACAGACTCGGCACGGTCAAGCGCGCGCTGCGCAACCCATCCGCGCTTGCGCTCGACTTCGGCCGGTGCCGCTGCGCGATCCGGCAACAGGCTATCGCCGGCCGCGAACTTGTCATTTTCGCTCACCTCGACAAGTTGCCCGTCGATGATGCTGATCTCGCCGCGCTCTTGCGCAAAAACGAACCCGCAATGCTCGCACTCGGCGCTTCCGGCATCGACGACGGTATTGCATTGCGGGCACGTCTTGCCGTCATCCTCGCCCTGGACTCCGTCACCGCGCGGCTTGCCGGCCAGATTGTAATGGTGGGGTCCGCCCAACGGGCCATGACGCCAGCGATTCCCGCCGTGGTCAATAATCGTCGCCGATTTTTTGCCAACTTCCGGGCAGATCCGCAATGCGCGCCCGGCCATTTGGATCCACAAGGTCTTGGATGCGGTAGCGCGTGCGATTGACAGGACGCTCACCCGCGGGCAGTCAAAGCCGGCAGTCAGCACGCCGTAGTTGCACACGACACGCGTCTCGCCTGATTCCAGGCGCGCGAGAATGGCCTTTCGCACGATGCCGTCCGTCTCGCCGTCTACATGCTCCGCAGTCACGCCGCGCTCCAAAAACTCGTCGCGCAGCTTGTGCGAATGCTCAACCGACGACGCAAACACGATTCCAGACGCGGTGGCTCCAGCCTCTTTGGTCCAGTAGCGCACCACGTCGCCGATAAGCGCGCGATCCTCATAGGCGTCAGCCACTTCTCGCTTGTTGAACTCGTGCCGCGATTGCTTGCTCGCCGCAAACCGAGTCATCGGTATGGTGACGACGCGAAACGGCACCAAGAACCCATCGGCTTGCAGATCGGGAATTGACGGGCCGGGCACAATCACTGACGCCAGATCCTCAAAACCGGCACCATCCAATCGAAACGGCGTCGCCGTCACGCCAAGCCGCCGCGCATCCGGATACCGATCGCGAATGATGCGGTACGATTCGGCGGCCGCCAGGTGGCACTCGTCGAAAATGATGTAGTCGGGCCGCTTGAGCATCGCGTTTGGCCTGGTCCGCAGAGTCTGCACCATCGCCACCTGAATCAGCGCGCCCGGATCCGGGTTGTGGCCATAACTGGCGGCAATCACGCCACAGCGCACGTCGAGCGCCTTGAGTTTTGCCACTGTCTGTCGGATCAGCTCGACGGCGGGCACGACGATCAGGATGCTCGCGCCAGCGTTGGCCAGCGACACAGAGATCCGCACAAAAACGATCGTCTTGCCGCCGCCAGTAGGCACGACGATGATAACGCCTTGATTCCCCGCGCGATGCGCCGCTGAGATTTCGTTGATCAGGCTGATCTGGTAGGGTCGCAGTTGCATTTTGTTCCTGATTTGGTGCGGGCCTCACACCCGCTCGCTGCATTCGTCGTGCAGTCTGCCGCCAATCAAACCGGCGCGTCGACCGTCGCCATGTAGATCGTGACGGTGCCGAACTTCACAGCGCCGGCATCGATCAGATCCTGTGCTTGCTTGGCCAATTTTTCAGCTACAGCCGCCGAACGCGCCTGACACTCCCACAAGCGCGAACCGTCAAACAGGGTAACGCCCGTGCCCTCCAGTTTCACCCAAGGCTTGCTCGGGTCAACAGGCGGCACAATCGCACTGGCCAATTCGTCGCCGGCCGCTTCCGCCTCATCGGGCATCGCGGAAGGCATGGGTGCGCGGTCAAGCGCGGGATCGTCGGCGCCGTCGAGCGCAACGTCGGAATCCGGGCCGCCGGCAACCATGCCCGCAATCGGCTCAATCTGCGGGCGGCCAGTTTCAGCAGCAGCGGGCATCTCAAGCGGCTCAACAACGATCTCGCGCGAACGCCGCAACGCATCGCTCCCGCTCTCGCCGACCGTGACCGCTTCGGCAGTCGTCACCGTCGTCGAGTCGATCGGATCCGGCGTCACCGCTTGCAGTTTTCGCCGCCGCGGAACTTCCAGCGGCGGAACCGTCAACTGCGCCGGAACCGCGGGTCCGTCCAGCCCGTCGAGCGTGACCGTCACCCGTGCCCGCACGATGCGACACGCCAGAGCAAACACGTCGCCCTCGCAAATGGTCGCCAAACGCAAATACGCAACAGCCTCAGCTTCCGTCGCGCAATCGTCGCCAAACGCCACAAAGTACGCGTCTTTGCTGAACCCATCCACAATCTGCCGATACCACTGGAACATAGACACCTCCTGGGTTGCGCTGGGCGGCAACCATTCACCCCCGCGTAGTGCGGGAACTGGTCAAGGCGATAGCCTCAAAAGTGACGCCCTTGATAACCGTGGCACCGTTGGTCACGTCAAGAACTGCGCGAATTTTGTCCGGATCTGGTGAGCAAAAACGACGCTCAACCAACTCCGGGGACACGATCTCGATCTTCCAGCCGATCCGGTCGCGCACAACTGCAGCGGACGTGCGGATAGGCAACGGCACGATCTCCGCGGCCGCCGCAACACCCGCATCGTAAACCTGTTGCGCGGCATCATTGACCGCGTCGACTTTGGCGGCATTCTGCCCTGCCGCGGCCATCGCACCGGCCACGTCACCAGACAACGCCAGCTCCACCTCGATCGCGGCATCTGCGGCCAGCCGCGCCATGTCGGCGTTCAACTGCGCTTCAGCGATCTCGCCGGCCTCACGCTCGGCTTTCGCGCGCGCATCCGCCGCGTCTTGCGCGCGCTTGTCCGCGAACGGCTGGCGAACGGCCATAAGCCGGTCAATTTCGCGCTCCAGCGGCTTGATACCGTTGTCGCGGAACTCTCTTTCGATCTGCAATACAAGCGGCTTCACGGCGCTCGTGCATTCGGTGCGCAGCTTCTCTAGCGTGCGGATCTCTCGCTTGAATGCGTCGACCGCTTCCAGTACCGCGACCTCGACGTCATCGTCAGTGCAAGACGTCATCGCCCGCGCCATGATCAGATACGGCTGCACGGCGTTCACGCGCTCAATCAGCATCGCTTGTGCGCCAGCAACCGGGCCAATCGCACCCCCCACCGGCACAATCGCAACAGGCGCCGCCACCGGGGACAAGTCGCGCATTGCTTCCACGCACCGCGACAGCGTCATGCAATCCGCCATCGCGCGATGCCACGTCTGGCCTGGAATAATCGCGTCAAGCGCCGCTGCAATCGCACTAAGCGTGTGTGACGGCTTTGCGGGCAGCAGTTTGCGGGCGATCGGCAACGTGTCGACCCACGTCAACGTCATGGGCAACTCGACGCCGATCCGTGCCAACTCGGCTTCCAGCAAGATTTTGTCGTACCTCGCTCCGTTGTGCGCCACGATCGGCAATTCGTCGCCGTCGATCAGGAACATGCAAAATTCCGGCACCACCGCAGAAAAAACGGGCGCGTCAGCCACCATAGCGTCGCTGACTCCGCTCACGGCCGCCGCTTCCGGCTGGATCGCCACGCCGGGATTGACCAGAGTCGACCATTGCGCGACAGCCGCCCCCGCTTCCACGCGGAGCAAAGCGATCTCTGTGATTCTGGCGACGTTAGGGATCGCGCTTGTGGCCTCAAGGTCCAGGACGATGTAGCTGATTGGCAATGTAGAGTTGGGCAAACTCATTGTTATCTCCGTGTTTTAGGTCCGGTCATGCGCCCGAATCGCAATCACTCAAAATCGGGCGCATGACCGGGCCGACGATTGGCGCACCAATCGCCGACACGGCGCTAGAACGGGATGTCGTCAGCAGCAACCGCACTGGGCGGCAACCCGGCGGCAATTCCTTCTTGGCGCTTGATGCAGGCAGCTTCAAGGACGTTGCGCATGGGCAAGTCCTTCTCCGTCTCGGCAAACGCCTCATTCCACGCAACCGTAAGCGACTCCGTATCCGCCGCAGACAGCAGCGCAGTTGACAGCAACAGCGACTTGCGCGCGGTGTACCGCGTCATGACGTCATCGGTCACGCCCGCCTGTTTGGCGTCGGCCCATTTCATGCGCAAGGCGTTTTTCAGGTCGGTAATGTTCAGCGCCGCGGCAAACGCATTGCCACAAGCCGCCGCGACGTCGCCGATTGGTGCGGCAGGCGCCGCCGTAGTCGTCTGCGGGGCTGGCGCGTTACCCATGACCGGATGATGCGCCGGCGTCTTGCCAAGGTCACTGGCCTTCAGGTTGCCGTAGTAGCCGCCACCTGGACGCGGCTTGTCGACGCGCCAGAGTTTGACGCGGTGCCCGTAGATCGCCTGATCGTTGCCTTCAGCTTTCGCCATCGCATCGATCAGGTCAAACAACTCAAGGCACCACTTCACTTGCGGCTCAAACTTGCGATAGTCGTTGATCAGCGTCGGCGCAGCATCGCCCAATTTCAGGGACGATTCCGCGTAGAACTCAACCTGCAGCACTTTGACCGTCGATTCCGCTTGCCCTTGCGGGTACTGCGCGGAAGGCGGCTTCTCCGCGTAGTGAACGTCGCGCACGTCGCCGACGTTGACGATCACGCCTTCAACCCAATCACCATTAGCCAACTTCAGCCAATTTCCCGCCACCGCGTCGGCGCGGGCGCCACCATAAACTGCCATGACATGCTCCTGACTGGCATTGCCAGCACTCCGGTTGTGACGCGCGCGCCGGGCTGGCATCGCGTCATGTGGAGTTTGTACAATACGCAACACGGCCGCGTCAAGAGCAAATCGACCATTCGCCAGAACGATGCGCAAAAAAGACGACGGGCACGGCCGAGTTTGCCCAGCAGCCGTGCCCGTCTTGCCCGGAGAGAGCATGAACAAGAACTCAAAATGATAAGCGATAGCCGCCAAATCGACAAGCCCTGATCGCCGCGGTGCGGGCAAACAGCGCCTGAACGGCAACTATCCGGGATTATTGGTAGGTTGCCGCGCCGCGTCCTTGACTGGCGCGCGCCGCCTGCCGTAGACGACGGCCGCGGCGCCAATCAACTGCGCGCCGTACAGGACGCAGTCGACGATCACGCCAGACACGTCGCCCGCGGTCACGGCGATGCCGTATCGGTGCGCCACGCCCTGCACGATGCGCGCCGACAGCGCGGCGATCGCGCCTTTGACGGCAACGCTATTTAGCAGCTCCGCCAGTGTCAGGGGCTGGGGCTGATCCGCGGTCACGTCCTTTCAAGCTGGCGGCGCAATCGCCGCGCCATTTTGCGCGTCCAGCGGCGCGATGGCCGGGGCGAACTTGAACTCGGCGGCGTCCACACACTTGCCGATGTACTTCTCGCCGACCGCAATCACGGCGGCAAACACAGGATCCAGCGCGGGGCAGATTGGCAGCAGCGCGGCAGTCAGCTCGTCGGCGATTGCCTGCGCCTTGTCGCCGTCGCTCCCATGCACAGCGCCCGCGGCTTTCGCGACAGCTTCAGCGGCCGCCAGCGCGCGATGCGCGTTGCCGTTGGCGATCTGGTCAGAGACAAAGGCGTACAAATTGATCAGGTTCATTGGCAAACTCCTTTGTCGATGTTCTCGGGCGTGATCTGCGTCGGACTGGTACACAACAGGATGCACGCCGTTTTTGGCCGCGACGACGTCGTCACGGGCTTATCGTAGAGGCACTGTTGCAGCAGGTAGCCGCCGTTCAGGCTTGGCCACGCTTCCACGCGCTGCACAGTCGAGCAACCGCCCAGCAACGCGCCGACTGTCAAGAACACGCCGGCGATGACCGATGCGTCGAGTAGATCCGCGGTGAATTCTACAATTTTCTCGTGCATCATGCTTGTGCCTTCCGCGCGCCAACGTAGCGCACAACGTAAACCGGGCGGCCTGGATGCTTGACCATGAACTGCGCCTTGTCGTCCAGGTGCGCGTGTACGCCGTTGCGGCTGGCGCTGCAGTCGCAGATCGCGCCGCCGCCCAGCCAATAGGCAATGTGCCCAGCGTGCCCGTCGTGCGGGCCGTAGATCAACAGGTCCGCGACCTCGATCCGGTCAAAAACGTCCGGGCCGCACACTTTGGCGAACACGCGTTGCCCGCCCAAGGCGTCAGCCAAGATCCCGCCGGTGCCAAAGTCCAGTGCAGTCGGGTTGCCCGGTCCGCCATGGCCTTTGGACACAGGCAGCGACAAGCACACGCTCCCGCTGCAATCGTTCGCCGTGTCGGTCACGTTGGCCATGGAATAGTCGATGATCTTGCCGATCATCCGGAACATTCGCCGCAACGGGAACGGCACAGTCGAGTCATTGTCTGCACGCCAGCGGCTGAGCGTGTCCAAACCGCAGACGCCGTCGACCATGCTTGCCGGAAACACGCTCGCCTGGAAAGCGCGCACGTCGTCGCCTTTGTCACCTAACCGCATGGCGGCACCTTGATCCCGGCGCGCTTGCACGCAAACCGCCACCGCCAGTGCCGCAGATACGCGCACGGCACCCGGAACGGGAACTCGACAGCCGTGTACGCGACGACGGCGACAAGCACGGCAATCGAAGCGGCGGCAGGCGCCAATTCGATCAGGACGGCTTTCACGGCGTCACAGCTTCAGACAACGTCACGTCCTCGCTGGTGCCGGTAGATTCCGCGGACGCGTCGACCGGCGTCACGTCAGACGGCAGAAGCGTGTCCGCCAGCGTTTCAGACACGACGTCGGAAGCCTTCTTGCCGCACGCGAGGATGGTCAAAGCAAGCGCGAGCGCGCACAGGATCTTGTATTTCATTTCAGGGCCTCCAGGACGCACAACCGCGCCTCATGTTTGTTCAGAGTCGTGTCAATCGTCCCGATCTTGACGCTGTGATCTTGGTGCAGGATCGCATGGTCGGTCAGTTTTTGGACGCTTGTCGCCACGTTTGACGACACCCGCCACAACAAGATGCTCCACCACGTCACAAGCCCCAAGCCGCCGCCGCAAACTGCGGTGATAATTGGCCACGCGTCGATCAGGTCACGGTACATAGGCACTCTCCTGACTGGATCATGGCTTACCTTTCCCGTTCAGGTCAAGGTGTAGACTTGTAAACGATCACGTAGCGCCAACAAACGCCCGCCAATTCAGCGTGTAACCGGGAACTCCGGTCACGCTCAACGTCAAAAGACCGCTACCTGAATCGCCAAGCAAAAGATCGATTGCGCCCACGATGATGCCCGAGTCAGGGCCAGTCAGCGAATAGGTCGGCACCTGTTGCGCAATCAGCAGCGTACCCGCCACGTTCGCAACGCTGAACAGGATGATCGGCGCCACCAGATTCAGGTTGTCCGCGGTCAAGCAGGAAATGTAGATGATTCCGTCATGGCGGTTCGCGATCGTCTGCAAATCCAGGGTAACTGTTGCGCCGTCGATCGTCTGCGTCGTGGCGACAGGATCAAAACCGTTGCTCGCGTATAGCGAGCTGAACTGTACGGCGTTCGGCAATGACGCTGGGAGCGGGCCGTCGATAACGTACGCGGGCGTTGTCGGTGCGCCAGTAGTGCCGGTTCCTGGCACAAGGTAACTTGGCATTTTAGACTCCTCGTGGCGCGGTCGCGCCCCATGTCCAGGCGCGGCACGCAAAGGGCGCACCGACGACGTTCAGAACTTCAACGTACACGCGATCGGCGAATGTGACCACTCCGCGCACTTCTTCCGTATTGGCCGGTCCGCCAGCGATCACAGTCGTCGTGCCGGCATCGCCCCACAACAGCCACTTGCCGGAATCGATCCGGTACAGCCACACGCGGAAGTCCGCCGCGTCGACACCCGCCACGCCAAACACGCGCATTTGCACGATCAGTGCCGCTTGCTGCGACGGGAACGCAAGCCCGTCCGTGGCCGACGACGGGATGCCGGTCGCGGTCACGGCGCTCGTCGAGCCAACGTAGTCGTCGCGCAGATTCGGCGATTGCTTCTCGTAGCGATGCGGAGTCGACGGCGGCGCCGGCGGCGCACTTGGCAGGACACCAAAAAACGGGAACGGCTGAAAAACGAACGGCATGGCAGCTCCTACAGGATCTTGCCGACCGTCAGGATCTGCGCAGGTTTGATCGGGCTTGCGTCGCCGTTCGCGATGGCACGCACACCCAAGACCGACGTGCCGTTGTCGTCATAGATCGTCTCGGTGCCCGCGCCGGCGTCGCCGACTTGCCGGTTGCCGATGTATTTGCGCGACAGCGTCGAGTCGGTCGCACCTTGCGCCAGCAGGTCGATGGTGCCGCCCCATTGACTGGAGTCAGAAGTCAACGCAAAGTTGGTGGGCGCATTGGTATTTTGCAAGATCATGGTCCACAGACCGGGCCGTCCACCGTATACAGACGGAGCGACAGACAGCAAGGCGATCTGCCCGAATCCTTGTTTCGAGACTCCGTTTTGCGGCAATGCGCTAATCGCGCCAAAATCGACCGTACCACCATTGGGGTCGATCAGTGACCAAAACCAGTGGGTATCGTCCTGATCTTGAGAGTTGGCAATGTAACTGCCCAAAGTCGCGATGTATTGTTGCTCCGGGACCGTGAACGAAAATTGCGCCGGTTCCGTACTCTTGAAGATCCCGCCCATCATACACCCCGCGACGCAGTAGCGCCAAAAACCCACGCATTGCACGCGGTCGGCGTCCCCGTGACGCTCACAACCTCAACGTAGACGCGATCGGCAAACACGGCATAGCCGCGCACCTCGACCGTATCCGCCGCGGTGCCAGCGACGACAGAGACAACGCCAGCGTCGCCCCACAACACCCAATTGCCGGAATCGATCCGGTACAGCCAAATCTGGAAGTCCGCGGAGTCGCGCAACGGCGTGCCGTCCACTTCCATTGTGACGATAAGCACGTCCTGTTGCGACGGAAACGCGTAGCCGTCGATAGGCAACGACGGCGCACCGTTGGGCGCGTAGACGTTCAGCGTTCCAGCAAAATCGTCTTTCAGATTAGGGCTTTGCGCCTCGTATCTGACCATGATGCACCGTTGGCGCGCACCCGCGCACACGTCATGATCATACACGCGTACGCAGATCGTGCAACCTATGGCTGATCAGCGCGAAACGTGCCGCCCAACCTTGCACCAGATGCAGATGTCGCGCTCGTTGTAGGCGTGATTCTTGCGGCCAGTGACGCACTCGGCGCGGGGCTTGCGCTTGCGCATGACCGCCTGATAGTGGAAGTTGCACAGGCCGCGCGCGTGTTGCTTCTTCGCGCATCCTTCCTGGATGCAGATCGGCGCACCCGGCACGTCGCCCATGATCAGCGGCGCCATGATGCCAAAACCGTTGAACGCCGGCCATCCGGTCGCCCAATTCAGCACGTTCTCCAGGGCGCGATCAAGCTCAATCGCCGCGGTGCAGCCGCGCCCGGCGCGCGCCAGCGGTTGCGGGTCGCCGGCATCGTTCGCGGCGTTCGCCGCGATGCACTCGCCCTTCCACTGATTGACGTTTTTGCCCGACAGCACTTTGATGCGTCGCAATTCCTGAATGTTGATCGCAGCCATACCCCTCCCGTTTACGGCGCTCGCACGGCTGGGACTTGGGGAAGGGAAGCCGTGCGAGCGCCGCTTGAAAGTTAGGCCGCAACGCACCAACGGTCAACAGCCGCTTTTGCGCAACACCATCCCGCGCGAGTAGACGTCGTCGCAGGAAAAGCGCACGTCGATGCGGAACGGGTAGCGGCCAGCCGCCGGCACACGCTCGACGCACCCGCCGTTCGCCAAAAAATTGTCCATGGCCGCGGTCAACTCGCGCCGGTGCGCGTGCTTTTGCTCTGGCGTGTCATCGCGCCGCGGGCGGCGAATCTCGACAATCATGTGCCGTTTGTCGCCGCACGCCTTGCAAAAACACCCATCCGCGTGACCGTTGCGCCATTGCGGCGCCATTTCGCGCTCCTGTTCGCCAGACAAAAACTCAACCCCGCCCTGATCCAGAATCCGCCCCATGATCCACCTCCGCTTGTTTCACAATCCGCGCCACCGTATGAGGATGCCACGCCACGCCGCTCCGCGGCAAGAATCCGTTTTTCGCCAACTGGCCACAAACATACCGATAAGCCATGCCGTCACGCCGCAACGTCACGGCCAGCGCGACCGCCGCGCCTTCTTCGTCGTCGCGCTCCAGGTGCATGTCGTCTGCGGTCACGCGCCAGCCATACGGCGCGGTGCCGTTGAACTTTGCGCCGCGGCGCCGCAAGACGCGCAGCGCCGCCGTTGTCCGCGCCCGGATGGTGCCGCGCTCAAACTCCGCGAAAACATCCATGATGCCAGCGAGCATCCGCGATGCGGGATCGGCCCCGTCGCCGACACCATCGGCCGACACGACAACGGCGCCGCAACGCTCCACCTGGCGCGTGATCAGTCCGGCGTTCGTCGTGTCGCGCGCCAATCGGTCACGCTTTGCCACCACAAAAACGCCAGCTCCCGACGCCTGCAACTCTGCGAGCGCCGCCACCAGCGCCGGCCGATCAGCAATCTCCGCGCCACCCGACACGCGATCCTCGTGCCACACGTCAATCTGGACGTCGCGCAGCTTGGCCCACGCTTCGATGGCCGCGCGCTGCGCGTCTACACCAAGATCCTGCCGGTCGGTCGACACGCGCAGGTAGGCGATAGCGTGCCGCGGATCCCGCTGGCGTTTTGGCTGGCGGCGGGTCACAGCTTCCGCCATTCCATGATGGGCCGCAACCCGTTCATCCTCGCGGCAAGAAACAGCTCGCTCGCCAGCATCTTGTCGACCGTCTTGGTCAGGTATCGACCGCACCACGGGCAGTCGCACGGCAGGACGCAACGGAACACCGTCCCGCGACAGTAGTTACAGACAATCGGCCGTGGGCGCGGACAGTGGCGGACTTTGACGATGCGAGTCATGGTGCGGCCTCCAGTGCGGCGACTAGCGCGGCGGCTTCGGTTTCTCCGCGAAAGTACAGACCGTAGCGTTCTTCGGTGTTGTTTGGGTAGCAGACCCATCCACCCTGCGGCAGCATCGGTGACACTTGGGCAAGCGGCGACGCCCACGCCTCGCGCACCAGCGCCAGCAGGCATCCGAGCGTGGCGGGGTCGGTCAGGTCGGGGAGCAGATCGCGCTCAGGCTTCCACTGTCCGTTGTCGTCAGTCTTGACCCATGGGCCTCCAGAGTCGGGGCATTGGTGGATGTTGCACGACTGACTGATTCTGACGGCGTGGCGCGGTGTGGACAGGTGGTCGCGCGTTGCTCGCATTCCGTCCGTCCACCGCCAGTGCTTGCACGCCATAGCCCGCCGCGCGAGGTCAAGGTCGGTCATTTGGATGCCTCCGTGGAGCAGCGTGGCATCGTGGTGTTGATGCACGCCTTGTAGCAGTTGAAGTCCGGGTTCATGGAGTTGTGCGAACACGCCACCCGGCAACCGTTATTGACGTTCGACAGGCAGTCTTCGCACCCCGCCATCAGCAGGGCAAACAGCAGGTACTTCACGGTGTCTCCTTGAGGATGGCGGCAAACTTCTTCGCCACTTCAATGCGGCACCTCGTGCTTGGCGATGATGGCGAGGGTGTCGGTCCGTTGGTCTTTCCGTTCAGGTTCATTTGTCCCCCATCATTTCAGCCATACGCGCCGCGCAGAAGGCGACGGCGATCGTGCGACTCGCGCGGTAGCGTTCCTTGCCGTCCGCGATGTACTGGCGCAGTTCCGCTTCTGTCCCGCAGAAACAACCACAGCGATACGTCAGCGCGCCATCGTGCAGCAACGCGGTCAACGTGCGCCCACGTTCCCCGTGGTCAGTCCACGAGCATAATGCGGTTTTTGTGCCGACAGGCAGGTCCGCATCGGTCAGGATCGCGCCGGTCAGGTCCGCGCCGGTCAGGTCCGCGTCGGTCAGGTCCGCGTCGGTCAGGTCCGCGTCGGTCAGGTCCGCGTCGGTCAGGTCCGCGTCGGTCAGGATCGCGCGGGTCAGGATCGCGCGGGTCAGGATCGCGCGGGTCAGGATCGCGCGGGTCAGGATCGCGCGGGTCAGGGTCGCGTGGGTCAGGGTCGCGCCGGTCAGGTCCGCGTCGGTCAGGATCGCGCCGGTCAGGTCCGCGTCGGTCAGGTCCGCGCGCTTTCCGCCAGCATCGTTACGCAGCCACAGGCCGTGCAGCCGCACAATCTCATTCAACTGGTCTTGCGTCATCTTCATTTGGATCTCCGTTCGCGCGATCTAGATTGGGAAAACGTTTGTCGGCGGCGACGACCATCGCGTCGGCCCACAGCATGGCGGCGTCTGTCGTCATGCCCTCGCGCTGCACCACCATACCAATCAGCGCCAGCCACTCGGCGCGGCGCTCATTGACGGTCGGCCTGCTCTTGTCGCGGAACGAGGCGACCTGCTGCCTGAGCAGGTTGCGCTCTTGCTCCTCGGCGGCGCGACGACTCTGAAGCTGGACGTGATAGCCCAGTTCCGCAGCTATCGCACGCATACCATCGAGCTTGTCGCCCAGGCGCCACGGCGGGAGAGACAGCGGCTGTTCAGGCGGTCGCTGCTCGGTGTCGGCAGGAGCGCCGCGGAAATGGGCGGCAGGCTCGATACAGCCAGACATGGCGTGGTCAGTGCGACCATCCCAAAAGACCTTGGTGCCAAGCCTGCCGCCTTGGAGTGGCACCACCTCCAGCCAGACAGTGCGGCACGGGCACAGGCGCGAGGGTTTTTCCTCTGGCTGAGTGACAGGCAGGCAGGGGCGATTGAACTGGTGCAAAATGCCGTCTTGTTCCAGCGTTTCGTACGCAGCAACGCCCATGTGACCATCG
Organism: uncultured Myxococcales bacterium; assembly: GCA_903924465.1. Lineage (GTDB taxonomy): Bacteria > Myxococcota_A > UBA9042 > UBA9042 > UBA9042 > CAIYBN01. The sequence goes on along the minus strand of CAIYBN010000030.1, from coordinate 29,058 downwards.
ACGCCCGTACACCTCAGCATGTAGTTGCCGCAACCACATTGCCGCTTCTCGTCGCAGTTTTTGTCGACAACCATCACTTTGCCGTCCTGTTGTGGGGCGAAATCCGCTTTGCCGCCAGAATCTCTATACGCCGCGCCCGCGCACCTTGTCAAGCCTCGGGTGAGGCGTGACAACGCGCCCAGCAAAGCGTGACACCTGATTGGCGGCAGTTGACAGGTTGGCGTGTCGCGGGTACGTTTGCCGTGCTTGCGGCGCTGTTGCCGCCTTGAAACGGAGATTGACGTGACTGAGCCACTTGTCTACACGCCCAAAGAGGCGTCTGAACTGTTGTCTGTGTCGGTGCGCAGCATCGAACGCGCTTGCGCTGACGGAACGCTCCGCGCCGTCAAATTGGGCACCGATTGGCGCATTCCGCGCACGGCGATCGGTGAAATGCTGCAAATGACGAATCACGCAGCGTACACAACAACGTCACTCCCCGAATCGCCGTTCGTGCCGCGGATTCCGGTCAACGCGCCTTCGTCCTTGGATGGTGAGTAGATGGCGCAGCTCAAAGGCAAGAACGGCGGCCGTCGCGTGTCGACTCCTGAATTGGACAAGGCTTTGCTTGCGATTGGGCGGCGGCACGTCGCCGCACTCCTGAATGACGCTCACGCCGCGCATGTTGCGGCGGAATCATACTCGCACCAGCGCCGCGCGCGCGCCGCGCTTGAACTGGCGCAGAAGTCGGGAGATCCGATCGCTCTTGCTGCTGCAGAACACGATTATGCGTTTTCGATGACCCGCTTGGACACTGAAGCCGACACGGCATGGCGCGCGGCAAACGAAAAGACAGCGGCCGTCCGCAAAGAGTGGACGCGTCTCGTCAAGCTCGTGAAAGCGGGGGAGCTGTAGATGCTACCCAACAAGCAACAGTTTTTTGCCATGTCGCTTGAGCAAGCTGGCGAAGTCGGCACGGTTATGGCGCTCGTCGACCCGCGCAACGCGGACTTGGACATGCCGGGCGACGTTATCGCCGCGGCTTTGACGACGGGCGTGCTTGTGGTGCGGTATTCGCTGCGCTTTGGCGTGCCAGTCGACGTGCAGCACGACGGGGTGCATTGCCGATTGTCGTTTGCGGGCCGTCCGCGCCCCACGTTTGTGCCCTGGACGGCGTTGTTGGGCATCGTCGAAGAATCGACCGGCGCACAACTCGTGTGGCGGCAAGAAGAAAATGCGGCGCAAGCCGTGAAGCCGCGGCATGGGTTGCGGCTGGTCAACAGTGACACGGAAACGAACTGAAACCGGAGAAGAACATGGCCACCAAGAAGAAGATCGCAATCGTGACCGGGCAAGACGCTGAGGCGCCGCCCCTTTCGCTTGACGCTGAGCCTGCGCCTGAACCGCGCATGATCACGGTGCGCGCACCGCACGTTGGCGCAATCGTCCAATACTGCGCCACGGATCCTGCGCTGATTGACGCGCCGCGCCTGTTCTTACCGCTCGTCGTTGTGGCGATCGGCGACAACGGCCGGAACGTTGCAGGTTGGATGTGGACGGTCCCAGGAATGAAACGACGCGACAGCCGTAGCGGCTTCCCTGTCGACACCGGGCCGCAGACGTGGGTGAGTGGCACGGCATTCGACATCGCTGGCCGCCCCGGCACCTGGCGCTGGCCGGAACACGCGTTGGCGGAAGCTCAAGCGATAGCGGCCGCCGAGAAGCCCAGCGAACTCAAGTTGGAGGTGTAGAATGACCTTTCACGATTGGCTGGCACAATACGCGCCCGAGTCTCCCGCCGCAGTCACAGCGGCAATGCCAACGGTACAGGCCGCCGTTGCGCGTCTTGCGAAACGGTAGCACAATCAACGCGCACCGCTCTACGCGGTCAAAGGCACCCATGCAAACAATGCACCTGATCCGATGGTACACGCGCCCGAACGGCCGAGAAGTCTACGCGCGAGAGACAGTCGCCGTCACCATCGCCGACACGTCGATGCCCAACCGCAACACGGCCGCGTTGCCGCATGGCACCGTGTGCGATTGCGAGTCCCTGTTGATGGTCGCGGTTGAGGATTCTGCGGATGGCGAGTCGCAGATCCGCGCCGCCGTGGCGACTGACTACAGGTTTGCTGCGCTGCGCCAGTATCTGGCCGCGCCTGTTGCGCCAGCCGATCCGGCTGAAGCGCCGGCGGTCAAACCTGCGCGGGCGCGCAAGCGGTGAGCTGGATCAACAGCCTTGTTTGCGGATACGGCGCCGGTGTCGCCGCTGGCATGGTCGCGATTCACTACGGCAGCGGCATCGACAGCGTTGGCTTGGTGATTTTGGTGGCCACAGCGTCGACAGTCGGCACGATCCTGACTTTCCCGCTCAATCGCTGAACCTGCCAAAAAAATGACGCACACAATCGCGCTAGGACTGGCGTTTCGATGCTCGGGCGATACCGAGTGCGGCCAGAATCACGGCAAGGACGCCGATTCCAGCACCAGCACCGGTCGGAGCCGATTGACCTGGATCGCGGATGCCGATCGTGTCCTTGTCGCCCTTCGGTTCAGGCGCGGCGTTGACGTCGGCGATCCTCGCAAAACCAACACGCCCTTGCCGACTCGACGTGTCTGCGTTGAACTCGGCTGAGTCGATTTTGTCCGCACCCGGCACGTTCGACGGGTAGGCCATCCAGAACTGATCGGAGTTGGGCAGGACTTCCACCAGGAAAACGCCACCAGTCGGCGAGGTGTAGCCTTTGTTGTCGAGGGTCGCGCCGCCGCTGCCGATGCTGCCCTTGTAGACACGCACGATCTCGCCAGCGTTCAGCACGTCATTGGACCCATCGACGAACGTCACGGGCACATCCTGCTTCATTTTGGCGTAGACCCATGTCACGCTCGGTTCGCTGTGTCCAGCCATCCTATCCTCCAGCCTGCGACCGGCACCAGGCGCCTACGGCAGCCGCTGGCGTCGAGAACTTTGCATAGCGCACGGTCTGCGCGACGTAACCGCCACCAGCGGCGGCACCAGTGGGCACCGCGATCATGGTCTGATAATAACCAGCGTCGCCGATGCCCTGCAGCATCCAGTAGTTGTGGCCCATCGCCACGGTGCCGAACTGACTGGCCTGCGCAGCGTCATGCACGCACGTCTCCGGGTCGATGCCAAACTGCGGGCAGATCGCCGATGCCGGCGGTGTGATCTCGGCCAAGAAGCGCTGCACTTGCGCGGCGTCGATGTGCGGTGGCAGCTCCATTATTCCCGCCGCAGTCTGGTCAACAGGTACAGGCCGCCAAGGACAATGCTGCCGATGATGATCGGCGACGCAGACAGCGGCGCAACGGCTGCCGCAACGGCATTTCCGGCGGTTTGCAGTACGGTATCGATCACGAACCAGGCGCGTGCCTTGAATCCCGTCCAGATCAGGTGCGAGTATTCTTCGTCGTGCAGCGCGGCGGCGCCTATGGCCAGATTCGCGATGATGCTGGCAGCCTGCTTGTCGACCGCGGCGAGTTGCGACAGCGCATCGTCCAGTGACAGCGTTCCGGGGCTGCCGTCGGCCAATGGGCACATTGCCTGAATCGTGTCGCCCGCAAGCGTCTTGAGTCCGATGCGATTGGCGTCTTTGCGCCCCAACAGCGCGGCCATCAGCACATCCGCCGGCGATTGCCCGTCCGGCATCGGTGCGACAGCGTCCTCCAGAATCAATCGCGTCGCCAGGTTGCGCATGGGCAAAGTTGCGGACACGCGCTCGTCATAGGCCATCGCCAGCTTGCCGGCGACGGTAGGTTGCGAGTCGACCACGATCCAATACGCTTTCCACGCCGGATCGTTGGCGATGCTCTTGACGATGGGAGCGCTCATGCGGCCTTCTTCTTGCGGCCGATCATCCAGCCGATAGCCAATCCCAGCACCAGCATCGGCACACCGACCTCAAAAGCCAGCTTGTTGACCGTCGACTGGCCTTCCGGCGTCTGCACGAACTTCTGGATCGCCCGGCCACCGGCATCGCCCAGCAACGCTACGCGATTGTCATAGTCGGTGTCGCCAGCCTTGCCGCCGGTGATCGCTTTCTGGACGTAGCTCTGCACGTCGTCGAGCAAACCCGCCGTGTGGCGCGTGCCGGTATAGATTGTGGGGTTGAACATTGCTACTCCTTGGCCCTTGACTTGGCGAACTGACTGAGGATCCAAAGTACGAGAAGCGCCAAACCGATCTTGCGCAAGTCAATCGCACTTGCGACAGGTTCAGCCGCCACAGCAGGCGCCACCAGCGTTGTGACGGCTGGCGCAGAGGCCAGCACAGGCAACGCCGCCGCGGGCGCGGGCATGGGTTGCGCTGGCCGTGTCGGGGGCGCGGGAGTGGCAAGCGTGAGCGCGGACGGCGCGAGCGCGGGTGCGGGGCGCGTCGGTGCCGCGTCATACACCGGCGCCGCCTGCGGAAGCGGGCGATCAGGATGCACGCCGCGCGTCCAGGCGGTTGCGTCATAGGGCTTAGGGGTGCCCGAACGATCCGAATAGCCGAATGCCATTAGCGACCTCGCGCCGCGGCAAGCGCGGCAATGGCGGCAATCGCGATCGGCACGGCCGCACCACTCGACGGCGCCCTATCGCCGCCCGTCGTGGTAGACGATCCGCCGCCACCTCCGGGCGACGGCTGGCCAAGCGCCTTACCGGCCGCATTCATGCCCGCCTTGAACTTCGGCGTCCACTTGGACACCGGGCAGGCTTCCAGCCAGCCCACGCGACCGACCGCGTTCAAGGCGTAATACTGGATGATCGAGTCCTTCTCGGGCTGCGTCAGGCCAGCCAACGCGCCCAACAGCTTCTCGTCGTGCGTGAAGCGGTAGTAGTCCGTATTTTGCGCTTGCCCGGAGTTTCCCCACAAATAGTACCACATCATGCGGACTTTTGACGCCTGCATGATGCTCATGCCCGCCTTCAGGCAGAAGTCGTAAATCTGCCACGCCGTCGCGTCGCCGCGGTCGGCATCGCGCATCCAGTCCTCGATTATGTGCGTGCAGACGACAACCGCCGTCGCCAGATTGCCGAACATAAGGTTGCGGACTTCGTTCATTTTGTCGGGTGGAATGTCCAATGCGTTGAAAAACGCCGTCCAGATTGCGTCAATGATGGCGCTCGCGCCGCCGCTGACGCCCTTCTTGAGCGCCGGGATCAGGGACGTGACGGCGCCCGCCACGCTTGCCAGTGTGAACGGATCCATCTAGCCCCTCCTGAACATTGCCGCGGCGATTGCCGAGCCAGCCAAAACCCAAGCCGCCACGTTGCTTTGCGCGACAACAGGTTGCTCGCCGAGCAAGCCCTTGCTGGGTGGCGGCAACACTTCGGCCGTTTTTTTCAAGTGCCGGTCGATGTATTCGCCGAATCCACTGTCAAAGTTGCTCAGCATCGCCGCGGCCGCAATGATCTTGCCGCTGATGTAGACGGCGTCCGACGCGTCTTGCTGCGATTGCTTGTTTTTTGCATCGTTCGCGTCGGCTTGCGCGGCGATGATGGCCAACTTCGCCACGGTTTCGTCTTCCAGGGCGATCTTGTCCGCCACGCTCCGGTCGACGACGTGTTTCATGCGCATCTTCGCGTCGTCGTTGTACTGCATCGACGTGTTGGTCAACAGCACAACTTCCTTCGCCATTTGATTCAGGCCCAGGACGCCGTTCATGACTTGGGCTTGAAAGTTGGCGATCTTGTTGTTGAAAAAAGCCAACTTGGCGTAGCACTCCGTTATTTCCGCGTCGGTTGTGGCGTCCTCAATCTGCAACAGGACGGCGTCCTTTTGCTTCTGCGCAGCCGTCGCCTGACTCAGAATGCTGTTTCCCGCGTCACTGACGGTCGGCACCGACGCGCCGGCGGCATCGGTTTTTGCCAGATCCAGCGCCTTTGCGCCGATCTTTTCCGCTAGAGCTGCGTATTCCGCCGCACGCGCGACAGCCATTTGCCCAAGGACTGCGGCCGCCTTGCCCTCGCCGACCACGTCGGACGTGAGCATCATCGTCGCGTCGCTCAGCCGCTGCGCCTCATTCATGGCCTGGTACGAGTCGAGCGTCCAGCCTGACGGCATTTTTTGCGCGGCAGTCATGGCGAGCAACGTGCGCGTGTTCAGCAGCGCCGCATCCGCGGCCACAACTGAGTCCTGCGCATCCTTGACGATGATGGCATAGGCTGCCGCGTTGGCTTGCGCAACGTCATAGCCGCTCTTGAGCGTCACCAGTGCGCCTTCCATGGCCGTGAGCGCGTGGTCCAAAACGCCAAAGCAATAGGGATAGCTCATCCCCAAGGCAAATTCAGGCTTGAAGCTGTTTTTGCTTTTCCATGAATTCAGGCGGTCTTTGTACTCTTTGACGGCCGCGACGATCTTGCGCAAAAGATTCAGCGGGAGCAACGGCAGTCCGCCGATCACGCCAGCCGAGTCGACGACGACGTTGAAGACAACGCCAAAAGACAAGTCCGCCGTCAACGCCAGCGTTTCGGGCGGCCATTCCGCGTCGACTGCGGCCGCGGCCAAAATGTCGGCCGCCTTCTGAACGCCAGTCGTTGCCTGCGAAATCGTCTCAATCGCCTGTGCGTATTCCAGCGGCGGGTCGATGTGAAACGATCCGCCGTCGTTTGGCTTTTTGTAGAACTGCACCCACCAGTCCGCGACCGCCTGATAGTCGGACAGGTTCTTTTGCGCAACGTCCAGATCCAGTACCGCCAGCGCTTTTTTGCCCAGCGCAACGTAGTACCCGGACCACGCGTTGACGATCGCCGATTCAATTGGCGGCATGGCGTTGATGTTCACGATCGTCGACAGCGTCGCGAGCGCGTGCGTACCGATGCCCTGCGTCGCGGTCGGCGCCTGCGGGTCAAGTGTGACGATCACTTTCGCCGCAACGCTTGTCGGGATCCTCACCACATTGAGCGTGCCAGCGGGCAACGGGATCTGCGCCAATGCTTTGCGGTCGACGCCGGCAAGCGCGCGGTTGTGCATGGTCGCGCGATCGTGCGGGTCAACCTGCCACGACGGTTTGCCAAGCCCCGGAAGTTGATTGTGATTCGCCACTTTTTCACCATTCCGTGAGCGCGATCGGCCCGTCTTGAGTGTACTCTTGAGGATGCCCGCTGGCAACCGCCTGTTTTTTAGACGCCAAACAGCGATGCAACCGCGTTGCGCGCCTTCTGTGCTTCGCCGGGTTTGTCGCCGGGGCGCTCGATGTCATAGACAAAGATCGACGCCATGTCGCCCGCGTCTGGTGACGGCAGCGCGTTGGCCGCCTGCAGTTTTTTGCCGCGAGACGTCAGGACTTCGCGATCCATGATGATGCCGGTGTTGTACGCGGGATCCATCATGGCGACTTCGTCCAGGCCGATGCCGACGCCGCGCGCGGTGTTGAGCTGGAACAGGCCAAACGAGTGTGGCGTACCGCTGCTGGCGTCGCCCTTTGCGCGCGGGTTCAGGGCGGACTCGCGCCAGGCGTTCGCGATTATTGCCATGATCAGCTCTGGCGTTGCTTCGGGCATCTTCTCCAGCACAACGCGCTCGATGACTGCCGCCGCTTCACGCTGCGACTTTGACAGCCCCACGTCCAGCATGGGGATCACGCTGCGCTGCGATGCGCTGGCCGCCCGCGCGACAAAGAACAGGACAAGCGCCACGCCGCCACCGATCAGCCACGAACGTCTCATCGCCGATACCTTTGCCCGTCAATGGCCACAAAGCCGTTTCCAAGGTCGCGGACTCGCGCGCCTGCCGGGATCTTGCGTGGCGGCGCCGGGTATTTGTCGGGGTTGCGGCGCTTCGCGGCAGGGCGCGGGTTGCGCATGGGGTTGCGCATGGGTCCAGCCGCCGACAAGAAAGCCTCATGCACGTCTTGCTTTGTCGGCATGGCGATCCCGGTAAGGGCTTGCTTCCACTCCAGCGGCCAGAAGCCGACAGTGCCTTCGTCGTTGATGCGGTACGCGTGCAGACGCGCCGTCTCTTGTGCGGGCGGCCTCTCTTTGGCCTTCAGCTCGTACGCGTCAGCAACCGAGCGCCGCAACAGGTCCACAGCGGGCGTGTTCGTGCGCGCAAACATGCCGTCCTGTTCTTCCGGTCCCTGCGCCCGCACGCGGTCAACGTACCGCGCCAGCGTCTCCGCGAGACTGGCCGCGGACGAACGCGGACCTTTGGGGTGCGCGGCAATCAGGATCAGATCGGCCTCTTTGGACACGCGGTTGTGCATGTCGGTTTGGGCGCGCTGCGCGTCGATGTCGTGACCGGCCAAGCGCGCCGCCTTGACCTGGAACGCGGCCTCAATGATGGCTGGCGTCAGATCGTATTGCTCCGCGTAGCGACCGTTGCGGATCTCAGTGCGGAAAAACGCCCAATCCGGTGCAATCTCGACAAGTCCTGAAAGGAATCCGCGCATGTCTGAGTCGCGCGCTTCCGTCAAGCCCGCGATAAACGGCGCCGCTTCCAGTCCGTACGCCTTCGCGAACAGGCAGAACAGGATCCGATCCTCGCCCGCTTGGCTCAGCTTGCCGCGTGCGTCGGTCATGTCGCCGCGGGATTGCGGACCGGATACCTGCACAACAAAGTCCTCGACGAACGCCGAGTTTTTGCCGGTGCCGAGTCCGGAATTGATCATGTAGTGCGCCCACATCGCGTCGGTGAAACGTCCGGCGTCTGCCAACGCTTGCTCCGTCGCACTCATTTGCTGCTGGCCAGCGATGTTGGCCACGCGCGCGAACTCCGCACGGTCAACTTCGCTGCGACGGACACGCACCAAAACGGGGTCGACGACGTGCGCCGGCCACTTCAGGCCAAACACGTCGGCCCACGCGCGCGCTTGTTTCTTGTACTCTGCCGACTTGGCGGGTTCGTCCTGATACACGCGTTTGAGCGCCATCGTGCGACCGTTGCCCGATTCGACGACGCCGTCATCGCCGACAACTGGCGAACCGTCCGACACGTTTGGGGACCAGAACAGTTGCGCCGGGTCAAAATGCACGGTCAAGCGCCGGATCTGATCCTGATAGCTGGCGCGGCTACGGTCGCGCGGCTGCAGCACTTGCGGATAGTCCTTGGAGATCGCCAGCGTGAACGGGTCATGCGACGTGCGCAGATCGGCCGCAGGAACGACGCGCCATTCGTACTCAATGCTGCTGCCGTCCGCAACGGCCGCGCGCCCCAGCGGCTCGCCGTGCGGGCCTGGATGCGTGAACGGCGACGGCATGTGCCGCGATGCCGTGGCGGCTGCAGGTAGCTTGGGGAACGGCACCGGGCGCGACAGCTTGCGCGGCGCGCGGGCAAGGTCAACGCGCCAGTCGGGCAGACTGGCAATGCCGGCGGGCACGGGGATGTCCAGCGCCTTGCGCTTGCCGTTGTGCGTCTCAAACGTGCGGATGACCGGGCCGGTCGGCGTGGTGCGGATGCTGCCCGACAAGACTTCCGGGTTGCGCACGGTGTCGCGTGCGGCAATGTCTTTCACGATGAGCGCGCCCGTTTTTTGTCCAGACAGCAAGTCCTCGCGCCGCATAGAGGTCTTGTTGCCCGCCGCGTCCTTCAGGACGTAGCGTTGCACGCCGCGGATCTTCGGGCCTTGCCCAAGGATCGTAAACGTTTCGCCGCTTTCAACGACAAACAGCCGGTATCCGGGGCGGATCGTTGCGATCAAAACAGGGTTGCGCGACTTCGGCGGATGCTGCGTCACGCCGATCTTGCCTTTCTTGGGGCCGTCGAGATAGACGAACTCGTGGAACGTGCCGCCGTGCAGGATCTGCGTCTTGCCGGTGAATCGCACCTTGTTTCCGCCGCACCACGCCACGGTCGCCGGATTCGCGAACAGCCCCATTTGCTGCTGCGACTTGCGCGAGCGTTCAGCCTGGACGTCAGTCTGCGGCGCTTGCATCGGCACCCATTGCGGCACGTTGTCCAGAGGCGGCGCGAACAGATCCAGTTGCTCGTGGAACTTGAACTGATCGCCGTGCGGGTGCAAGAAGCCGGTCAAGCCGTCAGCTCGACGCACCCAATAGCCGGTGCGCTTGGCGCGACGCACGGGGTCGACGACGGTAGCCTCTGACGTGACCGTGAAGTCGCCGATCCTGTACACGGCGGGTGCGGCAGGGATAGACGACGACGACGGGCGCCGCGCAGTTTGTTGGCTCAAGCCCCACGTCGGCGTCAAGTCCAGCCCTTGCGTGAACGGCGACGACGGGTTGCGCGCGGTCGCGCCGCCAAGGATCGTGGCCAGCTTCGGGTCAAGGTCAATCTTCTTGGTGCCCTTGCCGTGCGCGAACTCGACAACCAGCCAACCCTTGTGCTTGCCGCGCGTCAGAGTGCGCAGGACGTTGCCGTTACGATAGCCGGTTTTGGTCCAAAATCGTACTTGCATGGTCACTTCTTCTTCGCCGCGCGCGCGGCCTTTTTGGCTTCTTTCTCAAGGTGTTGCGCCCAACCCTCATCGGTCCAGCGCACGCATCGCGACAGCACGGTTTCGGTCACGCCGCGGAACTCTTTGACGTCTTTGACGGTGCCTGTTACGGCGAACTCGTCGTCTGGACGTCCGTCAAACTCGCCGCTGGCAAACGTCGTCAGCACGCGGCCATCGGCGTCCAGCATCTTGATCAGTTTGGTCTGCCCGTAGACGGTGTCAATGGTGCGTCGATCCACCACTTTGACGCGCGTCGTGATCCGGTCGCCAATGGCCAGAGGCGCAGCGTCGCGCGACGCGGATGCCATGCGCTGATTCGCTGCATCCTTGAGGTATCCTGCCACGGCGGCGGCGGCGAAGCCCATGTGTTTTGGCGTGATCACTTCTTCGGACAGCACGGCGCGGGTGTTGCGCCTGTAATCGTCCGTTGGCGGCAGATCCGCGCCCCATTGCAACGTCACGTCGGCCACGGCAAAGTCCTGCGGTTCAGGACGCATTGCGCGCATTGCCTTGGGTTCTTCGTCGGGTTTGGGCGGCGCCATGACGTCCCAAGCAATCTCTGACGTCGGCACAACCAGTATCTCGGACGCCAGTTTGCGCGAAACGTACCGCCCTTGATGCCGGATGACTGACGCCGTCGTCGCCAGATACTCGCGCAGCAGATACCAGCGCGGCCGCTTGTAGCCGTACAAGCCGCCCTCGTCGTCGTCGCCGCGCAATGATTCTTCCAGCTCCATCGGCCACAGCGCAGATGCCATAAGCGCGGTCGGCGAGATCCCGAGATAATTTTCGGTGCAGGTTCCGCCGATCTTGAGCCACTTGCCGTCGTTGTTGCGCAGCACAAAGACGTGTTTGCGGTTGCGGTTGGTACGGCAATGCTCGCAGAACTGCGGGTCGGCGTAGAATCGCTCGGGCAACGGGCCGCGGATCTTGCTGTAGACCAGCGACTTGCCGCTCGGCAAGCTGAAGTCCAGCACAGCGGCCAGAATCCAGCCGCCAGGCAACTTGGGCGCGGGCAATAGCGCGCGGAACGCGAACGCCACTTTGGGATAGCTGAACGCACCGGATGCGCGCTCGCCGACTTTGCGATCCGGGCCGAACAGGGCAATCGGCGACGGATAGTTGAGTTTCGCGCAGCGCACCGCAAGATCGGCCAAGCGCGACTCGACGGTTCCCCGGTTTTGTGCCGGCACTTCGTCGGCGATGACAAAGTGCCACTCGCGCCTGTCAGCGATGCGATCGCCAGATTCGTCGGCAAGCGTCTGCAGCAACTCGCCGATCGGCGGGTAGCCTTTGCCGTATCCTGCTGCCTTTGGCTCAACGGTCGGCGTGACAAGTGCCGCCGTGTTCAGGTCGGCGGGGTCGACCAAGAACAGGTCGCCCATGCCGCCGGAACGGACTAGCCACAAGTCACGATTCGGGTTGCGTCGCGCCATTGTCTACCGCCTGCGCTGGAATCGAGGATTCTGCAGCAACAGCTCCTGTTGGTGCCGCCGCTTTGTCACTGGCGCGGACGCGCCAAACAGTTGCGCTTGCTTGGTGATCGGCTTGGCCATCGCGCGCTGTGTCGGTTCAGGTGCGGGAGAACGGATTGCGGCAGGCGATGCGATGGCTTTCAGCCGCGCCGGCGCCGGGTGATTGGTCACGCCAATCGCATTGCCCGCTTCGTCAAGCATGTCATTGTAATCCTTGCCGACAATCGCCAGAACCGACGTCATGATTGCCGCAAAATTCTCGTTGTGGCCACTGACGCCAAAAACGCCGTGCGTCAATTCGTGGATCGCCCGCGACACGATGACGCCGATGTGCTGCCTGTTTGTCGGGTCAAGTTGGATCACTTCGTCGAGTTTGCGCGGGTCCAATGACCGCTCGACGACGCGCGACTGATACTTGAACTCGTAGATGCTCGCGAACGGGTTGATCTCGTAGAAGCGAACGCCTGGAATCGCGCCGAACGGGCCGGTGCGCGCGAGCGTGCCCTTGTCAAAAATGAATCCAACGGCGAATCGGTGATTGAACTCGGCCACGCGGATCAGGACGGCGCGCAGCGCGGCAGTCCATACGCGCAGAAGCGACACCTGATAGGTGCCCATTGACTCGGGCAACCACTCATCGGTCGGGCGCCAGTCGTCAAACGAGTTGGACACGCGCAGCGGCGGACTCCAGGCGAACAGTTTGACGGCTTCGGGCGTCGTCTTGATCGTCTCGCGGATCGTGTCCGCCTGCGTCGTGACCGGCATACCGATACTGATACTGATCGTTTGCTCTTTGGTCTTTTTTGGCGCGATGTCGAATGCGTCGGCGATGGCTTCGCACGGATCTTCGCCGCGCGCCATGGCCGCTTCAACCGCTGAAACTTCGACAACTTGACCGTCGCCAACGTATTCCTTGACAAAATTGTCGGGATCGCTCGTGGCAGACAGCGGGTCGACCTGCAGCTTTTGCTTGGCTTCGCGGATCCTCAGTTGCGGCCAGTAGCCCTCAGTGGTGTTGTCGCGGAACGCATCGCGGTTGCTGGTCAGGGCTTCTTTGGTGTTACCCAGGATGATCGCCTGCATGTTGCCGTTGATGCCCGACAACTCCTCGCTCCACATGGCCAAGCGCGATCCGTCGATGCGTTGCGCCTGCACAACAAGTGTGCCGGCAGAATCGCCGCCCGTGGCGCCGCCTTCGCAAAAGAACACGTCAACATACGGGTCGCAGAAGCGCGTCAGTTTTTTGTAACCGGATTCGCTGAAGTCGGAGACGATGCGCTTGCCGTTGAACGTGATCTTGCAAATGCTATCGGGCAATGAACACTTGGACGCCCACGCGATCAGATCCGTGTCCTTTGGGCATTCTTCGGGGTCGCACACAATGGTCAAGACGGTGCCGCGATCGTGGTGTTCCAAAAACACGGTGTCCGGGTCGATTGCGGTTGGCCACTTGACCGTTTTTCGAGTCTTTTTGCCCAACTGGTATTCGTCGTAGTCGCCCTCGATCATTTCTCGCGGCACCATGCCGTCGCCGTCGCGCCACTCTGGCGAGTGCGTCAGGATGTCGAACTCGTCGCCGATGCCGCCGGCGATGGTCGGATAGCGGTCATCGTAGTGCCTGCTGGCGATCATCCAGAAGCGCCACGGCCATAGCAGCAGCTTTTTGGCTTCGCCAAAGCCGCCAATCGACTCAGCGCCCTTGCTTGTTGCGCCCAATACCAAAAACTTGTTGAGCAACGTCCACTCTCTCATGCCCACGCCGTTGTCGCGCGCGGTCAAGATCAGGTTCGCCCCCGACTTGCGTGTCGTGAAGTCGATGCGCGTAGCTTCAGCATCCAGCGAGTTTTGCACAACTTCCCGGAACCACGCCTCTTGCCAGTGGCGATAATCCAGCAGCGGCTTGCGCAGCTCGCGCTTGCTCATGGGCATACGGGGGTTGCGGATCGGGTTGCGCATGGTCGACAGTCCTTTGTGTGCCGCCTGTACGGCTCTGATCGCACCGTGAGTATGCTTGAGCGCCATGATCAGATCTATGGGGTTCCTGCGCAGCGCCGCGGCTTCGCGCATCGCCCAATCACGTCCTGCGTCGCCGCCCCACGCATCCCATGCCACGCGCCCGCGGCTTGGGAATCCGGACTCGCTCTCGCGAAAGCCCTGTGCGCGCTTGTCGACCTCGTGCCGGGCAAAGTAACTCGCCATGCGCTTGACCGTATCCGGCGACACGTCGCGGCCGTGCGCCAGCGTCGCCGCACGCACCGCGCCGCTGCCAATGCCTAGACCATGGGCCTGTTGCGCGCTCAGTGCGCCTTTGCGGCCTTGCTTGCGCCATTGCAGGGCGCGTGCGGCTGCGTCGCGGGCGGCTTGCGGTGGCGTCAGGTTGCGCGTCATGGCTACCGCGGCGGCATCTTGGTCAGGTATCTTCCGCGCACGACGTGTTCGCCGCTGAACTGTGTTTCAATCAGGTACAGGTGCGTTTCATGACCGCCAAGCGTCCAAACAAACGCCTTAGACACAACCGCGTCGTCGCGCAGCGGCTTGCCGCCGGGCAGGCGATCCGGTTCACTCACGCGCACAACGTCGCCGTGCTTGTACCGCGTCTTGTCGCTGGTCTTGGCCGCGCGCCAGGCACCGCCAAGGCGCTTCTTCAGTGCCGAGACGGGGCTGGACGGGTTGCGCTTGCGCGGCAACGCGGGGCGGTTCGCGCGCGCCCACTCCAGATTCTCCGCATGATGCTCCGCGTTTCGATCGCGACGAGAATCCGCCGCCCAATCCATGCCGCGAGCGTGTGACGCGCCGGCAGAATCGTATCCGCTCAAGCTCTCGCTCTCCGTGCGCGTGCCACGGGCGCGCTGCTTGGCGCCGCTGGACGGATTCGGCAAAGCCGGTCGACGCTTGCGCGCTTCCGCGAGGACAGTGCGCGTCAACTGCGCCGGCGTTTCGTACGGCAAACCGGCGTACGCGCTCATGGCACGATCTTCAGCGTGACGCTTGCCGCCCAACTTGCGGTGGCTCTCCGCTTGCTCGACAAAGAACTCGCGCGTTACGGTCGGGCCGCGATAGTCGCGCACCGCACGGGCGCGCTGCTTGGCGCCGCTGGACGGATTCGGTAGCGCGGGGCGTGAACGCTTGGCGAGCGCGAGTTGCCCGGCATGGGACTCTTTTGCCAACTTGACATGCGCCGGCTGTTTTTTGATGTGTGCGATCACCTTGCGCCACTCGGCCGCACTGGTGAGCGATGTGCTGTGACGCGCGCCTTTGCTGTTGCCGCCGCTCAGGTGCTCCGCATAGAGAAAGCCGCCGCCCGGCTTGCGCGGATCGTTTCGCACGCCACGAGCGCGCTGCTTGGCGCCCGACGACGGGTTGCGTTTGGGGAACATTTTGTCGATCGCCGCCCAAACCGCGGGGCCAGCCGTGCTACGATCGCGCACGCGATTGATGGCTTGATCTCGGGTGAAGCCGGAATCAAGTTGAATCTGAACGCTTTGCGCTGTTTTGGCGATCATGTGAGATAGCAGATCGCCAGCGTACAACTTGTCTGGCAGTTGCGCCGGGTTGTGCGCCTTGCCTGTGCGGATCAGCTTCTGCGTTTGCTCCTTCAGTCCAGCCGCTTGCGCTTTTTTCCACAAGAACTTCGCTTCGTGGTCAAAATCGTCCCAGCCGCGTGTGCCGTTCTGGTAAGACTCCGCGTTGGTCATGATGCGCTCGGCCAGCCACTGTGCCGTTGTGTGATCTGCGGGCGGGCGCGGGATCATTTTCGGGTTGCGCGACGGCGCGGCGCGGTCGCCGCGAATGATTGCCTTGACGCGGGTGTCAAAGCCGCCTGTGCTTGACCGGGTCCACAGCCAGCGCGCATCTTTGTCAAACGCTTCATAGGACTTGGAACCGCCCTGATAGGCTTCAGCGTTGGCCATGATCTGCGCGGCCAGCCACTTTGCGGTCATGCGCGCGGGGATCTTCGCGGTGTCGGTCTTTTTCATGGGATCCTCGCAGCGCGCCGCGCCGTCGTCACACTAACGGCCGAACAGGTAGCCTTCTTCCATGCCCGCCAGAATCTCGTCAGACGCGGCCAAGCGCGTCGGTACGCTGAACAGTTGCGCCCATCGCGACGCTTCGTCGAGCTCTTTGGCGTACTTCTTGGCGCCGTTCTCGGCCAAGTACATGACCAACTTGACCGCCTTGGCGCGGTCATAGGTGCCTTTCTTGATCTTCTTGCGCAGATTCTCAACGATCGGCATGTACTGCTGCCGGTACAGGCCGCCGTCGTTGTTGATGTAGATCGCCAGCTCGGTCGCCGCCTGTTCGTCGGCCGGTGCCGCGGCACGGGGCGCGCGACGTGCCGGATTGGCCAGTTTCTTGCCCAGCGCGCGATGCTCGCGGTCAGACTCGCCGGCACTCTCGGCAATGAACACGGCGCCGCCGGTGCGCTTGGCGCACGCGGTTGCTTCCGCACGAGTGGTCGCGACGTGCGTGAACTTGCCGCCTTTTTTGACAAGGAACATGGTGTCTCTCTCGGGGTTTGTGGTCTTGGTGTCCAGGAACTTGACGGCTGTGGCCTTGAGCATTCTGTCGTTCTCGCCGTGCGCCACGTTGAACGTGCGACCGACGTAGTATTCGGTCACATCGGCGCGGGTGCCGTTGATCTGCGTTGTAATCTTGCTGCCGTCCGAAAAGGCGATCTCGACCATGCGTCCGCGCATGTATTCGTCGGTCGGATTGGGGAGTTTGGGTCGGTGTTTTTTGGCCGTTTCCAGCGCCTCGGCGTGCAAGCGCGCCCAGTCGACTTGCGGGTGGCGCGGCGCTGTGCGGCGCATGAGCGCGGCAGATTGCATGGCCATTTCGTGCATCCCTTCGCCGGGGATCGCGCCAGAATGCTTGTACTTGCGAACGCCGTGCGCGCGTTGCTTCGCGCCAGACGACGGGTTGCTCTTTGGGGGGTGCAGGTACTTTTTCATGATCTTTTTCAAGTCCTCCATTGCGGGATCAATCGACTTGCGCGACGGGCCAAATGCAACGACGTCGAGTGCGGAATCTTCACACCGGCCACAAAGTAGTCGCCGCCGACTTGAATGTGCGCCGCAGGAACGCCGGCAAACGTGATCTGCCCATCCTCCTCGTAACCCGGCTCAGACACCTTGCCGACCTTTAGGCCGGAAATGAACCAATACGATGCGATGCGATCGGCTGCTGTTGCTGCACGTCCCTTGCCCATGTCCTACTCCTTCAACGCCTCAAAGTGCATGGGGTCGCGACTTGCGCCCTTCCAGCGGCCGCCCCACGTCCAGCCGGCATCCTCAAACACCTTGATAAACGCCGGGTGCAACTCGACGGTGCCTTGACCTTGCCTTGGATTGTCCGTTGGGTCAAGATCAAGCGCAATTCCCCACGAGTGGAAGCTCAGCGGCTTGCTCGCGTCGTGATTGATGTGGCGCGGAACGTAGGTTTGCGGCCTGCCCTTGGGCGTCCAGCCGCCAGCTTCGCACGCGGCCTGGTACAGTTGCCGCAACTCGGCCGCGACAAGCGTGTGGAAGCGCACGGTTTGCCCTGTGTGCAGCTCGACGTCCGTTATGTTGTTCTGTGACCACGCGGGATCCGGATGAATGTCGCCGCCGTCGCCCTCTGTGTAGCTGAAGTCGCCGTAGGTGTCCTTGACGCCTTGGCGGCCACGCGGCTTAGGGAGCCACTGGCCAGACGACGCGCCGCGAAACAGCAGCGCCGCGACGGCAATGCCGCCCGCAATCCATGCCAGTTTTTTCTCGCGGTCGGTGAGCATTCAGCGGGTCCGTTTGCGGCTGGGGTTGCGTGCAGGCGCATCGCACTTGCGGAACCTGTGCGCCGGGCTTGTGTAGGTGTCCGGTGCGCCGTCAAAAAACGACACTTCCCAAACGCCGTGGCCGCCAGCCGGGCCGTGAATTTCCCGGATGTGCCGGACCTTTCGAGCGCGTGCCGAGTAAGATCCTGCGGGAGCTGAAGCGAAGCAAACCCAGTCGCCCTGCTTGAAGTCCGGGTGCGCGCGATGCGGGTTGCGCTGCAACAGGATCGCCGTCGTGCCGTGGTCCGACTTTCCAATCACAAGGCCAGAATACTCGGCCGCGTTGCGGGCGAGCGCCTTGCTATCAAAGAACATTTGACCATCGACCGCAACCGTTGGCATCCCGCGGATCTCGGTATCATACCAAGCGGCATAGCCATACTCATCGGTTTTGAGCAACAGCGTGTGGCCGACGTGAGCGTTGCCGATTGATGCGTTGACCGGATTCTCTTTCAGCCCCTTGCGAATGCCGCCAATGAACTTGCCAATGCCGCGTGCCGCGTGCTTCAAGCCTTTGCCGACAACGGCGCCGTATCCGTGTGCATCGTCGGGCAGGTTCACGGTCACGGCGGGGTTGCGGCGCCGCGGATTCGCCCGCACCAGCGTCACATACAACTGATCGTCGCGGGTCGCGTGCGGCACCAGCGCGCAAACCGTGTCGCCTGCGCTGCGCGCTTCGGCAGACGTCGTCGCGTACGCGGCGCGTTTGCCGCCGCGGAACGCGACAAAGCGCAGCCCCTGCATCCAGGCGATCGTGTCTTGCTTGACGGGTGCGTGCATCGCGGATCCTTACTCGCAATAGGCTGCGGCCAGATTGTAGGCCGCGCCCGTCAAGCCTTTGGCCAGCGGGTTGAGGCAGACGGAATCGACAGTTGGCGTCTTGCCGTCCGGGCAGTTGGCCAGAATGCAGCAATAGAACGCGTAGGACGCATCCATCGCGTAGGACAACGCCGTCAACGCCGCGCGAAAGGACGTCGCGTAGGTGGCCATCGTCGCGGAAGGCGTGTTTTGCGTTTTCAGCTTGATCATCTTCTGCTTGAACATGGCGTTCAAGTTATTGAGTGCCTTGTCTTTTTCCGCCATAAGCGCGTCGTGCGCAATCTTGGTGGCCCACGCGCGGATGCCTGACGGAGAAAGCGCGGGCACGGTATCGTAGTATTTGATGTCAATCATTTCAGATCCTTGTGGCGGTAGCGCCGGATAGTTACTTTTTGCGAAACACCAGAATCAATCCCAGCAACGCGGCGGCACCGATCGCGATAGCTGCGCCGGATCCGGTGCCGGATCCGCCCGCGGCCGCGGCTACTGCGTCAAGGCCCGCGTCGAGTTCGCTTTGGGACATTTCCATCATCTCGCCGGTATCGTCCCGTTTGAGCGTGAAAACACCATTCTCGATCTTGGTGATGGTGATGGTCGCGCCATCGGCCGCTTGGAGTTTTTCCCCTTGATAATGTACGCGATTTGCCATCTTATACTCCTGCGTTGACGGTCGGCGTCACAGCATCGATCGCCGTTTTTTTGTACGCGGCCAAAGTCTCCAGCTTCGTGTCTGCGGGTGCGCCCATTGACAGCACCTTGTCCTTGAGTTTCTGCGCGATGATCGGCAGATCCTCCGGCTTGACCTTCTGCGACAGGTCGATGAGCCAGCCAACAGGCAAGCCCACGGCGGTTGCCGCCATACTCGCCATTTGCCACTTGTCCGGCGGTACGTTGTCCGGCTTGGCCAAGTGATCGGGGGCGTAAGCGCGGTTCATAAGATCGTCATACCAACTCGGCTTGACCGCGTTCAGGATGGCGTACCCGACTGCACCGATTATGAGCCAAGTGCGCAATTTCATGATCGGGCCGCCGCCCAAATGAACGCGTCAATCGTGTCCGTACCCGTCAGCGGGTTCGTATCCTTCACCAGCACCTGGAACGTGTCGCCAATCGCGCCCGCGTACCGGAACTGATAGGTCAGTCCGTCAGCCGCAATCGCGGTTGCCAGCGATGTTTTGTACTGGATCTGCCCGCCGTGCGCGCTAATCACCAGCGCCACGTCGACCGTGTTGCTCGTTGGGTTGCCGGTCGCGCGGAACAGGACGTGAATCGAGTTGGCGTGGATGCTCGCCAGTACAGGCGTTGCGCCGCCGCGAATCGCGCTTGTCATCGCCACAACGGCAATGCCCTCGCAAACGTACGGCAGTTTGACGTGTTCCTTTCCGACGACGGCGGCCATTACTGCACCTCTCGGCTGGCGCGCTCGTCGCGGCCTTCCATTTTGAGCTGGCCGGAACGCTCCGACTCCCATTGGTGCGTCTGCACGTCGCCGTAGACCTGAATCTGCGTCATCGAACCCAAGATCACGGATGCCGGATCTGCGTACCAGCCCACGGTCAAGAACACTTGGCAGACGCCGTACGGCTCGATGTCGACCGTCAGTTTGCCGTTGCCGGCGAACAGGTAGCCCGTGACGTCAACGGCAGGCGTCGGAAACGCGCGCAGCGCGTCGATGGTGCCGTCTTTGCGGTACTGCACAATCTGCAGCGCCCCTACAAGGCTGGCGAGCGTTGGCGCGACCACGCCGGCAGGTAGCGTGTAGGGAGCGTAGCCCAGCCCATTGTTGGGCAGAATCGAAAACGTCACCTCGCCGCGGTCGACGACGATTGCGTCAATGGCGGGTCCGCGCATGGCGTTGTCGGCGCCTTCGATGCGCGGGCGCATGATCGGCGTCGACAACGTGGCGCGACGAATCGTCGTCACATCGTCGGGTGCCGGCCAGTTTTGGACTTTGGATGTCTCAAAGACAAGGCTTCGCATCGTTTACCGCCCCGTGAACAGTACAGCGATCTTGAACGTCAACGCAACCTGCACGGTTCCCGAGATGCCGACGTTTGGAATGCTGAGTGACGCCGTCCTGTGCAGACGCGAGTCCCACATGAACGGCACAATGTACTTCCACGGCGCGACGGCCGTGCCAAAGCATCCCGCGATCGGCTGCGCTTCCACTTCTTCTTGCCCGTCGTCGACCGCCTGTTTGTACCAGACGTTTTGGTACGCCTGCGTCGGCGCGCGATCTACGTTGTCCGGCTGGGGTTGCCCGAGCCACGAACCGACCGATGCGTAGCGGGCATAGACCAGGCACCGCACGCCGTCGCCGATCTTGAGATCAAACGTCGTCGTGTTGGCGGGCGAAAACGGCTTTTTGCTGCCGCCGCGCGTCAAGGTCACAGTCTGAGTGAACGTCTGATCGCGCGAGATCACGCGGCCGGCGTTGTGCCACTGATCGGGCCGGTCCCAAAACGCGGGGTTGCCTTGCTGATCGGCATACAGCCAATTGGTGTAGTACGCGGGCAACGGGGCGGGATACGGTGTCAATTCCGGAGAAGTGAACGTCGGCGCGGATGCCATTGTGATCCTCGCTTATCGGCCAGTGTTCAGGATCGCCAAGTGCCAGCTCAACGTGATGTCCACCGGATAGGTGTTGTTGTTGGTCACGACAAAACGCTGTTCCAGATTGCCCAGCCAACGCTCGGGCACCGGCAGGACGTATGGCGCCAAGCCCCAGCCAAAACAGGACTGCAGCGGCACTTCCTGGATGACTTCCAGCCCGTCAGTGCGCTTCTGCTGCACCAACGTGAAGTTGGGGAGCTGATTGGGCAGGACGATCGTGTTCGGATCCGTCGCGATCGTCGTCGGCGTTACCGTCTGCACGCGCGAAAACACGATGACGTTCTTACCGCCGCCGAGATTCAGCTTCTGACTGGCGGTTTCGCCAGCCGGAACGGCCGAGAACGTGATCGAACGGTCAAGGAACGTCACGGCAAAGCCGGTTTCGTCCCACGAGTCGGGGTTGGCGGCGCGCGGGTTGGACTTCGGGTTGGCCCACAGCCATTGCGTCAGTGCCGCCGCGAGTGCTTCCGGTTGGCCGGAAAACGTCGGGTCGACCACGCCGTATTGAGTTTTGATGAGCATGGCAAAGTCTCCAGTTACGGCAATGGGGCCATGCGCGTGCCTGCACCTGGCCCCATTGCTTTTTCACACCACTTCGCGAACCGGGCGAACCGGATTACACGTTGCGGGTCAACTTGTACCCGCCGATGCACATCTGCACGGCGAGGAACTCGACGTACGGACGATCGGTCGTGACCGCCGCGGCCTGCAGCGTCAGATTGCCGCCGTAGGGCAGGTTGGCGTTGTTGGTCGCCGCGAGCGTCGGAAGCGCCAGAGCGTTGCCGCTCAGGATCTTGATCGACGTCTTGACGTTCGGGAAAAAGATGAACGGCACGTCGAACTTGCGGCGAGCCTCAAACGGGGCGCCGTTCTGGACGCCCTGCCCGGCCTGCACGGTGCCGGTGAACGTGGACACGATGCTCGGGGTCGTGCCCGTACCGCCGGTGACGGTGCCCGAGCTGATGTCAGCCGGAGCCTGCCACGCGCCACAGCCCTGCGGCCATTGCGCCAGCGGACCGACAATACGCGGGATCGTGTCGCCGATGTTGTACTGCCACGACAGGTTGTTCAGAATCTGCGTCGCAGCAGCCGAGTTGGGAAGCAACACGGTCGAGCTGTTGGTCAGCGAGCAACCGAGCGAGGACGACGTCTGGCCGGTCGTCGCGCCGCCCACGCGGATCTTGAACACCTTGAAGGACGCGGAAATGCCGACAAAGCATTCGTTCGCGCCCAGGCGGCCGCCCGAGTCGAGCCACGAGGTTTGCGCCCGCGTCATGGTCACGCCACTGGCCAAGCCCTGACCAGTGTCACCAATCGCCGCCTGAAACAGGTCGGCGTTGATGTTCGCGGGCAAAGTGTTGTCCGCGGTCGGCGTGATGAACGTCGTCGAGTAGATGTCCTGGGCAGACGTGAAGGCGAAATCGCCGACCGTCACGCCAGGCTCGATCGTCATCCCCATAAAGGGGATGAGATCGTCCAGATAATCCATTGCCTTGACTTGAACAGTGGCCATGATGATTCTCCTGAAGTCCTTGAAAGTGGAGGCTTAGCCCTGCGGCGCCGTCATGAGCGCGCCCTTGAGGATCGCACGCACGCCAAAGTAGGCGCTGCCAGCTCCAGCCAGAATGGTGAACGCGTTGCCGTTGGACGCGGTGAGCGTCACGTTGACCAGCGGCGGGAAACAGATCGGCGTGGCCAGCTTGCGCGTGATCATGCCGGGCGTCCCGTTCTGCGCACCGACCGGGAAGCTGCCGGTGCTGGACGGATCGTCGCCGACCGATGCCCAAGCGCCGCTGTTGCCCGGATAGTCCAGCAGGGTGCCGATCGTACGCACGTTGCCGCGGCCGATCGTCAGATCCCAACTGAAATTCGTGCCAAACGAGAACACCTGATCGATGCTCGCCAAGCTCTCACCCATCGCAACGGACGGGTCCGTGGTGCCGGTGATGAACAGCTCAAAGCCGATGTGTGTAGCGACATACACCTGATTCTTCGCGGCTTGTCCCTTAGAAAACAAGGAGTTAGTCTGCCCAAGCGTCGCGCCAGTGGTGTAGCCGCCGCCAATCTCGCCGAGTCCGGCGAGATAAAACTGCAACTGCTGATTGGCCGGGATGATGCCGCCGGTCACAGCGACAAGCGCCGTGCTGGTCAAATCCTGAGTATTTGCATACACAAGCGAGCCGATTGCAGATCCCGTTTCCGGCACGATCATGCTGGAATACGGGCCAAGTTCTTCAAGAAAAGTGTTTGCCATTGTGTCCTCGATGCGAGAAAAGGTTGGTCGCCGGAGCGTTGCTTACACGACGCCAAACATGGGCTTGCCCTGCGGGAACGCACCGGCAGTCGCCGGGGGCGTCTGCAGCCACACACCGCCGGTCGCGCGCTGCGGCGACGGGAGGTAAACGCCGCCGACGCGGTGGCCGCTGGCCTGGTAGTAGCCGCCAGTCGCGCCCGGCAACAGGCCGGCAATGGTCGACTTGATCTGCGCGCCGACGAGCTGATTCACAGCCTCAAACGCGCTGGTGATCACGACGAACTTCAGCGCGCCTTTGAGCGTGCCGCTGGCCTTCTTGTGGCCGTAGAACGCGCCGGCAGCGACGAGCGCCGGAACGAGTGCAGCAGCGCCGGGCATCGACTTGATCGAAGCCGGGGCGTACTTGTCGACGAGCGCCTGGACCACGCTGGAAAGCGCGATCGTGCCAGCCGAGCCAAGGCCCAGCTCCACCAGATTGATGCCGCCCATGTCCATGCCGGGGTTGCGGCGCTTGCCGTGACGACGGGCCGGATTCTTGCGGGCGTGCTTCTTGTGGTGCATCCGCGCAAACGCGTGCGCCGGATTCCGCGCCTTGCGCTTGTGGGCGCCAGCGTGACGCTTGCGACGGTGCGAGGGGTTGCGCGACAGGGCGCGGAATCCGTGCTTGCGGCCAGCTTTGACTTTGCGGCGCTTGCGGCGCGGATTGGCAACGAGCGTACCGCCGTGGATGGCGCTAAACGGCTTGATCATGGTTTCGACTCCGTGAAAGTTCTGAGTTGAGCGCATAGCCGCGCTGGTCCTCTGAACATACGCCCGGAATCAAAGCCGTTCTATTGTGCAAATTAGTGTTTGTGTATAATCCGGCCGTGACACGTTTCGCTTCCGTCTGTCAGTCGATGATGCCGCGATCTTGGATGTGCATGTTGCCGCCGTAGACGACAAACGCGCGATAGTCGCCTTTGTCGTCGGGTTCGCCAATGCCGTAGATCGACGGGAAAGTGCCTGATTCTTCGCCGTGTTCGTGGAAGTATTCTTCCCACTTGCCTTGCTTCTGCGCGCCATACTCGATTCTGCGCGCGACGCCCAAGAACACCGCGGGTCCGGTCACGCCGGGAATCGTCACAACGCCAGTGGCGTTGGCCTTGTCGCCCCAGTGGAAGTCCTCTTGCGCCTTGAGCGCCTTTCCCCACGCCGCCTCCTGTTCGTCCAGACGCCGCATCATGAGCTGAATGCCTGCGCGTTCGTATTCCATTTCCATGATCTCGGCCTGATCATCCTCGACACCCCAGTCCGCCGTCTTGTGATTGTGCCGCGCGCAATGCTCCGTCAACTGTTCGGCCGTGCCAAAAAACGCTTGGCCAGCCTTGTGAGTCGCCACCAGACAGCCGTCGCCGCCTGCCGCACGGTACGCGCCGACCGCGCACGCGAGATTGTAGTCGGCATTGGGTGTCTCAAAAAACACCGCCGGCGTGTCGGGGTCCGCGTCGTGCTGACCGTCGTCGTCGTCGTCCGCGTCGTCATCGTCGTCATCGTCGTCTGGATTTTGTACGGCCGCCATGCGCGCCAGCGGCGGCAACGTGGTCAGGCGCGGCGCCGGATTCTGCACCGGCGCGGGTCCAGGTGCCGGGAACGATCCGCCAATCTTGGACACTTCCTGCGTCAACGCCTGCGTCGCGGATTGCGCGGCCTGATCGAGCATAGTTTGGGCGCCGCCTTTGATTGTCTTGAGCGCGTGATCCAATGGGTTCTTGGTCGTCATTTTTGGTCCCTGATCATGTCAATGATCGCCAGCGTGAGCATCGCCCCTGCAATGCGCGCCAGCGGATGCGTTGCCGTCTCTACTTGCTCCGGCCCCTCAGCCACCATCCCGCCGTCAAGGCGATGGCGAGTAACGGGGCCAACCACGTCGGCGTCGATGATGTCGGCGTCTGGATCGGTTCCGCCGCCGGGCCGTAAGTCCCGCCCTTCACAATCGGATCCTGCGTCCAGTCTCTGTCGACCATTACCCACTGTCTTTCGCTTTTGCATACCGGGTCCAGAATCGCCCAAGTGCGCGGATCGTGGGGCGGCAAGCCTGCGCGCACTCGCGCGTGAAAGCCCCAACCCTGTTCGTCGGTCAGGATCTCGCAAAACGCCGGGATACCGACGCTGCGCAAGCCGGCGGCCAACAGGATCGACAGGTCGTCGCAGTCCCCGCCGTGGGAAACCGTGTCGGTCCAGGAACGGTACAACTCCCAATCGACCGGGTCACGGCGGTACGGCAAGCCCGCGACGAACTTGAACCACGTCGTCGCAATGTCAATCGAGTCGTTTGACGCCTTGGCAACTTTGGCCATCACGAACTCGTTGAAGGCGCGATCCGACGTCAAGCTGATAGCCGTCTGATCCATGAGAACGCACTTGTCGAGTGAGCCAACTTCGCGATCTCTCGTCTGAACTTGTGCGTATCCCATGCGCCGTGCCTCACTTCCTGCGCGTCTTGGGCGGCTGCTCCTGACTGGACTCCGTCACTGACGCGGGCGCTTCTTGTGGCGCCGATTCGCTCTGCCACTTCGCCATGAACTGTTCGGCGAGCGCTGGATTATTCTTGCACGCCAGGATCAGTCCTGCAAATACTGAGTCGGGCGAATGCTCCACGATCGACGCAACCGTGTTCGGATCGGACACCGCTTCGCCGATCATGCTCTGGATCATCGCGTTATCCATGCCTGGCGCGGGCAACTGCGGCGGTTGCGTTTGCCCTTCCTGTTGCTGAGGCGGCGCCACGCGTCCGCCGCCAAGGATCTGCCCAAACATTGGCAGCATGTCCTTGATCGACAAGTCGTCGTCTGCGTCGTCGCGTTCGGGGCGCTCGTTCATCTTGGCGATCGCCGTCATTTGCGCCGCCTGCGCCTGCGTCTGCTGCGTCATCATCGCCGTCAGTTTCATCAGCTCATCGAGCGACGTTTGTTCCTTTGGGCGCAACGCCGCGGCCAGCAGCGCCGAGTTGAGGTCCGTTTGCGGCGCAACAGGCTTGCTCATCGCCGCGCCGATTGCCGTGATCACCGTGCCCGCCAGCGTAATGCCCGCCATCATCATGTCGGATTGCCGCTTTTCAGACGCTTCCTCGCGCCGGCGCTGATCCGCTTTTTCTTCCAGACGCCGCGCGTCGGCCGCGAGTTTTTCTTCCGCGGCGATGCGCTTGGCATCGGCTTTTTCGTCATCTTCGCGCTTGCGGCGATCCTGTGCGTCCTGCCATTGCAGCGCCTCTTGTTTTTCGCGGCGTTCTTCCGCGGCACGGGCCGTCGCCGCGTTGGATCGCAGCATCTCGAGCTGCAATTCTTCCGCGGCGCTTGACCGCTGAATGCCGCCTGGGTTGAATCCGTAGTCCTGATCGGTATAGCTGGGTGGAAGCGCGCTCACTGGCATAGTGTCTCCGTGGTAGTCGTTTTCGGGTTCGTCGGGTTCTTCGCCGACTCCCAACCATTCTTCCATCCGCTCAAGGCGTTCGTCCGTCTCCGGATGGTGCGGCACAAGTCGGAACGTGCCGTCGCCGTACAGCGTTTGCAACTGCGGTTCCAGCGGCTTGCCCTGCACGATGTCGCGGAAGCGCAGCGCCTTGCCCGGTTTGCGACACCAGATTGACCAACGGGAATCGCGCAGCTCCGCCGCGGTCAAGCGCGAGTTTGGGTCGCCTTTGACACGCTGAAAGGTTTGGGTAACGGTAATCGGCTGGCCGTCTGCCAGTTCTTCCGCGGAAGGCGCCATGGATGCTGCCAACCGCACAGGTTTGTCTATCGCCAAGTTTCCCCCTTGCCATCGCACGTTGCGCGACCGGCGTCCGTGAGTTACGTTAGGATGCGCCAGCCGATCGGTCAATGATCGTCTTGGTATCCCCGGAGGATCATGGCGCTGCGCCCGTACCAGTCACGGATGCTTATGGATGTTGAGCGCGGATTCGTCCAAGGTCACAAGAAGTTGTGCCTGCAGTTGCCTACAGGCGGCGGCAAGACGGTCATCGCCGCGGGGCTTATCTCTCACCCGCACCTGTTGCGCGGGCGAGTCCTATACATCGTCCCGAGCGACGAGATCCTGAAGCAAACTGAGGACATGCTTGAAAGCGCCAAGGTTTCCTACGTTGTGGTGCATGGTCCAGGGGTGGGCAAGTCGATCGGCGGCGTGCGCGTGGTCCTGACGACGTCGCAGACGCTGCAGCGTCGCATGGGCGCCGTGTCGTTTGCCGGGTACACGCCAGACGCCATCATCTACGATGAGGCGCACAAGCTAATCGAGCAACACCGTAGCGTGCAGAAGCGGTGGCCGCGTGCCGTGGCCATTGGCCTAACCGCGACGCCAGTGCGGTTGGACGGCAAGAGTCTGGCCGCCCTGTTCCCCGTGCTGATCTGCGGTCCGAGCATTTCCGGCCTGCAAAAAGCCGGATGGCTGGTGTCTGCGCGTACCGTGCCAGCCACCATGCCCGACTTGTCGCGTATCAAAATGGTCGCTGGCGACTACGATGCCGGCGCTTTGGACGCGGCATACGGCGATGAGGCGTTGGTGCAAGAGATTGTCGACTGGTGGCGTGTCGACGGTCGGCGGCGCCGGACAATCACGTTTGCGGCAGGCATCCATGCGTCGAAGCGTTTGGTGGCGGCGTACAATCGCGCCGGCGCGCGCGCTGAGCATCTGGACGGCGGAACGTCCAAAGAAGTCCGCAAGGACGCGCTTGACCGCCTGCGCCGCGGCGAACTGGACGTTGTCTGCAACGTGGGCTTGTTCGTCGAGGGTTTGGATCTGGTCGAGGTGTCATGTGTGCAACTGGCGACGGCGACGTGCAGTCTGAGCCGGTACATGCAAATGGTCGGTCGCGGACTGCGGCCCGCACCGCACGTCAACAAGCGCGACCTTGTGATCATTGACCACGGCGGAAACTCCGATCGTCACGGCATGGTCGACGCGGAGCGCGACTGGTACGCCGATGGCGCGATCTCGGCGCGGCGGTTGTGCGAGGACTGCAATGAGCCTGTCGATGTGGACGGACAAACCGTCTGCACACCGCACCTGAAGGCGCGACTGGCCGCGGCGGAACCCGCACCCATGCGGCGCCAGCGGCAGGAACGCGCGGAAAGCCTGCGGACTCCGTACCGGAACTGCCCGGCATGGGCAAAGTCCGTCCGCGAGACGTGGGAAAGATCGGAACGTGCGCGAGTCGCGGCAGGTTTGCCGCTTTGGTACTCTGAGCAACAGTGCAAACGGGAGATAGCGTAATCATGGCTGAATTGTCACGAATCTCCCCAAAGCCTGCCACGAATCGCCGCCCAAGTGTCGGATTTTTGAGAATACCGCCAACCGTGCGCGACAAAATTCATCGTATGGCCAAGGAAGGCTACACGGACATGGACATCTCGCGGGAATGCTCCGTGTCTCGGCACACCGCGCGAAAGTACAGCGCACAGGTTCGCCCCGCGCCCGACTACAAGATCCGGTTCGACGAATCCGACATCCGCATCCTGCACGCCGTTGCTGAACACGCGGTCAAGGTCCGTTGTCCGAAGTGCCGCATCCTGACGCTGGGCTTCGCATTCGTGCCCGCGACCAGGTGCGTGAAGTGCGGCATGACTGTCGCCGTCCCGTTTGATCCGCCGAAGTAGCTGGCCGACTATCGCTCAGCCCATGCCGCACCGATTCTGCGGGGGGTTGCGGGGGGTTGTGCGGGGGGTTATGCGGGGGGTT
>CAIYBN010000029.1 GCA_903924465.1 uncultured Myxococcales bacterium | reverse complement strand
GTCCCCTCCGCGGAACTGACCACAGCGAAAGGATGATCTGGTTGTTCAGGCAAAAACAGGGACTACTGGATCGGATTCGTCACCGCGGTCAGATAACTGCTGGGATGGCCGTTGATGACGTGTCAATGCAGGGATGTTTAGTCCAATTTCCACGCCCATCCCTTCGCCTCAAGACATTCGACTCGCGCGTTATCCCTGACAGCATTTGCTTGGCTGTAGAACCCCGGCCGGCCGAGTGCGCCCGACTGCAGTTCCCGAGATGCCTGCGCCCATCCGGCTTTTTCACCGACGTCTCGACAAGTTTCCAAGTCGCGGTTCCAGCGTTGTGTGTCGACGTTGAAACTGACGCCGTCGTAGTACCATTGTCCCGGTTTGGGCGTTCCGCCGCAAGCTAGGTTGTACAATCCAACGACGCACAAAACACCCATAGCCAGACGCCGCATCACTGGGTTCATGGCCAGACGCCGCATCACTGGGTCCATCACTGCCTCCCGGTTGAGCCAAGCATTCGCGATCTGCCAGGCGGCAAATGCGATTGCAGGTTTATGAATGATTCAAGACAATCAATGACTCAGCACCGTTGAACCCGAGACCCAAAATCTCACGATTCGTCCGGTCCTGCTTACCTCGGAACGCACGTGCCGTCCCACGTAAACACGAGACCATGATTCTTGGGTCCACAGTATGATCCCGCCGGGCAGTAGCCGCCGTCCCCGGCGCAACAAGCGGCCGTGGCCGGCATGCAACTGGTACCGCATCTCACTTGTCCGGCGCGACAGTCAAGCCAGCACGCATCTTGAGTGGCGCCACAGTGATACCCAGGCGCACAGCTCCACGGATGAGCAAAAAAAGCGGATTGGCCGCAGATCATGTCTGCATTTGCCGGAGTAATGCCGCAGAGACTTCCGAGAGCGTATACACCGACCAGAGCCAAAACAACGAGGACGCCTGCGAGCTTCTTTTTCATTTGTTCCCCCTCCATGGTAATTTCGAATGGAATTCCGTGAGCAACCTTTCCTTCCCAATTCAACCAGCGGAACAGTGCGGCTGTTGATTTGCCACATCCGTTTCGGTCGTCGCCCGATGAAACTGAGACAATGATGACTGCGGCAATCCCAAGACCTTGTATTTGCGATGCTACTGTCGAGATGACTAGCAATT
Organism: uncultured Myxococcales bacterium; assembly: GCA_903924465.1. GTDB lineage: Bacteria > Myxococcota_A > UBA9042 > UBA9042 > UBA9042 > CAIYBN01. The sequence goes on along the minus strand of CAIYBN010000029.1, from coordinate 46,994 downwards.
TAGGATGGGAGTCTGCAGCACACCAAACTCAGTTGTCGCAGTTCATCTCACAGTTGCTGTTTTGAATCGCACACGTCGCGCGGCACGCAGCGCCTTGTGCTCCCGCGGGGCACCTGGAGATGCAAACCAGCGAGTCTTGGTTGCATCGCGTTCGGCATTTGGCGTTGTCACCAATCTTCTTCAGACCGTCCTGAACGATCTTGTCGACGTCGTCGTCTGCCTGTGCTCTCAAGGGCACCGAGAGCACGAACGCCCCGGCAATGATTCCGACCGCTGTGCACAAGACGACGAAACGTCGGCTCAGATTCTCCAGAAGACTCATGGCATTCTCCTCCCGCGGTCCTCAATCGAAAATTTCGATCGACCGCGACGACTGACCAGCCGACTTCCCAGCGTGCCCAGATGCACAGCCATTGCGCCGACAGTCCGATGGTACAGGCCGCTACGTCCTGAGTGTCAACTACACCAGCGAAGACGTGATAAATGTTGCAATGCGTGACACCATGTCCCATCGCTGTGACACCTGTCCCAGCAGTTTATTCTGTCGATTGTCTCAGTGACGGTGGGACACCAAAACGCACTGTCACGCCTGAAGGCGGCCGATCGGCGTGCGGCGAAATGGCCGCGAGCCGTCGACCTCGGAGGCATTCCGGACGGCACGTACGACCTGAAGGTCAGCGCGTGGAACGCGAAGGGGGCGCTCGTGGCGCGCCGCGACCTCCTGTTCACGTCGAACACGCGGCCGACCGCGCCGCAGATGACCGTGACGCCGCAACTGACGACCGCGCTGGACGCCCCGAAGTTCCCCACGCGCGTGGAGCTGCCGCTGACGGCCGGGGGCTGCCTGCCGATCCGAGCGCCACCTTGAGACGCGGACGTCAGTCAGAGTTCAGAATTCAGCCCGTTATGGCGCGCGATCCGCGGCAAGATCCAGAAACTGACGAACATGCAGGAGGATGCAATCCTCCGCCCGCCCAGCTTCTGCAATGATCATCTACCGTCGCCGGACACCGGAAGCAGGCGACATGCATCGCTTCATTTGCCAGAGTTTCTCGGCCTTCCAGGTGCAGATTCGCGAGCACCACGACGGTTTGGACCTGCCCGACTGGATTGGCAAGGCCTTCGCCGGGTACCTGAAATGCGGGCAACTCGGCCATGGCTTTCGTCGTTTTCACTGCTCGGGCTGCAAAAAGAACCAGTTCGTCGCGTTCTCCTGCAAGGTCCGCGGCCTGTGCCCCTCCTGTGACTGAAAACACATGGTCGAAGAATCCGCCCATTTGGTCGATTCCGTGATTCCGCAAGTGCCTGTTCGGCAGTGGGTTCTCACGCTCCCGTATGCCTTGCGCTACATCCTCGCCTGGAACCTGCGTGCGTGCACGGCCGTGCTCGGTGCGCTGATGCGCACGATCACACGGCACTGCCGCAAGCGCGCCAAACGCGACGGCATCGAGCTTGGCCACATCGGCGCCATCGGCGTTTGCCAGCGCTTCAACGCCGCGCTGCATCTGCACCTGCACTGGCATGTGCTTGTCTCCGATGGTCTCTGGCACGAAAGCTGGGGCCGCACGCACTTTAGGCACGCTCCGGCGCTCAAGGATGAAGAAGTTGCGGCTGTCCTGAACGATGCGGAAACGCGGATTCTCAGGCAAATGAGGAAATTTGGCTGGGACGACAACCTGCCGCCGCTGGAGGTGGACGCGCTGGAAGCGAAAGCCCGCATTCTCGCGACGTGCATGTGCGGCGCGATGAGTGAGGCGCGGCTCAAGGAAAAGCCGTCGGCAATGCGGGAAAAAGGCGAGCGGCCATCGCCCAAACCTGCGGGCCGGAATTGCTGTCAGCGCGCGAAGCCAGAACCGCTGAACTCGGCCGACCCGCTGAGCCTGGCGATGCTGGATACCAAGCTGAAATGGTCGTCCCGACGCGCAAACTCCTTTCCCCCGTGCAAAACCGTTTCCGACGTTGCAAAACCACCAACCAACGCCGCAAAACCTTCCCGCAACGCTGCACAACCACCCAGGAACGCCGCAGAACCTGCCCGGAACGCCGCAAAACCACCAACCAACCCCGCCAAACCGCCATCCACCGCGCCGGCACCACCGCGCAACCGTGCCAAACCGCCGCCGAGCCGCGCAGAACCTCCCCCGACCGCGCAGGGACCAGCGCGAAACAGACTTCCATCGGTGCGACGGCCGCAGCGGCTGAAAATCCGCCCGCAGACTTGCCGATACCGCTCCGCTGCGCCGTGCCGCGGGCGATGTACGACTACGCGATTCACCCGATGCCGGACCAGAACGTTTCCTCCGCCCTGCAGTGGTTTGGCATGGCGTTGACGGCGATTGCGGTGTGGTTGGCGCTGTCGCGGGAGCCGGTGGCGCCGGCAGGTTGAGGGCGTCGGGCATAGTCGGTCCGGGGAAATACATTCGCGGCCACAGGCTCACGCTGCTGGCGGCGATTCCTGAGGGTGCAGAGCAGCCATCCTGCCGCGCCCGCCGCTTTAGCGCTCCAAGTAGTCGCGCGCGGCGGGCTTGCCTGGCACCTGAAGCAGCCGGCGAGGCGCATTGAAGTGGCACAGATCCGTCGCTCCTATTCCTCACTTGGCTGCCGCATTTGCGCGCTTCACTGGGAGCGTAGGCCATGCCAGGGGCGCCACTGAGTGAGACGTTGACGTTGGTGACCGCCCTCGTGTTCGGCAGCCTCATCATTTATCTGGAATACTTCGAGCTCTGGGCGTGGCAGTGCCCGCCCCAACTCGCGGGTGTCGCCCGGTTTCTCGAGCTAGACAAGCCTCGCGCCATGACGCCGCAACAGCGACATCAGCTCGCACCCAGCGGGGGGCGACGGCCCAATCTGCAGGAAACACTCCGAGCATGCCGCCGTGCCCGCCTGCGCGCGTCAGGCGCAGAACACGAGATATTTCGAGCGTTCAGCCTCGTGCTTGACCGGTCTCAATCGCCGGTTCAGACTCCTCAGCGGGTCGGGTGACCCGTTCAATTGGGGTGAACAGGCAGTGGGGCCGCTTCACACCAAGCTGGTTGCTCGCTCGAACAGGGGGTTCGACGATGGTCGCAGAATTCGCGCTCTGTCGCGTCTTGGCCTGCCTCTCGCGAACCGCGCGTCGGTGGATTGCTGTGCTGGCGCTGGTCGCCTTCGCGCTGCCCACGGTGGCGCTTGCGGCGGTGTGTACCCCGCAAACTCCGACTGGCACGTGTACCAACTCCGCGGAAGTCTGTAACAACGGGTCTTGCCAGTTAGGTGCTTGCGGTCGGCTGGGCACATGGCTCGACACTTACGTCGAGCCTTGGTACGTCGCGCTGTATCCATTTACCTTGGCCGCAGGGCAAAATATTCCGCAAAGTGCGGGCTACAAGTCGGTTTGCACGAGCTCTGACGCGCGGTTTGGCTACGCAGTTACCGCCGATGGATCGTTGGTGCACTGGGGCTATGAACCGCAGATCGGCAGCATCGGAACTGTGCTCAGCGACCCGAACAATGACTCCGTTCACGACGCGGTTCAGGTCGCTTGCCTGACGAACGCCGTCGCGGTTCTCCACGCCGACGGCACGGTGACCGGCTGGGGGCGGGCTGGGGATCCCAAGTGGGAGGCGTACATCACGGCGTCGCCGCCCGCGGGCATGACCAACGTCGTCGCGCTGGCAGCGGGCGGCATGTCCGGCGCTGCGCTCAAGGCCGACGGCTCCATTCAGATGTGGGGCTGGGACGAATTTGCCACGTACGGCGTCCTGAATGGCCAGAGCGGCTTCAAGGCCATCGCCGGCGGAGCGAGCAACGGCGGCGGCAACTTCATCGCCATCAAAACCGACGGCAGCGTCGTGGTGGCCGCCAAGGACTACGACGGCAATGGTGGCCCCGTCGCTTTTCCCGCACCGCCCGCCGGCATGCCGAGCGTCATTGCCGTCGCGATCGGCCGTTCGCAAGCGCTGGCAGTCGGTCAGGACGGCACGGTCTACGCGTGGGGATCGCAGGCAGAAGCCCCGCCGAGTGACCTGAAGCCAGTGAAGTCGGTCGCGGTCTTCAGCGCGACCTACAGCGGTGAGTCGCAGTATTCGCCGACCACCACCCTCCTTGCCTTGCAGGTCGACGGCACTGTCCGCGCCTGGGGCGGCATCAACGCGGCTGGCTTGACGAAAATTGCCTCGCTCACTGGCGTGAACACGCTGGAAGCGCACGGCGGACTTGCCCTGACTTGCGTGGGAACCTGCGGCGCGATCTCGCCCGCCGGCTGTTGCGACGGCAACACCGTGCACACGTGCAGCGCGCTCGGCCAGCCGATTGTCAGCACCTGCGCGGACGGCTCCTGCGGCTGGGATGGCAGCGTGCAAACGTACATGTGCTCCACCGCAGGAACGCCTGCGCCTGGCAACTCCCCGCTTCAGAGCTGCGTCTGCGTGCCCAACTGCACCAATCCAGACGGTTCGACCAAACAGTGTGGCAGCGACGGCTGCGGCGGCACCTGCGGCAACGGCACGTGCGACGACGGCGACCCCTGCACCGTGAACGACACCTGCAGCGGCGCCGCGTGCGTGGCCGGTTCGCCGTTCAACTGCGAGGACGGCAATGCGTGTACGCAGGACGCGTGTGCGGTCGCGGCGAGCTACGTCACACAAACCACGTGCACAAAGGCGCCCGACGGCCAGTTGGCCACTTTGACCTGCCCCGCTGGCTCCACCATCTCCGCGATTTCCTACGCCAAACACGGCGAGCTGAGCGGCACTTGCCCGGATCCCGGCGCAGGCGCAGGCGCGTGCGTGTCCGGCGACTTGAAGTCCTGGGCTGAGCTGAAGTGCCTGGGCCAAAACAGCTGTTCGCTGGACGCCGCGACGGCACCGGCGGCGATTCTGCCTGTGGCTTCTGGCTTGGCGGCGCATTACGACGCGACCGTTTCCGCTTCCGTGAACGCGGACGCGAACGGTGTCGTGTCGGCGTGGCTCGACCTGTCCGGCAATAGCCGCGACTTGACTGTCAGCGGTCAGGCGCCGGTCTACAAGGCTTCGCTCATCAACGGCTTGGCCGGCATCGACTTTGACGATACCGATCGCCGCATGGTGACGGCCGCGTTCCCCATCACCACCAGCGTGACCGTCTTTGCCGTCGTGCAGTACCGCACGCCCGACCCGTGGGGTGCCATTTTGCACCACGGCAACCGGGACGATGACTGGTCCTTGGAACAAAACGGCCTGAAAGGCGTGGATGTCACGCACTTTCAGTCGGCGAACAACAACGACGACGACGAGCTGTCGCTGACGACCGGGACCAACTACATCCTCTCCGGCCGCCTCGATGGCGATGCACGCACGTACACGTCCACTACGACCGGTGCGAGCCTCGCGTCGGCGAGCGGCAGCGGCAACACCGTCTCGACCGGCGACAAGCTGCTCTACGTTGGCTCCTCCGAAGTGTCCGAGGATTCGCGCGCCTACATCGGCGAACTGCTCTACTACGATCACGCGCTCTCGGACAGCGAACGCACTGCGGTGCTCGATTGGCTCCGCGCCAAGTGGAAGTTGGACACGCCGACTGGCTGCACCGGCGCCACGCAGTCCCTCGGCGTCGTGGCGACCTGTGCGCCGGGCAACTCCAGCGCCGCGTGCGCTGTGACGGTCAACGAAAATGACTTGCTCACGCTGACCTGTCCTGCCGGCCAGGCCATTGTCGACGTCCCATTTGCCAGCTACGGCCAGCCTGTTGGCACTTGCCCCAACGTCCAGCCCGGTGCATGCGACGCGCCCGGTGCCTTGGATATCGTCAAGACGGCGTGCATCGGCAAGGGATCGTGCAGCATCGTCGGCGGCAACTCGGTCTTTGGCGACCCGTGCGGCGGCGTCTACAAACACTTGGCCGTCCGCGCGGTCTGCGGACCTGTCTCGGCGAGCTGCAATCACGAACCGGCGGTAGGTGCCTCGTGCAGCGATGGCAGCGCCTGCACATCCGGCGATGTCTGTCAGGGCAGCGCGTGCGTTGGCGGAAGCGTTGCAGATTGCGATGACGGCAATGCCTGCACGGCGGACTCCTGCGACCCCGCAAGCGGCTGCAAGTACGGCGCGTCCAGCGGCGCTTGCAGCGACGGCAACGTGTGCACCACCGGCGACACCTGCGTCGCCAGCAAGTGTCAGCCGGGCACGGGCGCGCCGAACTGCGATGACGGAAACCCGTGCACCACCGACAGCTGCGAGAGCGCGGGAGGCTGTCAGCACGCCAACGCCTCGGCAGGCACCGCATGCGACGACGGCAGCAACTGCACCAGCAACGACGCCTGTGCGAACGGCGTCTGCAAAGGCACGGGAACGGTCAATTGCGATGACGGCAATCCCTGCACACGCGATGACTGTTTGGACGCGAACACCTGCGCCCCGCATACGCCGCTTGCCGACGGCAAAGCGTGCACGGACGGGAACCTGTGCCACGTCGGCGCGACGTGTGCCAACGCGACTTGCCAGGGCTGGTCGCTCCAAGGCTGCGACGACGGCAACGCGTGCACGGACGACAGCTGCAGCGCATCCAAGGGCTGCTCGTCGCAGCCGAATACGAGCGCGTGCTCGGACAACAACGCGTGCACGACGCAAGACGGCTGCACTGGCGGCGCGTGCGTCGGGGCCACCGTGTTGGACTGCGACGACAAGAACGCGTGTACGACCGATAGCTGCGACGCGAAGCTGGGCTGTCAGCACGTCAACGCCGATGGCAAAGCCTGCGACGACGGCAATGTGTGCACGCAGACCGACACGTGCGCGGCAGGCGGGTGCGTGGGGAGCAACGCCAAAAACTGCAACGACGGGCTGAACTGCACGCTCGACACGTGCAACGCGGTGCTTGGCTGCCAGCACGCCAACAGTACAGAGCCCTGTGACGACGGCGACGCGTGCACCAAAGGAGACGCCTGCTGGCAGGGCACGTGCATCGGTGGCGCCAAACCGGCTTGCAACGACGGCAACGCGTGTACGACCGACAGCTGCGACGCAAAGTTGGGCTGCGTATTCACCGCAAACGCCACCCCGTGCAGCGACGGCAGCGCGTGCACCGTGGGCGACGTCTGTTCGGGCGGCAGCTGTAAACCCGGCGCGTCGTTGGCGTGCGACGACAAGAACGGCTGCACGGCGGACAGTTGCGCGCCATCGACCGGGTGCATCCACGTCAACACCACCGCCGCGTGCGACGACGGCAAGGTGTGTACCGTGAACGACGTTTGCGCCAAAGGCAGCTGCGCCGGCGTGGCCAAGAACTGCGACGACAAGAACGCCTGCACGGACGACGTTTGCGACGACACGAAGGGCTGCGTCAGCACGGCCAACTCCGCGCCCTGCGATGACGGCAACCCGTGCACCGTGCAGGACGCCTGCAAAGCCGGAAAATGCGCGAGCGGCAGTCCCAACCCCTGCGACGATGGCAACCCGTGCACCGCGGATTACTGCGACAAAAAATGGGCGCCGTATTGCTTCCACGATGTCGAGCCCAAGAACTATTTGGCTTGCGACGACAAGTCCACGTGCACGACCAACGACCGCTGCTTGGGCGGCAACTGCAGCGGCGACTCGTATTGCCAAAACGCCTCGTGCGCGCTGGTCAGCGGCCAGCCCGCGTGCGCGTGCCCGGCCGGCCAGACGCAAATCGCGTCGGGCAGCAAGAGCCAACCGCTCAAGTGCTGTGTGCCGCAATGCACCGGCAAGACCTGCGGCGACGACGGCTGCGGCGGTACATGCGGGATCTGCACCTCGGAGGAGTCGTGCACCGCGATCCAGGTCGGCTGGAGCACGCAGTATTATTGCGCGCCGAAGGTTGCGTGTTACGGCAAGGCGCCCACGTCAGTCGGCTGCTGCGACGGCAAAAAGCTCACGACGTGCACGGCGCCCAACTCGCTTGCGACCACGGACTGCGCCGCCTCGGGCAAGTTCTGCGGCTGGGATGCGGGCTACGGTCGGTACAGCTGCACCGCGGACGGCGCGCCGGATTCCAGCGGCGTCAACGCGTTCAAGTGCCCCAAGGCAGGCGTTTGCGTGCCGGATTGCAGCGGCAAGACGTGCGGTCCCGATGGCTGCGGCGGCACCTGCGGCAGCTGCGGCACCGGCCAGACGTGCAGCTTGAGCAAGGGCAAATGCTTCACGCCGTGCGACGGCGCGTATCCAATCTCCGGCTGCGTCGCTCAAGCGCCCGGCGATATCGATGTCATCACGTACTGCCCCGGCATCGAAGCCAAGGCAGCCGACGCCACGCAGGTCGTTTGCGCAGCGGGTCAGAAAGCTGGCTGGAAGAAGTCCGAGGGCCGCTTTGTCTGCGGCGGCACGGACACTCTGCCCGCGGGCACATCGGCGACTTGCCCGAAGATCTGCAGTTGCGGCTCCGGCGCGCTCACCAAGACCTGCGGCGACAACGGCTGCGGCACCAGCTGCGGGAACTGCGCGAGCGGCGCGAGTTGTGCGTCCGTCGGACCGTCCGCCGGCACCTGTGTCAGTTGTCCAACCGGTCAGGTCGCCACGACGCAGGGCGTGTGCTGCACACCGTCGTGTACGGGCTGCTCGCTGACCAACAAGAACACGGGCAAGTGCTACGCTGGCTACACCTACACCAAGACCTGCGGCGACGACGGCTGTGGCGGTTCTTGCGGGACATGCAGCGGCTCGGGACAGGCGTGCACCACGGCAGGTACGTGCGCGGTCGCGGCCTGCACCGCCGCCGGCGTCAAGAGCGACGGAACGTGCACGGCTGACAAGCTGCAGTACTGCACGGCCACGGAGCTTGTCTCTCAGGACTGCGCCGCGCAGGGCGGCTCGTGCGTGAACTCGCCGTTCACCGGCGTCAAGACCTGTAGCGTAGCGACGACGACGCATCAGTGCACGACGAACGCGTGCAGTCAGAACGCGACGTGGTCGTGCCAATGTGACGCAGGCTGCGTGGCGCGCGGCGATTGCTGCGACAACTTTGGCGGCACGTGCGGCGTCTCGTTGGCGACGGGGAGCTGCGGCGACAAGACCTGCAACGCCTTGACCGACGAAGATTGCCTGACGTGCAGCCAGGACTGCGGCGCGTGCGCGGCCAAGACCAACGCCGCGATGGCCGACGCGCCGTACCCGCGTGTGGTCACCCGCGATGGTGGCGTGCCTTCCGCGCAGTATGGCATTCGCCCCGTGGACGACGTGCGACCCGCCGCGCCGCCGCTGCCCATCTCCGGCCTTGTCGCCTACATGCCCAGCATCGGCGCGCTCGCCGGCGACCCGGACGCGCGGGCACGCATCGATGTTCTGAAGACGGGCGGCGGGTTGGGCTCCATCAGCGACGGCATCGGCGGCTCCGGCGCGATCAGCACGCGCAATGGCACCGCGTCGAGCTTCGCCGCGATCCGCTTGCTGTCTGACCGCAACATTGTCGGCTCAGCCAGCGCTGCCACCGGCTCCAGCGGCGGCTTCACCGTCGCCGGCTGGGTGCGCTTGCCAACGACAACCACAGACATCGCCCAAGCACTCGGGTCCGCGCAGGCCGTCACATGGCCAGGACGCGCAGCCTACCAGCAGCTCTCGACTCAGTACACGGCGTCGCGTCCCAAAGATTCCGGCGTCAAGCTGTCGTGTGCAAACAGCGACTACAAGTTGGCGCCGATTCGCATCTCGGCCGTTCAAGCCTACTACGGCGAAGTCGTTGGCGCTGCGTTCCAGCCGCTGGACGGCTTCACGCCGACGGTGAGCGAAGTCAGCTTCCGGGCGCTGACCAAGACGTATGCGTGCGCCTACCCGGACGTGCAGGCAATCGCGGAAGCGGCGTGCCTGGGCAAGACGGACTGCACGGTTGACCCCTGGCTCGCGGCCGCGGATCCGTGCACGGGCGTGTCGGGCGTTCAGGGACCTGCGCGCCTGCTGGTGCGGTACGTCTGCGATGCCGCCGTGACCTATGGTCCGCAGAATCCGGTGATAAACCTGTCGGTTGAGCCGAGCAGTCAGGGCGGGAAGCTGCGCCTGGACGTCGCGGGTGAGACCACGCTGCGTTCGCAATCGGCCATGCCGACCGGCGCTTGGGTCCACGTGGCGGTGACGTTCGCGCCCAATCGGCCCCAGTCATCGGGTGACACGCAGCCTGGCCGGATGACGCTGGCGATCGATGGTGCGGTCGTCGCAACTGCCGATTTGATGCGCATTGCGCCTTTGGCCGATTGGACATGGGGCGCGGCAAAACTGGGCAACATTCCCAAGACACATCCGGGCGTGTGCAGCGGCTGCGGCAATGGCGAGTCAAGCTTTGACGTCGCGTCGTTTGCCGATTTTGACGACCTGATGCTCTACGAGCGCGCGCTGGACGCCGCTGAATTGAAAGCGCTGGTCGCCAAGCCGAACTTGGGCATCGCGCGCGTGTGGCCGTCGGTGGAGGCGAAGGCGCTCGTGCACGACGGGCTGTGGACCACGGGTGGCAAGCCGACGCTCGTGCCGGTGCTGGTGCCGCAGGTCCGCGATCCGGCGGCTTCGGCCAAGAACAAGGACGTGGCGCTGCGGGCGGATTTCAACGGGATCGCGCTGCCCAAAGGCGCGGTGCTCTCGTTGCCAGCAGATGGCGATGACCTCACGGGTCTGGCCAAGTGGACATTTGCGGCGTGGGTGCGCGCGGGGACGGTCACGGCCGGTACGCCGCTCCTGGAAGTGAAGCAAGGGACCGCCAGTCGGCTCAAGCTGGCGACTTCTGCGGCATGCAACGGTCGCGCGCTGGAAGCGACGTTCCCGGATGGCACGAAGCTGGCGCAGGCCAATTGCGACCACGTTGTGGGTGATGGCACTTGGCAGTTTGTGACCGTCACGCAGCTGCAGTCCGGGCGGCGCTTGGAATTGGACGGTGCTGCGACAACGGGAACGGGGGCGTCCCAGCTTTTTGCCGCCGCACAGACTGGCGCGCGGGCGCTCGTGGCGACTTCTGCCGCAGATTTTGGCTGGGCCGCGCTGACGGACCGCGCGCTGACCCGCGATGAGGCGCAGATGCTGCGCGGGCAAGGCCCGATAGCGTGGCTGAGTGGTGCGGTCGTGCTGTCGGGTGGCACAGGCATGCCGTGGGATTGGAGCGCGTTCTACAACCTGGCGAGCGGCACCAAAGCGGACACGGCAACCATCGTGTCGTCAAACGGCTCGACGGTGAAGACGGCGCAGGACAACTTCAGCACGGCGAGTTTTGGCCTGAACCGCCTGCTGGTGCCCGCCAAGGGCAAGCTTGCGGCGCTGGACGACGGCGCGATGCGCCACGCGACGGTGGTCGAGACGATCGTGCTGCCGGCGTTGACCAAGGCGACCGACAAGGCGCAGTACCTGCTGTTCCAGACGATTGCGGGCGTCAAGCTCGGCGCGGAGGCGCTGCTGGACTGTGTGTATGCCGCGCCCAAAGCCGGGACGACGTCGAGCCAGAGCTGCAAGCTGATCGTGACGCGCAAGACCAAGACCGGGACGGAGACGGCGGTGAGCGCGCCGTTTGTGCTCAGCTTCAGCGACGGCGAGGCGCGTGTGCGCCTGGCCATCGCGTTGGGCGACATGCTCGCTGCGACCTTGGGCTACCAGGGCAAGACCGGGACCAGCGCGATTGTGTACAGCGACAGCGCGGGCAGCCACACGGGCACCGGCGCGACGAACTTGCCGCTCACCAGCTGGACACCGCAAGCCGTTTCCGCGACCGTCACCGTGCCGCCTGCCGACGCCTTCTACATGCCTGGTGTGACCGCCGCGACCACGTACTCCGGTGCGTCGACCGCGACGTTGCTCAAGGGCGTGTTCGACGTGCGCCTCTACCCGCGCGCGCTCGGCACCGGAGAGCGTTCTGCCACCGTGCAGTGGGGCTGCGCGGCGTTCCCATGCGATGCCGACAACCGCGTGTGCGTCGAGACGCCTGCAAGCGGCAATCAGCTTACAGAATCGGCGTGCGGCGGTTGCCAAACAGGCTTCCACGAGAGCAACGGCACCTGCGTCCCGCTCACGCAACAGGGCCAGCCATGCGTAGACGACAGCGTCTGCGCAACGGGCCAGTGCAGCCGGCAAGTCAGCGCGTGGGGCAAGGACTCCAAGGGTGACTTCAGCATCCCCATCTACACAACGGACGCCTGGTGCACGTACAAGACCGCGACGGCGGATTGCGCCAAGGAATGCCTGAAGCTCGGCAAAGCGTGCGGCAGCATGGGGCCGTCGGACGAACCCGGCTATGGCTGTCAGGCGAGCTGCATCCCCGATTTCACACCGGGCAAGGCGACGGGCACCTACGTCGGCTACTGCAACGGCAATAGCTGCAGCGCGGACAAGAACTTCACCTGTGTGTGGCAACCGCCCGCGACGTTCAACGACCACTGCGTGAACAACGAGGACTGCGACGCCGGCGTCTGCGTCGCGCGCACGACCAAGGTCTACGGCGTGACGACCGATGCAGCGACGCTCACACACGGCCGCAACTACAGCGCCGGACAGACGGACGCGTACTGGGATGGCCCCTACAGCGAATGCGCCGACAAGGCGGGCTGCGCGGTGCCCAACGAGGCCAGCGGCACGGACAAGGTCTGCGTCGCGGCCACGCAAGCCCAATGCACGGCGGTCAACATGCAGTCCCGCGCGGTGACGGGTGCAAAATGGGACGGAGCGACCGTCGCCGCCTACGTCTGCGAGCAGTGCAGCGCGGAGATGTACAACGGCACGCCGCTGTACCGCCAAGCGTGGACGGTCATGTCGCCCGCCGCGTGCAAGACCCTCTACGACAACTATTTTGACTTGCTGACCACCAAGAACGGCGTGCAGGGCGTCTACGTCGGCAACACGTTCTACGCCAAAGGCAGCGTCCTCCCGCACGGCGACATTCTCGACCAGGAGCCCTCGCTCGCTATTTTGCGTCGGCTCATCCTGAAGGACTCCGATCCAACGAGCACCCTGCAGCCTGAGACCATCTCCCAGTTGCAAAAGGCAGGCATCGGCAACGACCTCATCGGCTGGGAGACGCTGCCTGAGGCGACCAAACAGGCGTATCGCCGTCAGTATGTCGGCAACTGCGGCTGGCAGTACCCGGCTCAACAGTGTGGGCACGTGGACGTGTTCCCGATTGGCGCGTGCAATTCGGCGTCCTACAAGTTCGCGAGCATGGACTACTTCTCGTCCTACGCAACGGTGAGCGACGGTGGCAAGACCGCGTACGTCGGCAGCACCGGCACGTATGCGTCCGCGTACTTTGACAACAACCTGAACAAGCCTGTGTGCGTGCCGAACAAATACCCCAACGGCACACAGTGCCCGCCGCCCGGCAAGGAATCCGACCCGCAGTTCAGCCGCGACCAGGCGGGCAAAATGTGCGACTCGGGCTTCTGCGCGGCGGACAGCCACGTGTGCGACACCGGCTTCAAGGTCTACGAGTCCATCTACGGCCAAGGCCGCAATGACGGGCAGTCCGGCGGCGGCGGCAACGACCTCGGCGGGATCGCGCTCAACCAGGATCAGGGCGCGCTCTTCCGCTTGCAGAAGGCTGATGGCACGACGATCCCGCTGGAGACCGGCACGACGGACCACCGCAACTTCTTGATGGAAGGCCACTCGAAGGAGTCCATCAGCCTCTTTGGCAAGACCCTGAACGTGCTGGACATGAGCGTGTCGATGTCAGCGACGCCAGGCGCGGCGGTTTCCAAGAAGCGCGCATCGTTCAAACAGGAGTTCCTGATTCTCGGCGTGCAGCCGCCTTCCCTGCCCAAAGTGCCGAAGATGAGCTGTGGCGGTTCGTCCTGGGACAACGGCGAGTATTCGGGAGCGGGCTGCTCGTTGCAGCGACAGTCCGTCGGCATCGGCGTGGAGAAGAAGTCCAAAGGCCAGACCAAAGAAGGCGAACACGGCACGGAGGGCAGCAAGTCCAGCGTGCAGGTGGGCGGCACGGGAACGGCGGACGCGCCGGGCTCGCTGGCGGATATCGTCGACGCAAGCTCGGTGCCCTTGGCCAGCTTCCAGATCCCGCTGCCGCTGAGCGAGTGCCCCGAGACCCTCGACGGCTTCAAGCTCGTCACTGGGCGTGCGTGCTTCGCCAAGCAGACGACCATTGGCCCCGTACCGTTCAAGGTGGAAGCGCAGCTCTCGCCCGAGGCGTCCGTCGCCTTTGGCGCAGAACTCGACAAGGACACCCTCGAACCCGCGGCGGTCATCACGCCGGCGGTCGGTCTGGCCGTGGAGATCAAGGGCGGCATCGGCGGCAGCGTCGGTCCACTGGAGATCTTCGCGGGCATCAAGGCCGCCATCACCATCATCGAGCTCGCGTTCCCGGTGAAGTTTGCCATCGGCTTCAAGCAGGCGATGGACGCCAAGACCAACGCGCCGGTGACAGACATGTGGGTGGTGGAGAAGCTCATCAAGAACGACATTGAAGTGACGTTCCTGAAGCTTGCGCTGGGGCTTTTCTTTGACGTCGGGATCGGGCCGTTCACCGTCTCGTTTGAGTACGAGTTCTTTGAGTACGAAGGCATTCGCCTCGTGTGGGCGCTGGCCGAAGGTTTCGCCAGCCAGTCCAAGGTCGATTTCCAATGGGCGTTGCCGACGACGTCGGTCAAGTGAGGGGAGGAGCCATGAAGCGTACCATCTTGGCCATCTGCCTGCTCGTGTTCGGCGTCGTCGCGGTGGCTCTCTGGTCGTTGGGCCGGTCGGCGCAGCCGTCAACGGTTACGGTCAGTGAAGCGGCGCGCAAGCCGTCGGTGGAGCCGGGCGTGCCGTCCGGGGCGCCTGCGCCGCTGCCGCACTTGTCGACCGGCACCGTGTTGACCGCGCGCTACCACTTTGACCTCGCGGCGCCGGCGCCACTTGGCGAAGTGGAAGTGACGGTGCAAGGCAACCTGCAACTGGCGCCCAGCGTGCAGGTCAACGCTGTGACGTGGGTGCCCGCGCGCTTGCAGAACGCTTCAGTCCAACTGAGCGACGCCGCGCGCAAGATCCTCGACTTTCAAAACGACGATTCCACGCTGACGCAACCGTGGCTGCTGCGCGCCGATGACGACGGTCGCGTGCGTGAAGTGCGTTTTGCGCCCAGCACGCCGCTGGCGGTGCAGTCGGTCCTGTCTGCGCTGGCGTATGGTCTGCAGCTTGTGCGCCCAGCCGAGGCGAACCTGGCGAAGTGGGAGGCGGACGAAACGGATGCCAATGGCGCATTTCACGCGCAGTACACCCGTGAGCCGTCGGGCAACATCGTGAAGAACTGGTCGAGCGGCGAAGCGCGCCCGGGTCAGCGCACGGCGACGACCGCGGTGTACACGCTGGATACGCATGGGCTGGCGCACCTGCTGATTGACGAGCGCGGCACGGCGTCCACGGGCAACCTCGACACGCGGCAGTTTGTGGCCATGTCGCTGACCGTGGATCTGCTGCGGGCAGGGACGACCGATGGCCAGTGGGCGCTGGGCGTGCGTCCCGACGCGCTGCGGTCCTACTCCGCGGCAACGGCGACCGTGCATTGGCAGGAGGACGCAGAGCCGACCCGTGCGTTCGCCGAGGTGCTCGCGGATGTGCAAGCCCGCGCCGGGCAGACCGACGTCGCCGGGCGGGTGAACCTCCGCAATGAGCTGACCCGCGCAATTGCTGCCGATTCCGCGACAGTCGCCCGTGTCGAGGCGCGGCTGCGCGAGCGAACGCTGGCAGAACCGGCGGAGCGCGTGGTCATCGCCGCGCTGGTTGGCGCTCGCACGGCACAAGCGCAAACCGCGGTAGGCGCGCTCATCAAGGACACCGAACTGGACGAGGCGCTGCGCGTGCGCGTCTTGCAGTCCGCCTCGCTGATGACCAGTCCCACGCCCGCGTTTGTCGCGACGTTGGGGGACCTCGTTGGTCTCTCGCAGGACCCTGCATACCGCGGCGCGGCGGCGACAACCTTGGGCGCGTCGATCGCGTTTCTCGCCGAGCAACACCCGCAGGAAGCGCAAATTGCGATGAACCGCCTGGTCGATCAGGCCGAGGTCGTGTTGGGCCACCGCGATGGCCACCACCCGGCGCAGTCGCCGCTGAGCGTGCGGTTAGCGTGGCTCGCGGGGCTGGGCAATACCGGGCACGCGGACGCGCTGCCGCTGATTCTGGGTGCGCTGACCGATCCGGACGAACTCGTGCGCGGTGCGGCGGCGCTCGCGCTTCGCCGTCAGGAGCCCGCAGCGTGCATCGACGCGATGGTGACGCGGATGGCCAAGGATTCGTCCGTTCACGTCCGTGAAAACGTGGTTGATGCCGCGCGGGACATGGGGCCGGCCGTGACCGAAGCGCTGGTGAAGAAAGCGCTGTATTACGACGAAAGCGCTTTTGTGCGCAGCGCAGCGGCCTACACGCTTTCGGTCTGGAGCGCAGACTCGCCGGGGATGCGCGCCGTGCTCGTCGACGCGCTGAAGTACGAGAAGCACCCGGACGTGGCGGAGCGCCTGCAGAATTTCATCCAACAGGGCCGCGTCGCGGGCAGTCCCACGGTCATGGACAGCAAAGTGGGGGCACACCCATGAAGGCAAACATGGTTTGTCGATTGTCGATTGCCGCAGCCTGGGCGCTGCTGGTCGCCGGTTGCGGTGGCCAGACGACGACGTGCGGTGCTGGAACGGTCCTCCAAGATGGCGCGTGTGTGGCGGCGCTCGATGTTCTGGCGTGTGGCGATGGAACGTCGCTCAGCGATGGTGCGTGCGTGGCGGACGTCGTGGTCGCGCCCGGAGACGATGTGGTTGCTGCCGACGCCGATGCGGATGCTGCTCCAGACGCGCTCGACGCCGCCGATGCCGGGTCAGATTCAGCCACGGACAGCGTCGGCGAACTGCCGTGTACGCCCAACTGCGTCGGTCGAACGTGCGGCGACAATGGCTGCGGCGGCAGCTGCGGAAAGTGCGACACGGCGCAGAAGCCATTTTGTGACACCAGCTTGGGCGCATGCGTCGCGACTTGCGTGCCCCAGTGCACCGGCAAAAACTGCGGCGAGGATGGGTGCGGCGGCTCGTGCGGCAGCTGCGCCGCAAACCTGACGTGCCTCCCGCAAGGGCTGTGCGTGCCGCCAACGTGGACGTGCAACCCGGTGTACTACGCGGCGTCTGACGCGTGCGACTGCGCGTGCGGCGCGTTCGACCCCGACTGCGGCGACTCAAGCGCGGTGGTCGCAGGCTGCGAGTCGCTTGAAATCTGCGATCAGCAAGGTAAGTGCGTCTCGAACGTACCCGCCGCCTGGACGTGCCAGCCTACGCAATACGCCGCGCTCGACGCCTGCGACTGCGGCTGCGGCGTGGTCGACCCCGATTGCCAATACAGCTTCCTCGGCATCAACGGCTGCAAAACCGGCGAGACGTGCGGCGCGAACGCCAAGTGCAGCGCTTGCCAACCCAATTGCGCTGGCAAAGCCTGCGGCGACGACGGCTGCGGCGGCTCGTGCGGCGGCTGTCAGAACGGCAACGTGTGCAGCACCGGGCAGTGTGTGGACCCTTGCTCGCCCACGCCCCTCTTGTGCAAAAGCAACAGTTGCGGCGACAACGGCTGCGGCGGCTCGTGCGGCAGTTGTGGGCAAGGCAACGCATGCGTCCTGGGCGCGTGCAAACCAATCATCGTCCCACCGGCGCCAGACTCCTGCGTTGGCAGCTGCGGCTCGCTTGCACCTTCAGGCTGCTCGTGCGCCATCGGCTGCGCCAAAAGCGGCAACTGCTGCAAAGACTACGACGCCGCGTGCAAGTGCCAACCCAGCTGTGCCAGCAAGCAGTGTGGCGACGACGGCTGCGGCGGCCAGTGTGGGACCTGCGGCGCGAACGCGCCCTTCTGCGGTGCCGACCAACAGTGCACCGCGCTGTGTACCAAGCAATGCACCGGCAAGCTGTGCGGCGACGATGGATGCGGCGGACAATGCGGCACCTGCGGCGCGAGCGCGACGTGCAGCGCCAGCTTCCAGTGTGTACCGGCGTCGTGGAAGTGCGCGCCGCTCTACTTTGCCGATGGCCAAGCCTGCGACTGCGGCTGCGGCGCCCCCGACCCTGACTGCAGCGATCCCAAAGCGCTGGTCTTTGGCTGCCCGACCTCTACCAATGCGTGCACCGCTGCCGGGATCTGCGACGTGACGTTCTGCACCGACAACAGTGCGTGCGGTGTCGGTCAGTGGTGCACCGGCATCTACGCCGAAGGCGGCGGCGTATTCAAAGGCGTCTGCGCGGTACCCGAGGGAGCAGCCAAGCCACCGGGCGCGTTTTGCGCCGCAGGCTCCGAGTGTGCGAGCGGCGCGTGCAGCGGCGGTCTGTGCAGCATCCACTGCGCGCTTGACGCCGATTGTTTCTCGACGGAGCGCTGCCTGGGCAACCCGGTCCTGCTCGCGGCCTCGACCAAACCCGCTGGTTTCACCGGCGTGTGCGTCTCGCTGCTCGGCAGCGGCGCGCCCTGCAAGGCGCAGGCCGATTGCGAGGCGGGCCTGGAGCTGTGCACGGCGTTCATCGACCCCGTGACCTTTGCGCCGCGCTACCTGTGCGACGTCGGCAGCGCGGCGGGCAGCGGCAACTCTTGCGCGAACGCGACCTGCGGCGCCGGGCAATTCTGCGCGGCCTCGGCGGCGGGGCCTGTCTGCGCGCTCGCCTGTCCAGGTGGCGCTGGTGACTGCCCGGTGAATGCGGCGTGCGCGACTGTCGCCTTCAATGACCACGGGACCGCCGATCCCGCTGACGATCCGCAGGTGGCTGTATGCGTGCCCAAGTAGTCAGCTTCGTCTATATTCTCCTCGCGTTGACGGCTCTCGTCGGCTGCGGTGGAGGGTCCGGTCCCTCTTGTGGCGCTGGCGCCACGTTGGTGGACGGCGCGTGCGTGGCGGAGAGCACCGGCCCCATCTGCGGCGCGGGCACCGTCCAAGCGGGCGCGGTCTGCATTCCGATCGTGGACGACGCCACCGTGAACAGCGACTCCGGGCCAGATGCGACGGCTGATGCTGCCACGGATGCTGCGGTCGACATTGTCCCCGATGCAGCCGACGTCACGGTGACCACGCCCGACGTCTGCACGCCGACCTGCGCACCGACCGAAACCTGCGTCGCTGGCGTCTGCGAGCCGCCGCCGGTACCTGCCGCGTGGAACTGCGCCAAGACCGCCTTTGCCGACGGCCAGACGTGCGACTGCGGCTGTGGGGCTGTCGACCCGGACTGCACGGACGTGGGTAAGCCGGTCGTTGGCTGCAAAACCGCGGGCGCGTGTCAGCCCAGCGGCGCGTGCCCGTTGTGCACGCCCAAATGCACCGGGAAACTGTGCGGCGACGACGGCTGCGGCGGCGTGTGCGGTGTGTGTGTCGACCCCGAGAAGCCCGCTTGCATCGGCGGCGCCTGCGTCGGTTGTGTCCCGGTCTGCAACGGTCTGACGTGCGGCGACGACGGCTGCGGTGGGAGTTGCGGCACCTGCGCGATGGGTCAGCTCTGCAACGCGGGCCAATGCGCCTACCCGAGCGCGGACCAGAGCTGCACCGGCCACTGTGGCGGATTCGCGCCGTCCGGCTGCGCCTGCACGCCTGGCTGTGCCGCCGACGGCGGCTGCTGCGTGGATGTCGGCCTGTGCGGCTGCATGCCCGATTGCAGCGGCAAAACGTGCGGTGACGACGGCTGTGGCGGCTCGTGCGGCGCGTGCGGTTCAGGCACGCTCTGCATCGCCGGACAGTGCAAAATCATCGGCGCGTGCGACGACGCGCTGTGCAACGGCCACGGCAAGTGCAACATGGCCGGCGACGCGTGCGTTTGCCAGCCGAGCTATGCTGGCGCCTTCTGCGATGCCTGCGCCGCCGACTTGATCGGCTACCCGTCGTGCGTACCGCCCTGCGCCGACGTCACGCAATGCGACGACGGGAGCGCGTGCACGCTCGACATTTGCTCGCCCATCAGCGGCTGCTTGCACATCGCCATCTCGTGCGACGACGGCAACCTCTGCACGTCAGACGCGTGCGCGCCTGCGACCGGCTGCAGCTACCTTCCCAGCGCCGCCACGAGTTGCGAAGACGACGACGCGTGCACCGGCACCGGGACCTGCAGCGGGAGCGCGTGCGTGGGTGGATCGGCGATCAACTGCGACGACGGCAACGCCTGCAGCGTGGACAGCTGCGACGTCAAACTGGGCTGCATCCACGCCAACACCGACGCGCCGTGCGACGATGGCAACGCGTGTTCGAGCGTGTCGGCGTGTGTCAACCTCGCCTGTACGTCACTTGGCGGCGTGAACTGCGACGACGGCAATCCGTGCACGCAAGACCTCTGCGCCAGCCAGACCGGCCTGTGCAGCCACCCGGCGAGCGTTGCCGGCACGCCCTGCGACGACGACGACGGGTGTACGACCGGCGACGCGTGCGATGGACAGGGCGATTGCAGCAGCGGCACCAAAGTATGCGCGTTGACCGTGACCAGCGGTCTCGTGGCGCATTTCAGCGCAGCGCAGGGGAATTCCTTGGCATTTGGCGAGGACAAGGCGGTGCAGAGCTGGCAAGACCAAAGCGGGTTGGGCCATGACCTGAGCGCGATCGACGTTGCGAGTGCGCCGCTTGTCGCCTCGCAAGCGATCCACGGTCGACGCGGCGTCAAGATGACCGGCGCGATGGGTTTGCAGAGCGCGGCCTTTGGTTTCTCGTCGGCGACCAGCGTCTTCGCGGTCGTCTGCACAGAAGCGACTGGCGGCCTTGGCACCGTTGCAGCACAGGGAGCGGCCAACGGCTGGCACATCGCCGGCACCGGCAACAGCGTGACGTGGTCGGTCGGCGGCAGCGTCGTCGCGGGTTCCCTCTCGCCGTCGAGCTGCCGTGTCGTCGCGGCGCGCGCGGGTGGCGGCAAAAGCGACCTGACGAACATCGAGGCGTTCAGCGCCACCAGCAGCGGCAGTGCGACTTTGGCGCCCGGTACGCAGCCGCTCGTGGTTGGCACCGCTGGCGCGTCGCTGGTGTTCGGCGAACTGCTGGTCTATGACCATGCGCTGACGGACGGCGAACGTGACAGCGTCGCCACGTACCTGCGTGCCGCTTGGGGCTTCGACCCGCCGCAGCCAGACCTCGCCTTGTTCGACGCCTCAGACGCCGCGAGCATCCAGCACGACGCGCAGAACCTCGTGACCGCTTGGCTGGACAAGAGTGGCCTGGGACACGACGCGTTGGTGGGTGCTGCTGATTCACCGCAGTGGTTTGCCGCGGGAACGTCCAATGGCGTGCCCGCCGTGCGATTTGACGGCAACGCCGTGCGTCTGCAGACCGCCGCGCTGACGGTGAGCGCAAATGTGACCGTCTTCACCGTCTTTGAACTCGACCAGCCGCAGCCTTGGGGCACGGTCCTGACGCACGGTCCCAGCGGCGCTTTCGCGCTGCGCAAGACGGACGCCGTGGCTTCCACGGTGCAGTGGCAGACGGCGGCGAACCCGGCGCCACCGCAATTGCCGTTCGCAACGGGCAAGTGGCAAGTGCTCACGGCGCTGCAAAACGGCACATTGAGCGGGATCTACACTGACAGCGCCGACATGAAGTCCGCTCAAGGGCCAGCACTGACGGCGGTCTCTGGTGCGCTCAGCTTGGGCAATGTGCCGGGGGGCGGCGCGTCGATGGGCGGGTTTATCGCTGAGATTCGAGCGTATTCCAGCGCGCTCGTGCCGACGGACCGGGCGTTCGTCGAAGCTTTGCTGCGCGTCAAGTACGGCTTGTAACTTCGGTGCAGCCGCTTGGATTCAGCGCGGGCGTGCGCTTGCGACCGCTGCGCCTGTCCGCCAGCGTCGTCATCGCCGCCCACGCGCAGCTCGCGTCGTCCCAGTGGCTTCGCGACAGGTACCGCGGGATGGGTTTGGCAGGCGTCAGCGGGATTTCTGGGCGAAGCCGACCGGCACGTCGCCGCGTACGTCGAAGTCTTGGGTAAACAAGCGCCAACAGCCCTCCGCAGACGGGTGCTGACAGTCGCATCGATGCCTTCAGTTTGGCCGCCAACAGCGTACCGGGTTGCGCCGCGTTTGGCCGTCCGCGCTGCGGGTACCAGACGACCAGGATGGTGTCAACGTCCACTTGTCCGAATTCAACATGAAGTTCTCCCGAAGGTCGCCACGCGGTGCGCCTTTGCGGCCTGAATCTCACGGCGTATCCGGACAGCCGCGGTCCTTGGGCACCTCCACCCGCACGACTCTTGGTCATTGCTGGGGCCCTGTAGTGATTGCGCACACGCGGGCGTGCTCTTCAGTCTTGCACTCCATCCGAGCCCCGACTACCGCCTTTGACCGAAGCTCCGAATCGTTCCACCGCCACCCGGCTCTCACGGCCGCGCCGCATCACGCGCAGAGACCTCCACATGCCAACGAAACTCGCGTTCTTCGCCGTCCTGTCCCTCGCCGCCTGTGAGCGCACCCCAGCGGCGCCTGTGACCCTGCCCAGGCCGACCGAATCAGCGCACGCCGTCGCCGCAGTCGCCGAACTACCCGCGGATGTCTCTGCAGCTTTTGACCAACTTCAAGGTCATCTCAAAGAACGCTTGTTGGCCGAAATCGCCCGCGTTGGTCCTGCCGCGGCGATCGACGTTTGCAAGACTGAGGCACCGCAGCTGACCGCGGCGCAGTCAACGCCAACATTGCGCGTTGGCCGGACGTCCGTGGCGCTGCGCAACCCTGCGAACCAGCCGCCGGCGTGGGCGCAGCAGTGGGTGCGCGACCAAGGGCGCCGCAAAGTTGCGGGTGGTGCAAAGCTGGCTTCGGTGGCGCTGCCAAACGGCGGAACCGGCTATCTGCGCGCGATTGGCGTTGCGCCCGTTTGCCTCGCGTGCCATGGTCCAGGGGCAGCGCTTCCTGACGCCTTGCGCGCGCGTTTGAGCGAGAGCTACCCAGCCGATGCCGCTGTGGACTTTGCCGAAGGCGACCTGCGCGGCTGGTTCTGGGCGGAACGGGAAGCGTCGCCGTCCAAGTAGTGCCGCGCGTCCATACAACACTTGCAACACCTTGAGGCAGATGATGAATCAGCACAACCACGCCGCACACGCGCACACACACAAAGTTGTCCTTGGCGCGGAGCACTTTGACAGTCACGCCCGCTCGTGGGACCAGAACCCGGTTTTCATCGAACGTGCCAATCAGATTGCCGCCGGAATTCGCAACGCTGTGCCACTGCACACCGGGATGCGGGCGCTGGACTTTGGCTGCGGCACGGGCTTGTTGTCGTTCCCGCTGCGCGAGAGCTTGGGACACATCGTGCTGGCGGACGCCTCGCAGGGCATGCTGCAGGTCGTGACGGAGAAGATCGCGGCGTTTGGCGTCAACAACATGACGACGCGTTTGGCTGAGCCGACCGTCGCGGTCTTGCCAGATGAGCGCTTCGATCTGATCTACTCGTCGATGGTGCTGCATCACATTCCGGACACGGCGGCGATTCTGCGGACTTGGCACGACCAGCTCAACGCGGACGGTTGGCTGTGTATCGCCGATTTGGTCAAGGAAGACGGCTCGTTTCACGGCATCGAGGTGGACGTGCACCACGGCTTTGACACGGACAAGCTGGTTGCGTTGGCCAAGGAAGCTGGTTTTGCGGCGCCGAGCCTCTCGACTGTGCTGCACATCGCCAAAGAGACTGCGGACGGCACGCGGTCGTTCCCGGTATTTCTGGTTGTGGCACAGAAGGCGTGACGCCACCCGGTGCGACGACCGCTGTGTCGCCGCACCCTCCGCTTGCGCCTAGCCCTTGACCAACAGCGCGTAGACCATCCCGACCGCCAGCGACAGCCCGATCGCAACCGCGGTGAAGCCGAACAGCCGGAATGCGACCTCCCACAGCAACGAACCAGCGCCTTTCTCCTCTAACGCCGGCGCGATTCCCTCGGCTTTGTAACGCGCGAGCTGGTCGCCGCGTTCCTCGCGCATCTCTTCTTCACTCACGCGACCGTTGAAAATCACCGGGTCCATCGGGAACTTCTCCGGGCGGAAGTGCGTGTTGAAGAAGTGCACCGTGAAGATGAAGCCGGTCGCCAACAGCGCTTCGTCCGAGTGCACAATTGTCGCGATGTTGAACATCCAGCCGGGTACAAAGCGGGAGAAGAAGACGGGGAACCAGAGCAAAAGACCGCTGCCGCCGATGGCGAACATGCCCCAGAAGACCGCCATGAAGTCGAACTTCTCCCAGTAGGTCCAGCGCTCAAACGTCGGCTTGGGACCGGCGAAGAAGAACCAGCGGAACATCGCCTTCAGGTCGCGCCAGTCGCGCAGGTTGGGGAAGAGCGAATCGGGGCCGAGGAGGCGCGAGACGATGCGGCGTTGGCCGTTCACTTTGGTCAGCAAGAAGCGGATGCTCATGCCAATCGCGACGACGAAGTAGCCAAACGTGACGACCGCTGCAGCGTGGTGAATCGTTCGTGCGCGCGCCGCGCCGCCAAACGTGTCCATCAACATCTTGCCCCAGCCCGTGCCGTGGAATTTCAGCGGCAGCCCCGTGGCCGCGAGCGTCAGGAAGCTCGTCACGACGACCAAGTGCAGCGCGATGTGCTTGGCCTCAAACCGGCGATACACCTTTTGCGTACCCGCGACAGCCTCGTGGCCTTCGACGCGCGGCTTGCGCTGCCGTTCGACGAACGAGCGCAGTGCCCACAGCAGCGAATGCAGCCAGAAGAACAGGAACGTGCCGACAAGCAGCCCCGTCATGGCAATCCGCGTCCAGTAGAGCGCCGGGTATTTCTTCTTGTCGCCGTCCTCCGCGTGCGGCGCGTATTGGGCGAATGACGCACCCGCGCTCGTGTGGCACTTGCCGCAGGTGTCGACCAGGTTGGCCTTGTTCACGCTCGCCTTGGGATCGTCCGCCTTGCGCACCTCGTGGGCGGTGTGGCAATCGGCGCAACCCGCGACCTTTTCCGGATAGCCCAGCTGCACATTCTTACCGTGGAAGCTGTTGAAGTACGTCGGCCCGGCGATGGTCGTGACCTTGTTGCGCTCCATCATCGCCGTGTCGTCGTGGCACTTGAGACACGCCTTTGTGTGAAAATCGCGGCCTTTCGCGTCGTTGTCGATCTTGGCAATCGCGTGCAGGCCGTGACAGTCCGTACACGTCGGCGCGTCGTTGTGGCCTTTCTTCAGCGCGGCGTAGTGCACTGAATCGAAATACGGCGACTCGTGGGTGTGGCACTCGCTGCACGTCTCCACGATCGCCAGCTTGTCGGTCTTGTGCGGCTGGATCGTGTGAATGTCGGCGTGACAGCGCGCGCAATCGATCGGCAAGCGCTTGCTGTTGTGGACGCTGCCCTGATGCTCCTTCACCGCTTTCGCGTGGCAGCGCGCGCAGTCGGTGCCCTTGAAGGTCGCGACACATGCCTCTGTGCTTGCCGCGGCGAGCGGGATCGCTTCGTCGCGGACATGACAAGCCGTACATGCGAGATCCTTGTGCGCCGAGGCCTCGTAAGTGGCTACATGCACGTTCTTCTCGTGACAGCCCTGACAATCCACGCGCGCGCCGTCTGCCCATGCCGGCCAGGCAAAGAGCAACGCGATGCCCGCGCTGACCCATGTTCCAATGTTCTTTGACGTGTTCACGTTGCCCCCTTTGTGGGTGTCGTTGGGGCGGCGATCGCAAGACGCGACGGCCGCAGCGCTCGAACTAACTGCACAAACCGGCGGCGCGGCGCGACGTCTTTAGCTTGATTTTGATTGTGTAGGCGTCTTTGGGAAACTGCTCCAGCACCTTGGCCGGCGGCTTCGCGAGGTCAAAATGCAGCGACGCAACGTGAGAGAAGAGAGGCTCCCAGTCGCGCAGTCCGTGCTCCAGAATGTAGAGGTTCGTCACGCCCTGCACCTTCAGACGCTGCCACGCGCGCACCGCTTCGGCTTCGTCGTTGGTGACCAGCACAACCACCCCTTGCGGCGGCAACTGGTCGAGCTCAAAGACGAAGTCCTTGTCGGCCAGCTGATCAAATGTGACACGCTGGGCGGAATCCAGGTGAAACGCGTCAAACTCCGCTTTCGGCCGCAGATCCAGCGTGACCAGCTTCACCGCGGAGTCGTTCCAGGTCTTCACGTACTCCAGCGGGTGCACAAACACCTCGCGCTTGTCCAGCAGCGATTGGTACTGCACACCGATGTGCTGCCACTTCTGCTCTGGCGTCGGCTGGCCGTTCAGCCAGATGCCAAGCGCGACAGCCAGCGCCACGCCCGCGCTTGCCACGTACACGCGATTGCCGATCTTCCAGGAAAACGGCGCGTCCGGCGTGCGGAAATACTGCTCGGTCTTCTCCGCCGCGTAGAAGAACGTGAGCGCCAGGAGCGTCACACCGACGACTGTCGCGCCC
The DNA here is from genome assembly GCA_903924465.1 of uncultured Myxococcales bacterium. Classification (GTDB taxonomy): domain Bacteria; phylum Myxococcota_A; class UBA9042; order UBA9042; family UBA9042; genus CAIYBN01. The sequence goes on along the minus strand of CAIYBN010000029.1, from coordinate 20,788 downwards.
AACGACCAACCGAACCAGTCCGACAGGAGCAAGCGCTCGGTGTACGACGCGTTCCAGAATCCGCTGAATTGGTCGACGGTTTCGCCAAATACACCGGCGCCGAGGATCGTGCCGATGAAGAAGACGATGCCGTCCAGCTTGAAGCTCGCCGCGGACACGACCGACGTGCCGGGGCAGTAGCCACCGATGACGAAGCCGACGCCCATGACGAGGCCGCCGATGAGACCAGGCCAGAGATACGTCTGGTTGACGAAGATTTTGGAGAAATCGAGGTAGCCGATGGACGCCGTGAAGAAGATCAACAGGCAGGCCGTGAGGATGCCCGTGAACATGGTCTTCAGCACCGTCATGTCTTTCAGGTAGAACTGCGCGGCGAGCTTGCGGGCGTTACCAAAGCCGGCGAGCTCAAGCACCGTGCCGAAGCCAAAGCCGATGGCGAAAAAGGTTGCGTAATTGATGGATTTTCCGTGCGCGGCCATATCGAGTGGAAACATGACGACCTCCTAATTCCACAGCTTGCGGACAAACCAAGCGACGAGATAAGCGCCGCCAAAGACCGCGAACATGAAGACCCAACTGCCGGCGGAGAGCACCGCGCCGCCGCTCAAGGCCTGACCCGACGTGCAGCCTCTCGCGAAGCGCGCGCCAAAGCCCATGAGCACGCCGCCGACAAGCGCGAGCGCGAGTCGGGTGGTGTTGGAGATTTGCGGACCTTTGCAGACTTCGACCTTCAAGCGGCGGTTCCGCCACGCGGAGAGGAGTCCACCGGCGAAGGTGCCGACGAGCATCATCACGCTGGAGTGGTCGAGCGCGTGGCGGTCGCCGCCGCCGACTGCGGCAAAATACCCGACGCGGTCAACATGCGATTGCGCGACACCGGCGGTGGCCGCGACCTGAATGCGGCTGATGGCGCCAGAAGCGCCGAGCCCGCTGTGGGTGAGCGCAAACGCGCTGAAGAGGACGACGCCAAGAAGCGCGCCCGCCAAGTACGGATTGATGTAAGGCTTACTTTGCATGGCTATTTTTTCCTCCAACCGGATCGTGGTCGTAGCCGAGCGCCTTCCAATCCAAGCGCCCCTCTTTTCCGTGGCAATTCAGGCAGGTCAGCGCTTCTTTCTTGGGCGCCGTCATGTGCGTAATCGGCCAGAACATGTGCGTCTGGGTGAAGTCGTACTGGCCGCTGTAGGGCAGCCCCGCGACTTCGGCGCCTTTCTTGGCGGCAAACGCCCAGTCAAACTTTGTCCAGAAGCCGCCTTCGCCGCTGGTAATCGGCGGAATCAGGATTTTGTTGATGGGATCAAAGATCTGCTTGGCGCGGTGCACCTTGAACGGCCAAATCTTCGCCGTCAGGTCCTTGCGATTGCCCAACGGCTGGTTCATCGCCTGGTCGGTCGACGTCAGCTTGTCGCCCATGATGTAGCGGTCCATCCGGCCGTTGTACCAGGCGTATTCCGGCCGCACGTCTTCGTCGTACTTGAATTCGCCTTTGATCTTCAGGTACTCATGCGCGTTGTCCTTGCGCGTCGCGTCGCCGGCTTTGGACCAGTCCCAGTCCATCTTGGTCGGATATTTCCGGGCAAACGCGGGGATGTGGCACGTCTGGCACGCCACACGCGCAACGTGCTGGTTGAGTTGGCCGTCGGCGTGCGGTGTCGTCTTGTGACAGTCCACACAGTCAAACCGCTTGGCCGGCGTCTTGTTCGTGTACGTCGCGTTGACCTTGCCCGGCACCACGTGATTGTGCGTCTGGTGGCAGTCGATGCACTGGAAGTTCAGCTTGCCCATGTGCACGTCGACTTCCTCGCTCGCGTTCAAAAGCGAGTCGTCCAAGTCGCCGTGTTTGACTCCCATGCCGCCGCCACCGTTGAAGTGGCAAATGCCGCAGTTTTCGCGGTAGGGCGCCCGCACGCTGCGCGCGACCGCCGCCAAGTTGACCTTCTTGCCAGGCAAGCCGCCTTTGTCCTTGGTGTACGAGCCCGAGCCGTCATGGCAGACCAGGCAGTCGACGTTCTGCTCCTTTTTGAAGTCGAAATTCGCGTCGGTCCAGCCATAGCCCGCGTGGCATTTCGTGCACGACGCCCAGTTGCCCGAGACGCTGATGCAGAAGTTGTTCATCAGGTTGCTCTTGCCGGTCCGCACGGTCTTCCCTCCGCGCTCGACGTCGCCGCTCAGCCAAGTCCAGTGCGGCGTTTTCATCACCTCTTTGGCGGCGTCTTTGTGGCACGTCAGGCACTTGGCGGTGACCGCCTGCGGCTCCTTGATGTCTTCCTTGAAATACGCGCTGTGGTCGAGGTGCGGCCGCGTGCGGTGTGCGATTGGGTTGATCGGCGCCAGCTTGACCGCGGTAGACGGCGTTTGTGCGCGCGCCTCGCCGCTTGGCCACAACAGCGCAAAGGCCAGCGCCAAAGCGGCGGCGAGCCCAAGTGTAGTGGACGACACAGTTTTCATCGGAACCTCCTGAAACGGACAAGATCCCTCCGGCCGCAGGGGTCGAAAGGTAGAAAGAAACGGAGAGGAGTCCGCGCCCTGCCGAAACGGCGCAGGACACGTGTTGGGGTTACGGAACGTCGGTTGAGAGCCACGCCGTCGAGCCTGCGGAGAGCAAGCGAGGCGTTGGGAGGAGTCAGGTGCACGCGACAGTACGCCCAACGAGAAGGGCGGGAGCCAGCGTTTGTGTACGGTGTCAGGAAGTTCGAGAGGCAGGCAGCCTCAGGTACCCAGTCGCGTCGACCATCCCATGAGACGTGCACGCTCAGCGCCGGCGCGATGCCGGGCGAGGTGAACGCGTGGTGACACATGCACAGGCGCATCGCTTCGGGGGAACAGCGATGACGCAGGCGGGCAGCGCGGAGCGGTCTTTTGGGAGGAGCGCGTCGGGTGGAAATCAGGCCCGGGTGAGGCGTCGCGCCATCGTGTGGCCGCTTGCCCTCTGCCCCGCTGATTCTCCGGGCGCTCATCTGGATGCCTCAGCATCGTCCGCCGGTTGTGCACCGGCCTGGCACCACGGTAGACCCATGACGCGGCGCGTCAAGCGTCAGGCGCGCGGCCGTGACGATCGGATGACAGATGAGACCAACGTATTGTCTGTTCGCCGTGCACAGCTAGTTCCCGCCGCTCTCATGCGCCGACCCAACAATCGCGTCGTACGCCGACTGGCTCAAATATTGCGGCACGTAGCTCTGATTGCGCGCGATGAGCTGGGTGTGGAAGGCGCGCAGGTGGTTGCGCGAGCCCATCGTCAGGCGGTCGTAGGTCGCCACGATGTCGGGCTTGGTCGAATGCGCGCGCCGCGACTCGATGTCGACAATGTCGTATTCCTCGATCAGCGCGCCGACCTGCAACGCGGCGTCAAGCGACACCAGGCCCTGGGCCATCAACTGGCTCGCGAGCGCCCGAATCGTCGGGTTGGCGTACTGGTTGGCAACGTCGCTCGTGATCGGGTCAGGGATGCCATAAGCATCGAGCAGCGTGCCAATCGCCGCCATGTGGCTGGACTCGGATTGCGGGATCGACGTGAAGACCTGCAGGTCCCAGTGCGCGCCCAGCGCAACGTACGTGTCGTGCGCGAGCTTTTCCTCCTCGCGGATGAAGGTGAGATCAGCGCGCTCCTCAGTCGTTGCCGCCCCGTTGACGGTCTCACCGCCAACGTTCACGGCGTTTCCACCTCCCATGCCACCGCTGGCGCAGCCCATGAGAGAGGAGAGCAGGAACAACGAGACGAGGCCTTGTCCAGCCTTTCGTGCGTGGGTTTTCATGACCGACTCCAACGGGCCGATGCGTGGCCCTCAGGGATTGCGAGCCGATTGTCGCCCTGACGGTTCGGCTGAACCCAAATGCCTCGCACCGGCTCGCACGCTGCCAGGAGGTGCTTCCATGACCGACGCCATTCAGATCCGTTACACCGACCTTGCCGAATCATCTTGCTGCCTTTCCTGCGGAACTGCCGCTCATCTCTGTGAGCCAACGTCAGGTCAGGTCTGCGTCGACCTCGGCTGCGGACGCGGCACGGACGTTCTCCGGCTCGCTGAGAAAGTTGGACCGACTGGCCACGCGTACGGCATTGACCTGACCGAAGCGATGCTGGCAAAGGCGCGGACGACGGCGCGCAAGCTTGGCGTGACCAACGCGACCTTCCTGCGCGCGGATCTGGAAGCGATCCCGCTGCCCGATGCGTCCGTCGACTGGATCACCAGCAACTGCGTGCTCAACCACGTGTCGGACAAGGGGCGGGCGTGGCGTGAAATTGCCCGACTGCTGAAGGTCGGCGGGCAGTTCATCATCAGCGACATCTACGCCGTCGACGCCATTTCGGCCGAAGACCGCGCCGATCCGCAAGCCGTCGCGGAATGCTGGGCGGGCGCGGTCCTCCGCTCCGAATACCTGGCGTTTGTCGCCGCAGCCGGACTTCAAGACGTTGTGATCACCGAGGAAAGCGCCCCGTACCGCAAGGGACGCGCCAACGTAGCGAGCTTTACGCTCTCTGGGCGTAAGCCCGCGGTGAGGAAGTGTTGCGGTTAGTGCCAGAAGGCGCCGTCGTGGCGCCAGAGTGAGGTGTGCATGAAGTCTTTGATCAAGAAGAACCAGCCCAAAGCGCAGGCGTCCTGCTGCGCTCCAGCCACGGACGTCAAGGTCGCGCAGTGTTGCGCGAAACAGTCCAAGGTCGTCGCGGGCTGCCACGACTGAAACAGCGGCGCTGCGCAGGTTGAGGGATTTTCGCCTCGACCTGCGCGGCTGCGCGCCTCTCCGGGGTCGTCCATGCAACTCTCCAAGCACAACATTTTGACGCAGATCCACGGCGACGATCGCTGGTTGCTGGTCAACGTCCTCAGCGGACAGGCCGATATCCTCCCCGCCAACGACGGCGCGTGCCTCGCCCGAGGGGAGATTACGGACCCGGATGCCCTCGCCGCCAAAGGCTACCTCGTCTTTGCCGATGAAGAGGCGCGGCGGTATCGTCAGGCGTATCTGGACTTCATTGCGGCGCGCGACACAGACGAAGTCCAGCTCTTCTACGTGCCGTCCTACGCCTGCAATTTCGGCTGTTCGTACTGCTATCAAGACGAATACGCACCGGCGCCCAGTGGTGACGGCACGGCAGTTCTCGACGCGTTCTTCCGCTATGTGGACGACACGTTTGCGGACCGCGCCAAGTATGTGACGCTTTTTGGCGGCGAACCGTTGCTGCCCAACGTTTCGACGCGGCGGACGGTGGAGTCGATGGTCCAGGAGACGGCAGCACGCGGGATGGATCTCGCGATTGTCACCAATGGCTACTGGCTGGAGTCCTACGTCGAGACGCTGCGCAAAGGCCGCATCCGTGAAGTGCAGGTCACGCTCGACGGGCCGCAGCCGATCCACGACGCCCGCCGGATGCTCAAAGGCGGCGGCGGCACGTTTTCGCGGGTTGTCGACGGTATCGACGCGTGTCTGGCGGCCGGTTTGCCGGTGAATCTGCGCAGCGTGCTCGACCGCGACAACGTCGCCGCGTTTGCCGAACTCGCGCACTTTGCGATTGACCGTGGCTGGACGGACAACCCGAATTTCAAGACGCAAATCGGCCGCAACTACGAACTGCACCACTGCCAGACGGAGCGCTCGCGGCTCTATTCGCGTCTGGAGCTGTTTCAGGACATCCAGCAGTTGATTGAAGCTGACCCGGAAATCCTGCGCTTTCACAAGCCAGCCTTCTCCATTTCCCGCTTTCTGTTTGAGCACGGGGAGCTGCCGCCGCCGCTGTTTGATTCGTGCCCAGCGTGCAAGACCGAGTGGGCCTTTGACTATACCGGCAAGATTTATTCGTGCACGGCGACGGTCGGCAAGCAAGATGAAGTGCTGGGCACGTTCTGGCCCGAGCGCCAGCTGAATGCAGCGGACGTCGCCGCGTGGGAAGAGCGCGACGTTCTGGCGATTGCCCAGTGTGCGGGATGTTCGTCGCAGCTCGCGTGTGGCGGCGGCTGCGGCTCGGTCGCCAAGAACACGTGCGGGCGAATCGATGCGGCGGATTGTAGACCTGTTCCAGCGCTCTTGAGCCTCGGTGCGTCCATCTATGGTCGGGAGGCGCTCGCTACGTGATCGACTCGCCGGATGCGCCTATCGAGACAAGCCAACTCACCACGCGCGCTGTCCTCGGCGGCATGGCGATCGGCGCCGTTCTCTGCGTCTCCAACGTCTACGTCGTCCTCAAGACCGGCTGGAGTTTGGGCGTCACGTTGACGTCGACCATCATCGCCTTTGGCCTATTTCGGGCGCTGCACGCGGTCGGCCTGACGCGCAAGCCCCTTGGCCTGCTGGAGAACATGACCGTCAGCTCTGTCGCTTCAGCCGCTGCATTCATGACAGGTGGCGGCAACATGGCGGCGCTGCCGGCGCTCTTGATTCTGACCGGGCATCGGCCAGATGGTGTCGCGCTCGCGGTCTGGTTTGCGGTCATCGCCGCGCTGGGTGTCGTCGTTGCGATTCCGATCAAGCGGCAGATGCTGGACGTGGACCACCTGCCATTTCCGCTGGGTATGGCGACCGCCACCACGCTGCGGGCGATGCACGAGAAGTCCCAGGGCGGTCAGCAGTCCAACCGCCTGTTTGCCGCTGCTGGCGTCGCGGCGCTGTTCACTGTCTTTCGCGACGTGCGGACGCTGCCCATGCGGCTGCCCGGGCTGCTGTCGTTGCCGTTCTCGTTTGCCGGACACGCCGCGCGTTCGTGGACGCTGGGACTGGACGCGAGCCTCGTGCTTGTGGGTGGCGGCGCCATGATGGCCCCGCGGACGGCATGGTCGATGTTCCTCGGCGCGATTGTGACGTACGCTTGGCTTGCGCCCGAACTGCTTGCGAGTGGCGCAGTAGCCGCCGTGGACTACAAGTCGATCGTCGCGTTCACGGTCTGGCCCGGTGCTGCCTTGCTTGTGTCGGCCGGGGTCTTCTCCTTCGCGCTGCAATGGCGCTCCGGCGCGCGGGCGATTCTCGCGCTGTTCACCGCGCTGCGACCGCAGCACGACGCTTTGGCGGCCGAAACATCACAGGAAGCCCCGCTGCGCTGGTTCGCGATCGGTCTCGCGGTCCTCGCGCCAACCGCGGTGGCGCTCATGTACGCGCTCTTTGCCATTCCGCTGTGGGCGGGTGCGCTGGCGATTCCGCTCGCGTTGGTGATGGGCGTGATTGCCGGTCGCGTCACAGGCGAGACGGACCTTTCGCCGACCAAGGCGCTTGGACCGGTGACCCAGCTCTTCTACGGCGCGGTGCTTCCGGCTCACCTGACAGCGAACCTGATGGCTGCGAGCGTCACGGGCGGCGTCGGATTGCACGCGGGCGACCTGCTGACCGACCTGAAAGCCGGTCAACTCGTTGGCGCAAGCCCGCGTCGGCAGGTGCTTGCGCAGTTTTTCGGCGTGGCGATCGGCTCGCTGGCGGTCGTGCCTGCATTCCTGTTGCTGGTCCCGGACGCGTCCGTCCTGGGTACGCCCGAGTTGCCAGCACCCGCCGTCATGGTGTGGGCCTCGGTTTCGCGCGCGCTGAGCGAAGGCCTTTCCGGCATCCCCCACGCAGCACGCGTCGCTGGTCTCGTCGGCGCGCTCATTGGTATCACGCTGGCAGCTCTTGAACACTTGCTGCCCAATCGCCTGCGTGGATGGGTTCCCTCCGCGGCAGGGCTCGGCATGGCGATGGTCATCCCCGCGTCAACCACGTTCGCCATGTGCGTGGGCGCACTCATCGGGACCGGCATTCGTCGCGCCCGTCCCGGTTTAGCCAGCGCGCTCGTTCCCATCGCCTCCGGGCTCGTCGCAGGCGAGAGTCTGTTCAGCATGGCGCTCGCGCTCGGTCGCGTCTTTGGCTTGCCCGTCTGACGAGGCGTATGGCTCGGAACCCTCTCGCGCAACGCTGGCTCTGAACCACGCGACGGCGAAGTGAAAAGCCGACGAGTTGCTCACCTCATGACCCGCAAACGCCTTCTCCACATCGTCTGGACCGTCTTGAAGTTCGCCATCGTGCTGGCCGTCATCGGTTCTGGCATCCGCTACCGCATGACGCGTCCATTGCCCGCCACTTCCCACACGGTTGCCCGCGGCGACGTCGTGCGCGAGGCGTTTGGGCGCGGCACGGTCGAGAGCCGGCGCGAAGTCCAACTCGGCTTTGACATGGTAGGACGCCTGTCGGACGTCTTCGTCGACGAGGGCGACCGCGTGAAGCTCGGTCAAGTTGTCGCCCAGCTCGCGCCGGAGCAACTGGCCGCAGAGGCGCAATCGGCATCGTCAGGTGTTGCACTCGCCCAAGCCGCGACGGGACGGATTGCGGCGGATCGTCAACGTGCAGAAGCCGACCTGACGTTTGCGCGGGTGGAGGAGGAGCGCTTTCGCGCCCTCGTTGCCGGTGGTTCCGCGACCAAACGCGATCTGGACCTCGCCGTTCAGCGGCTGGCACTGGCCCAAGCGGAAGTGGCGCGGGTGCGCGCGACGCAGTCGGAAGCGACGCGTCAGGTGGCCGTGGCAACAGGGACGGCGGACGCGCGGCGCAGTATCCTCACCCGTGCGGCGCTCGTTTCACCCTTTGATGGTGTCGTGATTCGTCGCTTGCGCGACCCTGGCGACACGGTGTCGGTGGGCACAACGGTGCTGCGCGTCGTCGCGACGGACCAGCTGTGGAGTCGCGCGTGGATCGACGAGAACGCGCTGCCGTGGCTGCGCGACGGCCAGACCGTGCGCGTGCGGCTGGGCGCAGAAGGCGACACGTTCCTGACTGGCACGGTGGATCGCATCGGCCGCGAGGTCGATCGCCAGACCCACGAACTGCGCGTCGACGTGCTCCTGCAAAATCCGCCCGAGCGCATCGCCGTCGGTCAGCGGGCGGACGTTTGGATTGAGCTGGAGCGCAAGACGCAAGCCGTCCGGTTGCCCTTGGCCTTTCTGCACCGCGACGCACGCGGCACCTTCTGCTTTGTTGACCACAACGGGCGCATCACGCGTGTACCCGTGACTGTCGGAGTCGTCGGCTCAGATCTGGTCGAAATCACCCAAGGCCTCGCGCCCGGTGACGTTGTCTTGACCAACATTCCAGGCAGTGCCGATCTCGCCGAAGGCCGCAGCTGGTCGCAGGCCACACCATGAACCTCGCGTATTTGGACGTGCGGCATCGGCTTGGCCGTTTCATTGGCACGAGCCTTGGCGTTGCCCTGCTGTTTGCGGTCGTGCTCGCGATGGCCGGCATCTACTTGGGCCTTGTCGACGACGCGACCATCCTTGTGCGCTCCGTGCGGACGAACCTGTGGGTCGTGCAGCAAGGCACGCGCGGGCCTTTTGCCGACATGTCGCGCCTTGACCCGTCGATTGTCGCCCGCGTGGCGGCCATGCCCTCGGTCAAACGGGCGCGGGCATTCACCTACCAAGTCATGCAACGCGAGCACGCCGGGCGTTCGCTGCGGTTTGCGCTCGTCGGTCTCGACTTCCCCGTGGACCGCGGTGAGGCGCTGGCGCTGACGCACGGTCGGCCGATTGTTCAGCCACACGGCGAGATCATCGCCGACGCATCGCTCGGTCTTGCCATCGGCGACACGCTGCACGTGGCGCGCGAGGAACTACGCGTCGTAGGCCTGACCAAGCAGTTGCTCGCATCGGGCGGCGATGGTCTGATTTTTGCGACCGTTGCCGATGCGCAACTTTTGGCGGAGGACACGCCGAGCGACTCCATCCGCGCTGAACGGGAGCGGCGCACGGAGCGTCTGCGGCAGACCGATCTCGGCCGCGCGCAACCGGCGCTGGAAGCGCTGACAGGCGATCCCGATTTTCGCGCACCCGCGCTGGCGAGTTCACCAATCGCTGCGGTGCTGGTTGACGTGGAGCCCGCCCGCGCCGATGCGGTGATGGCGTCGCTGGCGCAATGGCCGGACACGTCGGTGTTCACTTCGGCGGAGCAAGAACAGCTGCTGCTGGACGGCGTCGTCGACAAACCGCGCAAGCAACTCGCACTTTTTGCCGTCATTCTGGTCGTGACTTCGTCGTTGTTGATTGGCGCTGTCGTCTACATGATGACGCTCGACAAGACCCACGACATCGCGGTTTTGAAGCTGATGGGCGCCTCACCCTGGCGTCTCGGCGGGCTGGTTCTGCAGCAGGCGCTGGCCATCGGCGTCGTCGGATACGGCATTGCGGTTGCGATTGGCGTCCAGGCCTTTCCGCACTTTCCCCGCCGCGTGGTTCTGACTGAAGACACCGTCATGGGCGTCTTTGCGCTCGTCCTCACCATCAGCACGGTGGCGAGCATCCTCGGCATCGTTCACGCGCTTCGGGTCGATCCCGCGCGCGCGCTGGAGGGCTGATGGACGCGCTGCGGGCTGAGCATCTGGAGAAGCACTACGGCCAGGGCGATACGCTGGTCCGTGCGCTGCAAGACGTTTCCTTGCGCGTTGCGCGCGGGTCTGTCGTCGCGCTCTTGGGACCCAGCGGCGCGGGCAAGTCGACGTTGGTCAAGGCGTTGGGACTCGTGTCGCTGCCCAATGCCGGTCGCATCTGGTTTGGCGATCAGCTCGTGGTCGATAACGGCCGCCTGCTGGCTTCTGTGCAGGAACTGCGACGCGCGCACCTTGGCTTTGTCTTTCAGCGGTCCAACCTCGTGCCGTTCCTGACGGCGCGCCAAAATGTCGAGATTGCGTGCGAGATTGGCGGCACGTCGAATCCCAAGAAGCGGGCGCTGGAGCTGCTGGACTGGCTGGAGGTTGGCCACCGCGCGTCATCGATGCCGGACACGCTGAGCGGTGGCGAGCAGCAGCGGGTCGCAATCGCGCGGGCGCTGGCCAATCACCCGAAGATCGTGCTGGCGGACGAACCGACGGCGGCGCTGGACAAAGTGCGCGGGCGGGCAGTGATGGAGCTCTTTCGCAAAGTGGCGCGCGAACAGGACGCGGCGGTCGTTGTCGTGACGCATGACCACCGGACGCTGGACATCTTTGACGAGCTTCACGAGATGGAAGACGGGCGACTGAGCCCGACTGCGCTCGCGACGGTTGCCGCCCATTGACCTCATTTTTGGCGGGCTGAACCCTTTTTTGCGCTGGGGACTCTCACGGCTGTGCCCGACAAAATGCCGGGAATTTCGCGCACATTGCGCGCCGCCAGAGGAGTCCACATGGGTGCACGCGTCGTCGTCTTGGGCTCTGGTATCGCCGGTCACACCGCGGCGTCGTTCCTGCGCAAGTGGCTGGGCAAGGAACACGAGGTCATCGTCGTCTCGCCCAAGACCGACTACAACTGGATTCCTTCCAACATTTGGGTCGGTGTCGGCCTGCTGCGGCCCGACCAAGTGCTATTCCCGCTGCCGCCAGTCTACAAGCGTGCCGGCATTGACTACCGTCAGGCCAAAGCGGTCGCGATCCACCCCGAGGGCACGGGCGACGACCATCAGGCTTGCGTGGCGATTGAGTACACTTCGCCGGAGAAATTGGGACAGCAGGAGCGCGTTGCCTACGACTACCTGATCAACGCGACCGGGCCCAAGCTGAATTTTGACGCCACGCCCGGTTTGGGGCCCGACAAGAACACGGTGTCGGTCTGCACGGCGGATCACGCGGCGCACGCCTCGCAATTGCTGGATGAAAAGGTCGAGCGGATGCGCAAGGGGGAGCGGCAGAAATTCCTGGTCGGCATGGGCCACGGGACGTGTACGTGTCAGGGCGCGGCGTTTGAGTACATCGTCAACCTGGAATTTGAGCTGCGCCACCGCGGCGTGCGCGAGATGGCCGACATCACGTACCTGAGCAACGAGTATGAGCTGGGCGACTTTGGCATGGGCGGCCTGCACCTGCGCCAGGGTGGCTACGTGACGCCGAGCAAGATCTTCACGGAATCGCTCTTCGCCGAGCGCGGGATCGACTGGGTCACCCGGTCTCATGTCAGCAAGATTGAACCCGGCCGCGTGTTCTTTGAGACGCTGGCGGGAGAGGAGAAAGAGCTGCCCTTCGACATGGCGATGCTGTTGCCGCCGTTTCGTGGTGCTGCGTTGTCGGCCTTTGACCGCAACGGCGCAGACATCACCGCGCGGCTGTTCGCGCCGAGCGGCTTTATGAAGGTCGACGCGGACTACACGGCAAAGCCGTATGAAGAATGGCGTGCAGCCGACTGGCCACGCACGTATCAGACTGCGTTCACGAACATCTTCGCTGCGGGGATCGCATTTGCGCCGCCGCATCCGGTTTCCGTACCGCGGCAGAGCCCCAAAGGCACCAACATCACGCCCGCGCCGCCGCGCACGGGTATGCCGTCGGCGATTATCGGCAAGGCCGTGGCGCGCAGCATTGTCGACATGATTCACGGCGCCAAAGAGCCGACGCAGACCGCGTCGATGGCGGAAATGGGCGCGGCGTGCGTCGCTTCGGCGGGCGCGAATCCGTTCACGGGCACGGCGGCGTCCATCACCGTCTTTCCCATCGTGCCGGACTTTGAGAAGTACCCGGAGTACGGCCGCGACCTGAACCACACGTTTGGCGAAATCGGCCTGGCGGGGCATTGGATCAAGATCCTCTTGCACCATCTGTTCCTGCACAAAGCACGCATGCGGCCACTCTGGTCGCTCATTCCGGAGTAACCATGACAAGTCCAAAAAGTACGAGGCCGATGGGGCGCGACGAGCACTGGCTGACGGTGACCAAGCCGACAGCGACAACGCGATTCTTCCGAACGTTTCTGCCTTGGCAGTTCATCCGGTTCATCGTCATCAACGTCAAAATGGTGCGGATTATCGCGATGGGGCATCACCCGAAGCGGTCGTGATTTCGCGCAGTGCAGAAGTACGTGGCCTGACAACAACGGAGGTTTCTCATGAAGAATAGACTGATTTTCTCGACGGGTCTCATCGCGCTCGCATTCGCGGCAACGGCCTGTGGAACCGCAGACAGCATGATGGAGGCCGCCGACGGACAGAGCGCTGACACCACCGCTGCGGATGCTCAGGTGGACGATGCTGCGTCCGATCTGGACGCGACGACCGATAGCACGACCGACGTCACCGGCGACGCGCTGGGCATGCCAGATGGCATGGGCAAAGGCGACGGTATGGGCAAAGGCGATGGAATGGGAATGGGCGACGGTATGGGGAAGGGCAAAGACGGCGGCATGTGAGTGAGTACGCAACGGTAGCTGACTGCGAATATCGGCTACCGATTGTGTGGCGCGAAGTCACGGCAGACTTGCCTCGCTGCCATACCAGTCTTCAGCCATGGTACGGGCAAGAATGGCCCGCGCACGGGCTGCCTGGAATTCGGCGGTCGCAATGAGAATGTCTGCCTCGGCCAATCGCGTCTCGGCGTCGACGACTTCCAGACCATTTGCCAGTCCCGCGTGCAGGCGCGCGTCCGCCTGAGCCGCGTTCAAGTGTGCCGCATCGCGGGCCTTCTGAATGGCCGGCACTTGTTGCAACGCCGCTTGGACGTCAGACCAGGCGCGACGCACGGCCACGCGACGGGTCTCGCGCAGCGCCTCGATCTCTCGGGCCAGCACGCTCTCTCTCGCGCTAGATGACGCGATGACCGCACTCTGGTGTCCGTCGTAGATGGGCCAGTTCAAGACGACGCCAGCAAACCAGTTGGGCACTTCTGGCAGCCAGCCGCCGAGCGATGGCGCTGCCCCACTGGAGGGTGGCGCACCGCCCGCCTGCGCGGAAACGCCCGCCGTTGCGTGGATTTCTGGCCGGCGCTTGACCTCCTCCACGCGGGTTCTCGCTTGCTGCGCCTCCAGTCGTGCCGCAGCGGCCTGCAGGCGCGGCGACTGTTGGATCGCCCGCTGCACCGCCAGCTCAAGGCTTGGCGACGGCGGAAGTGGGACCGGCGTGTCCACCGCGTCCACCAGGTCCGCATCGGAGCCCATCGCCGCGGCCAGCAGCGCGCGCGTAACGGTCAAACCGGCCTCGGCTTGGAGCACGTCCACGTCATAGCGGGCGAGCAGGGCGTCTTCTCGGGTCAAGTCCGCCATCGGGCGCATCTTCTTCTGCACAAACGCGTCCACGAGGTCACGATGCGCGCGCTGGCGGGTTCGTGCCTGTTCCGCTGCGGCGAGCAGGCGATGCGCGGCCTGAACGGAAAACCACGCCTCCTCGACTTGCAGCGACACGTCCAGCCAGGCACTGCGCGCCGTCGCGGTTTCTGACCGCAGCAACGCATCGGCGAGCGTCTGTTCCGCCGCAATCAGTCCGCCGTCGTACAACAGCTGGCGCACGCCAACTGCTACGAGCGTCGACGGTTCAGGCGCCAAGTTGCCCAGACCGGACACGGTGCGCGTGCTGCTGATACGGGCGACATCGACGACCGGCGAGCCGACGTAGCTCGCCGTAGTATTGTTCGCCGTGTAGCCAAACACCTGACCAGTCGCGCCCACCGTTGGTTGCCATCGGGCGCCTGGCACGTCGACTTCGGTGCGGGCAGCAGCGACACGGGCTTTGACGACGGCGAGGTCGACGTGATGCGTGCGAGCGAACGTCAACGCCTGATCGAGCGTTACAGCATGGACAGCTGGACCCGCCGAAACTTGTGCCGAAGCAAGCGCCGGAAGCAGAACAACTGCAGATACTGGGAGCCAATTTTTCCAACCCATGATGACCTTGACGACGCAGCTGAGGCGTGTCCGAAGAAGGCTATTTGCCTGCGGCATCTCGCGCAGGACGAACGACCAGAACGTTGATGTGTCCTTGGTTGGCCAAATGCCCCGCGACCGATCCGAGGAGGCGGTCGGTCCAACCAAAGACGTGGCTGCCGATGACGATGAGATCGACCCCGAGACGCTCGCCCGCCGCTTGGATCACATGCCAAGGATCGCCGGCCTCGATTGTCAGCGGATGCAGTGCGGCCCGCGCGTTGCCGGCCGTCAACGCCGCCATGGATTCGCGCGCCCGGGCAGTCAGGAATGCCGGAAGCGCGTCATGAGGATCCGCGTCGGCCGCCGCGGCGGGGAACTCCGGCGGCACATCCAGCGCGCGCACCAAGTGCAATTCCGCGTCAAACCGCTCAGCAATTTCGCTCGCGGCCGAGAGAACGCGTGGAGAAATTGGCGTGTCGTCTAACGCGACGAGAATTTTGCGAATCATGTGTGCACCTCGACGAGCGGCAAATGTTCTTCCTCAGATGCGGCGCGTTTGGCGAACAGAAGGAACATCACCGGCACGAGGAACAGCGACAGGAACGTCGACGACGTCAGCCCGCCGACCACTGCCAACGCGAGTGGCTGGTTCGCCTCCGAGCCCGGCTCCAGGCCCATCGCCGTCGGAATCAGGCCGATCACGGTGGCCAGACTCGTCATCGCGATGGGCACAAAGCGCGAACGGGCCGCAGCGATGATCGAATCGAGCGCACTCGTCCCTTCATTGAACCTCCGGTTCGCGTCGTCGACGAGCAAGATGCCGTTGGACACTGCAATGCCGATGACCATCAGGATGCCCATGAGCGCCGTGATCGAGAAGCCCTGGCCTGCCGCCATCAGGGCCAGCACGATGCCGACGAGCGACACCGGGATCGTAAACAGCATCACGAACGGCAGCCGCAAGGACTTGAACTGCGCCGCCATGATCATGAACACGACCATCACGGCCAGCCCGAGCGCCAGTCCGAGGCCTGAGAACGTGGTGCGCATCAACTGCACCTGCCCAACGAAGTTGGTCTTGATGTCGCGCGTGCGTGGATCCGCCTGCAGCGCCTTCTCCAGATCCGCCGCCACGCTGCCGATATCGCGGCCTTCGGTCTGCATCAGCACGTGCGCCGCCCGCTGCAGCTGGTTGCGCTCCACGGCGATCGGACCGACCGAACGGTGAATGTCCGCGTACGCGCCCAGCGCCACCGCCTTGCCGCCCGGGGCAATTTTCACCGGTAATTGGCTGAGTGCATTCGTGTCCACCACTTTCTTGCCGTCGTAATAGGTCACCACGTAGTACGACTGGCCATTCTTCGGGTCGATCCACACGCTCGGACGGTTGATGTTGCCCAGCGTCGCCTCCAGTGTCGTCTGCGCGGCATCCTGGGACGTCACACCGACCAATCCCGCCTTGTGTCGCTCCGTATCCACGCGAATTTCAGGATAATCCATCTGCAGCGACGGATAGACGTCGCGCACGCCCGGCACCGTCCGCGCCACTTCTGCGACCGCTTTCGCTTGGGCGTTGAGATCGTCCAGATTTTCGCCGCGCAGTTCCAGCACGATCGGCGCGATAAAGCCGTTGGCAAACACACTCGCGACCAAGCCGCCCGGCCACTGCAGCATCTCCGCGCCTGGATACGCCCGGTTGAGGATTTCCCGGACCTTGTCGGCCAGTTCGCGCTGGTTCAGCGTGCGCTCTTCCGGCGACGTCAGCGCCAGCCGGATGAAGCCCATGTGCGGCCCCGCATTCGGACTTGTCATCGCGCTGCGGGCGTTGTTGGGCGCACCAACGTTGGTCAGCACCAGCTTCACCGTGTCCTTGGGGAGTTCCTTGGCCAGCAGGTTGCCCATTTCGTTCATGCGCTGCGCCGACTCCGTCAACGACATGCCCGGCGCCAGGCGGACGTAGATGCGCTCCATGGACTCGTCGATTTCCGGAAAGAACGTGCTCGGCAAACGCTGCGCCGCCCAGCCGCTGGCCAAGACCAGGAGCAACGACGCCGCGAGGACGACCGCGCGGTGCGGCAGGACAAGCGCAAGCGTGCGGGCGTAGCGATTCGCAATGCCATCAATGAAGCCCTGAACGGCCTTGCCAACACGACCGTGTTCGCCATGACCGAGGAAGTAGCGGCAGGCGACCGGCGTGACGGACATCGAGACGAAGTAGGACGCGATCATCGCCACGGCGACCGTCAGCGCCAGCGGGGCAAAGAGCTTCTTGGCCAGCCCGGCCAAAAGCAGCACGGGCAGGAGCACGGCCATGGTCGTCAGCGTGGACGCGAGCACGGGCAGCGCCACAGAATTCGCGCCATCGCGCGCGGCAGCCATCGGCGACTTGCCCATCCGCTGCTCCCGGTGAATCGCCTCCAGCACCACGACCGCGTCATCGACCAAGCGTCCCATCGCCAGCGTCAAACCACCCAAGGTGAACGCGTTCAGCGTCTGGCCGGTTGCGTACAGGACAATCAGCGTGACGGCAAACGACAGCGGAATGGCGACGGAAACGATGATCGTGCCGCGCACGCTTTGCAGAAACAGCAGAATCACGAGGCCAATCAGGAAGAGCGCTTGGATAATCTCCTTCTTCAGGCCCGAATACGTGGTGCGCACGAAGGTGGACTGGTCAAAAACGGGCTCGACGCGTAAGCCGGTTGGTAGGTTCTTCAGGTTCTTCACGGCGTCCTTCACCGCATCGACGATCGCGATCGTGTTGCCACCGGGCACCCGCAGCACGTTCAAGTACACGGCATTCTGGCCGCCGACTGCGACAGCCTGGGTCTCCGGCGCACCGCCGTCCTCGACCTTTGCCACGTCTTGAATCAGCACCGCCTTGGTTCCCACGACCTTCACGGGCGCCTCCCCGAGCGTCTCGACAAGCTTTGGAATCGCATTTGTGTACACGTTGGCATCAAATTTGGGCGAGATGAACTCGCCCGACGGCAACAGCGCATTGGAGTCGCGCACCGCTGCAGCAACATCCGACGACGTCAGCCCGCGCGCCTGCGCCTTGACCGGGTCGACGACGATGTTGATTTGCCGCTGCCTTCCGCCGTTGATGGACGCGCTCGCCACGCCCGGAATGCCCTCCAGAATCGGCTCGATCTGGTTCAGCGCGTAATCGTAGAGTTGCGGTCCGGACAGCCCACCGCCGGTGACAGCGACTTGCACCACCGGCGCGTTGGACGGGTCGTACTGTAGGACGAACGGCGGCAAGACACCGAGCGACTTCGGAACCGCCGACATGGCAAACGCGACTTGCTGCTGCACCAGCGTCTGCGCGGCGTTCAAGTCCGTGCCCCAGTTCAGCCACACGTAGACGATGCTGAGATTATTGCGGGAGACG
Organism: uncultured Myxococcales bacterium; assembly: GCA_903924465.1. Classification (GTDB taxonomy): domain Bacteria; phylum Myxococcota_A; class UBA9042; order UBA9042; family UBA9042; genus CAIYBN01. Next base: position 2,848 of record CAIYBN010000029.1, on the reverse strand, counting down.
CTTTCCACGTGATCGACGCCCGGCGTCGCGCTCACGTACTTTTCAAGGCGCCAGGTGATCGTCTTTTCAACGTCTTTGGGCCCCAAGCCTGGCGCCATCGTACCCACGACCAGCACGGGCGGTGTCAGTTCGGGAAATGTGTCCACGCTCATCCGCGGCGTGACGACACCGGCAAAGACGACAAGCGCGATGCACAGCATGAGAACGGCGATGGGATTGCGAAGGGAAAGCTCGGTCATGGCTTCACCTCCGGCGTCGCTGCAACAGGTGGGGAAACGACCGTTGCTGCGACCGCCTTTTCGACTTTGTAGGTCACGCGATCGCCGTTGGTCAGCAGCGCTCGCCCCTCGGTTACCACGAGTGCGCCAGGCTTCAGCGCAAGATCGACAAACAGGCTGCCACCGCTTTCACCGAGTACGTTGACCGTGAGCGCCTTCGCGACGTCGCCCTCAATCACAAAGACGGTCGCCTTCTTGCCGCGCACCGACGCCGCATACAGCGGGATCTCTGCCGCCGGGATCGCGGAACCGACGTCCAACTCAGCCTCGCCGGTCGTGCCAATGGGAATGTGGCGTTCAGCGTCGACCAGATCGACTTCAAAATGCACCGACCGAGTCGCGGGGTCTGCGGCAGGCGATCGCCGCGCAACGGTGCCCACAAGTTCCTGCTTCGTCGCGCTCAGGCGGATTCGGACGTTCCGACCGGGCGCGACGACGTCAAAGTCCACCTCAGGCGCATCCGCTGCCAAGCGCACCGTGCTGCGGTCCACAAGCGACACAATCGCCACGCCTGGTCGCACAAACGCGCCCGGATCCATCGCGCGTGTCGAAACTTCACCGTCAAAGGGCGCGCGCAACACGCAGTCGCTCACTTCGAGATTGCTGTGCGTCAACTTGGACTTGGCCGCCTCCAGCCGCGCCTGCTCCGCTGTCGTTTGTGCGGCCTTTTGCTCGGCTTCGTTGGCGGACACGAACTGCCCCGCGACAAGCGACTTCAGCCGCGCCGACTCGACCGCAAGCGCCTTCTGCCGCGCGTCGATGGCGCGCGCTTCCATGGCGACGGTCTGGCTTTCCGCGCTGGTGCCTCGGCAGTCCAACGTCGCCAAAACATCGCCGCGCTTGACGATGGCGCCGGGTCTGACCAGCACCGTATCGACGTAGGCAGAGACCATTTGCGGCCCAACGCTCGCAGACAGCCAAGCCTCCAACGTGCCGACGTACGTCCGTGTTGGCTGAAAATCCTTCGCTACGGCAGCGATGGCTGTCACCGGCTTGGGTGACGAAGCGAGCGCGACTTTGTTGGTCTGCGCCTCCGAATGCCGGATCAGGTACGCGCCCAGCCCCAGCACGGCGACGACGATGGCGACGATCACAGCGGAGACACGCCAGCCGCCGGCGGAGCGCTTTGGGGCACGGTGCGCGTGAGGCGCAGCGTTCAAGGGAGGTTCAGTATTCACGTTGCAGGCTCCAAATCCCGCGTGAGCGGTGTCGTTTCGGTCGCAGTCGTCAAAGGCCGCATTGCCTTGGCGTGGCCGACGTCGCATTCGCAATCGAAGCGGCGTTGCCGGTCAGTGTTCAACGTCTCGCTTTCGGGTCTATTCACGCCATCGCGCACGTTCGTCGGCATGTTTCGCAATCGACACATTACTTTACATTTACCAGTGCTGCCGCTCCAGGGCGCCGATCGTCGGACGCGTACATCGTCGCGTGCACCCTTTTGCAGTGACGTGGCTCCGATCGGAGCGTCGTGGATTTTGCGCCACACACAGGAGTTCAGATGCCCCACCTTTCCCCCACTCTGGCGATGCTCAGCCTGTTGGCCATCACCTCGGCTTGCACAAAGACCGCGGAGAATTCGCAGCCAAATCCAACGCCACCGGTCGCTCAGGCAGCGCAGCCCGCCCAAGCGGCCACGGCCACGCCAAAGCTGGCGACCGTCGACGCGCAGACGTTCCAAAAGCTGGCAGCAGAAAAAGGCGGAATTGTCCTGGACGTTCGGACACCCGGCGAGGTCGCGCGCGGCCACTTGCCCGACGCGACCGTCATCAGCCTCAACGACGAGCGCTTCGCCCAGAAGATCGCCTTGATGTCCAAAGACAAGGCGATTTTCGTGTACTGCGCCTCCGGGCACCGCAGCGCCGCGGCGGCTTCGGTGCTTGCACAGCAAGGCTTCAAGGAGGTGTACAACCTGGACGGCGGCATCGGCGCGTGGGCAAGTGCTGGCCTGCCGATCGACCGTTCCGCGACGCCGGTCGCCGCAAATGGCGTGAACGCGATGACGACGGACGCGCTGGACGCCGTGCTGAAGACGGAAAAGCGCGTGCTCGTCGACTACCACACGCCGTGGTGCACGCCGTGCCGGAAGATGGCGCCGGTGATGGACGCGCTTGCGCAAACCTGGGCGGGCAAGGCGAAGCTGCTGCAAGTCGACGTGGAACAGAGTGAGGCGCTTGCCCAGCGCGAAAAGATTCAGGGCGTGCCCGTCTTTGTGCTGTACGTCGATGGCAAGGAGCGCTGGCGGAAGTCCGGTGAGATGGGCAAGGAGATTCTGGAGGCGGAATTGGCGCGTCCGTAAGTGGACGGAGGATTCATGCAGGCTTTGACTCGGCGTGGTCGCCGCTTTCCGCTCATCGCGCTGGTCGTTCTGCTCGCGGCTTGTCAAAGCGAGGTCGCCGCGGTGCCGACGCCGGCGGACGCGGCGGCGCTTACCCGGCTCATCCGGGATGTGGAAACCGTCAATCAACTCGTGACCGCGCACGCGGACCTGGCGACGACCTACAGGACCACGGCGCTCTCGTCGGCCGATCGCGCTTTGCTGATGTCGTTTTGGGCGCCGCACGTGGACCACG
>CAIYBN010000028.1 GCA_903924465.1 uncultured Myxococcales bacterium | reverse complement strand
TCGGAAGTGGTGATGATTGATGCGGATTCGTTTCGACTGCACGAGGCCGAAGAGCGCGCCAAGGACAAGGCGGTGAAGCGGGCCGAGCGGCGGAAGTAGCGCGTTTCGCCGTTTCGCGGCGGTTTTGGGAAGCCGGTAACAGAAATTGACCCGGTTCAACAGGTTCGGTTGGAGGCTGTTGAGCTGTACCTTTCGAGCAGGGCGGTGGTCTCGTACGCCGCACCCGCGTTCAATTCCCGAGCAGACCTCTTCAAGCACGCACGCTCGAAGGAGCTAACGGCCCACACCACGTTCCCTTCGCCTTCGAAACTGACAGGCCATTCTCGATGGCAGTACGACTCTGGAGGGGCGACTGGCGTTGCTCACTCAGTTCCGGAAGATCTGACCGAGGTTGGGCTACGAGAACGTGCTCAGCTACTGCTGCGGAAACAAGACGATGCTCCCGAAGAGTCCAAGCCGAGGGAACTGGTTCAACAGCTTGACCTGCTTTGGAATAGCCTGAAAGAAGCGACGACCGGAGATGAAGGCAACAAGCAGCTTCGCAACGATCTGCTAACCATTGCCTCCGAGGTTGAAAGGATTGGGGAAACGCCACTCGCGATCTCGTGGGCCAGAGTTGCCGCTGCTGTCAGACTTCTCGGCCTTAGCTGGCTCGTGGTGGGTGCGCACCGGGAAGGGGCGTCGTGAACGACTCCCTGACTGTCGATGATCTGACCTTCGAGGTCCGCCGCAGCCCCAGACGAAAGACCGTCGAGATCACGGTCGACCGAGGTGGTGAGCTGATCATTTCTGGCCCGCCAGACGTGCAGGCCGACGTCATGGAGAACTTCATCCGGGACAAGAAGTTCTGGGTCTACACGAAGCTGGCGGAAAAACAGGCACTTCAGCAGCCGATCAAGGGCAAAGAGTTTGTCAGCGGCGAAGGATTTCCCTACCTTGGACGTAGTTATCGCCTGCTCCTGGTCGATGCTCAGGACCGCACGCTTCGGCTTGAGGCTGGACGGTTTCGGCTTCTGCGAAGCGAGGCCGTACGGGGCCGAGACCACCTCGTCCGCTGGTACTCTGAGCACGCCTTGACCTGGATTCGCCAGCGGGTTCGTCAGTGGTCGAATCGTCTGGGCGTGACGCCGAGCCGGGTGGAGATCCGCGAACTCGGCTATCGCTGGGGGTCATGCAGCAAGGACGGCGGGCTGAATTTCCACTGGGCGACGGTGCTGTTGCCGCCGAGCCTGGTGGAGTACGTCATCGTGCACGAGCTGGTGCACCTGCACGAGGCGAACCACACGCCAGAGTTCTGGCAGCGGGTTGAGCGGGCGATGCCTGACTACGAGCAGCGGAAGGCGTGGTTGGCGGAGCACGGGGGGCGGCATGTGGTGCTGTAGACCCCGGCAAATACACAGGAGTCCGGCCAAGCGGAGCGGCAATTGTCGCTCTTCTCGGGTCAGTCGCCACCCAAATGCACAGGTGCTCTCGGCGGATGCACAGGAGTTGCACGCGGATGCACAGGAGTTGCACGCGGATACACAGGTGCTCGTCCAGAAACGGAGTGACTGCAAGATGGTCAAGGCAGTAGAATCGCGGCTCAACAACGAACGGTCCAAGGAGGCGGCGTAATGGCAGTCGATCCGTATTGCCTTCAGCGACAGACAATGGCCAAGCACGACTTGCTCCGGCACTACTTGCCGGTATGGGCTCGGGTGCTGGCACAAGCCGGTCACGATAAGCTCATGTATGTCGACGGCTTTTCGTTCACGGGCCGATACACTTCTGACGAGGACGGCGGTCCAGGCGGACCGGGCTCGCCGCTTATCGCGTTGGAATGCTTCGCGACCCAGGAGGCTCTGACCGCCAAGGGGCTATTCCTCTTCGTCGAAGAGAAACAGCAGTATCTCAATGAGTTGGAGCAGAATGTGTTGCCGCTTCCCCAAAACCGCGGCGTTTCGCCAAAACGCGCACCCTCCAGCGCGGTCACTTCGTCCTGGCCGCGCGCACCGCGGCCTTTTCCTGCGCCCGCAGCTCCGCCTCGCGTAGCCGGTAGCTCGGCGCGTCGACCTGTACGACCTCCGCGCAGTGCGTCAGGCGGTCCACCAGCGTCACCACACATGCCGCGTTGGGAAACACCTCGGGCCACTCGCCAAACGGCCGGTTTGTCGTAATCAGCGTCGCGCGCTGTTGATAGCGCATGGAAATCACTTCGAAAAGCAGGTCCGCGAAGCGATTGTCATACGACAGATAGCCGATCTCGTCGATGACCAGCAGATCCAGCCGCGCTGCCGCCTTGAGCCGCCTCGTCCGCGCCGCGGTGCCGTCCTGGGCCGCGAGTTCGCCCAGCAGTTCGCTCGCCGTGGCAAACCGCACCGTGTGCCCCGCCAGCAGCGCCCGGTGCGCGATGTTCTTGGCGATCATGGTCTTGCCCACGCCGTTCGGGCCGATGAGGATCGGATTCGCGGCTTCCCTCATGAAGTCCAGGCCCATCAGGTCGTCGATAATCGTCCGGTCGATGTGCTTGGGCCACTTCCAGTCAAAGTCCGCCAGCGGCTTGAAGCGGCCGATGTGCGAATCCCGCACGCGCCGTTCCAGGCTGCGTTTGGCCCGCTCGGCCTCCTCCCACGCGACCACGCGCTCGAGCAGCGAAACATCCGTGATTTCGCCCCAGTGGTGGCACAGGCCGTACAGCCCGAGGCGCCACGCGCGCAGCTGCAGCGGATCGGTCATCTTG
>CAIYBN010000027.1 GCA_903924465.1 uncultured Myxococcales bacterium | reverse complement strand
CCCGCGCCTGGGCCGATTGTCACGGCGCTCAAGGACAGCGTGAAGGAGCCGGCTGCCAAGCAGCAGCGTGCGGCCAACAAATAGCTTCAGGCCAGTCTGGCGTGCAGGCCGTCGCGGAAGTTTCGCGGCGGCTTGCGGCGTTTTGGCTTAGTTTGGTTCGACGCCGCGTGCCGCATTCACCGCCTTGCGGGCCACCAATGCGTTGTCCAGATTGTACGTCATCACCACGTCGAATCCCTCATCCCACATCGCCTGATGATCCGCGACGTTGGGCAAGTGAATGGTCGACACGAAGCCGCGCATGCCCGCCGGATGAATCTTGTTCTTCAACAAATCTGCCATCTTCGCGTTGTCCGCTTCCTGGTAGTCGACGTTGATTTCCAGGAACGCCACGCGCGGGCTTTTCACGGTTTGGATCACCGTGTCCAGGTCGGCCTCGGAGCTCACGCTCGCGTTGTACCAGGACTTCTGCCAATCCGGCGACTTCGTCACGGCGTTCTGCAAATCACCCAGTCCGGTCTCCAGAAACACGTAGTCCAGCGCGTTGTGCTCGATCACGGTCTGGATCGCCCGCGGAAAATCGACCGACTCCTTCACCGTCAACATCAGCACGACCTTGCCGCGCGCCCACTCCAGCACGGTATCCAGTCGCTGGAACGTCTCCGTCGTGGACGGGAAAATGTGGCACTGCGTGACCTCGTCCGCAGTCATTTCCTCCACTTTCTTGCCGCCGCAATCGGTGGATTCGTAGCTCAAGATCGGGCTCGAGTGGGTGACCACGGCAATGTTGTCCTTGGTCACGTGCACGTCGGTCTTGATGCCGTCGGCGCCCTTGTCGGCGGCGCGGTGAAAGGCGCTCTGCGAGTCGTACGGAAAGTCGTCCAAGCTCCAGTCGCCGCCGTGGCTGATGACGAATGCGCGTTTGCAGCTGAGATCGGTCCAGCAGACCTTCAGCGAGTCGCGCCACGTCGGCGCGCTGGTCGTCGTGGCGTCGCTGGCGATATCCTGGGCGAATTCCGTGTCGCCGGATGACGTTGCGTCGGTCGGGCTCGTGCTCGCGGTCGTGCCGCATGCGGCGAAGAAGATGCTGGTGCCCAAACAAATGCCGCGGATCGTCATGGTTGCCTCTGGCGCTGAGCAGCGCGTCGGGGGCCAGCGTAGAGGGACCGCGGCAAAATTGCCACACAGACGCCGAACGTCAGGCGTGTCGGTATTTCGCGTACAGCGCGTCGCGCCACGCCAGCAGGTCCGGAGACTGCGCAGCCAAATCGTCGTCGGTAAACGCTGCGCGGTTGGCCCGGCCGATCTTCAGCCCCGACGCCGGCGGACGGACAAACGCCAGCAGTTGCGCCATCGTGATGTCCGCGTAGGAAAAGTCCGCCAGCAGCGTTCGAGGCTCCAGCGTGCTCGGCGATTGCGCCAGATCCACGCGCAGGCTGTCCAGCGCGACCTTCAACCCTTCGGCATTGCCTTGCGCGGTCGCGCCGTACTTGCGCAGCGTGCGTCCGATGCCAGCCGTCGCCAAATGCACCGCGCCCGGCATTTTGCGCAGCGGACGCGGCACCATTTCCAGCAGCGCCTCGCGGTTCTGCAACACGCGCGCCAGCGAGAGCGCCCGACCCGCTGCGAGCGCACGTTCGCTCTGGACATTCCAGGCGGCGATTTTGGCCTCCTGACCAGCGGGAAAGAGCTCCGCGCCGTCGCCGTGTTGCGCGGCGTACTGGGCGATCCGAAACGAATCATCGAGCGCGCCATCGGTCGTGAACAGCACCGGCACCGACACCGGGCCGGTCCATTTTCGCAGCCGCCAGCGCAGCTCGGGCTCGCCGATCAGCGGCTGGTACGCGCGCGTGTCGCAGGCAACGCCGCGGCAACTCAGCGCCCAACGCGCGCGTTCCGACCAGGGCGAATAGGCAATGCTCAAGAGTTCTGGTTTCACGGCTTGCTCGCTCCCAGGCCAATGATCACAACGGATTTTGTCGCAAACTGCAGCGCGATCGACTTCCCGTTCTTTGCGCCCGCGCCCGCCGTGGCGACGTCGCTGAGCACATGCTGATCCAGCCAAGCGGAGAATGCCGCCGCGCCGCCGACTTTGGCAAGCTCCGTCGCGTCCGCCACCGTGACGGCATTCGCCAGTTCAACGGCATCGACAGTGCCGCAGAGGCGACCGGATGGCGTTGATTGCCACGCTGTGTCGCCCGTCACCTGCCCGCTGATCGTGGCATTCTGAATGCGCAAGGTCAGCGAAACGCCGTTGATTCGCACCGGCAGCAAGAACTGGCTGGCTTGGCCGGTGAGCGTGCCGTTGACGATCTTCGCGTTCTTGAAGGCAACAACCGCCGGGCATCCCGTCGCGTCGCATTGCGTGAGGTCATAGGACTCCGCACGCACTGTGTACTTGCCACCCGCCGCGGTCATGTCCTCCGCCAGGCTCGTTGGGTCCGCATCGCCGCGCACGGCATCCACGAGAAACGCCGTGCCGTTGGTATTGAAGCCGATGGGGTTGAGCAGCAGCACCAGCGCACCGGAATTGACCGCGGATTGCAGTTCCAGGCCCGCGCCGGCAAAAGCGTTGTCCGGCTGGCCATCGCCGGTCAGGTCGCAAGCGTCCAACGTCGCGGCGAGCGCCAATTGCACGAATTTTTGCACGGGCGGATTGGGCTCGATGCACCAACACTCCGGCGTGACGACCTTGCACACGTTCGGCGAAACCTTGGTGTCGCAGATCTCGCCCTGCTTGCAGAGTCCACCGCACAGCGGCGCCGACACGTCAGCCGTGGCGTCCGGGCTGATGGTCGCGTCGCCGACATCGCTCGTCGTATCGCTGGCCAGCACATCTGGGGTGGTTGCGTCGTCGGTGCCACTGCCAGACGAACTCTTGCATGCCGTCGCAGCGATCAGCATGAGAAGAATCAGAGAGTTGAATGAGTTCGTCATGGTGACTTCGCCGTTGCGATCATCGTCGCTTGCACGCGAGACTCTACGCTTTGCCGGTCACGGTCACAAGTCTCCACAGTCTGGGCCCGGACTCGACGGCAAAAACGCCGACGCCGCGATCGACCTGCATCGACCGCGGCGCGGCGCTTCCATCACCTGCTGTGCTACTCGCTGACATCACCACCGCTCGGCATTTGGCCGATGCGGAAGATGATAAATTCCGCCGGTTTGACCGGGCACATGCCGATTTCGCAGATCAACTGTCCCGCGTCGATGACTTCCGGCGGATTGGTTTCCTCGTCGCATTTGACGTAGAACGCCTCCTCTGGGGTCTGGCCAAACAGCGCACCTTGCCGCCACAAACGCAGCAGGAACGCGGAAACATCGCGGGTCACGCGCTTCCACAGCCGCTGGTCGTTCGGCTCGAACACAACCCAATGCGTGCCCAGCTCGATCGACTGCTCGGCCATGTTGAACAGGCGCCGCACGTTCACGTACCGCCACGACGCCTCCGAGCTGATGGTGCGCGCGCCCCACACGCGAATACCGCGGTTGGGAAAGTTGCGGATGACGTTGATCCCCTTGGGATTCAACAGGTCCTGCTCGCTGCGGGAGATGCTGTACTTGAGCCCAATCGCGCCGCGGATGATTTCATTGGCCGGCGCCTTGTGCACGCCGCGCTCGGCGTCGTTGCGCGTATAGATGCCGGCCATGTAACCGCTTGGCGGCTGGAAGATATTGCCTTTGAAGGGGTCGTAGACTTCCACCCACGGAAAATAGTAGCCGCCATACTTGGAATCGCGCGGCTTGGGCAGCTTGTCGACGCCACCTTTCTCGATGACTTCCGGGCTGTCCAGCAAAGCGAAGCGGTAGCGCATGTTTTCGCAGTGGCTCAGCACGGCGTCCTGGATGACCGGATCGGTCTGGCCCGGCGCGGCGACGATGTTCACTTCCTCGATGTCTTCCAACGCCTTCAAGCCCGTGCGCGTGCCCGGACCGTTGTCGCTACCGATGTACAAGGCCGCGCGGCTGACCGCCTTCTTCGGGCTTTCCTTGACGCCTTCCTTCGGCTCGGCTTTGGGCGCTTCCTCCCAACTGCCGACGTTGACGACAAACGCGCGGGCGCCGCCATTGTTGAAGAAACCATAGACGGCGTGCGCGAGATATTCGCTGTTCTGAAAATCTCCGAAATGCTTGGTAAATTGCGACCAGTTGGTGATGAGCACCGGCCGGTTCACTGGGCCGATGTTGCACTCGCCCAAAAAGGCCGCAGTGCTGGTTCCCACCATGTCCAGCGGCTTGGTTCCGCGATCAACTTCTTCGACATAGACGCCAGGCGACAAATACGACGTAGCCATGGAACAACCTTCCGGGCAAAAGTGCCCGCTTTTGGGTGACAAGCCCGGCCAAACTGCCATCCGCTTCACCGATACGACCGCTGCAACCGCGCGGAACTTTCGTGCGACAATGGCTGTCGGGTAAAGGGTTTGCCACAAAGGCGGGTGGGGCGCAACTGGGGCCGGGGCCGGCTCGGCTCTGTCATCGGGGTCCGAGCTATCGCGGGACGCTTGCGCGCGATCACGCGGGGAAACTGATCATTCCGACTTCGTCGGGGCCCTTGTATGAGGCGGCCATCACAGTCAAGCGCGGTTCTTGAATTTTGGACAAATCTCCCCGGGGTCCAGGGGCGCGCAGCCCCTGGCAGGGTTTGGGACAGCGTCCCAATG
>CAIYBN010000026.1 GCA_903924465.1 uncultured Myxococcales bacterium | reverse complement strand
TGTCAGTAGCTCGTCAAGATGTCCGCTTTTCGTAGCTAATGAAATGTCCGCATGTCCGGCCAGGTGAGTGTCGCAGACACGAAACCGCTGGCCGACGGCTTCGAGGCTGACTGGATCGCCCACAAGGGCGCATAGACATGACGCTTTCGCGCACTGCAGCGTAGCGACTTGCGAGCCTTGGCGAGCAGGAGCGTAGCGGAGGGGCGCGAAAGCGCGGCCGCGCGAGCTCGTGTTTGCGAAAGACAAGCCATCACGCCGCCCGCTTGTTCGCCGGCCGATTCAGCGCGTGCTTGGGCTGCTCCAGCAGCTTGCCCTCCGCGTCGTACCGTCCCAGTAGGTGTTCGCCGTAGTAGACCGTAAGCTCGCCACTCGGCGCCTCCCGGACCGTCACTTTTTGCCCCGCAAACGTGTACCGCAGCTTGCTCGCGACCAGCTGCAGGTTCCGTTTCTCGTAGACCACGCAGTTATCCTTGCCGACGCTGCGTGCGTGGTGCTCGCAGAAAATCTGCCCCAGCGGCAGCAGCGAGGCGTCTGTGAAGGCGTCGTACTCGCTGTCCGTCGACGCCACCATCACCAAGCGGTTCAGCGACGGCAGAAACCTCTCGTTGATGTACTTCTGCGCCTCCGCCTGCGTCGTGATGCCGGCCACGCGCAGCTCGTTCGGCAGCCGCCCCTGAATCGTCGCCCACATCCGCTCGCCGCGACCGCGCGCCTGAGGGGACATCGCCGCGATCAGCCGGATGCTGCACGTCGCCAGCGCCCGGCCCAGCTGTGTCACGACCGTCGTGCTCGGCCCCTCGCCAGCTTTGGGCGTGTACCAGAAGTGCGAGCCACGATCCGCGTACAGCTCGGCAAACAGGCCTTTCTTTTCAATGACATCACGAATGATGGTCATGCACGTCAGCGTCGACTCCTGCTCCACCAGATGCAGCGCGTACATCTCACTCGTCGCATCGTCCATCACGCCCAGCAGGTCCATCTTCGGGTGGTCAGGCCCATACCAGGCGTGCGTGCTGCCGTCGATGTGCAGCATCATTCCCGCCAATGGCCGCCGCTCACGCCGCAGCCGGTGCTTGCCGCGCTTCTTTTCCAGCGCCACCAGACCGCCTTCCTGCAGCGCCCGCTTCACCCACGTGTAGCTGCGCTTGAGCCCATGCTCGGCCACCGCGATCTCGTGAAAATGCGCGACATTGAAGCCCATGTACTTCTCCCGGTACAGGTCACGCACGAGCGCCACCTCCGCCATCGCCGCGCGCTTGGGACTGGGCATCTGCTGACGCTTGTCCAGCAGGCTCTTGGCTCCCTTGCTGGCGTCGTACACCGCTTTGATGCGCCGAAGCTGCCGCGCCGACACACCCATCCGCGCCGCCGCTTCAAACCACTTGATCTCGCCTCGCATCGCCTTCTCGATAAGTTCCTGTGCTGTCATCGCTTTTGTCCACGCGCGCCATGTGTACTCCATCGGGCCTCCGGCCCTCCGTCCTACACTGCCGCGCCAAAAGCGGACATTTCACTTGCTACGCGATGCGGACATTTCAAAAGCTACCAACAG
>CAIYBN010000025.1 GCA_903924465.1 uncultured Myxococcales bacterium | reverse complement strand
CTTCTAAGCCGACGGTCCCTGGTTCGAATCCAGGTGGGCGCGCCAGTCGCTAGCTTTGCAGGGCAAGGCGTACCGGTTGACCCAGGATTGCAGCGCCACAGCCACGGCGAAATCCACGCCGGGAAACTGGATAAGCTGCCGCAATCGTGCAGGAATCCTCCGTGGCAAACCGCACTGCGGTGGCTGGAGCAGGCTCGGGGCGCTTCGTCGCCAAAACTGCACGCCCCGGGCCTGCTGACCCTGGCACCGCAAAGGTGCTGTGAACTGTTTGAATTGCGGGGAAATTTCTCGTCACCGCGGTGAAGAAGCCAATAGCGAGGCGCTTGTCAGGCAAGGGCTTGAAAGTTATGGTTTCATGCCCAGGCGCGACGGCAGGAGGCGGGCGTGTGTGCGCGGGCATGCGTGCGTCGCGTCGTCGCGCCTGCGTCGCGGGGCGATGGGATGCGCCGTCGCGAACCCATGCACCGCTACGCCGTCGCGTTCGTCAGCCGGTGGCGGGGCACGCGGGAAAAGCCGGGGAGGGGCGGTTTTCGGGAACCGTCAACTGGTCAAAACACACCACGGCAAATTGGTGCCAATCCCCGCGCATTTTGGCTGCTTTGGCCAATGGGCCCCGGCCGGCGCGGGTCGTATCTTGAGTATCAGGAAGTCCGCACGGGGCAGGAAAATCCTCCCCCAGCGGCGACAAGATCAACCGGAGGCTCGACATGGACACCAACTTCGCAACCCAGCTCTTCACCAGCATCCTCTTCTTCGCGCCGGGCGCCTTGCTGCTCGCGGGCCTTGCCTTCGTCGGCATCCTGATGGCGATTGAAAAGGCGTTCCAGCCGCTCAATGCAACGATGGCCGACTTGGCGAGAAACCCGGCGCCGGGCCGCATCGTCGCGACGCTCAAGCAGGGCCAGAACCAGCAGCCGGTTGCCAAGCGGCACAACGCCAACCAGTGACCTGTCCGCCATTTGTCCCGTCGCACCCGCGTTACCAGCGACGGCGCGGTGCTGGGCACTGACGGCAAGCCGCACCTGATGCACCTCGGCAAGGACGGCACCGACAAATCCGTGCTGATCGACGCCGGCAACGGGCTGTGTCCGCAGGATAAGACCGGCAAGCTGAGCTGCCCGGCGGGCACCAAGCTGAACGTCACGGCCGATTGATGGCCTCCTCCGGACTAATTCCCGCCGTTGGCCCGCGTGCTCACGCCTGCGCCCCACCACTTGACGCCCTTGGGTGTGGTGATGCCTATGACTTTGCTCGCTTTTCCGGTCGTCGTATCCAGCGTGTAGATGTTGCCGTCGTTGGACACGCCGTAGAACACGCCGTTCCACCACGCGAGGCCAAACAGCTGGTTCACGCCGGTCTCGCCGATGATGCTGATGATTTTGCCGTTTGTCGGATCGATTTGCGCCAAGCTGTCGGTCTTGGAAACGCCCTTGAGCGTTGCGTAGGTGCCGATGCCTTCAACGGAGAACGCGTCGCCGCTAGACAGCCAGCCGCTGCCGTACGAGCCGAGCTTGGTGACGGTTGTTGTGCTGCCGACGAGATCGATCTTGTTCCAAGATCCATCGGTGCCGATGCCGATCAGCGTCTCGTTTGTCGGGTTGAGCGTGCCCGTCGGGACGAACGTGAGACCGTTGAACGTGCCAGTGCCCGGCAGGGTGGCGAGCCATTTGCACGCCGCGGTCGCGGTGACGCAGATGAACAGATCGTGATTGGTGACGGCAAATAGCTTGCCGAATCGGTCGAGCGCGATGTCGGTGACCGAGCCGGAGCTCTTGTCGAACGTGAACTTGCCGACGAGCGTGAACGCCGCGGTGTCGAGGCGGTACAGCGAGTCGCTGGTCTGCGCGTACAACTGGCCGACGGGCTTGGTCATGTCGACGTCCGGCTGCGCGTCGGGATCGGGCAATTCGTCCCAGTTCATGTCAGGAATGGCGACATCAGGTGCTTCAGAATCGCCAACGGCAACGTCAGGTAGCGCGGAAGCGTCCGCGACGGTCGCGCCATCCGCTGCAGCACCGGTATCGGCAGCTGCATCCGATTGGGTGGCGTCGAGCAAGCTCACATCGCCGGATTTGCCAGCATCCGCGAGCGCTGCAGTTCCACCCGATGTCGACGAACTACAGCCGCACGACCAGATAGCCAAACACGCCATGTACTTCTGCATCGCACTCCTCTTCGTTGCCAGCCGGCACCCGCTGAGTTTGGACTGCCGACTCACGCGAATGATGGCGGCCGTAGTCGATTTCACGTCAAGGTCTCACGAGCGATTTTGCGTCCCGGAACTTCGTCGTAGGGGCTGCTCGAACGCGATAGCTGACCGTAGTCGCGCAGTCACTGTCCCCGGCACAGTAGTTGCCGCACGTGGGCACGGCGTGAACAAGCACTGGTCGCTGGCGAGCTGGCATCGGTTGACCGTGAAGGTGTTGCGTATCGGCCACGTGCGCCACGCGCCGCCGGGCGGAGCGTCCCCGCCTTTCATGGGCGCCTCTCAGGAACCTCAGAGAGGACGCCGCGAACCCTGACAGCCAGGCTCGGGCGTTCCAACGCCTCTGCCGAGGCCAAGCCGTTGACCCGCGCGCGGCTCACCGCCAGACTCCGGAGGCGCGGCCGGCGATCCTGCCGCACGCAAGGTCGGCCATGAAGATACTCATCCTCGGCGCGTCGCAGGGTACCGGTGCATGGGCTGTTCAGGCAGCGCTGGCACGTGGCCACGAGGTCACGGCGTTTGCCCGCAGTCCGCAGAAGCTGGCGATTGAGCACGCGAAGTTGCACAAGCTGGTTGGCGACTTTCACGACCGGGCGTCCGTCGCGGCGGCGGTCTCCGGGCACGACGCGGTCATCATCACGGCGTCAGCGACCAAACTGGCCACATTCAAGGACGAACCGCACTATTTCAGCAAAGGTACGGCGTTTGCGATCGCCGCGATGCAAGCTTGCGGAGTCAAGCGGCTCGTGGTGCTGAGCGCCAACGGCACGGGCGAGAGCCGCAAGATGCTGCCGTGGCTGGCGCAGACGATCATGATCGACTGGTTGCTCAAAATTCCATTTGCCGATCATGCGGTTCAAGAGCAGCTGGTGCGGGACTCAGGGCTGGAGTGGGTGATTGCGCGGCCGGGTCGGCTGACAGATGGACCGGCGCGCGGAAAGTATCGTGCGAACTCAAAGCTGGAGCCGGTGCCGAACTCCATTTCCCGCGCGGATGTCGGCGGGTTTCTCGTCACGGCGGCCGAGACCGATACGTGGCTGCGGCAAGCGGTGCAGTTGGGCGGGTAGCGATTCCTTGGCAAAAGCCATGTCATCCGCGATAGCCGTTGCTTGAAGCTCCGGCGACAAGCAAAGCGCGGGTCGCAGGCCGCGAGCCGCAGTGGTAGAAACGCGAAAGTGCTCTCCCGCGACCGGTCGACCAGTCCACACAGTGCACGTTTCAACCTGCGTCCGGTCCGCGCACCCGCTTCACCGATGGGTCACCAGCACTGGGAGTTGTGGTTCTGGCCATGGCAACTGCCATTGCACTGAACGGTCCCCACGCATTTGCCACTGGTCGGCATGGTCGCGGTGACGCTGCCTTGTCCTTGCGGATCGGTGGGCTTGCCGTTGACGTCGCGCAGGCCGTTGAGGTGGCTGCCTGAGTTTGTGCCGGGATGACAGACGCTGCAGTCAAGTGTGACGTCGCCGCCGACGTGGTCACCGTGGTGGCCGGTCATGGGCGCCGCGTCGTGGCAGTTGCTGCAACTGCCGCTGCTCCAGGCGCCGCCGGCCCAGTGCGGCACAACGTTGGGCGGACCGCCGGCGCCGTCGGAGTGGCACGCGCCAGTGCACGTGCCGCGCGCAGTGACGGGCGCTCCCGCGACGGCGTTGACGTCCCACGTCATGTTGCCGGAGGTGTTGAGGGCCGTTGACGGCGGCGCAAAAGTCACGACGCCATGGTGGCCGGCCGTCGACAAGTCGCCGCTCGGCACATACAGCTGCGTGTGGGTCAGGTTGCCCGCCGCCGGCACCACGTGACACTGCGGGCAGGCGAACGCCAGATGCGTCGCGCTCGCGGTGAGGTGCGCCACGTGGCGGCCAACAGCCAGCGTCTGCGTCGTCGTTTCGTTGGCGACGCCCGTCGGTGGGTTCTGCTGGTTGGGCCCGCCGTGGCAGAAGTTGCAGGCGTGCCAGTCCCCGCCGGTGTTCCCGGCCGGATTGGCCCCGTGGCAGTTGACCGTGCTGTTGTTGCAGGAAATGCCGGCCGTACCGCCGCCGTAGTCGGTCCCGTGACAGTCCGTGCATGCCTTGCCCTTGTCGTCCTTGCCCTGGTTGCTGAGGAAGTACGCAAAGCCGTGGTGGTTTGGATTGGGCACGCCGTTGGCCTGATCTTTGGGCGCGACCCAGTTGGCCAACGTATGGTAGCCGCTGGACTGCACGATGCCGTCGATGTGCAGGCTGAGGTTGGCCCAGGTCGCAGCCGAAGTCGCCGGGTTGAACGAGGCAATGACCGCGGCGTGACAAGTCGCACAATCCGTGGCCTGGGCGTGAGGCGGGCCGGGTGGCGTCATGTGACAGGCTGCGCCGCACGCATTGAACGTGCCGTCGACCTGCGTCCACACGGGCTGCGTCTTCGCCGTGGCCGCATCAAACAACTGGCCGCCATGGCAATACGCGCCGCTGCAGCCATTGGTCGTTGCATCCCATTTCGGCGTCGCACCCATCGCCGTCGCGACCGCGCTCCAGACAAAATCCACGACGCTATTGGCATGGGTCATCGACGTTGGCACCGCGTGGCAATCCGTGCACACGACTTCCCTGTGCCATGCGCTGGTCGCCAGATGCTGCGCGTGCGCGCCCACGGCCGGCTCGCTCGTCTTGGTTTCGCCCTTTGTGCCCGTCGGCGGCGCAGGATTGTTGCTGGCAGCGTCGCCGTGGCAACTCGTGCAGGTCAGCGACTTCAACTCGACTTGGCCGTTGACGTGCAATGCGGCGTTCGTCCAGGTTGCGGTCTGCTTCACTGGGTCAAAGCTGGCAATGACGTCGCCGTGGCACATCGTGCAGTTCAGGCTCTGTGGGTGCTTGCCCTGCGGCGGCGTCGCGTGGCAACTCGCGCCACAGGCGTTGAAGGTGCCATCGACCTGGGTCCAAATCGGTTGCTTCTTGGCGGCGGGAGAGTCCGGCAACGCTTCGCCATGGCAATACGCGCCGCTGCAGCGCTGGACGGTCGCGTCGAACTGCGGCGTCTCGCCCATCGCGGTCGCCACCGAACTCCAGGCAAAATCCACCACGCCGTTGGCGTGGGTCGTCAGCGTCGGCACCGCGTGACAGTCCGTACAAGCAACTTGACGGTGCCAGGTGCTCGTCGCCAGATGCTGCGCGTGCGCGCCCACGGCTGGCTGGCTCGTCTGCGTTTCGCCATGCGTGCCCAGCGGCGGTGCGGGGTTGTTGCTCGCCGGATCGCCGTGGCAATCCGTACAGCTCATGGCCGTGACCTCGATTTGCCCGTTCACGTGCAGCGTAGCGTCCTTCCACGTCGCGATTTGGGTTTTGGCGTCAAAAGACGCGATGACCGCGCCGTGGCACGCTGCGCAGTTGCTGTTGGCAGGATGCGGCCCGCCGGGCGGCGTCATGTGACAGGCCGCGCCGCAGGAATTGAACGTCCCGTCGACCTGCGTCCACACGGGCTTGGTCTTGACGCTCGCAGCGTCGAACAGCGTGCCGCCGTGGCAGTAGGCGCCGCTGCAGGTTGCGGTGCCTTCGACGTAGCTGGGCGCGCTGGCCATCGCCGTGGCCACACTGCTCCAGGCAAAATCGATGACGCCGTTCTTGTGCTTGAGCAACGTCGGCACCGGATGGCAGTCCTGGCATTGCACTTGCCGATGCCACGGGCTCACCTTCAAGTGATTCTGGTGCGCGCCCACCGCCAGTTGGCTGGTGTCCACTTCACCGCCCGTCCCGACCGGCGGTGCCGGATTGCCGTTGTCCACCGTACCGTGGCAGCTGTAGCAGTCGCCCATGGGATCAAAACCGCCATCGACTTCGGGGCCCGCGTCCTCGACGACTTCCGCCGTTGCGTCCTGGGCCAGCGGGGCATCAGCGGCAGGCGCGTCGAGCAATCCCACGTCCATGTCGGCGAGCGCATCGATGGCCTCGACGACGGGCTGCGTCGTCTTGTCACTGCAAGCTACGCCAAAGGCCATCACCACAAACAGCCAGGTCGGTTGCAAAGCTCTCATCAATCCCCCACTGCGCAGACCCGGAAGTCGCGCCCTGACTGCAAAGTAGTCGTTGCGCGGGTGGCCAGCGAGGGGCAAGCGTCAGCGGGTTCGCGATGTTTCACACTTCTTAACACTTGGCGTATCCAACTGTTCGCTTGGTCGCTGCAGGTCAGCGTTTCCAGGTCCCAGAACTCCGTCCTCCCCAATTCGTCAACGCTTTCAACGCAGTGGATGACGTACGCGGACTTGTCCTCGGTGAAGCTTTTGCGCACGTCGCTCGCGGTCGTCTTGGCAGGCGGAAACAACGCGCTGGCCTGTACGCCGTCGGCCGGGAGGCTGCTTTGGGGCGAACCCATCGTCCGCGTCAGCGATCTCGCGCATTTGGGCACCGAGGCGCCGATCAGACCGACCGTGGACGTGGTGCCCGCGGTGATGGCTTTCATCTCGCCTCACTTCTCGCGTTCCCGCTTCCGGTTTCCCGCGCCGGCATACGTCGGCGGACACCAGTTGGGGCGTCCCTGCGAGGCGTCTTCCAAGTACTGCTTGTAGTCGAGCATCACGCCGTACCCGACCTCTTGCGTCCACTGCGTGTGGTTCTCGTATTTGCAACCGAACGCCGTGCAGTTGCACTTGCCCTCGGCGCAGCAGGGCGTGCCGACTTCACAATCGGTGACCGTGGTGCAGGCGCTCGGCAAATGCGGAACCCAGTCGTCGTTGTTGAACACGTCGCACATGACGAGACTATGGGTGTCGATGAGGCCTGGCGCGATGATGCCCTGCGTGTCGATGACTGACGCGCTGCCGTGTCGTCCGTGCGGCCGATTCTGGCAAGCGCGCGGGCGCAAGAAGGGCGCATCCGCCAATTGATTCAAGCCGCCCGTAACGCAATTCCCGGCTCGCACCGCCAGGCCGCCCGCAGCGCCAGCATCGGCGGACTCCCCGCGTGACTCCACCGAATCCCCGACCGCTTCATCCGCTGCTGCATTACG
>CAIYBN010000024.1 GCA_903924465.1 uncultured Myxococcales bacterium | reverse complement strand
CCACACGCTTTTGGGCCTCGACAGGTCGCGAACAGCAGGTCATGCTCGGTCCAGGCGCGGCTCCGGACGGTCCGGCGCTGCCAGGACGGTGAATGTGGCAGGCAAGTTCAGCAGGTGGACATGCTCGGAACGCCTATCGGCCTCGGGATCAACCCGCCTTTTTGGGTCACCGCCCACAGCTACATCATCGGCTTCGGAGGCTGAGCCACCATGCTGACCTCCACGCCCTTCAACCAACTCCTGCTTGCTCGCTGCATCACCGCCGGCGACGTGGTCTGGCACTTCCACGCGCAGCAACGCGCCGTTGAGCGCGGATTTGCCATCGCCGCCGTGTTGACCGCGATCCGCACGGGCGAAGTCATCGAGGACTACTCCGCCGAACGGCCGCGACCGACCGCGCTGGTGCTGGGCAAGACCGCAGGCCGCGTGCTCCATGCCGTCGTCGCGTTGGACGCAGCTGCGGAGGAGGCGTATATCATTACCTTGTACGAGCCGGACGACGCCCGGTTTCTACCGCCGGACTTCCGGACGCGGAAACAGCCATGAAGAACCTCGCAAAATCCACGACGTGCCCACTGTGCGGCGGCAACTTTGTCGCGGGGCGCACCACCTGGTCGGTCGATCTGGGCAAAGGCGTCCTCGTCGTGCGCGACGTGCCGGCGCGCGTGTGCGACCAGTGCGGCGATGAGTGGCTGGACAACGCGACCGCGCTGGCGCTCGACGAAATGGCGGCATCGGCACGGCAACGCGGCGCGCTGGTGGAAGTGCTGACGATGGCGGCGTGACGGGCGGCGGCAGATTCCGAGGACCGTCACCGACACCGGCGGGTGAGCAGCGGCGACCACTTGAACTTCCGCGCCACACCGGCCTCCGTCGTCGGCTTTGGCGGATGCGAGTAGCACTTCATGTTGAAATAGGACAAGTGGCTCTCGACACCATCGCCATCGTCTGGTGTCGACAGTGCGAAGTGCCGGCCCAAGCCTGCGGATCCACACGATTCACATCCTATCGTGCTTCAGCTACGCCGCCGTCAGGGCGTGGAAGTCGGCTACCGGCGTAGCCTTATTCTTACGTTCCAAGCGCTTCGCCTCAGCTACGCCGCCGACTTGGCGCCCAACCAGCCCGCCAATTCCTGATGCCCCAGCCCCAGCCCCAGCAGCGCCCGCACCATCAGGTCCAGCGACACCGAGCGATCGCCTGCTTCGATCTTCGCCACCCGCGACTGGCTGGAACCCAGAATCCGCGCGAGCTGCGCCTGACTGACGTGGTGCTCGGCGCGCACGGTCCGCACGGCTTGCGCGAGGCGGTGGCGAATCTCCACCAGTTCCGCTTCGGCGGGAGAAAGAGACAGGAAATCAGCCGCATCACCCACTTTCCAACCAGCGGCGTCGAGGCGGGCTTGCTTGTTCGGGTCCATCACAACCTCCGTTCAAATTGCATCATAGGCCGCAAACCGGCGGCGCGCGTTGTCGATCTCGCCCGGCGGCGTCGCCTGCGTCTTCTTCTGGAACACCGCGGCAATCACCACCGCGTCCGGGTCCAGCCGGTAAACGATCCGCCAGATCGCGTCCCGGTCGCGGATCCGCAGCTCGTGCACCCGGGTCCCGATGACCGGCATCGGCCGGCTCTCCGGCATCGACAACAGCTCGCCTGACTGCAGGCAGCGCAGCAGGTAGCCCGCCTCCAAGCGCGCATCCGCGCCCAGCGGCGGCGTCTTGATCTCGCCATGCAGCCAAACCAGCGGCTTGTCGGTCGGACTCATGGGCAGCTCGTTCGCGCGGACGTCACGCGCTGACGTCCAGTATGTCGGATTCGACATGCACACGCAAGGACGAATCGCCCACACGATTCGCCTGCGCGCCGCCTGACCCGGCACCAGCATCTGGCGCGCTGCGAACTGCGCTGCACCGCGCGCGTCTGCCTCGACGCGCCCGACCAACGGCACGCGCCGGCAACCCGGACTGTCGTGGAACTACCCTGCTGCCAGGGCGTCCTCGTCGGCTGTTGGCGCAGGCCGCATTCGTTCGTGGAGACGCGGCACAAGCTGTGATTGACCGGCGAAGGGCCGCGGCGTAACGTGGCTGGACTACGAGGTTCGCATGCGCCAGATCCTTGCCCTCGCGCTCGTGACAAGCGGTTGTATTCGTCATGATTTTCCAGCACAGCCGATCGCCGCGAATGACGCCGTGGACGCACAGCTTGCTACCCCCGCAGACGCGAGCGTGGTGCATCCCATCGACGCAGCGCCGGCTGAAGTCCTGGCGGACGCGGATGCGACGGTCGATTGCGAGCAGCCGCTGAGCAATCTCAAGACCCAGTTCGCCACGACGCAGGAACTGTTGGTTTGGGCTGAAAGCGAGAAGGCGAAGGGGTATGGAGTGGACGTCGCCCATTGCCCGGATGGCAGCGGGATTGTCCGCGCATCCACGGGCTTTTCATCCCAGACGTGGTTTTTCAGCACGGCGGGCCAGGTCGTCGGCGCAGCATTCATGACGGATACTTCGAGCGGGCCGCCCTGTGCAGCCGGAATGTACGGCGACACGAAGACCTGTGCCGCAGCCGACATGCGCTTTGATCTCCCGGATTCGACGTCGCTGCAGCCGCTTGACCCGGCGCTCGCGGCAACGGTGACGGCGGCGGCTTTGATCGCGCAAGACTGCACGACGACGGCGCAAGTGTGGACCGGTGACTACTGTGGACCGAGCGTGACCATCCGTCAGAACTCGAACGAGTGGGACATCTGGTTGTTCGACAACACCGGCAAGCTGCAGAACCTGTGGCAAGAAATGCCGCCGGACAAGAAGCTGATCATCAGCGGACCCTTGGTCAACTGCCTCACCGATCCGGCGTTCTTTGCACTCGCGACGGGCAAGCTCGTCTGCAACAACGGCAAGAAACTCTGACGCTGCGACCGATGTTGCAAGGGCAGGCCCAGGCGGGCACCCGCGACCAGGCAAGGCGCTCGAACCCGGTCGTCCACCTGACGATGCGCTGCAGGAACGTCGGACTTCATGTTGAAATAGGACAAGTGAGTGTTGACACCATCGCGGTCATCTGGTGCCTGCAGTGCGAAGTGCCTACCCAAGTCTGCAGATCCACACGTTTCGCATCGTATCGCGCGTCGCTACGCTACGTCATCCAGGGCGTCCTCAAGGGCCATTGGCGCGACGCAGCGGTTGCCGTAGCGACGGAACACTCGCGGGCTCAGGTCGCGCGCTTGCGCCGCAGCGCCAGTCCGGCCAAGGCCGCCAGCAAGGCCTTTCCTGCTGGCACGTTGGCTGATCCAGCCTTTGCCGGTCCAGCATCACAGCCAGATTTGGCACCCGCCGCCGCGGCACTTGCGGCAACGTCGGCCGCCTCGGCATCGGTCCCGACCAGCGCATCCGGGCCATCGACCACCGCCGCATCCGTACCCGCCGCATCGCTGGCCGCGTCGGTGCCATCAGCGGCGTCCGGCTGCAGCGCACTGTCTGCGGGAGTCCCATCGGGTTCCGCCACCTCGCCATCGGCGGTCGGCACATCCTGCGTCAGGTCAGCGGCCGTCACGTCGCCCAGCGCGTCCGGCATCTCGCTGAAGCCCACGTCCGTCACTTCGGCCGTATCCAGCGCCACCGCGTCGACTACCTCTGCCTCCTCGACCGCAGCGTCGGTTCCCCCCAGCGTTTCCACCGCTGCATCGCCAAGCTCGGCGTCGCTGGCACTGCCGGCATCCGCGTCCACGAGGCCGTCGCCGGTATCCGAACTGCCCGCATCCACGTCAGCGATGCCGATGTCCGTGCCCGTGGTGATCGTGGTCGCCGTGACGCTCGGATTGGGCAAGCTGACGCAAGCTTGGCCGCCCGCGCTGCCATACGCGGTGTAGACGTCCTGGAACATCGGAAACGGCTGGACATTGACGTCAATCGTCAGGTTCACCGGATCAGTCAACTGCACCAGATACGCCTTGCCGCTGGTGCTGAGGATCTGCCACATCGGGTTGAGGCCCGTGGCGATGAAGGCGGTGTGGCCGCGCAACGGATAGATATCCTCCGCAGCGATGAGTGCGGACTTGCCGGTGAAGTTGTCGTAGAGGACGGTCTTGCCCTCATACCAGAGGTCCTTGATGATGTAGCGCTCTTCCGGATCCACCACCGCCAAGTCATGCACATCGGTGGCAAAGTTGTCGGTCAAGTCATCGACGTTGATCAGATACTCGCCGGATTGGCCTGACGAATCCAAGGAAGCTTCGACTGTCAGGTAGGTCTTATCGAGACCTGTCTTGTCCTTGATCGTCACGAAGCCGGCATCGATGGGGTTCCATATGTCGGTACTATAGTTGTCCAGTGTCAGGGGGCTCGGATCTTCGGCGATCGCGGTTGGACCGATAGTGAGCGTATGCACGATATGGGCTCCACTGAGCAACGCAAAGATCTTGGACTCTCGTGCCTTGAGGCTGTCCCACTTGTAGGTGGTCTTCCAAGTCATGCTCGCGGAAACTGGACCAACAAGTGCGCCCGGCTGGACTGCGCCATTTGCATCAAACGGCGACGGATAGACCCGAAACGGGTCGTTGAGGAACACAAATCGGTCCTGATCTTGGGTTGCGCCTTCGATGATATGTAGTCTCGTAAGGTTCTTCTTCCACCCCGAATAGTTGGCTCCGTTGATGACAAACGGCGTAAACACGCTGTTGCCGAGCGTGTCCTGCGCGGTGATGCCCGCCTCGGCGCCGGTCTGCGCGTCGTAGAAGTGGTATCCGGGGATAATCCCGTTGTCGTCCGCGTACTTCGTCACAACGTACCCACGGTAGTAGATCGCCTGCTGGTTGCCGTAGGAGTTCGGCAGCGTCATCATGTCCCAAGCCAACTCCGTGCACTCCGTCGCATACGCCGTCACCTTGCCGTCGGTGATCGTCGCGGTCAGCTTGCAGCCCTGCATGCTCATGGTGCCAGCGGCATTCTCGCCAATGCAGTCGGTCACCAGGCCCGTGGTGATGGTGGTGACCTGCGCAGCGCTGGCTTGCCGTGAAGGCCCCGCGGCGAAGACCAGCGCGATTGCCGCAACCATCGTGGCAAAGTGCGGGCGACGCGTCCAAGTCCAGCCATTGACCGTGCATTCACGCATGACGCCTCACTGTGCCGGCAACCGCCGTGTTTGACTGGTTGATCCGGGCGTTGGCGAGGGTAGGCGCGGCTGGCAGGGGTGTCAAACGGCGGACTCGGGCCACAAGGCCTCCGATTGTGTCTGCCTGCTGGACTTCCCGCACGCACCCAGCCTCCACGGCAACGCCGAACTGTCCGTAAGCCCCTGAAGACCAGTTGGGCCGGTCCGACGCGCCCGGCAGGAGCTCGCGAGGACTTCATGTTGGTTTCGCACTTGTGGTTGTTGACACCATCGTCGTCATCGGGTGTCCGCAGTGCGAAGTGCCGCCAAAGTTCGGCTGCATGCCAAGCACGGCAACCGCCCGCCGCAGCTTTGGCAGAAGTGCTCGGACATCGCTTGCGCGACGTCAATCATGCCGCCGTGCATCTCGTCCGCGCCCTCGGCATAGAACCGCAGCGCCCCAGCCTTCTCCTTGACCTGCACCGCGACGACTTGCGGCGCGCCATCGGTGTCGGTGTGGAACTGAAGGCGTGCACACAGTACGTCCAGCACGTCAAACCAGCCGTCGCCGCACTCAATGTCGGCGCCGGACTCCCGCATGCGACCGAGGATACGGCCGTGACGCACGAACAGCACTTCTTGAAGTTCAGGGCTCACGGCACCTCGTCCAATAGGCCAGGTGGCCGTATCGATGTCCGCGACTTTGGCCGGGCATCCAGCGCCATCAACCGCACTCTGCACTGCGCGCACACCGACATCCACGTCGCCCGGCCTTGGCCATCGGCCGTTTCCTCAGGCGCCCGCGAGACAAGAAACCAGCGCACATGGTCCTCCGTCCGACAATCCGGACACCGCCTTCCACGGCCTCGAATGGCCGGCGGCGTCTCCATCAGCGCTTCGCGCTCTGCCTCGCTGAGTGCCGGCGCCACGGTGGAATCCGGCTCGGCGCCTAGCCGCGGCCTCCGCAACCGGCTCCGCTCCGCCCAACGGCGCTCGGGTGTGTCTGCGGCAGCCCACGCAGCAATTTGGGCCTCAGAAACCCGCAGGTCTGCGCTATCGAGCAGTTCGCGCCATACGTCCTCGGGGTCGCGGTCGGCAATCTCTCGCAACGCAACAAACACCTCGTCGCTGAGGTATTTTTGCCACGCCGGCGAATCGAGCACCGTGCGCGCCGCCACACGGTTCATCGTCCACGCCCGGAGCAATGGAGCGCTACCTTCAAGCTGTGGCGCCGCTGCGAGTGCGCGGATGGTCGACGAGTCAACAGCCGAGACCAACGTCGGCCACGCGACGAGAACTGCCTCGTCTGCCTCGTTCGCCCAGATGAGGCGGTCGTACGCCACGACGATGCGTGGAACGAGGCCTATCGGCACGGGTCGCTCGCCCAGCAACGAGATCATCTCCCGAAGCAATTCGGGCGACGCCGACCTGTCGATCAGCGACCACGACATCGTGGCGATCACCGCGTCTCCTGGAGGTGCTGCCACATCCTCCAGCAGTCGTTCTGGCTCTGTGTTCGCTGGCAACTCATAGAAGAGGCGGTTTTGCTTGTGCACGCTCTCGTCGGCTCGGTCCTCGCTCAACAGGCGCCCGCGCGCGGTCCACTCACCAAGCTGGTTATTCTCGCCGACCACAATCAACGTCGGCAAGTAGATCCAACACCTTGAAAAGCGACGGATTCTGTCGCTGAACGACCGCCAGTGACGCGTTCCAAACCCGTGGTCCTGCGCGACGATGGCGAACGGCGCTGTCCAAGAGAAGAGCGCGATCAGCGCCGAGAGCGCCTCGACGTTGAGAATCAGCAGACTGAACCGTTCCGGCGAGCCGCGCACCGTCGTCTCGTACACGCCCCAAAGGCCGAAGCCTGGCGTGGCGTCTTCGACCGGCAGCGCTTCCGGCGGCAGGAGCCACAAGCTCGGTCCGATGAACTCCTCGGCATCGAACTCAGTGAGGCCGACGAGCCGGTGGTGCGCGAAGCCCTCGCCCTTCCGAAGCTTTTTGGTCATTTCAGCCACAAACGTATCTTTGCGCACGTCCAGGTCGAGGAAGATGAAGGAGCGCACGATGCCGCTCAACTGCCGGATGGGCGAACCGTCGTCGCCGCTACCCGGGTAGACCAGCGCGCCTTCAAGCAGTTGGCGCCGCCACAGAAGTGGACCGGCCTGGATGCCGTCTGGCGTGAGCGCGGCGAGCCAGTCGGGAGTGGGCTGGGCGAGGTGCGCAAGGGCGTCGAGCATTGGTTCTGTCCGTCGTGGTTCAGATTGAGAAGTGATGGTGGCCTTCGGAGTGACAAGCCGAAGGTAGGCGTTTGCCCGCCGCCGCACAACCTAGTAAACACTATAGTCTCGAACAATCCGCGCAGGCGGCTGTGGGCGAATGACCGGAGCCGAAATCTCCATGCCTGACAAACAGTTGACCGCGCTCCAGCTTGACCGGGCCATGGGCGCACTGCTCGGTCTCGCGTGCGGCGATGCGCTCGGCGCCCCGTACGAGTTTCTTCCGCGGGTCCCGTACACGACGCCCATCGGCATGGTCGGCGGCAACCGCATGCGCTGGGCGCCCGGCGAGTGGACGGACGACACGGCCATGGCCCACGGCATCGCGTCAGTGGCGGCGACAGGCATCGACGTGCGCAGTGTGGCGGCGCAGGACCAGATCGCACGCAACTGGTGGACGTGGGCGGACGGTGCTGTGGACATCGGCCGGCAAATCAGCGCGGTCTTGGGTGCCGCCGAGGAAGGCGGCACTGCCAAAGCGATGCGGGCTGCGGCCGTGCACTACCATCAGGACAACGCACAGCGCAGTGCCGGAAACGGAGCGCTTATGCGGACCGCGCCAGTCGCGCTGGCATACCTAGGGGATGATGACGAAGCCACGCTGTGGCAAGCAGCCCAAGAAATTGCAGCCCTGACGCACTTTGAACGAGACGCCCAGGAAGCCTGCGCGCTCTGGTGCTTGGCCATTCGGCACGCCGTCCTGTTTGGCAGCTTCGACGGTCTACGCCTGGCGCTGGCGCGCCTTGATGCAGAGCCGCGTGCGTTGTGGAGCGCGCGGTTGGATGAGGCCGAGCGCAAACAGTCGTGGCAATTTCCAAACAACGGCTGGACAGTCGCAGCACTGCAAGCTGCTTGGTCGGCAATTGTCCACACGGGAGAGTCGGCCAATCGCCCCGACCTGGGATTTTGTCCCGCGCAACATGCGCCGCACGCGATCGAGCGCGCCGTCCGATGCGGTGGCGACACGGACACTGTTGGTGCCATCGCCGGTGCACTCGTCGGTGCCCGATGGGGAGCGAGTGCGCTGCCGCAGGCGTGGTTGACAAAGCTCCACGGATGGCCAGACGCCAAGGCGGACGATCTGAAGCGCTTGGCACTTCTGACAGTGACAGCTGGCGGAAGCGCAGTCCTGCCTCCCACCGTCGGTCTCAGCGCTGCGGACATCGTGCCGACGGTGCTCGTTGGCGGCCAGCTGAACGCCGTCTTCCAAAACGGTCTGCTGTGTCGCCTCTATTTGCTGTGCGCCGGAGAAGTATTCATACGTCGAGGCGCGGCATGGCTCAAGACCAAGGGTGCGCCCATGGGAGCGCAAGACGTCGACGCTGATGCGATTGCGGTATTCGACGAAGCGGAAATGTCCGGGCAAATCGAAATGAACAAGGAGACTGATTCAGCTCAAACCTAACGCCGTCGGGATGACTGCCAGGCGTCACTGTCGCGCGCGATGCAGGCTTGCCCACGCGCCAGCCATCTCCACTGCAGAGCCAAAGCCACCGGCGTGAACCGTCGCCAATCCATCGCGAAGCCACCGTACAAGGTCAGGTTGGATTCCTTCCGTGTCCACGTGGCCGACTCCGTTGCCACGCACGTCTCGCCATCGACGCCCCGTGACGAGTTCAAACGTCATGGCCGCCACAGCGTGACGGTCTGCTGCCACAAGGTCGTCCGCGTCAGACACCAGGTAGTCCACCGCGTCGTCGACCAAGCCCACCCCCGTGACGTCATCGGGCGCGAATTGCGGCATGCCGGCTACCGGCACAACGCGCACTTGGTCGTCGTATCCCCAGTGGATTTTCGATGGGCCCAGCCCTCGGTAAGCGACCGGTCGCGTGCGGCCGCGGGTGGCCAAGTCGGCGGCGGTTTCGAGGTACACGAGTAGCTCCAGCAACTGACCGACCACAGCCTGAACCGAGCGTGCGGAGGTGATCGAGTTCCTCAGGTGTGGCTCCGCCATCAGCTCCGCGAGGAATCTTCCTGGCAGCGACGGCATCGTGAACCACGCGGCCATCTCCGTTTCGGCGGCAAGAATCGGCAGAAGTCGATGGTGTTGGCGTTGCCGGGCAACGGCGACCTGGTCACGGAACAGACGAGCCGGAGCATGCCGATCGGCGAGATGCGAGTGGAGCGTGCAAAGCAGGACGCGCTCGCCGGACGACGTGTCGCGGGCCTCGACGGTCTCTGTAACCGGGCCGAGATGGATGCGCCGGAGGACTTCAAAACGGTCATGGAGCATGAAGGTGATCCCGAAGGCAGGCGGCGTCAATTTTGGCCGGACACGGGACGCACCACCGCCGCTGAGCGCTAATCCGACACTCCAGCGTCCGGAACCGACCCGACGAGCAGCATGCCGGGGCCGGCGAGCCCGTCAAGGTTCAGGACGCAGCGTGTCGCAAGCTAATCAGGTTCAGGGCGCAGCGTCGTTCAGGGCGCAGCGTTCGGAGTCGGGGTTGTGCACCTCGTCGGCACCGCTGCCGCCAAGGCGTCGAGGTCGGCTACTGGCGCAGAGATCGACCTTGATGAAGCGCTTTCAGCAGGTGGCGGTCATGGAACGCCCATTGCGAACATGGCCATCTCGATGTGATAGGCCTGCCACGTCTGATCAACGTGATGAAAACCGTTCGGAAGTCCGCCGTTGGCCTGCAACATCGCCGCCACTCGCCGAAAGACATGGCTGGCGCGCAAAAAGCCGCTTCGACCCTGGGCGTGGTACGTGATTACGCCGACCTTTGGATCCGGCGCGGGAGGGGGCGGATTTCCCTGAGGAGGTGGCATCTTGAACTGCAGGGCGGCAGGTGGCGCCGTGTCGGCTGGCAGCTGAACGTGCTGGCGGACACGACGCTGCAGCTCGCGACCCACCCGCGAGTCGTAGATAGACCAAACTCGCGGATCGACAGCGCCGTAGATCTTGGATGCCGTCGCGATACGTACGCCGGCAACCCGCGCATCGTCCAAACCGATTCCCGCGGGGCCGCCCGCGAGCACGACTGATGAATTTCGGAATGCCACGAGATCGGGTAGCTGAATCCGCGCATTGATTCCGCCCCAAGTCCTGATTGTGTCGGCGGCGGCAGCAAACTCGGCCGGGTGAGCGGCGGGTCTGAGCGCAGCCGAAATCATTGAATGATGTTCAAAGCGTCTGTCGATCCCAGCTCGCCAATTGCCGTTCCAATCGTAACCGTCCAGCTCGCCGGTCCAGTCAATGCCTGCACCGAAGGCCAAGAACGCAGCAAAGGCTTCCAACTGGTCCATTACCACCTCCTGCGATCTCAACAGCCTTCACCGGCACCGTTCTTGGCGCACTCATGCCGAACATATCCGGCTTTACCATTCGCCACTTCCACGTTGCCCTCCGGCGACGCGGACCGTCTCCGACGGCACCTGACGGACAGTCTCCGGCAGGGCAGCGCGGATGTCAACGACCAGAATCGCGAACTGAATCGCGAACCAGAATCGCGTCATATTCGCGTGTTCAGACGCGCCCGCACCCGCGGCCGGCACTTGCGGGTCCATGACTTTGGCTGCGGGGACGGCCAGCGGACTTCACGTTCATTTGGGACAAGTCGGCGTTGACACCATCGCCGCCGTCTGGTGCCCGCAGTGCGAAGTGCCGGCGACGGCGCAGGTCCACGGGTCACACGTTGCGCATCTTCGCGCACGTCAGCGTCTGTGCGGCGTCATCCAGGGCGGCGAGGTCGTGTACTGACGCAATTTGGCCGACAGGCTCAGCCATCGCCTGACGAACTGCCGCTCCACGCCAAGAACGTGCCGACATGCCAATCGAGTTGGAAGGCTCCGGCGACAGGTGAGAGGCAGCTGGACTTCGTTTCGCGTCCCGCGATCTGGTTCCGC
The DNA here is from genome assembly GCA_903924465.1 of uncultured Myxococcales bacterium. GTDB lineage: Bacteria > Myxococcota_A > UBA9042 > UBA9042 > UBA9042 > CAIYBN01. The sequence continues at coordinate 21,343 of CAIYBN010000024.1, read as the reverse complement.
GCCTGCCGGTGATGGCGCGCAATTCACCCGACGATCGGGGCCCGAGCGATCATTGCCGGGTCGAAATCGAACTGTTCGCCAATGAAACCATCGCGGAACGCGCGCCTCGACCGACACGGGCCGCGCCGTCTGAAACCCATTCCCCGTTGATGTGGCTGAAAACGCTTGAGACTCCGCCCAACCGTTCGGAACCGATGGACGGATTTCGGGACAAGGCTGACTATCGGACGCGCGCTCCGCAATCCGTTTCTGCACCTGCACCGGGAGATCACGTCATGTCGCGAATGGGCTACATCGGCAACACAGACAAGACGTGGTTCGACTTCCTCCACAACCTCGACAACGTTGAGGAAGTGAACTTCTGGCAGCCAGGCTCCCTGCGCAACTTCCGTGCCGTGGCGTCCGGCTCGCCGTTCTTCCTCCGACTCAAGGCGCCGCACCGCGCCATCGCCGGCATGGGCTTCTTTTCGCGGTATGAACAAGTCCCTGTCGGCATCGCCTGGGACACCTTCGGCCAGATGAACGGTGCGCCGACACTGTCCGCCATGCGCACGGCCATCGGCCAGTACCGCAAAGGCATGACGACGACCGGTGCCGAGGAAATCGGCTGCATCTTGCTGTTCCACCCGGTGTTCTTCCCCGAATCGATGTGGGTGCCGCAACCGGACGATTGGCACGACAACGTTGTCTCGGGCGCCCGGATCGACATCGACACCGGTGAAGGCAAGCGGATCTTTGGTGCCTGTATGCAGCGCGTGTTGGAACTGGGTGAACTCACCACGCCGCTCACCCAGGACTCCGTCGTCCAGGCCGCCAAGTTTGGCCAGCCGTACGAGGTCACACCGCGGCTGGGGCAGGGCGCGTTTCGGCTCGCGGTGACGTCGGCCTATGGGCGCGCTTGTGCAGTCAGCGGCGAACATTCACTGCCGGTGCTGGACGCGGCCCACATCCGCCCGTTCGCCGGTGAAGGCGATCACCGCGTGCAGAATGGGCTGCTGCTGCGGACGGATATCCATCGGCTCTTCGACAAGGGCTATGTCACCGTGACGCCCGATCTGCGTTTCGAGGTCAGCTCACGGCTGCGCGAAGAGTATTCGAACGGAAAGATCTACTATGACTTTCATGGCAAAACGGTCGCCGTGCCGGAGAACCCGAAGGAACGGCCGGACAAGTCTCTGCTGCTGTGGCACAACGAGAACTGCTTTGAGCGGTTTGGCTGAGACCGGTGCTGGCGTTCTGCCCGAAACGCCCCCATGTCCCACTTCGCCTGCGCCAATGCTTCGCGCTAGTAGTAGGTGCGATGGGGTCTCGGTTCGCCATTCACCGCCCGCATCCGGCCCCGCGACAGCCTCGAACCATCCGCAACTGCGCCTGACGGCCAGTCTCGGGCGGTCCACTGTGGGCGTCAAAGCCCAAGAGCGCGTGTGTCAGGCCCAAAAAGCGCCGGGTTCGAGCAACTCGGGCGCCCGCGACCGCCTACGGCCGGCCTACCGGTCCCCGCGGCGCTCGTTTCCGCGTCCGTCAGCGCATACGCGGCGTCATAAGTGCGTCGAGGTGCGTTGCAGGCGCAGCAACCCGCGGTCGCCGTTGAAGTGCGGTCCACGACGCGCCAAGCCCGCGCGCCGCGCCAGCTGGAGCATCAACTTGTTCACGACGGCATGGTCTCCGTGCTCGGACCGCGACGGCTTCACCGCTCATCTAGGCGAAGAAACACGGATTCCGCAATCTGAATCAGTAATTCCACGTCAGCTACCGATCGCGACCGTGCGATGCTGGTCAACTTCGCCACGGCTTGTGCGTGCGAATCCGGGGGCACGGAGCCAACGACAAATCCGATGTCGGCGCCCAGTGTTTCGGCGATCTCGCACATCTTGCCGAATGATGGCTGAGACGCACCGCGTTCGAGCCGCCCAATCGTTTCCACCGCAACGCCGACTCGTTCAGCGAGAGTGGCTTGCGTGATTCCAATTCTCTTTCGCTGATCCGCCACATTTTTGCCGACCAACTTCGCCAGTTTGCTCACGCCGCACCTCCGGACGAGATCGTGCCGTCGCCCACTGGCGTTGACAGGACTTCTGAAGACAGATTGCGGATGCATAAAAGCGGATGTAATATGACTTGTCGGATCTTGTTTTGAGCGGTGCGGCGGATGAAACATGCGGAAAAGTTGGAGGATTCTATGAAGAGCGGATCGGTGTGTGTGGTGTTGTCGATGTGCGTGGGGTGCGCATCGTCGGTCGGCGGCGGTGGTGGTGGCGGTGCGATGGCGGTCGATGCGACCGAAGACTTGGGCTTCACCGCCGCCACCAAAGATACCGCCAGCACCGGTAGCGACACGTTCACCGACGCCTGCACGCCTGCCTGTAACGGCAAGGAATGCGGCAACGACGGCTGTGGCGGCACGTGTGGCGCCTGCCCAGCCGCGGCGCCGACCTGCAGCGCCGCTGCCAAGTGCGTCACCTCCTGCGCGCCAGCTTGCTCGGGGAAGGAATGCGGCGATGATGGTTGCGGTGGCACCTGTGGCACCTGTCCCGATGCCGCGGCGATTTGCGACCCCGGGACGTTCAAGTGCAAGTCGACAACCTGCAAGCCGAGCTGTGCCGCGAATTCGTGTGGTAACGACGGTTGCGGCGGCACCTGCAAGTGCGCCAGTGGATCTGTGTGTGCGGGCACCACCTGTGTCGCGCCGTGCAGCCCAGCCGACAACTTCTGCGACGGGACGACGCTGCACTTCTGCGATGCCAGCGGCGCGATGGGGGCCAAGCTGTGCTCAGACGCTGACTGCAAGGCGGCGGGCTTCGTCGCCTTCTCACAGTGCGGCGCCAACACAGGCCAGAATAAGACGTGTTTGTGCGAGGCGTGCACCGCGGCCGACGAAAAGTGCGCCGCCAACACCGCCTACACCTGCGACGCCGTGACGGGCAAGTTGACCGCACAGGCTTGCGGTGCCGGGATGCAGTGCAAGAACGCGGCCTGCGTCAAGCCATGCACCGATGAATGCACGCAGGACGCCTGCAACGCTGGCGGGCAGGTTGTCGCGTGTCAGGTCGGCGTGGACGGGTGCAAGAAGAAGTTGGCGCCCGCGGATTGTATCGGCGGCTTGGTGTGCGTCGCGGGCTCTCTTGGCTGCGCCGCGTGCACCGCAAGCGGTCAGTGCGATGCGCAATCGGTCTGCGGCGGCAACGGCAAGTGCACGACTGCGTTTGGCCACACGTACACCATCAAGATTCTGAGCGGAAACATGCCGTTGACCGACTCAACCGGTAGCGCGTGGGACGCGTTCGGCGGCGCGCCGGACCCGTTCGTCAACATCGAAGTCAACGACACGATCGTCGCGACCACGACCAGCCAGCAGGACACGTTTACGCCCGTGTGGGGCGAGTCGTTTGACGTGGTACTGCAGCAGACCGACGTGCTGTCACTTGCCGTTTGGGACGAGGACACCACGGTCGCCACATCCGACTACATGGATGGCGTGAAACTTGGCAGTTGGCTGGCCTGGGTGAAGTCTGGCACTGGCAATTCGGGGCCGTTGTACTCGGGCAGCACGATGTCCCTGAGCTACACCATCAAGCCGAAGTAGTCGGTGTCGTCCAAAAACCACCTGCTTGTGGGCCATTTCTGAGCCAGACTTGCGGGCCGTCCAAAGGCTCCGTTCAGGCCGCTTCGGAATCCGGGGCTTTTGGGCCAGCCTCGCGCAGCCGCCGCTGCAACGTCGCGCGCGGCAGCCCGAGCATGTCCGCGACCTCGCGCTCCGACTTCCCCGCCTCCAGCAGCAGCCGCGCCGCGCGCAGGTCCAGCGCCTTGCGCGGCCGCCCGCAGTGCTTGCCCTCAGCTTGTGCGCGCGCAACACCGGCCTTGACGCGCTCGACGATCAACGACTTCTCAAACTCCGCCATTGCGCCGACCATCGTGAACACCATCTTTCCGACCGGCGTCGCGGTATCAATCTGCTCGCGCAGGCTGACGAAATCGACGCCCAGCCGACCGAATTCCTCCAGTGCCGCCAGCAGGTGCGTCGTCGAGCGGGCGAATCGGTCAAACTTCCACACCGCGACGACGTCGAGCTTGCAGCGGCGTGCGTCGGCCATGAGGCGGTCCAACTCCGGCCGCGTCGCCCTGCCACCGCTGACGCCACGGTCGACGTACTCGCCGGTGACGGTCCAGCCGCGCTGCGCTGCGACCGCGCGCAGTTCGGCGAGTTGGGTTTCGGGGTCCTGGCCGCGGTCGAGGGTCGAGACGCGGGCGTAGAGGGCGGTGCGGGTCATCAGAATCTCCTGCGATGCGATCGGCATCGGTGACGATGAGACGATGGTGACGATGCTTGCGGCTCACCGTCCACACGCTGTGCGGTCTGCGCACGTCGTCGCACGCAGCGCGTGCCCCCACCCCCTCGTCCGAGAGCTGAGTGGGGAAGCATCGTCACCATCGTCACCGATCCGAATTCGGGTATTGCTAACCATTTGATTTTACCGGCTCAACGCTCCAGTTGACGCCGATCTTTCCGTCTTTCCCCATCGTCACCAAGCGCATACCGCCGACCACGCGCTCCTTGTAAGGGCGGAGCCGGTACCCGACTGAGCGGGCGTCCCAGGGCAGCGTGACTGGTCTGCCGGGCAATGCTGCCAATGCAGGTCCGAGATCGACCGGCGGACTCATGTTGGCCACGCCTGCGATGTCCTTTGCGGTGAGCGGGCCTTCGTTGTCGAGTGTCGCGCCGTACAGCGCTTCCAAGAACTCCCGTATTGGCGCCAAGTCTTCGTCCTCCTCCGCCCGCACCGAGGCTCGTGTGCCAATCGGGTCAGGCCAGCCAGCCCACACCAACATGTTTCGGATCGGCAGCCACGCCTCGAATGAACCCCACGGCTCAAGGCCCATGTCCGGCGCGCCGGCGACATACCAAGCGCGAATCGCCGTCAGCGCCGCGACAACAAGCGCAGGGCGCGCCTCCCTGACATGCTTGAATACATTTGGAATCTTGAAACCTTTCCGATCTTCTGGGCGCTCGCACTGGGCAACGATACGAATCGGCAACACACGGCGTGCGGTATCGCCGACCACCCGCGGGTTGTTTGCCGTGAAGATGACTACCTGACGCACTGGGAGCGCGAGAACGACTGACGATCCCAGCAGTCGGTCGGAGAAGCGGGGCGCGGTCAGGAGCCTGTTGAGCGCTGCACCGCCAATGGGCGACGCGACGTCGTCAAACAAGATGACCGTCTCGCCGCGGCGCAACTCGGACAAGTAAACCTTCGCGCGTTCCTCTTCCTTCTCCGGGAAACCACTCGACGAGACCGTTGTGCCAGCGATGATGTAGCCGATTAGGTTTGCGCACAGCGACTTGCCCGTCGAACGTACGTTGGCCTCAATCACGAAGCCCGGCACCGATCCATCGAGACACGGTCGAGCGACACCTGTGAGAATTACCGACAACGCTGCGCTGCGGTGCACGTCATCGGCGAACGGAAAGTCGACGAACGGCGCCGCCAGCGTTTGCAGCGCAAGTTGAGCATCTTCGAGCGTCGGCGTTTTGGGAACCGGTGGAAAGTCGACGTTCGACTGGAAAAAGAGCCGTGTTGACGGGTCATACCCGGGCAAGTCGCGGATTTCGCCATTGGGCGCAACGATGGGGACCGCCGACAGGCCTTCTAGATGCGGGACACCCCGCCATTGGCCCCGGACAGACAAAGCCTCTGCGACCAACCGCGGCAAACCCGTCGGCACCCATTCGCCTGCACCACCTGGACCAGCTGGTCGGAGTTCCCGAACACTGGCGACGCGCGCGAGCCGTTCAATGAGCGTGACCGATTGCACATCGCGGATCGTCCTCATTCCGTCCGATCTGGACTCAACGAGCTGTACAAGCGTACCTTCACGTTGGAACAGCTCGGTGTCACTTGCCGCAAGCGCGTCGATGGCGGCGGCGACAGTGAGATCTGTTCGGTCGCCGTCGAGATTGATTTCAACTCGCTGCCCGCCAATCGTCTGGGAATGCGTCCTGCCTTCAGGAATACCCCGCGGGAGGTTGGCGCCGTACGTCAGGCCGCGTTGAATTGCGTCGGCGGCCTCTTCAGGTGACAGTCCGGATGCTGTAGCGGCCGACAGCAGCCCTTCTTCGACATCTGAAACGTTCAGGACGCCGCCCGCGACGAGTTGGCCGAGGGATCTCGCCTCCCGGAGTAGGGTATCGTTGCGCTCTCCCTGGATCGCATTTCTCACTACGTCGCATCCGTTCGCGAGCGCGGCGCGCTGATATCGTTCACCCGGAGCGTGTGCGCCTGCACCCGGCCTGCTTCGGGGCGGGCGCGGAGGTGCTTCCGGCAGCCCCGCGGTGACATCAGCCTGCGAATAGACCCGCTCCGGGTGCGACTCGACAAGCCGCACCATGTACGGCTCCTCCTTGTTGTGAAAGAAGCCGGGCACCCGCATCACACGCGGAAGGTCGCAAACTTTTGGGTCGCTACCGTACGCCGCTGCGAGACGTTTTTGAGCGGGCGTGAATTGTACGAGTTCGGCTTCCCGGACCAGAAAGTAGGCGTGCGGGCCAGCCTTGGACTCGACGACGATCGAAGGTTCCAGGTGAAAGGATGTCGGGCGCACCGTATCGCAGTCGATGAACTGCGCGCGGACGCCAACGATATTCTGTTGCTTGCGCCCAGTCAGGTCCGTCTCGTTGACCGTCACGAACACGCCGCAGCCGTCCGCATTCGCTTGCAGAAGGCGTGACGCCACTTCTCGCACAGAGCCGTGCAAGATCCGGGGCCGTGCGGCACCTGATTTGGCGCTTCCTTCGGGAAAGACCTGCCAGGTGCAGGGAGTGTCATCGTTGCCGGTCAATGCCGAGATGAAAGCCAACGTATCCGCATGGATTGTCCCGCTCATGGCGTCACCCCCGCGGCCTTGCAGTGAACCGTGACGCGTTCACGCTCTGCCGCCCAGGCGTCGATCTCGTTCGCATCGTACGCCACCGCGCGCTGTCCAATGCGCCGACGTTTCGGCAGCAAGCCAATCGCCTCCATTCGATGAAGAGTTGAACGACTGAGCGACAGGATCTTGCACAAGTCGGCAATTCTATAGAATTTTGACATCTCATTCTCCGTGTTGGAACCGCAAGCGACGGTTCGACACCAGAAGAATGACGATGGTTCAAGCCGACTTATAGGGCGGGAATCATCGGGGATAGCGACAACATCGCCAGCAACAGCTTCTAATCAGGGGTATTTTTCACGGGCGAATGATTCGGCTTTCGTCCCGAACGGCGCGCAATGTCGGGCAGTGCCACGCGCGCCACGTCCTCCGTGTTGTTCGCAACCCGCACCGAGAATTTGGTCGTCAGCTTCGCCTTCAGCTTGGCAGTGGTAAGCCCCTTGATCGCAACTTCATCCGGCCCCAAGGCAAGGCATGCCGTCAGCCAAAGCCGGACAGCGGCCTCCAATGGGGTACTGTGCGATGCCAAGTTCATGTTGAACAGTGAGGCCAATTGTTCGTGCGTCACGTCTTCCGGCAGCTTCCACGGTGGAGGGCTCTCGCTGAGTCGACTCGCCCGATCTTCGGCCATCGTCGTACGTTGAACCAGGGTAGACATTGCTCTCGTGGCGTCGGCGAGTGTGTCAGCGTTCTTGCTTGCGCCCGCCGCCTCGCGCAGTGCTTTCGCCTCGCCTTCATGTTTGGCGCGCTCGTGCACCAGTCTGAACAAGATTGGCGTGACCTGTTCCATCAGGCTAGCCTTGGCTCTACTCGCGTGGGCTGCAAACGCTGGTTGCAGCGCCACAAAGACTTGTAGGAGCAGGGCGACGTCAGCAGCAAACACTCGCACATCCGCATATCGCACTGTGGGCTTCGAGCCGTCGGCGAGAGGCCCAACCTGCCCAATGGACGGCTCGCCCAATTCGCGTTGCCGTCGCACCCAAGTGATGGGCGCCGAACCGCTAAACACGATCGCTCCGACGTCGCGCGATTCGAGGCAGACAACGCCCGAGAAGGCATCGGATTGCCCTGCCAGGATCCAGCGGTTCTCTTCAAGACCGATCTCTGGATCCGGCACTTGGTGGGTGAGCCACTTGATCGGCCACTTCTCGACTTCGACAGCAACACCCCGAAGCTCGGCGACCATCGCCAGACTTGGATGCAGGCCATCCACTGCTACCCCAAGACGTTCCGCGGCCTCGGCGAGCGTCAAGAGTTCATTCTGCATCGGTCGTCTCCATCGTGGTCAGCACGGCCACCTTCGCTCCCCACGCCACCAACGCCGCCCGCACTTCGTCGGCATAGTCGTACCGGTCATAGACAGCCGTTTGGCTCTGATCGATGTGGTTCAGCACCCGCCTGACCACTTCTCGACCCGCTCGCTGCCGCGCGAGGCCGGTCGCGACCGTCCGCCGGATGTCGTGCGGTGTGAATGCAGGGACGCCAAACTTATCGAGGTTGTCTCGCACCGCCCCGGCCACTGACTCTCCGCGCATCGCCGTACCGTGCATCCGCGACGGAAACACTACGCCTGTGCCGCGGTCCAGCGCGGCCGCTTCCTCCAGGACTTCCATGGCTTGCGGCGAAAGCGGCAGCACGTTTTGGCGGTTGTTCTTGGCGCGCTCCTTGGGAATCGTCCAAGTCGCGGCCTTCTTGTCGATCTCGTCCCAGCGCGCGCCTGCGACCTCGCCGACGCGCGCAGCGGTCAGAATCTGGAATCGCAAGGCCAAGCGCATCGATGGTGCCATCTCCGACTGCGGCAGTGCCTTGAGCACTTTGGCCAACTCGTCATCCGACAGCGCACGGTCGCGGCGGTTCTCCTTGGACGGCGCTGGCACGCCGGCGACCGGATTGAGCTTCACCATGTCGCGCGAAAGCGCCCACCGGAACATCTTGGAGAGCACTGATCGTGTGCGATTGGCGGGAATGGGCGCGCCGCGTTTCACGATCTTGTCCAGCAGCGTCGTGACGTCGCGTCGACGGATCGCATCCGCTTTGTGTAGGCCCCAGTCGGGCATCACATTGCGATTCAGCAGCGCCTCGTCGGTCTTCGCCGACCGTTTCCGCGGCCGCGCGTACAAGTCGAGATACTGTTCGATGAGGAACTTCACCGTCGGCGCCGCACGTTCCGCTTTGTGCTCATCCACGACCTTGGCGGCGGGATCAAACCCCTTGGTGCATTCAACAGCCGCTTTGCTCTGCGCCTCATGCGCCTCCGCCAGCGACATCGCAGGGTATCTGCCCAACGTCAGATGCCGTACCCGCCCACCGAAGCTGTACGTGTAGATCCACGACTTGCCGGCCTGCGACACGCGAATGCCGAGCGACCCGTTGCCGTGGCCGCTATTTTCGTAGAAGATCTGCCGAGTGGAGCCCGGTTTGAGGTTCTCGATCGTTCTTGCGGTGAATTTGGCGAGGACTGGCACGCTGTTCTCCCGGCCGACGGAAGGCCCGTCTGGCTAAGTACTGGCTAAGGATTGGCTAAGGATCTGGACCTGCACCGTACGGTCTGACCTGGCACCGCGTGGAACAACGCAGCAGGTCAACACCTTATTCAGTCAGGCTTTTTTCTGTCCAGCAGAAACGTCTCGGCACCGCGTGACACAATCAAAATCGCGACTTAAAATCCTCAGGACCTGACGGTCTGTACGGGTTCAAGTCCCGTTCCCGGTACGACTTTTCGAGATTGGGGTGGGCGGCAAAGGGGTGCTGGCTCAGGATTTGATGTGACCGTCGCGCCGCGCCGGCCGCAGGTGCCGTGGCCAGGCGATTCGTGCCGCCGCATCGACTTGCGCAAACATTCACCGCTATTGAAGACGCACCCGCCGGTCGCGGTAAGACGGGCTCAGACCGGACCTCGGTTGGCGGCAAGAGCCAGGGAGCATCCCGTGAGGTCTCCCGCCCACCGACCGTCGGTGGCGGCGAGCGGACGCTGGCCGGCGATGGCGAATGGCGAGGCAAACCTCAACGCGCGTCGTTCTGTCCGCCACGGGGCCGAAATAGTTGCCCGATAGGACCGGCGTTTGACCGTCTCTGCGTCGCCACCGTAAACTCCGGTTGGGATGCGGCGTTTTGCAGCATCGCATGGAGATTGTCGATGGTAGGCCGCGCGCAATGCTTCTTCATCGCTGCTGCGGTGCTCGCTGGATGCGGCAGTCCCATCGCGCCTGTCAACGTCGCGGATATCGGGATCGACATTGGCCCTGATGTCCTTTTGGCCGACACTTTGGACCCGACCGCTAGTGGGGATGCGGCCGAAACCGCATCTGACGGGGACATTCAATCCGACGGTGCTGCCGTTGACGGAGCCGAGGCGGGTGCCGGCACCGATGCGCTGACGCCAGATGACACGCCGGCAGACAGCGCGCCAGACGGCGTGGACGTGCAAGCAGACGCGTCAGATGTGTCCGCTGACCTGCCGCCGGAACTGGATACTGGCGCGTCGAATTCAGATGCCATTGACGTAGCCCAAGCGACCGATACCCAGGACACCGACGGCGGTCCATTCGACTCAGGCGACGCGCTGGTGGCCACTTGCCAATGCGGAGACGGCATCTGCTCTGCCTCCTGCGGCGAGACAGAAGCCACATGCCCCGCCGACTGCAAGGGTTGCGGCAACGGCGTCTGCGAACCCGGCGAGGGGCCAAAGTCCTGCGCGATTGACTGTTGTGGCAGCTGCGGCGACGGCAAGTGCAAGGGATACGACTGCGGTGAATCGCCGCAAGCGTGCCCACAGGACTGCGCGAACGCGTGCGGCAACAAGGTTTGTGACAAGGGCGAATCGCCGGCCACGTGCGCTGAGGACTGCGTCTGGCAGGTCTGTGGCAACGGCGTCTGCGAAGGGAGTGACGGAGGACCTGCGCAGTGCCCTCAGGACTGCGACGCGTCGTGCGGCGATGGCGTCTGCAACAAGGGCGAGGACTTTCTGGGTTGCCCGGTCGATTGCGGCTACTGCGGGGATGGCTTCTGCGTTGCGGGCTTGGCCGAGACGACCCTCACGTGTCCCGCCGATTGCGACAAGAATCCGGATTGCGATCCCGCGATCCCGGGCGATGTGACGAAATGTGACGACGGCAACCCGTGTACGATCGAGCAGTGCAATCCCGTTGGGCACTGCAAGCACTTGCCGACGGGAGGCGTGTGCGACGACGGCAACGTCTGCACGGTGAGCGACAGTTGCGTCAACGCGGTGTGCACGCCCGGTGCGACGACGAGTTGTGATGATGAAAACCCTTGCACGGCGGAGAGCTGCAACGCAACGCTGGGCTGCAAACACAAGCCGACGACCGCGGCATGCGACGACGGCAACCAATGTACTGTCGGCGACACGTGCGGCTTGGGCGCGTGCTTTGGCGGGAGCTTCCTCGACTGCGATGACGGCAACGTGTGCACAGCCGACGCCTGCGATCCCGCGGAGGGCTGCACGTCCGTCACGGCCGACGGCGTGAAGTGCACCGATGGCAACCCCTGCACGGTTGCAGACGCGTGCGCGGGCGGCGTGTGCGTGTCCGGCGAGCCGCTTGGGTGCAATGACGGCAACCCGTGCACCGACGACAGCTGCTCGACCAAGACTGGCTGCGTGCACTTGCCGAGCGCGGGCACCTGCTCCGACGACAACGCCTGCACCGTCGGCGACTCCTGCCTCAATACCGTTTGCACGTCGGGCGCCGCCGCCATTTGCAACGACAACAAACTGTGCACCGACGACGCGTGCAGCAGCAAGCTTGGCTGCACGTTCAGTGCCAACACCACCGCGTGCGATGACGCGAACGCCTGCACGGTGGGCGACACGTGCTTGGAAGGCGTGTGCGCGAGTGGCGCCGTGCAGAGCTGCGAGGATGGCAACCAGTGTACCATCGACAGCTGCGATGCGGCGTTGGGCTGCGGCCACCAGAGCAGCACCGCGGCGTGCGACGACGGCAACAAGTGCACAGTCGGGGAAGTCTGCAAGAGCGGCAGTTGCTCGGGCGGCGCCGCGCTCGCCTGCGACGATGGCAACGACTGCACGACCGACGCGTGCGTGCCGACCACGGGCTGCATCGTGACGCCGGCGGACGGCGGGGCATGCTCGGATGGCAGCGCGTGCACGATTGGCGACCTCTGCGCAGGCAGCGCGTGCGTCGCCAGCGGTCCGCTTGGCTGCGACGACAGCAACCCGTGCAGCGACGACAGCTGTGACCCCAAGAGCGGCTGCGTCCACCTCGCGAGCGCCGCGACGTGCAGCGACGGCAACGTCTGCACCGTCGGCGACGCCTGCTTGAACGCCGTGTGTACGCCCGGCGCCGCGACCGTTTGCGATGACGCCAATCCGTGCACGACGGACACGTGCAACAGCAAGACCGGCTGCGTGTTCGCCGACAACGCGGTGGTGTGCAGCGACGGCAACGCATGTACCATCGGCGACGTGTGCGCCGCTGGCGTTTGCCAGACGGGCAACGTCCAGGCCAACTGCGATGACGGCAAGCAGTGCACGGTCGACACGTGCGACACCAAGACGGGCTGCCAGTACACCGCCGCCGCGCTGAGTTGCAGTGACGGCAACCCGTGCACGGAAGGCGACACCTGCACCGGCGAGACGTGCGCGCCCGGCACGCCGGTCACATGCGACGACGCGAACGTGTGCACGGCGGACACGTGCGACACCAAGAAAGGCTGCCAGCACACAGCCGTCGCCGGCGGGTGCGACGACGGCACGTCCTGCACCTACGCGGACTTCTGTGCCAACGGCAGTTGCACCGGCAAACCCAAGATCGGCGTCACCATCTGGGGCGGCAGCGGCACAGAAGCCGCGTACGATGTCGCTGCGGTTGACGACGGTGGCTTTGTCATCGCGGCGACCAAGCCCTCGCCAACGGGCAAGGGCCAAGCGGTCGACGTCACGCGCTACGCTGCAACTGGCGTCAAGGCGTGGACCGCCGTCATCGACTCCGCGTACGACGATGTGCCGATCTCGGTGCTTGCAACGCCCGGGGCGGCGCAGGTCGTCGTCGCGATCAATGTCTCGGACAACCTCGGCGACAGCATCGGCACGCGCATGGTCGCGCTCGATTCCACCGGCACTACGCTATGGGACAAGAGCTACAACGCTGGTGGCTGGTACTACTTCGATGGCGTCGCTGCCATCGCCTCTGGCGGCTATCTGGCAGCTGACTCCTCCTCCGGACTGCCAAACGTGTTGCGCGTGGGCGCCGACGGCACGTCCCTGTGGTCCGTCAAACTTGCGCTCGCCGGCGACACGATCATGGCCATCGCCGCCGCCAGTGACGGCAGTTCGCTCGTCGCTGGCACCGGCAACCTATCCGACGTCTGGGCGGCGATCGTGAATCCGACAGGCAGCAAAGTGACCTACGTGAACCTTGCCGCGACGCAACTCGTTGACATTTCGACCGCGTGTGCAATCCCGTCCGGCGGCTATTTCCTCCTCGGGACCTGCGACAGCGTCGGCTACTATGGTTGGTTGCTGGTGCAGGTCGACGCCGTCGGCAAGGTCATCTCGACGCAGCGTCTCGATAGCGCTGCGGGCGACCCACTCAGCATCCGCGTTGCCGACTCCGGCGGCGTGCTGCTCTCAGGGGCGAACGCGAGTGGGACCGACTCGATTGCGTGGCTTGGGCACTTTGACGACAATGCCAATGTCGCCTGGCAGCAGACTGAGTTTCAGCTCGGCTCCAGCGCGCTGGTCGCGGTCGAGCCGTTGCTCGACGGCGGTGTCATCGCGGTTGGCTATCGTGGCGTGCAATGGGGAGCGTCAGACGTGTTGATCGTCCGCACCGACCGCTGGGGCAACCTCAGCTGTCCGGCGTCTGGCGGCTGTTTCGACGCGGCGCCGATCACCTGCGATGACGCCAATCCCTGCACCGCCGACAGTTGCACTGCGACTGATGGCTGCACGCACACGCCATTGGCCAGCGGCGCGGCGTGTGGCGCGGCCAAGACGTGCAGTGGTACCACGTGCTCGTGAGCAGTGGGCGGGGCGCTGCCTTGCCAAACTGCAGCGCCACTTCGTGAGTTTGGCCTGTGCAAAGCCACCGACGGCGCGTATACCCACCATGCGCGCATGCACCCGCGCTGCTTGAGGGAAAGCCATGGATCTGTACACGTTTGGCACGCCGAATGGCCACAAGATTTCGATTGCATTGGAGGAACTCGGCCTGCCGTACACCGTGCACCGGGTCGACATCACCAAGGGCGAGCAGTTCGCGCCTCAGTTCCAAAAGTTCAATCCGAACGGCAAGATCCCGGCGCTGGTGGACGGCGACATCGCGGTGTTTGAGAGTATCGCCATCCTCATCTATCTGGCTGAAAAAACAGGGAAGTTGCTTCCCGCATCCGGCAACACGCGTTATGCGACGCTGGCGTGGTGCATGTTCCAGGCCTCGGCGATTGGACCGATGATGGGCCAGGTCGGCCACTTTACGGTCTTCGCCAAGGAGAAGATTCCCTACGCCATCGAGCGTTATTCCAACGAAGTTCAGCGGTTGTTTGGCGTCATGGAAACGCAATTGGCGCAGCAGCGGTTCCTCGCGGGCGACGCGTACAGCATTGCCGACATCGCGACATGGCCTTGGCTCGCGGCCTGGGTCAATTTCTACAAGGCGCCGCTAGACGGTGAAAAATTTCCGAGCATTTTTAGGTGGTTTCGCGAAGTGGAAGCGCGTCCGGCGGTGCAACGCGGCGTGAAAGTGCCATAGCCGCTATGGGTTTTGGCCGAGTATCGTCAGGTCTTCGCTGGACACGTCGTCCACGGTGAGCGATGGCGACGCGCAGAAACCAAAATGCGTCTGGCGCAGTGCCTCGAGACGTCGACCGCCCAATTTGCCCGCTCCGCGTCCACCGGCCGTCGCCCGTCATCCAGGTTTGTTGACGGCTTCGCCATTCCGCCCGCCGGAGATCGGTCCTTTTCGCCGACGCCACCGCGCGGCCCGAGTCGTCCATGCAGCGAAGCGAGCGAGGGCGCACCAGAAAACGCCGCTCGCCTCGCCCGCTACGTGGCTCGCCGAGGCCAAGAAGAAGTGGCCGGACTCGCAGTACATCTTCAGCGCGGGCGGGGAAGGCCAGGGCAACCTGTGCGGCCGGAATGTCGCGGCGTGCGGGAAGGCGGGCATCACGCCGCACGTGGACTTCCACGGGCTCCGGCGGTCCGCGGGCGCGCGGTGGTTGGAGTTGGGGGCCAGCATCTTGGAGGTTTCACGCCTGCTTGGCCACCAGGACGTCAGTACGACGGCCCGGCACTACGCGGGTATCGCGGACGCCACGTTGGCGCGGGTGATGGACCGGAGTGATGCGGCGGAGCAGGTTGTGGGCGGAAACGTGGTGCCGATTCGCGTGGTTGGCGGGCGGAAGGGCTGAGCGTGATGTTCGCCCATTGTTGCGCCTGAGCCGATGCCGCGTCATTCAAAGCGTCCGGTCGGCTATCGGCGCAGTCATGTTTTCCTCCAGCTCGCGTATCATTCAACGATTCGCCCCGAAGTACGCGAAGCGTGCGACTACCTGTTGTTGCGCTGGCGCCAGTCGCGCGGATTGACCACTCTGGCCGACGGTTGCTTGTCGTCCTCATCTAGCGCGTCAAGCGCATCCTCCAACTCCAATTCTGCCTGAAGCTTCGACTTGTCGTCGAGTACCAGCAGCGCCAGCACCGCGATGATCGGCGTGGCGACGACTGCGACTATTGCCCATCCGAGCATGGATCGGCCCCGCTTGGCTGCAAAGAACCCGGCCAGAACGACACACGAGAAGTAGACGAGAAAACCAAACATGGCATGCCCCCAGCGGCTCGAACGCCAAGCTGATAGGCGATAGGATGGGGTCCCGCTTCGCCAGTCGCCACTTGCGTTCAGATTCCGCTCACCGCCGGACCAGTTCGCCGTGCCGCTGATGCTCAGAACCCAGAATCAGCAGCCCCTCCCTGGAACCGCCCAACTTCACGGCACTCTTTCGCGTAACCCTAGCCCGCGGGACGTCCCGCGGCTGTCCCGCGGTTGTTTTCGTCCCTAAGCGTCCGGCGATTCACTAATGATTTCAGAGCCAACAGACGGATTTGAACCGTCGACCTGCTGATTACGAATCGCAGAATGTCGCGTATCCAGCGATTCCCGGAAATTCCAGACCATCCTACATTAGCCTTGCAATGCTAGCAAGTTGTCTGTAGCATCGTGTCCGGCGGTATCCAGTGATTCCGCCCGTTCCAAGGGGTCAAACGCAACCCCGATGCAACCCCGGCGAAACCCCGGACGGCAAGGCGGCGCGGCGATGTTCAACGACAAGCAGATCCAAAACCTGAAACCGACTGGGGCGCGGTACGAAGTGCGCGAGGGCAACGCGCACGGCAACGGCACGCTCGCGCTGCGGGTAGGTCCGACCGGGCAGAAGTCATGGCAATACCTCTACCGGT
The DNA here is from genome assembly GCA_903924465.1 of uncultured Myxococcales bacterium. Classification (GTDB taxonomy): domain Bacteria; phylum Myxococcota_A; class UBA9042; order UBA9042; family UBA9042; genus CAIYBN01. The sequence continues at coordinate 4,986 of CAIYBN010000024.1, read as the reverse complement.
TTGACGGCAAGGTGCGGCGGATGACGTTGGGAGCCTATCCGGCCATGACGGTTGCGGAGGCGCACAAGGCCGCTGGCGACGCCATGCAACGCCGCGAGCGGGGAATTGACCCCGGTGCCGCGACCGTTGAAACCAACGCGGCGGCGCGCAAGGCTCCGACGTTCAAAGAGTTGGCGGATCGCTACATCGACGAATGGGCAACGCCGCGCAAAAAGTCCGCAGAACGCGACCGACGGGCACTGAAAACCGACTTGATACCGACATGGGGCACGCGCAAGGCGGAGTCGATTCAGAAAGCCGACGTGCGGGCGCTGCTGAAAACCATCGTTGACCGGGGCGCGCCGATTCAGGCCAACCGCACGCTCGCCTTGCTTCGCAAGCTGTTCAATTGGGCATGGCAGGATGCGGATCTGGTGCCGGGCAACCCGTGCCTCGGAATCAAGGCGCCGGGCGTGGAACACAAGCGCGAGCGAGCGCTGTCGGACTTGGAGATCCGCAAGGTCATCGCCAAGCTGCCGACAACGGCGATGGCGGACGAAACCAAGCTGGCTCTGTTGCTGGTGCTGCTGACGACGCAACGCTGCGGCGAAGTGTTGGCAATGCGCTGGGACGAAGTTGACCTGAAAAGCGGCTGGTGGACGATTCCCGGCGGCAAGGCCAAGAACAAGCTGCCGCATCGCGTACCGCTGTCGCCGGAAGCCTTGGAAGTGTTGACGGTGGCGAAGCTGGTGAACCCGGACCGCGAGATCGTCTTTGCGTCGCCGCGCGGTGACAAGCCGATGGTGGAAACGGCGGTCGCGAGGGCGCTCGCGCGCAATCTGGATCACCTGGAAACGGCGCATTTCACGCCGCACGATTTGCGCCGGTCTGCGGCGACGGCGCTGGGGAGCATGGGCACGGCGCCGCATGTACTGGGGAAGATCCTGAATCACAAGGATCAAGGTCCGACGGCGATTTACAACCGCGCGACCTATGACGGCGAGAAGCGGGCGGCGCTGGACATTTGGGGCAAGCGAATTGCGGTGCTGGCGGCTGCGAAGGATGACGATGCGGCCGGGCCGGAAGTCGCGCCGACGGTTTCGCCGAAAGCCGCGCAAGTTCCCGGGACGGACGCTCCCCCGGCTATGCGCGCGGCGCGCGGACAGTCGCACCTGCGCGTTGTGCGGGGGGCGTGATGGACGCGGAGCACTTGAGCGTGGTCGGACTTGCTGAGAGCGTCGGGATGCCCGTGGAGGCATTCTGCCGACTGGCGATGCAGAACATCGTGCCGCTTGTTTTCAAGCTCTGCGGCGAGCCGGTTGCGTGGGGCATGGCCGACAGTCGCAAACCCGCCGACGGGAAGCCTGCGAACTTGGGTTCAGGCTTGGACTACGCCGCGCTCGCGCAAGTGCGAATCGACTTCGGTACCCTAGCGAAGACCGAGGCAGGCAGACGGGCGGAGCGGGAGACGCGAAGCGCGGCCGAAGGCGACGACGACGATTCAGAAGTTCAGAAGTTTGGCGTTCCGTCGACGGCCTGGGTCGAGATCGAGCCGCTGAGGTCCGACACGGTCCCCGGTGAACAGCTTCTCTGCGTGCTTCAATTGGGAAGCGGACTCGTTACCCGCGTCCGTGACCCGGCAACCGGCCGGAGTGGCGAAATCTTGGATCTGCCGGATGAGGTGCTTGGTCCAATCGGCTTCGTGTTGGCTAGCGACAGGCTGTGCATCACGGCGCGAGCTTGGCAGCGTCTGAAGGCCCAAGACGAGGGTTTGGCCGCCGTTGGGGATGCGCCTCCGCCGGGTTTGCGGCTACCCGATGGAGTGACGTGGGGGGCGCTCGCTGATCTGCTGAACTCCGCGCACCCCCGCCACGCGCCGGAACTCGCGACTGCCGTCCGCGCGTGGATCGAATGTTGGCATCCGCCTGAGATTGCGACCAACGCCGACGTCCGAGCGGTCGCAGCAGCGCGCGGGCATGGCGCAGATGCCCAGAAACGCATCGCGACAGTTGCCAACCCCGCCGCACGCAAGGATGGTGGGGCTCCTCCAAAACAGAACTGACCGCTGCACAAGACGTTGTGTTTACTGGTAATCTCCGGGAACCCCCAGCCGGTTAGCCCGGATCTCAAGGGCTGTTCGGCTGAATTCGCTGACCTTAGTGTGGACTCCAACGCGGCGCAGTGGCGCGCTGCCGGAGTCCAGCAATGTCCAGTCGAATCGTCCGATTGCCAGAAGTCTGCCGCATGGTCGGCCTGTCCCGTAGCAGCATCCTCCGCCTGGAAGGTGCCGGGAAGTTTCCAAAAAAGTTCAATTTGTCCGTTCACGCCGTCGGCTGGTACGAATCCGATGTCGCTGCATGGATCGCGGCGCGCGCCCCGGCGGCTCCTGCGGCGTGGGCGAAGTCGTGAACCCTGCGGCGTGGCTGGACCGCGCGAAAGCTGTCCCGGTGTTGGACGTGGCGGCAGCGCTCGGGCTATCGCTTGGCCGGGACGGCAAGAGTTTTGGCCCCTGTCCCGGCTGTGGCGCGGCGACGCGCGCGAATCCCGGACGGCGAGACTCGCGCGGCCGGTGCGCGATCTTGCCCGGCGGCTGGTGGCATTGCTACAGCAACGGTTCCGACGGATGTGGCGCGACGGCCGACAGTCCGGGACTTGTCGCCTGGCAACTCACCGGCGAACGCTGGCAGAAAGGCGACGCAAGCACTTCTGCCAAGATCCGCGAGTGGTTCGCGCAGAACGGCTGGTGCGACGCGCCGGGGGCTGAGCGAAAGTCAGTCGTGGCGCCGCGCCGCTGGCCGGACGCGGCGGCCGAGGCGCCGCCGTCGCGCCCGAACGCGATGGAGGTCGCGCAGGTTTGGTTTCACGCGCCGGCCGTGACCGATGATGACGCCGTTGCCGAATGGCTTGAACGCGCGCGAGGCCTGCCCGCCGCGCGAATCGCCGAACTTGACCTCGCGCGGGCGCTGCCTGCTTCACCGTCGCCTGCGTGGGCGGGCTATGGCGCTCGGACTTGGCGAGAGTCCGGGCATCGTCTGATTGTGCCGCTTTGGGGGCCAGACCCCGATGGACGCTCTCGGCTGCGAATGGCATCGCTTCACGCGCGCTGCGTGCGCGCGTCCGGCGGCGGGCTGAAGGCGCTGTCGCCACGCGGGCACAGTCACAGAGGCCTCGTCATGGCGGTAAGCGAGGATTTTTTGGGGGACGGTGCGGAACAGCGTCTTCTGACGATTTGCGAGGGCGTGCCGGACTTTCTGGCGTTGGCGCTTCAACCGGCCACGGTGCGCGGGGCGCTCTTGGGTGGCATTTCCGGAAGCGCGAGCGCGGCGATTCTTGCGCTGGTCCCGCGAGGTTGGGACGTCGCGGTCGCGACTCACGCGGACGCAGGAGGCGACAATCAAGCGAACGCCTGGAGACGAGAGATCGAAGGACGCGGCTGTCGCTACCTTCGCTGTCGGCGGCAATTGGCCGCGTAAAGAGACCGACCCCGCGTTGTAGCGCGGGGCCGGTCCAGTCAACAGCGGCTGTGAGGGCCGCATGGAGTCAACATCATGGGTAATGTACTTGATTATGCTGATCGTTTCAAGGCGGGCACGATGCCACGCCACATTCTCGACGACGCCGTGCCAGACAAATTGGAGGGCGACCGAACGGGCGGCGGCGGGACGGATGTCGCGCAATCGTTTCAACGCGGCGACGAAGCTGAACTTGGCGCGCACCTCGCGGCGGAGCTTGGACCGAAAGGCGACGTCGTCTGCGCTGAGAATCGCGTTTGGCTGTTCAACGGTGCGAGTTGGGCGATGCTGGACGATGAAGACCTCACCCGCAGGGCGCTCACATACGCCGGCCAACGTGTGCGCATCGCCAAGCCCGGCGCGCCAGACACCTTTCGCCGCATCCGCCTCTCGTCCACCGCAGCGAAAGGAGTTGTCCAAATCTGCAAAGTCCACCTGCACGACCCGAACTTCTTCGCCGAAGCGCCCGCCGGGGCCGCGTTCGCGAATTGCTTTGCCAGAATCGACGGCAAGAGCGTCGCCGTGGAACCGCTGACCCGCGCGCATCGCGTGAAGCGTGAACACGCCGCGCCGTTCAATCTGCCGACAAATGCCGGCCGCCCGGAAAGCGTGGATCGCCTGCTGGCGCAAGCGTGGGCTGGTTGCGACGACCTGGATGAGCGCGTGCGCTACTTTTGGGAGTGGCTCGGTGCGGCGATCTGCGGCATCGCGACTCGGTACAAGGACACGCCGTTGCTTGTCGGACCGAAGGACACGGGCAAGAGTCAGATCCTGCACGCAATCTCTGTTTGCTTCCCCGCCGACAGCCGCAAGTCTGTGCCCCTGCAAGCGATGTCGAACGAGTACCAACGCGCCCATTTGTCCGACGGCCGGATCAACCGCGTGAATGAACTGCCGGCGCGAGAACTCTTGGACGGCGAGGCGCCCAAGGCGATTCTGTCCGGCGATCCCGTGGTCTGTCGCCGGCCGTGCGAAAAGCCGTTTGAATGGACTCCACGCTGCGCGCACGTCTTCGCGGCGAACGAACTGCCGCCGAGTCGCGACGCGGCGCTACTGGACCGTTTCGTGCTTCTGGCGTGCGCGAACGCCGTCCCGCGCGAGCAGCAAGACCGTGCGCTGCCTGACAAAATCGCCGCAGAAGCCCCGCAGATCGTCGCTGCGGCGGTGAGCGCACTGACCGACCTGCTGCTTCGGGGGCATCTTGTCCGGCCGCAGAGCGCGCACGCCGCCGCCAGCGACTGGAAGCTGAACGGCGACGCGGTCGCGACGTGGGCGCTGGAGTGTCTGGAGGTCAGCGACAAGTCGACGCCCGCGATGGAACTCTACGAACACTTTGACGAATGGCGTGAGCGCCACGGCCATACGCGGATGAACACGACCAACTTTGGCAGGCGGTTGGGCGCGCTTGGACTCGGTCATCTGCACAGCAACGGCAAGAGGTGGCGCGTCTTGATTCGACCGCACGCGCGCCGCGCCGGAAGTGCCGCGTGGTCTG
>CAIYBN010000023.1 GCA_903924465.1 uncultured Myxococcales bacterium | reverse complement strand
TCCGCATGCTCGCCGCCGCTTTGCGGCTGCATCGCGCGGGCGATGAGCTTCGCCATCGCCGAACACGCGCTCGGCTACGCCGTCGCGACGTGGTGAATTCTAATTGTCGCGCGAGGCGCGCGGTACTTGACGCGCGGGAACGCACGCGCCTGCGGTGCACACCTCCATCGCCCCACAGCTCTTGCAGGTTGGCCCGCAGTAGTCGGCATTGGTCTGTGTGTCGAGCACGCACTTTCCGGAGCACATGACGCCGGTGCAGCCGCCGGCCGCGACGCACGTGCCGTTTTGGCAGGTGCCGTCCAACGGACAAACGTCACAGTTCGCCCCGCAGTGATTGGCATTCGTCTGCGTGTCGAGGTAGCACGTTCCCGAGCACATGACGCCCGTGCAGCCGCCAGATGCGACGCACTTGCCGTTTTGGCAGGTGCTGCCCGGCGTGCACGTCTCGCAGCCGGGACCGCAGTGATCGGAGTTCGTCTGCGTGTCGAGGTAGCACGTTCCCGAGCACACGACGCCGGTGCAGCCGCCGGACCCAACGCACTTGCCTCCTTGGCAGGTGGTTCCCGTCGCGCAGACCTCGCAGTTGGGCCCGCAGTGCGCGCCGTTTGTGTTCGTGTCCATCTCGCAGACGTCGTTGCAGACGACGCCGGCGCAAGCCGCGCAGTTGCCGTTGTCGTCGCACACGTCGCCTGGATTCGGGCAGGGCTCTGGGCAGTCCGCAAGCTGGCCGCAGGTGTCCCGGCACGGCTTGAGCGGATCACACGTGCCAGGCGTGCAGCCCACGCACTTGCCGAGCAGACAGGTCTGAATGCCCGGACAGCCTGGACAGTCGGCGATCTGGCCGCACGAGTCGACGCACGGCTGGCCTGGGATGCACTTGCCGACGCACGCAGCACACGTTCCGCCGTTGCAGGCTTTGGTCAGGCAGGTGTCGTTGCACTGCGGCGCGACGAGACCGCACGTGTCGTGGCACGCGTCCGCTGGGTCATCACTGCACGTGCCGGGTGTGCACTTTTGACATTTGCCGGCCTTGCACTCATCGGTGCCCTTGCAGCTCGTGACGCAATCGCCGCAGTAGTCCTCATCGTCCGTTGTGTCCACGCAGGCGCCGTCGCACGGCGTGAGTCCGGGCGCACACGTCGTTCCGCACACGCCAGCCACGCACTGCTTGCCGTCGCACGCGTCCAGGCAAACGCCGCCGTTGCAGCCGGCGCTGTCGACGTCCCCCCCCGCACTTGCCCGCACAGTTCGGAATGCACAGCGTTTTTGACACGCACTTGGCCCCGACCACGTCCTTGACGCACTTTTCGGAGATGTCGCACTCGCAGTGGCCATTGCAGCCGTCGTCTTCATAGTCGCACTTGCCCTTGCATTTGGGCTCGCACGGCGGCGTCGGCACGCAAATGCCCTTGACGCACTTCTCTGAACCCAAGCAGGGTTTCCCCCCCTGATCCGCCAGGCAGCAGAATTGATAAATGGTCAGCGTGTCACAAAATGAGACAGCCGGCTTGTCAGCGGCGACCTCGGCCTCAGTGGGTTCGTCGTCAGGCCCCTTGAGCACCAAGGTTTCGCCGTCGTCGGCCAACTTCTTGTCGTGAGTCTCGACTGTTTTTCCAAATTGGAAGACCGGTGCCGGTTGCACGTCGACGGTCTCGCTTGTCTCCGCCTCCCACGCCGCGACCTTCCCCAGTTTGCCCGCGATCAGTTCAATTGTCTTGGCTGGCGCCAGATAATTGATCGCGAAGCCGGTACCCGCCGCAATCGCCACCGCGACCGCCGCTGGGCCGGTAATGGGCAGAGTTACCAAGGCGACGCCCGCACCAATCGCGAAAAGAAAGCCGGCACGGATCGCGTCGCCCTTGCCCAAGTTGCTGGACTTGCTGCCGGCGAGCGAGCACGCGAGGCTGGCCGTCGGTCGTTGCGCACCCATCAACTCGACGTCGAACACTTGCAGCACCGCGCTATCCACCATGACGGTCGAGCCATCTGGCAAGGTGCCCAACTCCGTGGGGCTGGCTTGGCCGGCGAGGACGACCGTCTTCAAGTTGTTGGCCCACGCCACCCGCGCCGCCTGTGCCTTCGTGTGGTCCAAACCGGCCGCGGTTTGAGAAGGTGGCGTGTCCGCTGCGGCGTAGTCCGCCAGCCATTTCAGCGTCACCGTACCCGGCGCATCGACCAGCGCTGGCACTTGATAGTTCACCTTGCGGATGAGCTTGCCGTCTCGCAGCAGCTCGAGCGGCAGCGACTGACCGCCCAAGAACGGCATGACGACGATGGTTTCGCCGTCCCAGACGGTCGCTTGCAGAATCAGCGTCTTGGTCAGCGCAGGGCCCTGAAGCTGGATGGCTCCTGCCTCTCCGTCCACCTCAACAGCCTGTCCAGGCCACACAGTCGCCACGCAGTACGCGCTTGGTGCGGTGGATTGACTCACCTCTTCTTGGATATCCAGCGCCTGGACGCCTTCGGCGATGTCATCCGGGGGGCCGGGCAATTCACTGGCCGCGTCTCCATCCACCTGATCCGGGACGTCATTGAGGTCCGTTCCGTCAACCAGCGTCACTTCCAGAATCGCCGCATCGGGGCCACTGCCGTCCGGTGCTGCAGCTGAATCTTCCGCTGTCGCCGGGCCGGTCGGCTTCCCGCCGCAAGCCACGATGCCCACGCAACACAGAACTAGCCCGAACCTGGCCATCCAGGAACCTTCACCACCCACCATTGCGCCCTCCCTTCCCGAAAGCCGGCGACAGAACCGCTGTAATTTAGCCGAGTTTGCACGCAGCCATTCGCTCGATTCTGAAATTCCCAAGGGTATCGTTGAACGGCGCGCAGCAAAGGGGCAAGGCGCCGACGCGCGCGTTCTGACAAAAGTCACATGGCGTGACACGTGCGATTTGGAGGTGTCACATGTCACACTACATCAACCACTCGTCTTCACATTGGTTCCATGGCTGGCATGTGTGACACCTGCGTGGCTGTCACACTCACGGTCGCCCGTACGGGGCCGTCGCCAACCTGTAAGGCACTTGATCGGCGCTCGGGGTGAATTCGTCCGCTGGCAAAGAGTGATTTGCGCGCGTGTCCGCGAAGCGTCGCGATGGAACAGCTCCAGAAGCGGCCGAACGCGCCGCGCAGCACTACCCCTTCGTGAGGGACGCTTCTGGCTGGGTCGCCAGGTGCGTCTGCTTCGCGATACGCCCGGCGACACACACGTAGGACTTGACGGGTTGTTCCTGCACGAGCCCTAGGGGCAGCACTTGGCGGTGCCGTGGCAGCACAAACCGAGCGCGCCTGTGGTGTCGATGGCACACTCCAGTGAGGTCGGGTCACACGAACAACCGCTGAACGGTGAGTCGCCGCAAACCGCGCATTCGGACTTCGCGGCCGTCAGGCACACGCCAGAGGTGCTGGAACTGCCGCACGTGGTGGCAAAGTCCTTGCAGCAGCCGGTCATGTCGGTCAAGCAGCTGTAATCGCACAGGCAATTGCCGCTGGGAGACAGGTTGCCGCACGCGCCCGCGCATAGGAACTCCGGCCATATCCACACCTTGAACTTCCCGCCCACATCCAGCTCCTCCGCAGCCTCGGAATGTCCAATCCGCCGCCTCACCCGCATTGTGCCGCTTCCGGAGTCCTCGTCAACCCGCAAAACCGCGCGGTTTTGGCCACTTCAGGCAGATCCCGCCGCCCGCGGCCGGAATCTCCCAGTCCACACGCCCGCTCCCGTCCGCGCCTGAGCGCGCAGGCTCGCTACTGCCACGCCTGCCCCGATGTCGCCTCCAAGTATTCGGCAACGGTCAGGCTTGCCTGTCAATGAACGGCCGGTCGACTTCATCATTCGCCGCCAGCCAGCCAAAATCTTCGCCCCACGGCGGCGCGCGAATCGGCAGGAAGTTCTCGGCCGTCACCGGCAGCCGCAAGTGCGCGAGGATCTTCGTCGCGATCTCGCCGCTCGGGATCAGCGCGATCACGGCGCGCCTGCCGCCACACGCGCACTTCAGCACGTCGAGCTTGAACGTCCTGCGCATGGCATCACTCCAGCTGAGCCTCGGCGCCGATCGCGACTGGAGGTGTCATGCGGTTTCAAGCTGCGGTGCTGTGCCTGTGTGAAGGCGCCACGATTCCTGGATTACGAGAACCTCCGCTCCGCAGGAAATTCAAGTATTTGACTTGCGGCGCGGGTGGCGGAACTTTGTTGCCCATTCAACTTTCTCCTTTTGCCCGGCTCAGAGGTGCGGATGATGGGGTTGGCGGGGCGTTACCTTACAGACGAACTTGGAACGAAATTCGGAATTGGCGTCGTAGTCAAGGGCACATCGCAAACTCGCCGGATACCGCCGCCAGATAGTTGGGCCATTCCGGGTCATCCGCTGCGTCGCCACTATACGGGAGCACACATTTCGTCGCGCAATCGGTATGCATGGCCAAGACCAGGTGCTTGGGCACCTTTCCAATTGCTGTGCGGTCGACATCAATGGACTTGTACCACGACGGGCATTGCATGAACGGAGCGCCCCCGACCCACACGTCCGCAGTCGCTGGCGAACCGCAAATCGTCCATCCTGCAAACTGCGCATGGATTCCGTGCGTACAGCTGTCCGGCCAAAACACGACCCGCGCGCTGCCACTTGGGCCATCAAGCCGGAACCGTGTTCCACTCGAATTGCTGCACACTGTCGTCGAAAACTTCTCCGTGGCTAGCAACATTGTCGCGACGCCCGGCAGTTCGCTCAACGCAACGGAACGAGTGCATTCCGCCTGATCCGACATGAGCCACTGCGAGAACTGCTCCTTGGTGCAGGGGATGGCCGACTGAGCCGTGAAAATCTCAACTGTTTGTCCAGACGCGTTCCAGCAGAGGATGTGGGGCTGGCACCCGACGACTCGACACGCCACAATCCCAAGTTCGGCGCACGAACTGGGATCCGGGTGGATGTCCGCAAGCCAAGAAGCCGCGTCGAGCGTTTGCGGTTCCGGCGGCTCTACCACCGAGAAGTCGGTTCCCCAAGTCGTCGCGGCCGGGTCGATCGTACACTCGCCAGCATCGACGGTCTCCAGTCCAATGTCCGGTGCCGCGCCCGGGCTGGGGACTGAGGAGCAGCAGTAAACGCTTAACAAGACCGCCAGTCCAATAGCCAGAGGCTCCTTGCCACAATTCGGTCCCGTCCAATGTGCGAAAGGAATCACGTGAATGCTCCATACCACAACGTGTTGTGAACCGCCATCCCAGCGAATCCCGAATGTGAAAAAAGTGACGTGTAGATGGACTCAAGAAGGGCCTCCATACCTGCAATGTCCTGCTCGAAAGCGTATGCACTGGTCGGTGGTCCCACGTCAAGTCCAACGTAAACCTGACACTTGTGGTCCAACGCGCGATCGCACCAAAGTTTCGCGAGCGATAGCGGAGTTGCGTCCCAATTCGGATTTCCATAGTCCTGCAACGTCAAATCCAAGCCCAGTTCAAGAAGAGCATCGCCGTAGGGTTTGGGCGGACAGGGAACTGTCGATTTTCCGTCCGCCGCAACCGTCGCTTTCGAGACGGGATAGTCGGTGGTGGGAATCTTGTTGCCGACCGTGTCCGCAGGACCGTAGTCGATGTACCAATATTGAACGGAGACCGTCAGGCGAATTTTCGTGCCGAACTCCTCCTCGAAATCGGCCAGCCGGCTTTTCATTGTAACGTGATCTTGGAATTGGCTTGTCGCGTCCTCTTTGTTGCCTGGCTCGTAGTCGGTCTGAAAGGCGTCTGGGAAAACGCCTGCCTTCAGTAGCTGGGTCCCACAAAACGTGAGAAGCGTGTTGAACTGTTTCATATCCGACACCAAAAATTGTACACCCATACCCTGACTCTTCGCCTGCTTGAGGAAGCTGACCAGCTTCTGATCAAGACCAGCATCCAAAAGAAAAAAGGCGTCCAGCCATGTCTCATTTACACCCACCTTCTTCGCCCAACCGAGATAGCTCCCGGGGGCTTCGCAGGCCTGCTTGACCATGAAATTATGATTCCAGCTACTTTGAGGCCCAGGGGGAAGACTTGGGTTTTTGGTGTCGTCGTCCTGCCACATCCAGACTGCGCGAGGCCACGGTCCGGCGACGACTCCGCTTTGGGCGCACATTGCAAAAAGTATCACAAACAAGATAATAGCGCCGAGGATGTCGAAGGCATCCCCAGGATCTACCATGTCGAGAAATAACGGCAAGTTCTCGCCCTTTGCAAATCCACCCGCTGCAACAAATTTGTCCCACAAACTAAGCATGATTGAACCACCGTTGAATACGGGAAAACCAAGTGCGCGCAAGCGACAGCAACCTGGCCGCCTGGTCGGTCCGTTTGATGATACCTGCTGCTGCAGTCCAGTTGACGGAGCCGTTTCTGGCTAGGCCAGCTCGCTGCAACCGTCCCATGTATTTCGGTCCCAAGAAACGATCGAATTTGCCAGTACGCAATTGAGCAATCGCCTGATCGACCAACGCGGGACTTACGTACTGTTCCGCGACTGTCGGCACGGCAACTCCTCGTCTGGTCGGAGGCGCCAGTGGATTCATGTACTTGGTGTTCGGTGGTTTGGGCATCGAGGGAGTATTGGCCATGGTTTCACCTACTGAATTGTGTCTGCAGCTAGTGCATAAGTGCCCGGGAAGTGGCGGCCTCGCTCTTCTTCATCGGTGCCCCATTGCGGCCACACTGGCCGGGGGCTCTATGCCATGACGATCTAATTCACCAAGTTCTTGGGGCGTGCCCTAAGCCAGCCGGTGTGCGGCTGCGAGGCATTAGTCTTGCCGGTTAGGGCAACAGGCGATTGAATTCTGACGTGCTGGTTGTTCATCGATCTCGCGCTACGACGAGTTGGGCTGCGAACCGCAGTTGACAGCCACGAACTTACCGCCTACGCGCTACGGGCGTCATCGCCCCGTTCAGGGTAACAAACAGCGCATGTGGCCGCAACGACGACCACACATCCTTTCCATCCGGCATCGGAGCGCATAGGAACTCCGGCCATATCCACACCTTGAACTTCCCGCCCACATCCAGCTCCTCCGCAGCCTCGGAATGTCCGATCCGCCGCCTCACCCGCATTGTGCCGCTTCCGCAGTCCTCGTCAAGCCGCAAAACCGCACAATTTTGCCCACTTCAGGCAGATCTCGGCACCCGCGGCAAGCTTCCGCTCGTCCACACTCCCGCTCCCGTCCGCGCCTGAGCGCGCAGGCTCGCTACTGCCGCGCCTGCCCCGATGTCGCCTCCAAGTATTCGGCAACGGTCAGGCTTGCCTGTCAAAGAACGGCCGGTCGACTTCATCATTCGCCGCCAGCCAGCCAAAATCTTTGCCCCACGGCGGCGCGCGGATCGGCAGAAAGCCCTCGGCCGTGATCGACAGCTTGAGGTGCGCGAGGATCTTCGTCGCGATCGCGCCGTCCGGAATCAAGGCGATGAGCGGCGTCTGAACTACCGTGCCATTGCCACGTGCGGTACGAGCAGCATCTTGCGCACGCCGAGTCCCAGAGGGCGGAAATCCTCCGCGCCATTGATGTCGTGCGGTACCAGTGGGTTGAGCACTTCGATCGCCACAATATTGTCCTTGGCGACGACGTTGGCCGGAACGGTCACCCGATGCTGTACGCCGCCAGGTGAGTTCACATGGAACGTCTCCAACATAGTACCGTTCCAAGTGAGCCGATAGATTTGGTCACAGGTCTCATGAGGACAGTAGGGCGCGGCGACAATGGTCCAGTCGAGAGCCTGCGGCTGGCGAAGCGAGAATGCCATGCGCGCCCGCGGACCATAGGCCCAACGCTGACCAGGATCCGCGCCGCCCCAGCGCTCCAAGAGGTATTTCTTTTCGTCGCCGGGCGCTCCGAACTGAACGGCTTCATCCAGCAACCACTCCGGAAGCACGTCCGGCTCCGGCCAGCCGATGGTCCCAGCCAAGAACTGCGGGTAGCGCCAGTTCCAAACTGCGCCGAGCGGATCCGTGCCGATGTCGATCGGCATGAGGTTCCAGTCAAAGCTCTCGTGCACGAAGCCGGACGGGGCGTTGATTGCCACACCGGCCAGTGCGCAGATCGCCAGCCCGATGGCGAGGACGCGCCAGCGCCCCGACGTCACCGCCTTCTCGGCGACCGCGGCTTGCGCGGATGCAATGGCGATCACCGCAGCGAGCGTCAACCATGGCAAGAGTTCCACGCAAAACCGCGCGCCGAAAGCATGGCCTGATGTCCAATTCCAGTAGGCAGAGACGATCGCCACGTGCGTGAGCGAAATGACCGCACACAACCCGAGCAGCGCCCGATCCTTCAGGTGGCGCCTGAAGGCGACCAGCAGTGCAACGACGCCGACGGCCACTGGCGCATAGATGAAGAAGCCGCGGCCCGGCGAGAACAGATTCGCGGCGAGCACAGCGCCCCAGAGTTCTGTCCGCCACATCGCGTGGCTGTAATAGGGCGGCAACCAAGTGTGGTACATCTGGTGCGACCAGAGCACGAACGCACTCAGCCACATGGCCCCCCATACCGCCAAGTGCAGCCCGGCACGCCGGTTCCGCCACAGCACGAAAATACCCATGGCGATCAGGTGAACGGCCATCGTCGCGCGGCAGAACCACGACCACGCCATAAACGTCGCCAGCAGCCACGGACGCAGCGGTCGAGGATTCCGGCTCCGCCACGGCCTCACCAGTCCTATCAGCGCGAACGCCTGAAACATCACGGAACTGGTGCTGGCCCACAGCCCGCGCGACTGGGTGGAGAAGGCCATCGTCCCGAACGCGATTGCCCATGCCGTAGCCAGCGACCATGGCACGCTGAGCCAGCCTCGGGACAGCAAGTAGATTGCGACCGCAAACAGCGATGTTATCCATGCTGCGAGTAGCGCTTGCGATTGCTCTTCGGCGCCGCCGGTGAATGCGTTCAAGTCAATGTGCCGTGGTAGCCAGCCCTGCTGACGCGCGATCCAGTACAGAGGGGTAGCCAGTCAACTTGTCCCTGGCGGGCACCAGTAAACGACGCGCCCGCCCAGGGCCGTGTGTTCGCCCGGCCCATCCGGCACGACCTGGAGTTGGTAAGGCAGTCCCGGCACGCCATGGTGGTCGACCTGCGGCGGATCGGACGCATTGATGCGCGGCATGGGCAGGTAGTCGTTCATCGCCCAGGTGCCGTGATCCAGACCAAATTCCGTCTGAATCATCAAGTACTGGCTGTCGGTTAGCTGGTGTTCCGGCGCTGCCTGGTAGTACCAGTTGCAGGTCAGCCAGACCACGAGCGCAGCCAAGGTGTCGATCAGCCATGAAGGGAAGAATTGTGCATTTGGCTGAGCGTCCACGCGCACCGGCGCGCGTTTGACTTTTTTGCCATGGAGTCCTCGGCCAAGTTCTGAGCTGAAAGGAACTTGGATGGGGTCTCGCTTCGCCATTCACCACCCGCATCCGGCATCCACGCAGCGCCGGACCCGTTCGCCGTGCCGATGATACTCAGAACCCAGAATCAGCGGTCCCTCCCTGGAACCGCCCAACTTCACGCCACTTCAAGCCCCCGCGCGTTCGCGAGGCACTGGAATGCGCGTGCCCGTCTCGCCTGACAAGCAGGTCACCACCGCGAGTGTCGTTCAACGACTGGCTGCCGTTCAACCGGCCCCGCTGGCTGGGCCGTGCCTACCCGTTGCACAACACTTCTGGGTCTTGTGGCGCGCGCATAGGCCTCCCATGGTGTCCGCCACTTGAACTTCCCGCCCACATCCAGCTTCTCCGCAGCCCCAGTCCGGCAAGCCGCCCGCCACCGAACACGTGGAGGCGGTCGAGGGCGGCGCGGCAATATCGCGGCGACCAGGGGCGCTCGCGTCGGCACCTGAGCGCGCAGGTTTGGCGCTGCCGCACCTGCCCCCTATGTCGCTTGCCCGTCCTCGGCGACGGTCAGGCGTCGCGGTGTTCGAGATGGCATGCGAGGCTCCAACAGGAACCGCGCACGTCAGTAAGCGGGCGATGCTCAGCACACCTCGCCGGCAGCCCGTCACCTCCCGCAAGCCGCCACCTTTTTCGATGCCTGCAAACAGGGCCTGTTTGGCTTGCGTGGACACCTGGGCCAGCGTGGCAGCCCAATCAGCGCCTCGGCCCCGTTGTGCAGAACGCCCCTTGACGTCGCCCCCCGCAAAGCGCGACCGTACACCCGCGCCACCCGCGCGCGGCCGAGGCCAAGGTGCTGTCCCTCTACGGTCCGATTCTCGCCCAGTGTGAGCCGTTTCTCATCGCCAACCCGTGGATGGTGCAGGATCTCAACCTGCAGCCGCTGGGCGTGTCCATCCCGCCGCAGAACGTGCTGCACCCGCAGGAGCGCCGCCACGGGCCGTTCCTGGCGATGTTGCAGTTGGTCGACAAGCTGACGTTTGGGCCTTTTGGCATGGAGATGCCGTCCTGGGTGTTCTACGATTGCGCCGTGATGCCGGGCGCGGTTTTTGGTCTGGCGATTCGCGCCAACAAGCTGGAGGAGTGGGCGCGGGAAGCGATGAACGTGCCGCCGGAGTATGACGGACTGGTGCCGGTGTCGCTGTTCATCGCGATTCCCATGCTGGCGGGCTTTTCCGGAGGCGCGCAGGTGCCGCATACGTGGCTGCTCTACACGCTGGAGTCGCTCAACCAGGTCTCGCCGGGCATTGCGCCGGCCGGCACGCTGAAAGTGACGCTGGCGCTGGGCCTCAAGGTGTTTCCCATCCAGACGCTGTACGGCACGACGCAGTGGCGCTCGCCCAAGCTGAAGGTCTACGCCGATCTGGGGCCGCTGGAGCTGGTCACCGCCTACACGCCCGCGCACAGCCTGCCGCGCACGCTGAGTTTTCGCCTGCCGATGACCGACTTGCAGCACAACACCGCGCTGGCCTCGCCGCGCGTGCATCCATCCGCGCCGCCGCCAAATACGCTGCTGGATGTCGATGACGTCGAAGCGTTGAAGGCACTGCAACGGGACATCGAGGCCGGCCAGCGCGTGCTGGTGGTGGGGCACACGATCGAGCACGGCGCGCATGTGCGTGTGCCGCTGCACCGTCAGCCGGCGATTCAACA
The DNA here is from genome assembly GCA_903924465.1 of uncultured Myxococcales bacterium. Lineage (GTDB taxonomy): Bacteria > Myxococcota_A > UBA9042 > UBA9042 > UBA9042 > CAIYBN01. The sequence goes on along the minus strand of CAIYBN010000023.1, from coordinate 28,473 downwards.
AGGTCTGTGAGGGCGTATGCTGCCGTTTCCCGTACGCAATCCGCGGCTGTTGGACGAGTTCACGCCGTATCTGGTCGCCACGCCGTTCAATCTGCCGTCTCTGGATCTGGCGCCGTTCGGCGTGCCGATTCCGCCGGAGAACATCATCGATCCGCTGCGCCTGGAATCGGAGACGTTTCTGCGGCTGCTGCACCGACTCGACGGCCTGACCTTTGGCCCGGAAGGCATGCCGATGCCGCGCTGGGTATTCTTTGACTGCTCGGAGCTACCCGGCGCGATCTACGGGCTGGCGCGACCGGCGGCAACGCTGTGGCCCAAAGCGCGCGAGCTCTTCAAGGTGCCACCCGACTACGATGGCCTCGTGCCGGTGTCCATGTACGTCGCGATTCCGATGTACCGCCCGGGCATCTGGTTCGGTCACAACCTCTCAAGTCTCGCCCCGGTGTTCGAGCGCGCCGCCGTGACCGACGTCGATCTGCGCGGTCTGGGCAGCCTGACCAAAGGCCTCGCGTTGAAGTGCTTCGGCGTTCAGGAATTCTGGGGCGCGACGCAGTGGCTCTCGAAAGCGCTCTACATTCACGCGAAATTTGGCGCACTGGACCTGCAGACCGCGTACACCCCGGCGCATTCCGAGCATGAAACGCTGACCTACGGCTTCCGCGTCACGGACGATGGCCTGCGCGCTTCGATGGGCGATCCGGGGATTATCCTGAACCGGCCGCAGCCGACGTTTTGGCTGGAGGGCCACGACGTATCGGGCATGCAAGCGTTGCAGGATCGCATTGAAGCCGGCGAAAGGTATGTGATTCCCGACGCGCCGCGCGCGACACCGGACGGCGGCGTGCTGGTGCCGATTACCCGCCTGAGCGATACATGAACGCCATTCTGCGAGACCAAACCCTCGGGGTTGGACCTGTTGCATTTCGGACTGGACCGCGAGCGCGCTCCTCCGGAGGCGCGCCGCGGATGACGGACGCTTGATCTCGAACTTCGGCGAGCGTGTATGACCGCACCGAGAGCCGGTAACAGGGAAATACCTGACATTGCGGCAGGCCAAGGTACACTCGCCGCGCGCCGATCTGTCCATCCGTCGGCGCGAGGAACGCATCGGCATGAACTCACGTGTCCCCCCAAAGAACGCTTACAAATCGCCGGTCGGCCGTGCCGCGCCACCTTCCCAAGCCAAGCGCTGGCTGCTCCTCGGCGGCATCGCCACCGTGGTCGTGGTCGGTGCGCTGGTCGGTGGCGCACTCATCGCTGGCAGCATCGCGCGCGGCAAGCTGCAGCTCATCGCCAAGGAAGCCAACCTGCAACTGGCGCTCGCGGATCTCGCCGTTTCGCCGCTGGGCAAAGTGCACATCACCGGTTTGGCCTTCAAGCGCCAGGACGGCAGCACGATTGTCGCCGCCGATGACGCGACCGCGTGGATTTCGCCGTGGAAGGCGCTGTTTGGCCGACGGCGCCCGGAACGCGCTGAAGTGCACGGTTTCTCACTGGACGCGCGCCTGGACGACGGCAAACCGCGGGAATTGCTGGATCTCTACAAAGCCGCGCGCAAGGTCTTTCCGCGCAAGGAAAAGACCGACGACAACGAGCCGAAGAGCGTCAGCAGCTTGGCGTTCACGCTGGACAAGGGCGTCGTGAACGTGAGCGTGCGCGGCAAAGGTGCGGACTATCTGCCCAACGGCCTCAAGGCCAAGGATATCGCGGCGAATGTGGATCTGGCCAACGGCGTGGGCGACCTGTCCGCGGTGTTTGAGGGCACGGTGCAGTCGAAGCTCGCCGCCAAGCTGGTCGCGCAGCCATCGGGTCCACCGCGACTGGAAGCGAAGTTTGCCCCGGAATTCCGCCTGATGATGCCGGCCGGCAAGCCGCTGCCCGCGGGCATCGACAGCGTGTCGATCGCCGGTCTGGGCTTTGACGCTGTGGAAGGCGGCGCGGTCGAAGACATCGTCCTGCGCAAGGGCCAGACGGAGATCGTGCGCGTGGCGCGCGTGCGGCCGGATCGCTCGGGCGTGGGCGTGCGCGCGGACAAAATCACCTTCAACCTGCCGGAGCCACCGAAAGTGGACGCCGAGCCGGCCAAGCCGATGAAGGGCAAGGTCAAGCCCGGCGCGCCGAGCCTGCCGCAGCCGCCAGCAGAAAAGCCACCCGTCGCGCCGGTTGAAGAAAAGCCCGCGGCGCCTGTGGGACCGCGGATTTGGTCGGGCGAGATCGAGTCGGTGGCGCTGGACCTCGGCAACGTCGAGGGTGGCGAGATTTCGCTGATTGCGCGGCTGGAGAAACTGAAGGCGACGATGCCGGGCGGGATTGCGACGCTCGGCGTGGAGAAAGTCGAGCTGAAGACCGACCGGATGCCGGGCGAACACCCGCTGGAGGCGCTGGTCGAGCTGCGCGTGACCCAGCCGTCGATGGACCTGCCGTGGCGCGAGGATGCCCTGACGCAGATCCCCGGCGGGCGATCGCTGTGGAACGCCGTGCTGGCAGCGGAAAAGGCCAAGTTGCGCGAGCAGATTGAGGACGACGCGGCCGAGGAAATCGACGATCCCTCGCTGCCGCCGGAGGTGCGCAAGAAGAAGCTGGCGGAGCGCGTCGCGGCGAAGCTGAAAGCGGCGGGCGTGGAACCTGAGGATGGCAAGGCCAAGAAGAAGCCGGATGCGGCGAAAGGCGACGCGGCGAAGGGCGATGCGGCCAAGAAGACGGAGAAGGCGCCGGCTGCTGCGAACAAGTCGGCGCTGACACAATACGTGAAGCCGCTCAAGGATTTTCACGCCAAGCTGCTGGGCGCGGACGTGCTGGTGCAGAAGCTCATCGACAAGTTGACGCAAGCGCCACGGCTGAAGGTGATTGTCGAGCAAGGTCGGCTGGGGCTCGTGCGCATCGGCGCGCCCAAGCCGTTTGGCGGCGTGCAGGACATTTCCGTGGATACGACGGCGCTGATGGGCGACGGCAGCCGCGCGCTCAAGATCACGGCGCGGCCATTCGACGACGAGCGGCCGTGGGGCCAGGTGAGCGCAGACATCGTGATCGGCCCGGGCGCGAAACTTTCGAAGGCGCATTTCGCTTTGGCGGGCAGTGAATTTGCCCAAGCGCTGCGCGTGGTTTCGTCTGGCGTGACAATCAAACCGGATTCGGACATCGAAGTGAAAGCGGATGTGTCGCTGGGCGACGCCCCGGGCCAGAAACTGGCGATAACCGGCGATTTCATGGTCAAGAAGGTCGGCTTCGACTGGTGGCGCTTGGCGCCGCGGCCGATCGACGACCTGTCAGCGTCCGGCAAAGTGGCGTTCACGGCGCAAAATGACGGGACGTTGCGCGCGGATTTCACCGATCTGACGGTGGGATTGGGCAAGGCGCATCTGCTGCTGGAAGCAACCGGGATTGGCGACAAACCGGTCGTGCACATCCGCGCCGAGATGCCCAAACAGGATTGCGGCGCGCTGGCCAAGTCGATTCCGCCGGCGATGTTGGCGACGATTGGCAGCATCGAAGCGAAAGGCGAAGTGTCGGGACTGATTGACCTGACTGTGCCACTGCTGAACGCCTACAAATCCGACCTGCAGCTGGCTTTTGACGACTCGGCGTGTGAAGTGACGAACTTTGGCAACGTCAAAGTGGAGGAACTGGCGCAGGAGTTCTCGCGACCGGTCAATGAAAACGGCACGCTGCTGGACGATGTGCAGGTGGGGCCGACGTCGGGCGCGTGGGTGCCGCTGGCGGAATTGAAGCCGTGGACGCCGTGGTCGATGATTGCCACGGAGGACGGCCGCTTCTACAAACACCGCGGCATCGCGCCGGGCTTGGTCCTGCGCGCAATCCGCCTGGACCTCGACTACGGCCGCTTTGTCTACGGCGGTTCGACCATCACCCAGCAGCTCGTCAAGAACATCTTTCTCACGCGGGCCAAGAACCTGTCGCGCAAGTTCGAAGAATTGCTCATCGTCTGGCAAATGGAGCGCAAGCTGCCCAATGCCAAGGACCGGATTTTGGAGTTGTACATCAATTTCATTGAATTCGGACCGAAGCTGTACGGCATCCAACGCGCGGCGCAGACCTACTTTGGCAAGGACGCGCAGCAGCTGACGCCGCTCGAATCGGCTTTCTTGGCGGCGAACAAGCCCTGCCCGCGCTGCGGCTATGCGCGGTTCATCGGCAAGAAATGGGATCCGTGGTGGCAGGAGCGGATGATCGGCGTGATGACCAAGATGCGCGATGAGGGGATTATCAGCGAGGAGCAATACGTCGCCGAAGCGCCGTATATTCCTCACTTTGTCGGTTGGCCGTCGAGCAACGTCATGCCGACTGCGCCGGTGGACGATGGCGGACCGTCGCCGGTCGCGAAGCCCGCGGGCAATGGCGGCGCGGAAGAGTAGGCACGTCGAATCGTCCTCGCTTGTCTCTCGTCAGCACCTGGGCTGGCACCTGGGGAGACTCGCATGGATCCGCACCTGCCCTGGTGGAAACGCACAACCGTCTACCAAATCTACCCGCGGTCCTTCGCAGCCCAGAGGCAAGGCGCCGCCGAACCAGTGGCGATCGATGCTCGGTGGCAGCGGCTGGCACCATGATCCGCAGACAGATCAGTGGTATTTCGCCAGCTTCTTGCATTTTCAACCCGACCTCAACTACCGCAATCCGGCAGTGAAGGCGGCGATGCTGGACGTCGTGCGCCACTGCTTCCAGAAAGGTGCGGACGGCCTGCGCCTCGATGTTTTCACCGCGCTCTTCAAGGATGAATCGTTCCACGACCATCCGCTTTCCTGGCGGCCGATGCCGTCGGAATCCAATCCTCATGGCTTCTTCCAGCGCCACGTGCATACCATCGACCACGCGGACACAGCGGAGGCCGTCAGGGCTTTGGGGATACCGGCTGCCAAAGCTCAATCTTGTTGCCATCCACGTCATAGATCCAAGCAAAACGTCCGTAGGATTCATTCATGCGCTTGGGGTCAATCTTGACTCCCTCTTGTTCCAGGCGCTCGAGCAACGCATCCATGTCGTCCACGATGTAGTTGAACATGAACGGTGCCGGGCCAGGAGCGAAATAGTCCGTGGTGGCGGGGAAAACACTCCAAACCGTCACATGTTCCTTCTGCGGGTCGTCGTGCTCGCGCCACGGCAGCATCGCACCTTCGCCTTTGTCCGCAAGCCCAAGGTGCTTCGCATACCATTCGCGCATCTGGTCCCGGTTCGCGGATTTGAAAAAGACACCGCCGATTCCAAGGATCCGTCCGCGCTGCGCCGTGTGGACAGAGGACTTCGAGCTCTCAGGTTGGGGAGACTGCATTTCCTGTCCTCCGCTTGAGCAGGCCGAAATGAGCAGGATTAAACTGAGCGAGATTGTGGCGGGCAACAAACGCAACCACCTTTCCGTTCCCCACGTCACCTTCGCACCTCGCCCGCAGCCGCGCCTTGCGGCCAGAACCACACTGCCGGTTCGAGTGTGACCGTGCCCAACGCGGGCGTCAAGGTGGTAATTTGTCTGAATTCAGTCGCTTTGAGCCCGTCTGACCGACCACGAGCACACCCCGCGCGCAACTGCACCGCGCGAGGGCGATTTGAACTACCCGCCGGGCTTTTCAGTCCGTCACTTCGTGATCGGACACCGCGCCGGATAAGCACCGGATAAGTGGTGAAGCGCAGTCGGGCGGGGTCGACGGTCGCCTGTAGCAGCGACGGCTGCCGTGACGGGACTGGAGACGCGTCGACGACCTCGACGCGGACGAGTTGGCCGATTTGCGCCGCCAGTGGCTCGTCCTGAAATTGCCGCGTCCACCAGTGTAGCATGCCGGTGCTCACGCCGACCTGTGCGCCGAAATCCTTGGCCGTCAGGTGACTCTGCGGACATGAGGCGACCGTTTGACGCCACCACGAACGACGGTGAATCTTGGACGTCGCCGGCTCCGAGCCCCGGGAATCGCGCTGCGTGAAGCTTGGGGCCAGCGGTCAAGACGTGGAAGGCGCGGTGTGCTGACCGGTTACAGTGAGTGTGCTGCTGGAGGTGCTGGCATCGAGCGGCGGCGCCTCGGAGTCGGAAGATGGACGCTGGCTGGCGGGATGGCGGCTCACGATGGTGCGAGACGGACTTCAAGCCGTCGCTGTGCACCTGCAAATGGGCGCGCCGCGCGATGCAAAGCGTGAGTTTCAGAATCCAAATGGCCCATCGCACGTCGCAAGGTCCGGTTTGCACAGTGCAAGCGCCGTTCTGCAACGTGTGAAGCGCAGTTTGCAGGTGTGCGCCGGCGCGCGGCGACGGATCGGGCGGGCTTTGCAGGCTCCACCGGCCAGTTTGCGGGTGGCAAACTGCAACATGCGATGTCAGAGGCGCCTATCGGTCGCGCTGTTCCTGGACAAACGCTTCCGTAAAGGGCCGCACTTCGCCGTCGCCATAGAGCGCAAGATAGCCAGTCCGAACGCCCAAACAGTAGCCACGCATCGCGCAGCCCGTGCAGGCAGGCGGTCGCACGAAATCCTGTCCACCGGCGTCCTCCGGAATCAGCGACAGCGCCAAACTGCGCGCGACCACTTTCGGCAGACCGCATAGAGGAATGCCAGCTTTCGAATGGATGCCACCGATGTCCACGTTGAGCGCATGCGCCAACTCCCACGCTTTGGCCAAATCCTCGGCGACGGCGCTCCACTGCGGCATCGTCGTCGCATCGCGTGGCACGATTTCCGTGCTGTGTGTCACGACGCTGACCGTAAGCGCGGCAGCTGGCCAGCGATCATGGATGAGCTGGACCAGGTCCGTCAGTGCGCGCACGTTTCGGGACGTCAGGACAAACATGATCACCAATTTCACGCCGCGATTGGCGAGATTGTCCAAGCCATGAACGGTGCGCACGAACGTCCCCGGAGCGCCGGTGATGGCATCGGAGAGTGCAGCTTCCGCTGCGTGCAAGGAGACTTGCGCGACACCAACACCCGCTGTGACGACCTGCTCGCACCAGGCCTCATCGTCCAGCAACGTCGCGTTCGTTTGCAGCCGAACGGGCTTGCCCGTGAGCTGGCGGGTAAGCGCGACGTAGTCTGGCAGTTTCGGATTCAAGGTCGGCTCGCCGCCGGTCAGCACAACGCGATGTCCCATCGCCACCGCATCGGCGATTTCTGCACGAATCTTTGCGTCGTCCACAGACGGCAGGTTCGTGTGAACAAAGCAAAATCGGCAGGACTGGTTGCACTGAAAGTTGATGCGAATCAAACGCTCGTGCTCGAAGTTCGCTTCGCCGGGAATGAATGACGTTTGCGAGAATTCTCGGGCCGCCTGCGCTTGCGGGTCGCGCGTCATCACCAATCTGCGGCGCAACGCGTCGTTTTGGACCGGCTTCACGGGGGGCCGACCTCGCAACAGCACCGAGCGCGCAAAACCTGGACACCGGTCGTTGAGCAGGCAACCCGCGCAAGCCGGTATCTGCACGAAACCCGCGCGTTGGCCATGGACCAGCGACAGGCGAAACAGGTGACTGACACTGAACGCGTGGTCGAACACGCAGGGCGGCGGAGCGAAATCGGCATCGAGCGCCAAGGGAATGTTGAAACGTCGCGCAGCCGCATCCAAGGCAGCGATGGTCCGCGCGGCATCTGCGGGCTTGCAACAGACGCCAGCCGTCGGCGCCTCGGTAGGAACGCGGCAGACGATCGCGCGAATCGATCGGGCAATACCGGCATCTTCCAAGGCTTGCGGAATGGCCAGAACGAGATCGCGGGTTGCTTCCACAATCGCAACAGACAGCTCAACAATGAGTCCTGCGCCGAGCAGGGCGCGCAGACCTGTCCACGCGCGTGCACTCCCACCAGGATCCCGCGTCAACGCATCGAGCGCGGCATCGGCCGCGCTCAGGTTCAGCCGGACCAAGCTCAGCCCGGCCGAATGAACCGCGCGCGCGGCGGCGTCATCAAAGTCGGTCCCGTTGGTCTCCAAGATGACCTCAATGCGCCCCTTCTGGTGCGCACGCGAAATGAGCTGCGCCAGATCCGGTCGCGTACCCGGCTCGCCCCCCGTCAAGACGATTTGGGTCGCGCCCGCCGCGAGCGCCGCATCGATGCGCGCCAGGACCGCCGCCGTATTCGAAAACGCTGGGTCGTCGCTGGTACGCCGAACGGTGCACCACAGGCACGCTTGATTGCAAGTGCGGTGGGTGTAGACTGTCTGAGTCTGCATGGGGCTCTCCGAACTGATGCAGCGACCGCGCGGCGCGCCACAAACAAAATCACATGCCGAGTAGCGGAGATGACCGGGTGCGGGCAGTCGACACCCGGGCGATTGAGTCCCACTGCCAGCACTCGACCCAGTTTCCGGGCCGGCGCCAAGCGTGTCAAGCGCGACGCGCGCTGGGGCGTTGCACGCAGCGGTTCCAGATGCGCCGGGCGAACACAAGGCGGTCGCAAACTCGAAGCGCTCGGCCGTCGTTGGCGGCTCAAGCCGCCGCCTCAAGCGAGCGGGCTGTTTGAGAACTGGCGCATGACCATCCTGCTCCTTCACTGAGAGCCCGTTTCAACGGGCTTCGCATCTCTCAGACGGTCGCTTGAGCGGCCGGAGAGCCGCCGCTTGTGTAGAAAGTCGCGCAACCACCATTCCGTTCCACATCCCACCTGTCCGCACCTCGCCCACAGCCACGCCTTGCGGGTACAACCGTACCATCTCGGTCAGAGCGACCGCGCCAGATCGCTCCATCATCTACGGTATTTCACCTGAATTCAGCTGCTTCAACCAGGCTTCGCCGCTTGCAGTCTGGGCTGTGTGGCCACATTCAAACCTCAAGATGTCGATTCCAAACGCGCGCTTCAGGGCCTCGGACCACTGCAGCTTCGTGTCCAGCTTCGCCAGGCTCAGCGGATCGGTCGAACTGGAAGGTCTTGGCGTCACCGCTACCGCGCTCAACCAAACTGCTGGCGCGGTTTGCGGCTCCAAGTATTCGCCGCCAGCCGGAGCAGGAATTGCGCTGCGGTGTAGCGGATCGCCTCCGTGCCATCCCGCCAAGGCGTCCTCAAGCGCACGCGGACTTCATTATTCGGCAGCAGTTCCGGAGTTCGGCGGCGGCAGGTGATGGCTGCTGCTGGACGGGCGGAGGATCGCATCCAGCAGGGTATTCGGCGAATCTACGCTTTTGCCGCGAAGTGCCGTCGGCGCTGATTTGGACTGGCCCGGCGCCCAAGCCGATCCGTCACTTGGTGATCGGGCACAGCGCCGGATAAATCCCACAATACGTATCCCGCAGCGCGTGCCACCGCGCCGTTTGGCCGACCATCTCGTCGTCGTAGTACCACCAGAAGCCGCCGCCGACCGCGTTGGGCGTCGCAAACGCCGATGGATAGCGGCTGTGGATGTACGCCTCCGCGCCCTGCTCTTCGGTCCAGCTCGCCGGGCCTTCCTTGTAGAACGTCGTGACCGTCGGGTCGTTGATGAAGCCCATCTCGCCGACCATCACCTTCTTGCCCGGGAACAGCGACGCGAGCTTGGTCATGACCAGGTCCCAGGAGAAGCCGAGTGGTTGCTGGTCGATGTAAATGCTGAGCGTCACGCAGTCGATGTTGTCCTTGATGGCTTGCGTCACGTTGGTGCCGATCCAGTTGAACAGGCTGGACTTCATCGTGTCCTGCATCGAGTACCAGTAAAACGTCAGGCACACCATTTTGTTGGGGAACTTGGCTTTGACGTGGGACGATGCGTAGGCAATTTTCGCCGGCATTTGCGACCCCGTCCAGCCGCCGTTGACTTCATTGCCCACTTCCCACGCGGTGAATTTGTCGATGCCCGGGTACGCCAGCGCCTTGTCGACGCGTTTCTGGAAGGTGGCGAGGCTGATCGACGCTTGGGCAGAACTGTCAAACAATTGCCCCATCGTCTGGACTTGGTTGGTCTGCGCCCAGCTCGCGAGGTTCGTCAGCAGCGCGTAATCGTCGCTGCCCGTGCCGCCCATGACCATGCGCACCCAGCGGTGCTGCGGCGCGAACAGCGCGACGAGATCCTGCAACTTGGCGTAATCGGTCTGAATGCCGCCATTCGAGCCCGGATTGATGGTCACGCCCCAGTAAGCGTGGTTGTCGGGCATCTTCGCCGCCACTTGCGAGCCGTATTCGCGCATCAGCATACCCATGCCGACCGCCAGCTGGTTCACGCACTGCTGACCGACAGCGCCACGGTTCGACTGACTCGCCGCGGCATCCAGCTGCACGAAACAGCGATCGATGGCCGTACGCTGCGCGGCAAAATCCACCGACGGCATGTACGTCGGCTTGGCCGCCAACGCGGCGAGGAATTGTCGCCGCGCATCCAGGGCCAGCCGCTCGTTGAAGATGAACGTGCCCGGCGCCGCAAAGCCCGCGCCGTTGTTGTCGAGCAGGAAGCTCGAATAGCCGGTGTCCACCGTATTCCAGTGCACCATCAGGCCTTGATGCAGGTTGGTCGTCAGCTTGGTGAACGGCGTCTTCCACGTCCCGTCCGTCGCCAGCGTGCTCGTGTTCAGCGTCAAAGCTTTGAGCGTATCCAGGTCAAAAGTGCCTGAGCTCAGGATGTCATTGCCGCCGCCATTGGTCATACGCGAAAGCACCGCTGCGCCGTTCAGGCGATTGCCCTGCTCGTCGAAGAACAGAAACGTCACGGTGGCACTGGTCGGCGTCGTCAGCGCAGCCAGTGTCTGATCAGCCTCCGGATCCGTCGCCTCCGTCTTGGCGGAGACACAGCTCGTCAGCGCCATCGCGATAGCCGCCAGTGAGGCGAGCGCAAGCACCGCCAGAGCCGCGATCCGAAGGATGGGCCCCGCGATCCGTTGGACCTCGTCCAGCAGGGTCTCCTGACGTTGAGGAATCGATTCCAACGGCGAAAGCCGATCATGCGTCTTCATGGCAACACCCCCAAGGCAATGCGCCCGTGGCAGCGCCGTTTGCGCGCCGCGGACGGGGGTGGAACAGAGCAAGTGCCGTGCCAACTTGTTGGAATGCGCGCAAAAGCCGCAGCGTCGGGGCAGTTGGCGATCGGAACGGCGGCGCACACGCGGCTGGCGGCGGCGCGAGTGTGGAATTTCGCGCGCTTGGGCACGGAAAAGTGCGACCTTGCCCGCCTACGCCAGCAAAACCCGCCGCGCACAGACTGTCGCGAGCGCCAGAATCGCTGTCTGCGGGTTCACGCCGGTCGCCGTCGGGAACACGCTCGAATCCGCGACGTACAGCCCCGCGACCGTGTGGTGGCGGAAATCTGGCCGAACCACGGCATGCGTGGGATCGCTCGCCATTTTGCAGGTACCAAAAAGGTGGGTAATCGCGCCGTGGTAGGCGTTGGCTTGCGTTGGACCTTCCGTTTCAAACCGCGCGATTTCGCTGCGATCCGTGACCACCGCCGGCCAGCCGAACGCGCCGGGCAGGACGCGCTCGGCACCGGCGGCGAAGAACATCTCGCCCAACACGCGGACGCCGCGGCGGATGCAGTCAACGCCGTGCGGGGTCAGGTTGTAGGAAATCAGCGGTCGCCCCCGCCAGCCCACGCGCACGCGACCGCGGCCTTGCGCGCGGACCGCCACGCCCCAGTGCACTTCATGCGCCAATTGGCTGAGGTTGCGGGAAAATTCCCGGCCCATGCCGTCCATGCGACTCGCGATAATCCCCGGATCATAGCCCAGCACCTCAAACTTGATGCCTTCCTTGCGCAGGCCAATCACCTCGTGCCCCTGCGTCGCGCCCTGCCACATCCGCACCGGCTCGGCGAATTGCCCGACCATCGCCACGCCGGGATGCGCCTGCAGGTTCTGCCCCACCGGGCCGTGACGAATGCCGCTTTGGAGGAGCAACATCGGCGTCTGGATGGCGCTCGCCGCCAGCACCACCGCGTGACGCGCGTGCACCGTGACCTGACCGCCGCCCGCCGCCTGGCCCACCACGCCGACCGCCCTGCCCGCCTCGGTCTGCACCGCCGTCACTTTCACCCGGCTGAGAATCTGCGCGCCGTGCTTGCACGCCTCCGGCAGCAGCGTGAGATCCATCGACTGCTTGTGCCCTTGCGGACAGCCTTGCAGGCACCGGCCCAAGCCTTCGCAGCCGCGTGTGTTGCGGGCAATCGGCCGGTGTTCCAGTCCCAGCGCGTCCGCACCCTTGGCCATCAGCAGGTTCTTGGGACCGGCAACGGCCACGTCCGTCGGTGCAATGCCGAGATCGCGCTCAATGCCGTCAAAAATCGTTCTGAGCTCCGCCGCGTCCAGCGTTTCCGCCAGTCCGGGATCGTCGGTCACCCAGCCCGCGCGCACGTCTTCCGGCAAGCGCCAGGAAATCGCGCCGTTCACCACCGACGTGCCACCGACCGCGCGGCCTTGCAGCACCGGCATCGGCGCGTTGCCCATCGCCACGTTGGCGCCCATGTCGCGGTACAGCAGCGTCATCGCCGAGAAACCGTCGGTCGGATAATCGCGCGGCTGCACCCATCGGCCTTCTTCCAGCAGCACCACGCGCACGCCCGCATGCGCCAGCGTCCGCGCAACCGCAGCACCAGCAGGACCGGTGCCAACAATCGCGACATCACAGTCCACGCGATGCGGCGCGGCGATCGTGGCCCCATCCAGCACATTCATGGCACCACCCCCAGCGCGCGCCGCGACGCCGGATCGCGAAACAGCGCAAAGCTGGCGATGACTTTCAACGTCGCCGCCAGCTGCCGCAGCATGAACACCGGCGTGTGCCCCATCCGACTCAGGAACGCGTCCTGCTGATCAGCGGAAAGCGCATAGAACGGTCGGTAGTAGCCCGGCAGCACCACGGGCAGCCAAGTGAAGATCCACGTCGTGGCGCGCAGACCGAGACGCAGCAGCGGCGGCGCGGATTGCGCCAGCTCGGGCCAGAACGACGTCAGATCGACTTGCGGCAAGCCGGCGCGCTCCGGCAGATCCGGTAGGGTGGCATCCAAAAGCTGGCGCAGCCAACGCATCTCAAAATCGAGCCAGCTGTTCATGACGCCGCCTGGGCGGAAACGAATTCCGCGACTTCAGCCAGAAACACGTCGATCAGCTGCTGCACTTCGGCTTGGGACGCGACCGACGCCTTGAAATTGAAGTTCAAGGTCGCTGCACCGTCGTAGTTGGTCAGCGTGAGCACGATCGCGGTGCGCGGAATCAGCGGCGTCGACACGCGCACATCCGTCACCTGCCAGCCCGGCCCTTCCAGCCGCGGAATCGGGATCGCCAGCACGTTACTGAAATTCAGGTTCACCACCGTGCGTGGCGAGGTGAACAGCAGCTTGCGAAAATCCGCCATCTTCAGCGTCAGTGCGAACCAGCGCTCGAACAGGTAGCGCTTCAGGTGCGCGCGGCGGTCGTTCTGCGCTTTGACCTGCCGCTGGATCTCCGGCATCACATCGGCGATGCCGTGAAAGCGCGTGAAATCGATGTCCGGAATGTGAAACGCCAAATGGTTGGCAAACGAGCGGAACGGCTTGCCGCGCGGCCGGGTCTCCGCCGCAGTCGTGGCATTCATGCGCGTCACGTGGACGCCCTGCGCTTCATTCCAGCGCTGGTTCGCGACCATGAACGCCGCAGCCATCATCCAGTTCAGGTTACCACCCGCGCGCCTGGCGGCGTCCTTCCACGCCTGCAATTGCCCCGCGCTCAGCGGCACATGCAACGTGCGATTGCCGCCGGAATAGTCCAGCGACACGTTCTGCTTCAACACCGACAGCGGTCGCCGCAAGGTCACGAATGCACTGCGGATGTACTCGCCAATGCCGGCGAGCAGCAGCCAGCGGCGCTGCCAGGGCGTCAAATCAAACGCGCTCAGCTCCGGCAACCGCGGAATCACAGCCAACTGCTGCGGCATCGGCTGCGTGCCCGCCTGCGCGTGGTTCAGGAACGCGGCCAAATCGGGCAGCATCTCGATCATCGCCCGACCATCGGCCAAGCCATGGTGCTGTTTGACAAACAGCCGCGCGCGCTGCTCCGGCAGCCACGCCAGGATCAACTGCAACGGCGGGCGGGTCAACAGGTCCAGGAAGCGATCGTGCACCGCGTCGCGCAGGCGATCCGCCGCCTCCGCTGGTTGCTCGCGCAGGTCGTGGAACTCAAAAAGCTGGTCGATCGGCGGCGTGTCCGGCCAGGACCAGGCGAACTGCTTCGCCGAATCTGCTGTGCCACCTTGCGGCACCACGATCGCCGCACAGGTCGGATACGCCACGCACAGCCACCGCAACGCCTGACGCACCGCATCCGGCGACGGTTGGCCGGCGATCAGCAACTCCCACGTCGGCGCGTTGGAACAGCCCAGCGGACCGCTCGTCGCGGCCAGACAGGCCTTGTCCAGGTACTCGAACGCTTGCGTGGGCATCGGCCGCCTCGGCTAGTTGCAGGGGCCCAACAGGTCCAGCAGCGTCTGCTGCCGCTTGGTCACGTACTGCTCCAGCGCGACGTAGTAGGCGTCGATCTGCTTGGGCGTGTAAATGCCCTTGGGATCGCTGTACACGAACGGCTTCAGCGCCACCTGATAGGACTCGATGAGCGGCAGCAGCGTCGTGTCCTTGAACATCCCGCACTGCAGCGTGCGAAATTTCGCCAGCAGCTTGGGCTTGAGCGTCTTGTTGTTCCAAATGCGCTGGTACATCGGGTCCGTGCGCGTGGCACACCAGGAATTCGGTGGTCCCCACGGCGTCGCCAAGTCATACCAGGCACTGTTGAAATTGCCGAAAGTCAGGTCGACGCCGGTCGGAATGAGATGGAACTTCTTGGTCGTTTCGTCGCCGTAAATCGTGAAATTCTGGCCCGCGGACGCCCAGCCATCCAGGTTCGACAACAGCGCATCGACGGCATAATCCGCCAGCAATTCATCGGTGTAGAAATACTGGTCGAGCACCGCCGGCAGTTGGTCGTCCGTCGCGTTCGTGATGGCCTGGGCGGCATCGACAATGGCTTGCGGATCGCCCGGGCTCCCGACGTAGGCCGGCTTGAGCGCCGCGCACCCGCCCGAATCGGGGCAATCCATGCCCATGCAGCCGATGATCGGCTCAAATTTGTCGCCGTTCTTGTTGTTGAAGCTGTGGGCAAAAAAGCGCTTGTCGACGCTCTCCTGGAGTTCGTAAGGGCCAAGATCCATGCCGTTGACGGTGACGTGTGCCCAGCTGAAGCGAGGCCCGTTGCCGCCGACTGCGCGGACCATGGCGCCAGCGAGCGGCTCGCGAACAAAGGTGGGATCCTGGCCCGATGCCTTGAGCCGGAACGCCTGCTCGCCGGAGGGGCCGAAGCCGGACGTCACAAATTGGTCGAATTTGATGCGAACGTTGGGCTTGGCGGGATTGTCGAGCTGGCTGCCGTTGCCAAAGCCTTTGATCCCCGCGGCGTTGTACATCACGCCGTCGACTTGGACATCTGCCTGATACCAATCATACACCTTGGTGCCATCGGGCAGCGCCGCGCCTTTCAAGTACGCGGCCCAGTCCGCCGCCGCGACCGTCAGCTTCACTTCATGAATGCCCTGGACGTCAAAAAGCGCCACCGCTGGACTGATTGCGGTCACTTCAGACGGCAAGCCACCGCCAATGTCGGCAATCACGTCGCTTTTGGCCACATCGGCAACGTCAACGGTGTCCGTCGCATCCTGGCTGGCCGCGTCCGTGGCGTCGCCCGCGTCGAGGATCGTCGCGTCCTTGCCAGACGGCTTCCAATCGCTGGTTTGCACATCGTCGGGGCCCACATCCTGGTCGCCTGCCGTTCCCGCCGGGTCGCTGCCGCAAGCGCTCAGAACCAGCCACACACCGGTCAACATCCATCCCCGCAGATTTCGCATCGGTCCTCCGGCCATCGCCAGCCGCACCATAACCGATTGCACGGATGTGGGCCAATTGCGATGGACTGGCGCATGGTGCCCACATGCCGTATCTTGCTCCAACCCGCGGAGGCGGGCGCATGTCGCGTTCTCGCTTGGCCATTCTGCTGTCGCTCGCGATCACCTGGAGTGCGTGCACGGATTTGCCCGCGCCTTATCCTCCGGCGCCCGTGACTGTCAAATTTCGCGCCCATGGCGACTACTTCGAGATCGACCGCGGCCAAGGCTGGCAGAAATTCATCGTCAACGGCGTGGATCTGGCGATTGCCAAGCCCGGCTATTATCCCGGCGATCTCGCCGCCCAGCGCGCGGACTACGACCGGTGGCTGGCAGGCATTGCCGAGATGGGCACCAACGTCATCCGCGTCTACACGCTGCACTATCCGGTGTTCTACGAGGCGTTCCGCGACTGGAACGTCAATCACCCGGACAAGCCGCTGTACCTGCTGCACGGCATCTGGCTGGATGAGCGCGAGGACGGCGACTACATGACCGATTCCACCGCGCTGTTCGAGGAAGAAATTCGCCTGGACGTGGACGCGATTCACGGCAACGTGGACATCGTGGAGCGGTTTGGCAAAGCGTCGGGCCACTACACCGCGGATGCTTCGCCGTGGCTGATGGCGTGGCTGCCCGGTGACGAGATGGACGGCAATCTGGTCGCGAAATCGAATGAGCTCTGGGCCGGGTACAACGAGTACAAGGGCCGCTATCTGCACATGAAAAAGGGCGGCCTGCCGCTGGAAGGCTGGGTCGCGCACGAGATGGATACGGTGCTCAGCTACGAATTTGACCGCTACGGCGAATTCCGGCCGATTGGCTGGTCCAGCTGGCCGGCTCTCGATCCGATCCACCACCCGACCGAATCGCCGAACTTTGGCCAGGACGTCGTCGACTGCAATTTTGCCCAATTTGAGCTGATTCCGCCGTACGACAAGGGCATTTTCGCCAGCTACCACATCTATCCGTTCAATCCGGAATTCATCATCTACGACCCGGGTTACGACAAGACCATCGACGCATTTGGCGCGGTGAACAGCTACCTCGGCTACATGAAGGACTTGAAAGCGCATCACGCGGGCGTGCCCGTGCTGGTGGCCGAGTACGGGATTCCATCCAGTCAGGGCGTCGCGCACATCAACCCGTACGCCTACAACCACGGCGGCTACAGCGAGTCGGAACAGGCTGATATCGTATATGATTTGTACCACAGCTGCATGGAAGCCGGCATGGCGGGCACGGTCGCCTTCGAGTGGATCGACGAGTGGTTCAAGCGCACGTGGGTGACGACGCCGACGATGCTGCCGGCGGATCGCGGTCGGCTGTGGCCGGATGTCATGAGCCCGGAGGAGAATTTCGGCATTTTGTCCTACTACCCGCTGCCAGGCTGGTCCAAGACGGTGGATGGCAAGGCGGACGACTGGACCGCCAGTGACTTCTACGCGGTCCCGTCGACCGAAGGCATCGGCGAAGTGCAGTCGGTGCAGCTTGCGGCGGATCCGGCGTTTTTCTACCTGTACATCCAGTTGGCCGATGACGCGACACCAGATTTGAGCAAGCTTTCCATGATGATTGGCATTTCCACAGCGGGGGGCGCGACCGGCAACACCAGTTTGGGCGGGTTGCAGGGGCCCGACGGGGCGACGCTGACCACCGACGGTTTTGGCTTTGAGTCGCTGGTGCTGCTGGACGGCGCGACCGATGAGCTACGCATCGACGCGGCGTACGATCCGATGCCGAAGATCAACGGCGAGAAGAAGACCGGTGGCACGCCAGTGGCGACCACGAATGGACAATTTGTCCTTGAGAATCAGCTCGTCAACAACAACGCCCAGTACCAGTCGATGGACGTGGAGGTCGACGGCAAGCAGTGGCCGCCGCCGCCCAAGCAGTACCACGCCTGGGGCAAGTTGAAAGTCGGCGATGCGACACAGGATACCCTGGCGAACATCGCCGTCGGTCCGCATGGCGTGCTGGAAATTCGCCTGCCGTGGCACGCGATTTGGGTGACAGATCCGTCCAGCCGCAGCATCCTGTGGGACGACCCAGCGACGCCGGACTGGGACGTGAAAGCAACTGAAGGTATTCGCGTTTTTGTGGCGACGGTGGAGCATGTGGGCGACAAGTACCAACTCAAGCATGGTGTGCCGAAGTATACGCTCAATGGCCCATTTACCGATGGCTGGCTGATTTTGGGCAACAACCTACGGCTGTTCACCTGGGCGACCTGGGATACGGTGGAAAACGTCGTCGAGCGGCGCAAACCGGTGTTCTATGCGCTCAAGACGGCGTTTGCGGAGAATCCGTGATGCGCAAACACTTTCTGCCGCTGTTCTTGAGCTGCGCAGTCGCGACGACGGCGTTTGGCGCAACCGTTCCGAATGCCGGCTTTGAGCAGTCGAATGCCGACGGTGGCGCAGGGCCGGCGAATTGGACAACCGATCAGTGGGGCAGCGTCGCGGCGACGTTTACCTGGACGACCGCAGGCCACACCGGGCGCGGCGCGCGCGTGGACGTGACGGCTGCGGGCGCGGACGGCGATGCCAAATGGTGGGGCGTCGATTTCGCTGCCGATGGCTTGGCCAAGACGTATCAAGTGGGCGACTGGTATCGCGCCGACGCGCCAACCGACCTCCTGCTGTGGATTCGCTTCGCCGACGGCACCGAATCCTATCAGCCAGTCGTCAGCCTGCCGGCCGTCGCGACCTGGACCCAGGCGTCTGCCACCGTGAACATTCCGGAAGGGGCGCAACGGCTGCGGGTGCTGCACACGATTGCCAAGGTCGGCCAGTTGGACATCGACGACGTCAGCTGCCAAGGACACGATGGCGGCACGACGGTCACGCCCGGCAAGTTCAAGGCCACCGTGTCGATCACTTTTGACGACGGCTGGCTGTCTGCGTACAACATGCTCCTCCCGCGTTTGGACAAAAAAGGCTGGAAAAGCACGAACTTCATCATCACGACCTATCCCGACAAGCCCGGCTACCAGTCGGACTACATCTTGTCCAAGCAAGTCAAATCGCTCATGGATCGCTGCCATGAAGTCGCCAGCCATACGCTGACGCATCCGGATCTGACGACGCTCACGACGGCGCAATGGACCTCTGAAATCACCGATCCGATTCCGACGTTGAAAGGCTGGGGCTCGAACGCGTATGGGATTGCGCCGCCTTTTGGTGCGTATACGCCGGAGATCCTGGCGGCGATGGCCAAGCTATACGCCTACATGCGGACGCTGCACCCGGATGTGAACCAGCCGCCGTACAACGTTCACGAACTGAACGGCCACGTGTTGACGAACATTTCCAAGAACAACGAGCTGGAAGAGCTGCTGACCCGCGCCGAACAGGTCGACGGCGGATGGATCATTCTCGTTTTCCACCGCGCCTCGGCCGATGCGCCGAGCGATGCCTACGTGACGCCGGACCAGTTCCAGGGCTTTCTGGACCTGATCGACCAACACGGCGCGAAAGTGGAGACGATTGGCGGCCATTTGGGCCTGTATTCGTGCACGGAGTTGCCGACGCAGCCGACGCTCGTGATTGGCGACAAGACGCTGGATCCGCCCGCGGAGGCGACGCAGGCATCGCTGGCGACGGCGAACCCGACAACGCCGGGTGGCTGTCAGGCAGCGGGGAAAGCGCAATTGGGCTGGCCTCTCTTGCTGGCGCTTGTGACCCTGTTGCGCCGACGGTGGGCGGCGACAAAGCTCAATGTCCGACTGGTTTAGTCGGATTTAGCTTGGCACGCCGCCGAGGCTCCCCTACACTGCACACGTCGACCGCCGACGGTCGAAAGGAAGTAGCCCATGGGTGGCACGAATCCCTACCACAAAGCCTCGGACATCGCGCCTGCCCAACGACGGTTCACGGTTCGGCTCGCCGGCCATCCAACGACGATCGAGGTGCGGCCGGAGCTGCTGCCTTTTGGCCGCGATGGTCGGCCCGGCTCGCTGTTGGACATTTTGTTGAACGGCGCCCACGTGGAAATTGACCATGCGTGCGGCGGCGTAAACGCGTGTTCGACGTGTCACGTGATTGTCAAAGAAGGCCTGGAAAGCTGTTCACCGGCGGACGATGCCGAAGAGGACATGCTGGACACAGCCCCCGGCCTGACGCCGCAGTCGCGCCTCGCTTGCCAATGTGTGCCCGACGGCAGTCGCGATTTGCTCGTGGAAATACCCAGTTGGAATCGCAACGCGGTGCAAGAGTAGCCGCGCGGGAGACGGACCATGGACGAGCTGACCTTTCGCAACGTGGTCGACGCGATCTACGCCAAGGTGCTCCAGCGCCTGGATCAGGAAGACCCCGACGTCATCGAAGGCGAGATGAACGCGGGCGTCGTGCGAATTCGCAGCAGCCGCGGGCAGATCTACGTGCTCAATGTTCAGCCGCCGATGCAGGAGATCTGGTACGCCGCCGGGGATCGCGCGTGGCACTTCAAGCACGCGGCAACGGCGTGGGTGGATCCGCGCAACGGCGATGAACTCGGCGCCGTTCTCGATGCAACCGTCAGCCGCGCGGCTGGAATCTCCATTCACTTCGACCTGTAGACGCCGCGGCGCGGGGTTCGATACCATCCGGACATGAACGTCCCGCCGCACATCACCGTCTGGCTTCGCACCGTCACCCGCCTGAGCCTGCTCGCGTGCCTGGCGACGCCGCTGCTGGCGCGAGATGGGCTGGGATTCTCCGTCAGCACACACCGCTTCATCACGGAACGCGCGCTCCACGGCAAGCTGCCGATGCGCAACATGTCTGGCCTGCCTGAAGACAAGCTGATCGAATTCTGGACCTGGGTTGGCGAACGCATGACCCACGACGAGGGCAAGCCGGACGATCTGGACGGCTGGCGCTTTCTGCAGCGATTTCCAAATCAAGAAGCATTTACGGCGACCTCCATTCGGTCGTTTCTCGGCCTGAACTACAGCACCGCGCAGCGCATCGCGGGGCTGGACACGACGGAGGGACTCAGCGGTACTGCCCAGCTCGACGCGTACCTTGCGGGCTCGACCTGGCCGGATCTCGACGGCCGCAACCAGGACCGTTTGTTGCTCAACCGGCATGGTGAGCCGTTGCACTTGAAGAACGGCCATCTGGTGCCGTTTGACCCGATGACGCTGAACATGGGTGAATTAACAGGACTTTCTAGTCAAGCGCACGCGCACTACCAACTGGTCGCGGACCACCCTTCCGATGATGTCGACGTCTTGAAGAAGGAACCGTGGAATTTCGTGCTCGCCATTGGCTGGCCTGGCCCGGTCGTGACCTATGCCGGATGGATGGCGCAGATGCATTTGGACGTGTCCACAACCGCGGACTATTGGGGTCACGTCGCGATGACGAGCGCGGCTGAGCCGCTCCAAGTGGCCTGGATGGCAGCTGGAATGCACTACGTGGAGGACGCTGCCGGGCCGCTGCACACCGTTCAGGTCGGCAGCTATGCGTTGTTCAAGCGCGCCAAGATCGCGTACTGGCTTGAAGCGCTGAAGAACTGCGGCGGCTATTGCGGCGAAGTGACGCCTTTCACGAAGATCGGTTTGGGCTACCTGCACAATCACCACTTGATGGCAGAAGCGTGGCTGGAGGATCAGGTTGAGAACGCGGTGGCCAAAGGCCCGGCCCATCCGGCAATTGTCAAGGCTTGGGAGGAGATGGGCCAGGACGACCCGGAACTGCTGGCCGCCTTGGGCGATCGGCTCAAGCCGTACATGGGTGGGCCGCTGAAGCCGGCGCCCTGGCAGGATGGCCGTGGACTGGCGAATATCCTGGTCGAGACGGAGGCCAAGCTCGCGTCACGCGACGGTGCTGCGCTCTATGAAGCGGCGCTACTGGCGGGCGCGCCGAAATTGACGGCGATCGGGACGCTTCTGCCGGACGATGGCGGCTGGAAGCCGGAGTACCTGGGCGACCTGCGCGATCCCCAGGTCCAGGCAGCAGTCGACACCATGGCGCGGATTCAGGCCAAATCGCTGCGGCGCGCTGCCACGGCGGTGCGGATCTACTACGACGCATTGGAGACCGCGAGCGTTGCTGCCGCTGGACAGCGCCTCCGTCGTGCTTGCCTCGACAACTTGGACGCCGCGGAAAAACGGCGCGACGCGTATGTGGTAAACCCACCGGCCGATCCCGTTCAAGTGGTCAAGAATCCATGGTTTCTTGCCGCAGATGTCGGTGGCTTTGTCCTGCTGCTCGCCCTGATCCGCTGGGCCGTCGCTTGGCTCGATCGCAAAAAGCCTGCCTGACTGGAATCCCACGATGTCGACGCTCCTGCTTCTTTTGGCCAGCAATGTGTTCATGACCGTCGCCTGGTACGGCCATCTGCGCTTCCGGAACGTCCCCCTCTGGCAAGCCATTCTCGTCAGCTGGGGCATAGCCTTCTTTGAATACTGCCTGCAGGTGCCGGCCAATCGCCTCGGCTATTTTGGCAAATACAGCGCCTTTCAGCTCAAGATCATGCAGGAAGTGCTGTCGATCGCGGTTTTCGTGGTCTTTGCCGTGCTGGCCCTGGGTGAGACGCCGCGGTGGAATCACGGCGTCGCATTTGCCCTGCTGCTGGCGGCGGCGTGGTTCGGATTCCTGCCGAACGGCGTCAAATAGTCCGCGGGCCAAGAAGACTTCACGCGGCTACTTGGTGTGAAACACAAAGCCGTGGCGCACCCGCGTCGGCATGCCACTGATCGCTGCGGGGAATTTCCACTCCCGCATCCGCTCCGCGATGCACGCCTCCGTTTCGGCCTGATGCAGCGCCGATTCCTCGACCCGCGCCTGCATCACGTTGCCGTCCGGCGCAATCGTAAACGCCACGCGCACGCGGCCATTCAGCTTGTCGCCGCCCAGCATCCCCAGTTCCAGACAGTGCCGCAGTTGCCCGTGCATCCGCTGGATGTAGGTGCGTACGATCTCGGCATCCAGCCCGTTGCCTTCCACCACTTCCAGACGGGGCGAACGGACTTGCACGACGTCCTGCCGCGCGGGCGTCAAGTCCGGATCAGCGTCGGCGTGCTCCTTGCGCAGCCGCGAATCGGGCGGCGTCAGGTTGTCCGCCAACGTCGGTCGCCGCGGTGTCGCCGCCAAATCGGCCGCGTGAGGCACGTCCGTACCGTTTTGCATCTCCACCGTGCCAGGCCGCGGATCGCCAAAAAGCCGCGTCTTGCCCACCATCGGCTCGCCCAGTTGGTCAAGGGCGTCCAGCGCTTTGCCGGGATCGTCGTCCGCCAGGCGCGGCGACGACTGACGCGGTTTGGGCTGCGTTTCCGGCGTTTTGCCCTGGCTTGGCTGCGGCGGTGCTGGCTGCGTCGCGACGCGTTCCACGGGCGCCATCGGTGGCTCGATGTGCGGCGCGGGCACCCGGACGACCTCTGGCGGAAATTCCACCTGCCGCGTGGTCTGCGCGCGTTCGGCGTCCGGCGGCAGCGCGTCGGGATCCACCTGATCCCCCACGATCGCCGGCAGCGGGACGACCGCCGCCCATTCCCGCTCCGGCACCAGGGACGCCAGGTGACGCCGGGTCTGCTGACTGCCCAGCCACAGCGGCACCGCCACGAGCAACAACGCGCCCGCCAGAGCGAGCCCCAGCTGCGCCAGCTCGCGCGGCCAGGCTAACGGCAAATGGCGCGACTCGCGCAGCGTGAGTTGGAACTGCACGACAAAATCACCAAATGGCCGCGTGACGACCTCGCCAAGCGCCAGTGCCCGTCCGTCGGGATGCAGCCACCGGTGCGCTGCGGACGTCAGCAGCAGCAGCCGAGGCGCACCGATCGCGTCCTGGGGCACCACCAGATCTCCGTCCTCGCCGAGCCAGATCGCCCGCGGCGTGTCCAGACGCAGCGACTGCAAGGCAGCGTCATTCCAGGATAACGTCAGCCACAATTGGGTCTTTTGCCACCTCATGCTGTCCTCCGTCTGGCCCGCCAGCACGCGGCGCCGATGTCCTTCTGACGCAGCAAAACGCCGAACGATCTGCGGCGGATTGCCGCAATGCCCGAATACGGGATATGGAGGCGACATGGAACTGCGACCGTACCAACAAAAGGCGATCGACGCGGTGCTCAAGGCGCGCAAGGCCGGCGTGCGGCGGATGGTCGTGTGCCTGCCAACCGGCGCGGGCAAGACGGTGATTTTTGCCAAGCTGGCGTCGCTGGCGAAGAAGCCCGTGCTGGTGCTGGCGCATCGCGATGAGCTGCTGACCCAGGCGCGGGAGAAGTTGCAGGCGGCGCTCGGCGCGGAGGGTCTCGTGGCGATTGAGCAAGGGCCGAACCGGGCGCCCGAGGGCGCGCGCGTGGTGGTGGCGTCGATTCGCTCGCTGCACGAGGAACGGCTGACGCGGCTGCTGCGGGCGCGGCAGTTCGGCCTCATCATCTACGACGAATGCCACCACGCGACGGCGGACGATAACAAGCGCGTGCTGCGCGGCCTCGGTGCGTTTGACGACGACTGGACGGGGACCCTGCTCGGCGTGACCGCGACGACGCAGCGCAGGGACGGCATTGGCCTGGGCGAAGTTTTTGAAGAAATCGTCTACCACCGCGGACTGCCGGAAATGATTCGCGAAGGCTGGATGGTGCCGTTGCGGGGCTATCGCATTGCGACCGCGGCGGATTTGCGCGACGTGCAGCCGGCCGGCGATGACCTGATGCTGGAGCCGCTGGCGGAGGCGATTGACCTGGAGGAGCGCAACGCGCTGGTGGCGCGGTCGATCCAGGAACTGGCACGCGATCGCCGGACCATCGTGTTCTGCGTGACGGTGCGCCACGCCCGCAACCTGGCGCACGCCCTGAACGCGGTCGGCGTGCCGTGCGGCATGGTGCACGGTGAGATGAAGCGCGATCGGCGGCAAGCAGAATTGCAGGCGTTTCGCGAAGGTCGGGTGCGGGCGATGACCAACGTCGCGGTGCTGACGGAAGGCTTTGACGACCCGGAAGTCAGCTGCATCGCCATGGCACGGCCCACGCGCTCGCCGATGCTCTACGCCCAGTGCGTGGGTCGCGGCGTGCGACTCGCTCCGGGCAAACAGGATTGCCTCGTTCTGGACTTCGCCGACGTCTCGGAGCTGGAATTGTGCACCTTGCCCAGCCTGCTGGGCATGCCGCAGCAGTTGGATCTGCAAGGGGAAGACGCGCTGGAGGCCGAGGAGAAATGGCAGGCCATCCTCGACGCAAATCCGGGTTTTGAAGTCGATCCAGGGGCGATCACGCTGGCGGAAATCCAGGATCGCGCCGCGCACTTTGACCCGCTGAGCCGGCGCGTGGATCCGGAAGTGCGAGCGATTTCGCCGCTGGACTGGTTTTCGCTGGGTCGTCACGGCGTGGTGCTGCACTGGCAGCCGAAGCCTGGCATCGTGAAAGAGGCGCTGATCCGCGTCGTCGGCGCGCGCGGCAAGCGCTGGCGGGTGGAACTGGACGGCAAGGAGCGGGCGCGCTTTTCCCAGTTGGAGGACGCGGTCGCGGCGGTCGATTGGGAAATCGAGCAGGTGGGCCGCCTGACGTGGGCGAGCGCGCAGGCGGACGCAGCGTGGCGACGACAAGCTCCGCCTTCAGGCATGCAAGCGTGGCTGAAAGACGTGACCGGTAACCGCGGCGGGCCGAAGACGTGGAGCGAGGCCCTACGCTTCGAGGCGCTGTGGCGCGTGGAGGGTCGCAAATAGCTGCGGATTGGCCGCAAAGCTTCCCGCGGTCAGCGATTCCGGATGCGCTGTGGTGGCTCGCCCAGCGACACGGAAAAGTGCGAGGAGCAGTGGTCGCGGCTTGACCCCCAAGGCCACGATCTTTACACTCCGCGCCCCAAGCGGAACCCGTGTGGCGGGGCCGACTGTTGTATCGTCTGGCGCTGCCCTGCTGTTCGCCGCTTACCCATTCCGTCCAGCCTATTGCGGCGCTCGCGCCGACGGCCTTTCTCTGGCAGACAGCCATGCCAGCCCGGGAGGTTTCTATCCATGGCACGTGTCCTCATCATCGGCGCCGGCGGCGTCGGCAATGTCGTCATCAAGAAGTGTGCGCAGAATTCAGAAGTCTTTTCTGACATCCTGATCGCCAGCCGTCGCATCGCGAGCTGCGACAAAATCGCTTCAGAAATCAAGTCCTCAGCGCGCATCACGACCGCCCAGGTCGACGCGGACGACGTGCCGCAGACGGTCGCGCTGATCCGCAAATTCCGCCCCGATCTCGTGCTCAACGTCGCGCTGCCGTATCAGGATCTGACGATTATGGATGCGTGCCTGGAGGCGGGCGTGCACTATTTGGATACCGCGAACTACGAGCCGCGCGACGTGGCGAAGTTCGAGTATTCCTGGCAGTGGGCGTATCAGGAGAAATTCCAGAAAGCTGGCTTGATGGCGCTGCTCGGCTGCGGTTTTGATCCAGGCGTGACCAATGTGTTCACCGCGTGGATGCACAAGCACCGTTTTGACAAGGTCGACACGCTGGACATCATCGACTGCAACGCGGGCAGCCACGGTCAGCACTTTGCCACGAATTTCAATCCGGAAATCAACATCCGGGAAATCACGCAGAACGGCCGCTTTTGGCAGAACGGCCAGTGGATCGAGACCAAGCCGCTGGAAATCCATCAGGCGATCGACTATCCGCAAGTGGGACCCAAGGAGAGCTATCTGCTGTTCCACGAGGAATTGGAGAGCCTGGTCAAGCACTTTCCGGACATCCAGCGCGCACGTTTTTGGATGACGTTCGGCCAGCAGTACATTACGCACCTGACGGTTCTGCAGAACGTGGGCATGACGCGGATTGATCCGATCGATTTCAAGGGCCAGCAGATCATTCCGTTGGAATTCTTGAAGGCGCTGCTGCCGGAGCCCGGTTCGCTGGGCGCCAACTACACGGGCAAGACGTGTATCGGCGTGCAATTGAAGGGACAGAAAGACGGCAAGCCGACGACGCATTTTGTCTACAACGTCTGCGATCACGCGGCATGCTGGCAGGAAGTGCAGGCGCAAGCCGTGAGCTACACGACCGGCGTGCCGGCGATGATTGGCGCGGCGCTGATGCTGACCGGCCAGTGGAAGGGCGCGGGCGTGTTCAACATGGAACAGCTCAACCCGGATCCGTTCATGGCCATGCTGAACCAGTGGGGCCTGCCTTGGCAGGAACTCGCCGGCGTCGAGCTGGTTCCGTGACGCTGCAGCAGCCGCCAGTGGCGGCCAAGCAGACCCAGTCCGGCCTCGCGCACTTGCCCGAACGTCTTGTCCGCCCGAGCGTCACGCCGGCCGAGGCCATCGACTTCAGTCAGGTGCCCTCGCCGTCTTTTGTCCTTGACGAAGCGCGGCTGGAAGCGAACTTGCTGCTGTTGTCGCAGGTCGAGCAGGAGGCGGGCTGCGCCGTCATCCTCGCGCTCAAGGCGTTTTCCAGCTGGAGCGCTTTTCCGCTCGTGGCCAAGCATCTCCACGGCGCGACGGCGAGCAGCCTGAACGAAGCGCTGCTGGTGCACAACGAGCTTCCCGGCGTGAAGCTGCACGTCTACGCGCCGGCCTATTCGCCCGACGAGTTCGCGGAAATCCTGCCGCTGGCCAGCCACATCACGTTCAACTCGTTTGCGCAGTGGCAGCGATACCGCGCCCAGGTGGCGGCCTCGCCGCGGCACATTTCCTGTGGGCTGCGGGTCAATCCGGAGCACGCGGAGGTGGAAGTTGACGCCTACAACGCGTGTGTGCCGGGCAGCCGCCTGGGCGTGACGCGCGCGCAGTTCCAGCCGGACGCGCTGGACGGCATCGAGGGGCTGCACTTTCACAGCCTGTGCGAATCGGGGCCGGACCAGCTCGAACGCACGCTGGCGGCCTTCGAGGCGCGCTTTGGCGAGTTCATTCCGCGCATGAAGTGGATCAATTTCGGCGGCGGTCACCTGATCACGCGTGACGACTACGACGTGCAGAAACTGATCGCGCTCGTCCGGCAATTTCGCGCGCGCTGGGGCGTGGACGTGATCCTGGAACCGGGCGAAGCGATTGGCTGGCGGACTGGCTGGCTGGTCGCGACGGTGTTGGACGTGGGCGACAACCAGATGCCGTTCGCGGTGCTGGACGTGTCGGTGTCGGCGCACATGCCGGATTGTCTGGAAATGCCGTACCGGCCGATGATTCTCGGCTCCGGGCTGTCAGGCGAGAAGGCGCATACCTACCGACTCGGCGGCAACACGTGCCTGGCGGGCGATGTGGCGGGCGAGTATTCGTTCGATCGACCGCTGCAGGTCGGCGATCGCCTGGTGTTCGACGACATGATTCACTACACCATGGTCAAGACGACGTTTTTCAACGGCGTGAAGCATCCCAGCATCGCGCACCGCACAGCGGACGGCGCCATCCGCGTGGTGCGTTCGTTCGGCTATGCGGATTTCAAGGGACGTCTCGGCTAAGGCCCGTGCAAGAGTAAGTCAGCGATTGGACGAATCCCGCCGCTCGTGGTGTCAGCGTGCAATTGTTGGGCAACCTATGAATTGCACGGGCATTGCTTGCTGGCTGGGTCGGCAAGCTCGCGGCTGAAGCCAACCCGCGCCGGCAGAAGTCGATCGGGTTGTTTTCACACGGATTCTAAGAGGGTGTTTACGTCTGATGCCGCTCGCGGTAGAATCTGCCTGAAACATTAGGAGGTTCTACCGTCATGGCCCTCACAGATCTGATCGAAGCGCCTTTCGCAGCACCAGGGACAGTTGGACGTAAAGGCCGACCACCCAC
>CAIYBN010000022.1 GCA_903924465.1 uncultured Myxococcales bacterium | reverse complement strand
TCCTTGCCGGTCCGACGCAGGATTAATACCTCGTCGCCATCATGGGTCCAACTATGCGGCTCGGTCTCCTTCTTCGGTTCCGGCACGCGGCAGTCTTTTGTGACCTTCGAGGACTCCAGCTCTCCGTTTCGCAGGACAATTGCTGACTTGAATTGGCACATGGTTTTTAGGGGGTTAAGATTTCTTCGGTTCCTCGACGCCGAAAAGCGCGAATGGGACGGGGTTTGCGGGGAGGTTTCATGGGTTCGCCTGTTTGATCTTCCAGTCGGGAAGCGAGACTTCGCGGGGCTCATCCGGTTCTCCGGGCCAAACTCCCGTCGTGAAACATTCTTTCATCCGCATGAGATCCCGCAGAACTTCGGTCCACCCGATGTCGAGGGATTGCTCGTCCGGTACGCGCAGCACGGCCTGGAATGGCTCAGCTTTCTCGACGACAAGGAACCCCATCTCCGGAATCTTCCCGGTAGCCTTGGCGATCACCTGCTGGTAGAACGCGGCGTCGCGGTAGTACCCGAGCGTCCAGAACTGCTTGTCGAAGTCCGAGAGCCGGTCGATGGTCTTCAGGTTCACGTCCATCCCTTTGCTGTCCAGATACCAGTCCGAGCGGCATTGGAGTTGAAATAACGGCATCTGAACGCGGAAGGTGACCTCGGGTTTCCCCAACACAGGATCCAGCAACCGGCACAGACTCGGCTTCTCCCGTATCGCTTCGACCATGCGCCAAGCGACCCTGCGGTCGTCTGAGGTGATGACTTGTTTGCCATCGGCCTGCGCTAGAAACTTCGCCCACGCTTCCTTGCCGTCCTTCGTGCGTCGGTCAATTCCTTCCGGGGCTTCGCTGTACCGCTTCGCCGCAGCATCCTCTCCTTCAAGTGCAAGTGCGTGGCAATAACGGCCGAACGCCTTTGCCGGCGTGTCGCCGTCAGGCGGGATTGCTTTTGAGACGTGTTTTTTGAAGAACAGCAACGGATGGGGCCGCAAATCGGCAAGATCGTGGCACCCGAACGCAGCCGAGCCGTGGTACGCCTCCATCGACTCGCCGTGGATTATGCCGATGCCGCTCATGTTTCCAATGCCCCCAGTCCCGGCGTTACGTTCTGCTCGCGTGGCTTCGGCGTGTCCAATGCTTCCTCGGCTGATGTCATGCCGCGGAGAACGTCGTTGAACGTGTCGCGCAGCGCGAACGTCCGCGCCCGCATCAGAAGCATCCGATCGGGATATGCTGACCACGGGCCAGCTTTGCCCCACAGCCCAGCTTTCTTGGCCTGTGTTACGGTGAAGATTGCCGTGACTGGCTCGGACCGGCCTTTCCGCCGGACAGTGACTTTCCATCCCCAGTCGTCCTTATCGGCGGTTCCGATGTGCTCCTGTCTGTATTCTTTCATTAGCCCAGAGGCATTGACGACCCCTGGCATCGCGTCCCCGTACAGCGCAGGGCGACCGTTGATGACGGCGATCGAGGACAGCGCCGCCATCGGAGGCAGCCCAACTTCCGCGCC
Organism: uncultured Myxococcales bacterium; assembly: GCA_903924465.1. Classification (GTDB taxonomy): domain Bacteria; phylum Myxococcota_A; class UBA9042; order UBA9042; family UBA9042; genus CAIYBN01. Next base: position 207 of record CAIYBN010000022.1, on the reverse strand, counting down.
CATTTGAATAGCGATGAGCACGGCTTCGGGCCTGTCGTATCCCTTCGGTGCAAGACCGGATGCGATGACGGCCTTCGCAAATCGGAACGCATCCTCGACCGAACCGAGCTGCACGCCGCGGTCAGCGTATTTCAGGAGTTCTACCTGTGGTTTCGCTCCAGCAATCGGCGGTTTCGGTGCTGCTGGCGCTTCGCTAACGGCGACATC
>CAIYBN010000021.1 GCA_903924465.1 uncultured Myxococcales bacterium | reverse complement strand
GCGGCGTCAGGTGTGCGTGTAAGCGCGGGTACGCTTGTTCGCGCTGCGCGCGACCTCGCGGGCATGCGCTCGCTTCGCTTGCGCGGGGTGGTACCTAGTTTGTGGCCGAACTGTGGTGCAGTTGGTGTGGCCGTTGACAATGCGCAGACAGGTGCGACTGTTTCCCCGAAGTACGCCGCACGTGGCCATGCGAGATGGCACGGTTCGCAAGACAACACGGGCGCGCTCGCCGGTAAGGGACAAGCGTCAGAGTCCGCATGGGAAAATCGACGACACGCCTCGACGCGCTTTTGGCACGGCGCCCAGCGCGCGTCGCCGCAACTGGGCCGATTGGTCCTCGTACGGATTCACCTCCAGCCGAGCATCACCCCTTCCAGCGAATGCGGCCCGACGCGTTCCACGCGCACGCGCCCGAGCCGGCCCGCCCATTCGACCTGAGCGCGCGCGTCACTCACGGCCACGTTCACTTTGACGTTCTCGGGCGTCCGACCCATCACTTGCGGCGGCCCAAAGGCCTTCTGCGCCAGCTGCGAATTCGGCCCCGCCTGACCCAGCCGCGACGCGCCTTCGAACAGCACTTCGACTTCCTGACCGAGAAAGTCCGCCATCCATGCGCGGGTAATCTCGTCCTGCAGCGCCTGCACCCGCGCCAGCCTGTCCTTCTTGACCGCCTGCGGCACGTCATCGACCAGTTCCGCTGCCTTGGTGCCGGGCCGCGCGGAGTACATGAACGAAAAGATGCTCGCGTAGCGGACCGTCGCCAGGAGATCCAAGGTCATCTGGAAGTCCGCTTCGCTCTCGCCGGGAAAGCCAACGATGATGTCCGTGGACAGCGCGATGCCAGGCTTCACGTTCTTGAGCCGGTCGATTTTGGCCAGATAATCCGTCACCCCGTGCGCGCGCCGCATGCCGCGCAGGACACTTTCGCTGCCGGACTGGATCGGCAGGTGAAAGAACGGCGCCAGCTTGGGCACGGTCGCAAAGGCGTCGATGAGGCTGTCCGTGCAATCGACCGGATGGCTGGTCGTGAAGCGGATGCGGTGCAGGCCATCGACGGCGTTGACCTTCGCCAGCAGTTCCGGAAAATCCAATTCGCCCTTGTTGCCCTCGCGGTCGATGCGGTCCTTGCCGTAACTGTTGACGTTTTGGCCCAAAAGCGTGACCTCGCGCACACCGCTCGCGACCAGCATCTGGATTTCGTCCAGCACTTCCTGGCTCGGCTTGGAGACCTCCCGGCCGCGGGTGAACGGCACGATGCAAAAGCTGCAGACCTTGTTGCAGCCTTTCATGATCGTCAAAAAGCTTGTAATTCGGCCATCTTCCGGCGGCTGTGCTGGCGGAAACGTGTAGTGCTTGCGGTGTACGAACTCCGTCGCTGCCACGCGCTGCTGCTGCTGCCGCACCTCGTCGACCAAATCGCCCAACTGCGGGATTTGATCCGGCCCGATGACCAGGTCCAGGAACGGCACCTTGTCCAGCAGCTTCTGGCCTTCCTGCTGCGCCACGCAGCCCGTGACGCCGAGGACAAGTTCGGGATTGTGCGCCTTCAGCTTGCGCAGCGTCCCCAACATGGACACGACTTTGTGCTCGACGCGGTCGCGGATGCTGCACGTGTTGATGAGCACCAGATCGGCCATCTCCACCTGATCCGTCGACCGATACCCGCGATTCGCCAGCACTTCTGCCATGCGCTCGCTGTCGTACACATTCATTTGGCAGCCCATCGTCTCGATGTAGACGTGGCGCGGCGGGTACTGGATGGACGTATCGTCCACGAGCACGCCCATTTCGGCGGCCTCGGTCGGATCAAAAGTCATGGAATTCGCTCAGTTCTGTGCGGCGGTCAATTCTGGATTGTGAATGCGCCACGCCAAGCCTTCAAAGCGCATGGTCAATTCGCGCGACTTGCCGTCCACGCCCTTGAGCCGTACGCGCTGCTCAACGGTACCGCTGCCAGCCGAGGGCGTCGTCAGAAGCTGCAGCGTCGCGATGGCCGGCAGAGCAAACGTCGCCACGGCGTCAAACGGTGCGGCTTGCTTCAGGTCGGGCGAGGTCGGAATCTTGCCCAGGCGCAGAATATCCTCGCCCTGCCAGCCGACAGCCTGCGCCTTCAACGCCAGCGCCTTGCGGGTATCCGACGACAGGTGCCGATACGCCGTTTCGTATCGCCCTTCGCGCAGGGCCACGAGAAACCGCTGGCAGCCATCGATGGCCGGATGCGTTCGCCGCGACTGGAGCAGCGTGAAGTGCTCGGTGGACGCAGGCTCATCTTCGAGCCGCTCCAGTTCAGGCGCGGCACAGGCGCTCAACAAAAGGCAGACATTCACAATCAAAATTAGGAATTTCAGTGGCATTGCGTGTCAAAACCTTTGGCCGTTCGGTGCGAGCATGGTGCAAGCAGTTCCAGGCGAGCCGCGAGTGCGCCCAGGGACCCACGCGCCGCAAGGCCGAATCGCTCCAGTGGAGCGATTCGAGTGGGACGACCCGACCGAGCGTACTGGACGTACGCGACCGAGGGCTGCGAGGACGTAAGCCGCGGATCGTCGGAAATGCGCCGCACCATCAGTTGCCGGGCTGGCGGGTGGCGGTAAAGTCGCCCTTGAAGTTCTTGCCGCTTGAGCCCTGCACGACGATGTTGCCGACCCAGATGCCGTCGATCAGCCGGTCGACCTTCAGGTCGTAATTGCCGTCCTTGTCCGGGTCGTCGACCATCGTGCAATCGCCCTTGAGCGACAGGCCAGAATCCAGCGACAGGCCGCCCAACATGCTTTCCAACGGCAGAACGATGAGTGAAATCGTGGAGTTACAGAAGCTGGTCAGCTGGCTGCCGCCCACGCCGGGAATGATGCCGCCCAGGGTGTTGCCCAAGCCTTGGCAATCAATGAGCTTCTGCATCGCGGCGACAAACGACGTTTGGCCGGTGATCTTCTTCAGCACGATGTTGGTCAGCACGTACAGAATCAACTTGCCGTAATTCAGCGTAATCGTGGTGGAATCGATAGACATATGCGTCTGCGCAGTAATGGAGCCCGCCAGCTTGCCGCTGATCAGATCGAGTGGGAAGTTCGGGTCGGTGCTCAACTGGGTCAAATCCAGCGTCAGCTTGGTGCCGCACGTGTCGAAGTTCGGGTCGGTCTTTGCGCAGCCCAAGTGCCACCACAGGTTGATACCTGTAAAGTCGATGTCGCCGTTGAAGAAGAAGTCATTGCCGTACTTGTAGACGTGCAGAATGCCCAACATCTCCAACTTCTTGACGATCTGCAGCACATCCTGGCCCATCTGGAAGAAATCCTGCAGCCACGACGGCGAGCTGTTCAGCAGCCAGTCCGAAATGTAGCCAGCCAACTGCTTCTCGAACAGGCCGAACACCGCGTCAGCGATGATGGCCGGGATGTACTGCTTCACCAGATTCTTGATTTGCTCGATGATGAACGTGCCGGGATCATAGAAGATTTGCACGGCGGTATCGAGAATCTGACCCAGCTGGCCGGGAATCGCGCCAGTGAAGTCAAAGTGGTTGATCATGTCGTACGTGCCGGCCGCCTGCAGCGCCAACACGGTCATGGTCACCGTAACGGTCGTGGTACTCTGGTCGTTGACCAGTACAGCATCGGCGCAGCCCGACGCGGCCAAATGGCCTTGCAGGTCCTTGCCCAGCACGTACACGCCGTACTTTTTCTCCGCGGGCAGCGCTTTGAATTGCGTGGGCGCGTCGCCGATGAACGTGGTCTGCGAACCGACGTAGGTGGCCGGCGGCAGGATCGCCTTGAACGATGCGCAGGCAAACGGCGCGGGAACTATACGAACGACAACATTGCTCAGCGGGATTTGGTTGTCATACATCAACTTTACTTCGATATTGCCAGTCGGCAGCGCCGCCACCTGGATGTCGAACGTGATGTCCTCCGCGCAGTCCGCGGAAACCTTGACCTTGTAGTGCGTCGCTGGGCCCTTGTTCGGATTGAACCAGTTCAGCGCCGAGCCATTCTTGACGTCCGTCGCGGTGATCTGGTTGCCCAGCGTGCCCGGACCGGGGCCGTTGATGCCGTCGTTCTCAATGATTTCCCAGGAAACGGGAATCTCCGCCGCGGGACCGCCAGCGGCATAGTCCACGACCACGACGTACAGCGGCAGCGGGCTGTTGTTCGCTGGCAGCGCCAGAGGTTGCGTCGTGTCGAATTGCGGAATGATGACGCGCTTGCAGCCGATGTCGCCGCCGTTGACGTCGACGTTGTCATCGACTTCGGCCTGGTTTTGGCTGTCGTCACCGTCGTGGTTCTTGCTGTCGAAGCTGTACTTGCCGGTGTCGCCGTGGCCGTCGGCGGGCACGATGATGCCGCCCTGCACCGTGTCGCTGCATGCCTGCCCCACGAAGCTGATCGTAACCAGCAAAGCCAGCCACGCCTTCTGGGCACGGATGCGGCGCAGAATCGATGTGTCACGCATGGCAACCTCGGATCTCGGTCGGCGAACGTTCAGGCGTGCGGCCACGCGCTGCATGTCAGCTCGCGGACGAAACCCCACCCACCATAAAGGTAACGCATCGCCCGGCAAATGCAAAGGTCCGATTTTGTGACGATTGCCTGACAGCTTGTGCTGCGATCCAGATTGTGTCGTTGCCCGGTTGGCGCTACCATTTTGACCCGTCGGCGACGACGCGTCAGGGTTTATCTGCACCGGCGGCTGCCGAGCATTCGGCGTTCGATCCCGACAAGAAGAAAAGGGCGTAAACTGTATATGACCGACCACTTGCACGATCCCGTTCCGCCGACCATCCAGCTCTCTGAACCGCAAGTCGCCCAGCGCAAGCCGCAGGTGAGCGCGCCGCGCGCGATTCGCGAATTGGAGGAGGACACGTTCCTGCCCGACACGGACGTGCACATCCGCGTGCCCGCGCGGCCGGGCGTGCCGAGCGATCCGGCGAACATGGAGCGGCGCCTGTCGCACCTGTTTACCAAGGCGTCCAAGGACTTTGGCATGCTGGAAGCCGGCGACAAGGTCATGGTGTGTATGTCGGGCGGCAAGGATTCCTACGCGTTGCTGCACCTGATGCAGCGGGCGCAGAAGCATTCGCCGAAGAAATTCGAGATCATCGCAGTGCACCTGGATCAGGGGCATCCGGAATTTCCGACGCATAAGCTGGAGGACTACCTGAAGTCGACCGGCGCGCCGTATGAGATCGTCCACCAGCACACGTACCAGATCGTGCTGGACAAGCTGGAGCCGGGCAAGACCACGTGCTCGCTGTGTTCGCGGCTGCGGCGCGGCATTTTGTACGACACGGCGCAGCGCCTGGGCTGCAACAAGATCGCGCTGGGCCACCACCGCGACGATATCCTCGCGACGTTGCTGCTGAACCTGTTTTTCTGCGGCCAGTTGAAGGCGATGCCGCCGCTCTTGCGCGCCGACGACGGCAAGAACGTGGTCATCCGGCCGATGGCGTACATTCCCGAGAACTTTCTGATCAAATGGTCGGAAATGCAGCAGTATCCGGTCATTCCGTGTAGCTTGTGCTCGCGCCAGCCGGACCTGAAGCGCACGCAAATGCAGAATTTGATGAAGGATCTGGATCGCGTGTATCCCGGCGCGCTGCCCTCGGCGCTGACGGCCGTGACGGATGTGAAACCGCGGTTTTTGCTGGATCGCAAGCTCTATGATTTCAATGGCGTGGATGCCGGCGCCAACGACCGCGACGAAGATGCGTTCGGCTAGCCGCGCTGGATCTTGCCAACTTGGCGCCGGAAGCCGACGATAGCGGCGTGAGTGAACCTGTCCGTCCACAATCGACTTCCCTGACTTTCGACGCGGTCCTTGAGCTCGTGGTTCAGGCGCGCCTGTTGACGCGCGATCAGGCGAACGAGCTGAAGCTTCACGCGGAACGCAAGCGGCGGATGGTCGAGCGCGAACGCAAGCAGCAGACCGGCGAAGAAAACGTCGTGATTTCGCCCGCAGAGCTGATTGCGGCGTTCCAGATGCCGAGCCCCGACGGGCAGGTGCTGGGCGAAGAACGCGTGCAGCGGACGATCGCCGCCGCCTACAACATGCGCTTTACCCGCATCGATCCGCTGAAGCTGGATGCCAAGCTGGTGTCGACGCTGGTCAGTCAGGCCTACGCGCGGCGCAATTGCCTGCTGCCGCTGGGCCGCGAGGGCACGACGCTGATTCTGGCGGTGGATGACCCGATTTGCGCGGAAGTTCGGGCGACCATGGCGTCGCGGCCGGATCAGCCCGTGGAGCTGGTGCTCGCGCTGCGGTCGGAGATCCAGCGGCAGATCGTCGATATTTTTCAGTTCCGCGCCAATATCCGCGGTGCGCAAGTCGATCTGGGCGTGTCGGAGACTGATCTCGGCAACCTGGAGCAGCTGGTCAAGCTGAGTTCCAGCGGTCAGGCGGTGGCGGAGGACGATCGCCACGTCGTGCGCGCCGTCGATTTCCTGTTGAAATACGCACTGGACCAGAAGGCGTCGGACATTCACATCGAGCCGAAGCGCGAGGTGTCGCACGTGCGGCTGCGCATCGACGGCGTGCTGCACACGGTGAACCAACTGCCGAAAGTGGTGCATGCGGCGGTGACGTCGCGGATCAAGGCGATGGCGCGGCTGGACATTGCCGAGAAGCGCCGGCCGCAGGATGGCCGGATCAAGTTGTCGCGGGACAGCGGTGAAGTGACGGTCGGCGCGGCGGAAAAGCCCGGTATCGAAGTGGAAATGCGCATTTCCGTGATGCCGACCGCGTTTGGCGAGAAGATCGTGATGCGCATTTTCGACCCGCAGACCGTGTTTCAGGACATGGGCCAGCTTGGCCTGTTTCCCAAACAGCTGGAGTTGGTCGACGCGTTCATCAAGCGGCCGCACGGCTTGATTCTCGTCTGCGGGCCGACGGGTTCTGGCAAGACGACGACGCTCTATTCGGCGCTGCGGGCGCTGGCGACGCCGACGCTGAACATCACGACGATCGAGGATCCGATCGAAATGGTGGTCGAGGCGTTCAACCAGACCGCGGTGAATCCGCGCGTGGGGCTGACGTTCGGCACGGCGCTGCGGACGCTGCTGCGGCAGGATCCGGACGTGATCATGGTCGGCGAAATTCGCGACACGGAGACCGCGCAGAACGCGATCCAGGCGGCGATGACGGGCCACCTCGTGCTGTCGACCGTGCACACCAACGACGCGCCGTCGACGATTGCGCGGCTGCTTGACCTGGAAGTGCCGCCGTATCTGATTTCCTCGACGCTGGTGGGCGTCATCAGCCAGCGGCTGCTGCGGACGATTTGCCTGTCGTGTCGCAAGGAAACCGAACTGACGCCGGGCGAGGCGCAGGCGCTGGGCATCGAGCAGCGGCCGGGCGAGCGCTTCCGCGTGTTCGTCGGCGCGGGCTGCAATCTCTGTCGCGATACGGGCCTGAAAGGCCGGCTGGGCGTGTATGAAGTGATGCCGATGTCGGAGAAAATTCGCCGGCTGGTGCTGACCAAAGCGCCTGCCGCGGAGATTGCCAGGCAGGCGGTGCAGGATGGGATGGTGACGCTCCGCGAGTCGGCGGTGCGCAAGATGGCGTTGGGGCTGACGTCTTTTTCTGAAGTGCTGCGGGCGACGACCGACGGCGATTTTTGAGGCGTGATGCCAGACGAACCCGAAAAGCCCGAAGAACGTGCAGACGAACCGAAAGAGACCGCGGCGAGCAAGTACCGTCGCCGGCAACTGGAACGGCAGCTCGGGCCCACGCAGTTTCTCGATGAACCGCCGCCGGTGACGCACGACACGCTGTGGCGCGGGCTGGCGCGCAAGGGCGAGGCGCGCGTGCTGGTGGTGCGCGCGACGGATGCCGCGAAGGAAGCAGCGAGCCGGCTGGGCGCGTCGGAGGAAGTGGCCAAGCTGATCGGCGAGCTGATCGTGTCGTCGCTGCTGGTGCGCTCGACGCTCAATCCGGACGCGCGGATGCAGGTCTACATCCGCCACGACGGCCCGACCGGCAAAATGGTCGTGGATACGTGGGAAGGCGGCGGCGTGCGCGTGTTCGTCAAGACGCCGGAAGCGACGCGCGAACTGGACGGCGCGCTGTTTGGTCCCGGCGTGATGGAAGTGTCGCGGACGCACGCGGCGACGGGCAAATCGTGGCGCAGCACGGTGCAGCTGCAGGGCGACCGCGTCGAAGATTTCATGATGCACTACCTGCTGGAATCCGAGCAGGTGCTGTCCCTGCTGCGGGTGGAAGTGACCGCCGGGCAGGGCACGGTGCAGAGCGCAGTCGGCTACCTGGTGCAGCTGATGCCCGAAGGCACGCACGACGACCTGAAGCGCATGACCGCGAACCTGGAGTTGATGACGCCGCTGAGTGAAGGCATGTCCCACGCGGACCCGGACGGCCGCGCGTGGGCGGAAGCGCTGATGCAGGGTTTTCTGTGGGATCAGTGCGCACGGGAAATGGTCGAATACGAGTGTCGCTGCTCGGACCAGCGGATTTTGCACATGCTGTCGACGCTGCCGCGGGCGGATTTGGAGGAGATGGCGGCGGATCCGGAGATGATTGAGATTACCTGCGACTTTTGCCGGACGAAGTACAGCGTGAAGCCGAGCGTGATTGCGGGGTTGTTGGAGAGGCCTTCTTAGGTTTGCGGGGGTGCGAGCCTGAAGTTTCCTTGAATTTGAATGTCCCGTTCGCGATCTGAGGGAGAAACCAGCCTGCCAACTGCCGCGCGCCCGGTCGGGGCGCTTGCCCTCCCTCAGACTTCCTCTTCCTTGGCCTCGGGCACCTGTTGGAACGGGAGAGGGCGGGATTGGGGCGGCCTGTGCAGCGTCTTGCCTACCCCTTGATCCGCCTTTTGCCCAGCGCTACATTTCGCCCCGCCGGCATTTCGTCGACCATTTTACCACTCCAGGAGTTTCCGCCATGCGTGACCTCGCCCTCGACACCGCCCTCGCCAGCGTCGGCGATGACCTCTACTTTTCCATCGTGCGCCTCGGCGCCCATCCGGACACCCAGCCACTGGCCGCGGGCGTCACCAAGCTGCTCGCCAAGGTGGACGCCACGGTTGTCGAGCAGCATGGCCTGCAGCGCAGCATCGCCAAAGCGGACGCGACGGCGGCGGGTACGCGGGCGGACGTCGACGGGTTTGTCGGCGACTTGCAGGTTACGGCGTTGGGCGTCTGCAAGCAGGATCGCAGCGACGCCCGCTTTGCCACGCTGTTTCCCGACGCGGCCAGTACGGTGCAGGGCTACGACGAGCCGAAGCTGCGCAAGTGGCTGGACGGTGTGGCGACGGCGCTGCCCAAGATGGCCGAGAAGGAACTGCAGGCGCACGCCGCCGCGGCCAAGAAACTGCTGGCCACCTGGGATACGACGGAAGCCGCCCAGGCTGCGGCCGCTACCGCCAATTCCCAGCACGACGCCAGCGTACGGACGCCGCTGCGCCTCGCCGTGAACGCCGCGCGCCGCGACCTGTTCGCCGACCTGACCAAGCTGGCGACCAAGAGCCAGCGGTCCAAGCGCTGGCTGGAGAGCTTCTTTCGCAGCGGGACGGTCAAGAAGAAAGCGGCCGTTGCGGCGTGAGGCGGCAGTACCGCGACCCTGCAGCGCGTCCCCACGGGGTTGGGGATGCAGGACAGGCGGCTTGCAGTGCAGCCCGGACGCGTTGGGATAGCGGGACGGGCGCCTTGGACGGGTAGCTTGAGAAGTTGGGGAAGCACTATAAGGCCCTTGAATGGGCAACTGGAGCCGTTCGGGAGGCCATGCAAGTGGTTCGGCCGCTGCTCCTGGACTCGGAGGAGCCCCGCAACGGCCCGCCGCGCAGGCTGGGCCAGGCACCTGGGTTCAGGAAAATGGCCCGCCTTGACGCAGGGTTTGGGCACGGTCAAACTCCGGCCGCCGCTGCGCAGAGGCCGTAGGGTGCCGCTGCGAGCGGATGTGGAGTTGGCATGTGGAACCATAAAGCCGTGGCGAATTTGGCCCAAGCGAACGAACGCTGGTATTCCACCAACGAACGCACCGACCACGCCTGCCGTCCGAAATTCTCAAGTGCTTGGAGAAATTCCATGAAGAACGCCTGCGCCGTTATGGTCTTGCTGCTCACTGCGGCTTGCCAGAAAACCGCTGTGAGCACTGGCGACGGTGGCACGCAGGTGCTCGGTTCATTGCCCATCGACGGCCTGGTCCTGGTCGCCGCGCCTATTCCGAACGCGCCGCTCGGCCTGGTCGATCCGCGCACGGGCAAGCTCGGCGTCGAGGGTATCGCCGTGAACCAGAACGTCTGGGACGTCTCGCCGCGCGGTACGGAGGTCGTGCATGCGATTTCGCCGACCTCGATTGGCATTTCGAAGATGTCGGTGACCGCCGCAGGGCCAAAGTGGGAACAGCCGCCGCTGGTGAAGGAGGTGCCCAACGATGCCTCTTTCACCGCCGGCCACCTCGGAGTGCGCTTCAACTCGCTCGGCGACCGCGCCGCCGCGGACACGGCCTGGTGGGACTGGGAAAAGGACCAGTCTGTCGTTTGCCCGAAGGACACCCGCTCCGGCACGCACTTGCTCTCGCCGGACGGCCGCCACCACGTGCTGTTGTGCAATGCCAGCGCACCGCAGACGATCCTCTACGACGACATGACGCCGCTGCTGCCGCTGGGCGAACAGCCCATCGAATTCTCCGCGGACGGTCAGTGGCTGATCTTCGGGACCGTGGAGGGCAACCCGATTTCCTTCCTCCACGTGCCCTCGCTCACCTACCTCACGCACCCCAGCGAGTTCTCGCAGGCCTGGACGCTGCGCGACGACGCCAATGGCTTCCCGGTGCGGCCCGCGGGGAATTTTGGCCAGCAGACGGAGACGAATCCGGTCACGGAGATCGTCAACGTCTGGGTCGCCAAGGACGCCGCCGTGCCCGGCATGGTCTTTGCGCCGTTTGACGCCCCGGAGGGCAATGCAGTCCTCGCGACGCCGCAGACCGCGCTGCCGGTCGGGGATCCGGCGCTTTTTCACACCCTGCCAGGTCCGGACTACGGCAATGGCTGGGTGCACTTGGGCAATGCGCCGGACGGGAACCAGTACCTGGCCGTTGAAGCGCACCAGGTCGTCACCGTCCAGGACTCGGAGGGCCTCTCCTGGACGCAAATCCCGTATTCCTTTGCGCTCCGGCGGATCTCGGCCACGGGCGAGACACGCGATGCCACGGTGGTGTCGGACATCATGGGTTCAACCAGCGCGGAGCACCGTCCCGTCATCGTCGGCATTGGCCCCCTGGACGTCCGGCCCTTGCGCTTCGGCCGCGAGCGTCCGGTTCTCGCCTTCACCACGGGCGAAGTGCTGGTTGCGGGCGCCAATGGCTGGATGGGCATGGACGCGAACGGAACAGCCATCCTCCGGGCCACCGAGTCCAAAATCCCCAGCTTGGATGGCGCCTGGCTCATGGGCAGCGGCGCGCCGCGGCCTGACGGCAAGTTCTGCGCGACGCCGACGCTTTCGGGCGACATCCAGTGCATCGCGCTCGGCTACCTGACCCAGGCGGAGGCCATCGTCGGCCATAACGCCCCCGGAATCGTCCATTCCACGACACTGCCGGTTCCCGTGGCCATCGCGCCCACCGCCGCCGTGCCCGGCCAGTCCGTCCACCTCTTCGGCTTCAACTTTGGCACTTCGGGCACGCTGAAAGTGGGCGCCGCGACCGTGCCGGATGCTGACATCGTCGCGTGGAAGGACGGCGAGATTGTCTTCAAGTCGTCAGATTCGCTACCTTCCCTCGGCGTGGTTTCCGTGAGCACGCTGGCCGGCGCCCAGCCGCGGTCCATTCAAATTGGCTTGGCGAAGACCCGGGCGTGGGCGTCGCCATCGGGCTTCATTCCCAACAAAACCTTCAACGTCTTCCGCGGCCTCAACGCCATCGGATTCCCCGGGACCGGCGCGCTGAACGTCGGCGACGCGGACTACAACAAGCCCGCTCCTTTCGGCTTTACCAAGCTCGCCAGCTCATCCGCCGACTCGCTCGAATTCTTCGCCGACAAGACCGACCCTTCCCACACGCGCCTGACGTTCTGGACGGAGCGCTTCTGGACCTACCGGCCCGTCACGGAGCAAGCCGCGTTGGATCCGGCAATCGCCTGGAACGTCCTCACCATGACGTCCGGGGCAAGCGCCGACTGGCTTTTTGACGCTTTTCCCAGCGCGCTCGTCGTGCGCGGCTTGAACCAGGCCATCGTCACCGACGCAAACGCCGGCCCCATCTTGAAGGGCACCTGCTACGCCACCAACCAGTGCCCATTCCCGATCCTGCCGTCTCGCGACTTGCTCGCACGTCTGGGCGACAAGTTCGTGACCATCGATGGCAACCAGTCGCTGCGGACTTTCAAGGATTTGAAGGCTATGGACGCCTACCTCACGCCGGACTACGACCCGCAGCCGCTCAATTCCCTTGCGCTGCCGTACAACCAGCTGGCGGCGGCCGGCACGACGCTCTACCTGGCGCGGCAGGAGCAGGTCAACGGTCAGAACGGCATGGCCCTTCGGATTTCGCGCGACAGCGGCGCCACCTTCGACGCCGAGGTGCACGTCAGCAAGCTCAGCCTCGGGCCACCGGTGGCCATCCTCGATGGCGACGCGCGCTTCTTCGGACTTGCGGGCACGGCGACGGGAACGTCCTTCTACCGCGTGGATGCAACGGGTGCGTTTGAGCCGAACTTTGCCGCCGCTCCTCCGGGCCTCACGTCCGTCGCGAACCGTCCTTCTGGCACCGTGGGCAAGCACGTTGTCCACCTTGATCCGGCGACCAAGACCCTCTGGGCGCTCGACACGTCAGCCACTGCACCGGTGTGGAAGGACGTCGGCGGCACGCTGTCGGGCCATCTCGTTGCGGCCAGCATGGACGACGCGCACGCCCGCGTGCTCGTGGGCACCGACGACGCCCGCATCACGGCTTTTGACGGTGCTGCGTGGACCGAACTCGCGACGGTGACGCTCGGCTCGACGTCCACCAAGCTCGCGATCGTCTCCTTGGGGTGTTTGAGCGCGTCGGCGACCGGCCTCGCCGTGATCGCGCAGGACCCTGCGGACGGCAAGGCCTTCTTTCTGACCCGGCAGAAGTGACTCGCCACTTCAGCGGCGGGCCCTCACGCGCCTGAGGCGATCCGTCAGCCGGAACGGCAGCGTGGCGCGACGCAGGTCTTCGATGAACCGCCGTCGATGCTGCACGACACGCGGAGGCTACCCACCGGGCGCCCGCGCACAACCCAGCAGCACGTCCACTTCCGCTTTGGGGTCGCCGGTAATCAGGCTGCAACTTGCCGGACAGAGGATGATCTGCGCGGGCGTCGTCGGAGAGTCAAAATGCCAGCCGCCGCCAGCGGGATCACAAGCGGTCGCGGCAGTGACGTAGGTCAGCAGCGCCTGGGTGCCATTTGCGGTCACTTGCACGTTGACCTTGGCCAGATCGAGGGGCTGCCCGCCCGTCGGCTCAGGAATCGCGTAGGTACAGCCAATGGCCAGTCCCTGGATCGCCTTGAGCGCTGCCTGAAACTGTTGCACCACGTTGCCGCCTTGATCGACAAGAAACGCTTGCTTGCTGCCACCGCCCGCGGCAATGACGTCGAGGTTGGCGAGCGAAGTGCCCACGCCGATGACAAAAGTGAGCACCTTTGGCGTGCCGGAAACGCCTGTGACAGCCAGGTTGGCGATGGACGGGATGTCGGTCGGACTGCACTCAGTGGGCTGACCGTCGGTGGCGAGCACGGCAATGACGGTGTGGCCGGGATGACTGGTTGCGTAGGATTTCGCGTAGTCGATCGCGCCCTGCAGCGCCGGGGCTGTGGGTGTCATCCCGGTTGGCCCGTGGGCAGCGACGGCATTGGCAATGGCGCCTGCGCTCCCCGGCAACGGCGCAAGTGCTACGGCTGGCGTGGCGTAGTCGCTGGCGATGCAGGACGACCCTTTGGTGCCTGGCGCTGGTAAGCCAAAGAACTGGATCGCGACGCCGATGCCCGATGAACCCGTGTCGTTGACAAACGCGCTCAGCGCTTGGGAAATTGCCTGCCATTTCGAGATATTGGGCGTGCCCGTCGCTTCGCTCATCGACTTTGACTGGTCCATCATGATGTACATATCGAGCGGCACGAACGTCGCGGTGGTCGACGTTGACGCACACACACAGGCGCCTTTGAGGCACGCGACGCCATTGCAGGAGAGGCCACAGGCTCCGCAGTGCAGCGGATCGGAAGCGATTTCCACCTCGCAGCCATCGCCGGCGCTGCCGTTGCAGTCGGCATAGCCGGTGTCGCATTTCAGGCCGCAACTGCCGCTTTCACAGACCGCGGCGGCGTGTGGCCCGGTCGTGCAACTTGTCGTGCAGCCGCCGCAGTGGTCGGTGGCGCTGTCGGTCGCGGTTTCGCAGCCGTCCGGACCGGGCGCACAATCGGCCCAGCCTTGATTGCACACCGACGTGCACACCGCATCGACGCACTGCGAAAAGCTGTTGGCCGCCACCGGGCAAGCGTGGGCGCAGCTCCCGCAGTGGCTGGAACTGGTGGCACTGTTGGCTTCACAACCGTTGCTGGCGTCGCCGTCGCAGTCCAGGAAGCCTGGTGCACAGACGTAGACACAAGTCCCGCCATCGCAGGTGCCAACGCTGTTCGCGCGTTCCGCACAAGGCCCATTGCACGGGGTCGATGCGTCGAACCAGATGTCGCGGATGATGTCCGGAAAGGTGTAGCTGACGTCTTCGCCGGCTGGGGGCCTCGGCGTCGAGCACGCCAGCGTGCATGCACCACCTACGAGCCACCACACGCGCCGCGCGCACGGCGTCCAGGAAATGCCCATCGTTGTCGGCCACATGTTCCACCTCCGGCTCACGCCCGAAGCGCACCACCTCGCTCAGTCTGATTGCTCGATAAGGTCCGATCAAACCTGCGGTTTTGCATCGCGCCGGACATTTCCCGGTCGCCACCCGCACAAGGTATGCCGGGGATCTCGTGGCGCAAGGGCCGCGGCGATGGCGTTCCTGAACGACCGACGAAGCAACGTGGATTTGACGCGGGCGCGTGGAGGCCCGCAGGTCCAAAAAGCGGACATTTCACGTGCTACTGGATGCGGACATTTGATTCGCTTGCGACACACGGTACTTGCGCCGGCAGCGGATTCTGGCACGCTGCCAGCCGTCGTGTCGTATGTCTACCTTTACCGACACGCGCAATTCGCCGCCGCATGGGCGAGCCACCGTGCAGGGTGAGGGCCGCATGAGCATTGTTTCGCGACTGGCACTTTGGCTGATGATTGGCTCGACCACCTGTTTGGCCTGCGGCACGACTGCGGCTTCGGGCGGTACGGATGCGGCGCCAGATGTGGCGGCGAGCGATGCGGATCTCGGTGCGGACGCTGTCGCACCGGCGCTTCCGGCGACGCTGACGGACGCGCTGGTGGCGGCGACGAAGGCGGTGCTCGCCGACGACCCGACCCGCGGCCTGACGCTGACCATCGATGTGCCATGGCGCGGCCGGTGGACGACGGGCATTGGCTTTGCCAACGCGGAACAGAACGTGCCGATGCAAGGCTTGGACCACCTGCGCGTGGGCAGCATCACCAAGACCTTTGTGACCGCCGCGATCCTGCGCGACGTCGAGGCGGGCAAGCTCGGCCTGGACGACAGCGTTGCGACTTTGTTGCCGGGTATCCAAATCGACCCGGCGATCACCATCCGCATGTTGCTCAGCCATCGCAGCGGCATCTTCAACTACACCGACGACGCCACGTTCCTCGGTCAGGCGACCCAGCCGATCACCCCGGAAGCGCTGTATGCGGCCGCGGCCAAACATCCCGCCGAGTTTGCGCCGGGCACGGGCTACAAGTACTCGAACACCAATTTCTATGTGCTCGGCATGATCCTGCAAAAGCTGCACAGCGTGCCGCTGCAGACATGGCTACGACAGAACCTCTGGAATCCGCTGCAGTTGCACGACGTGTGGCTGGAGGGCTACGAGGACGTCGGGCTGCAGATTGTGTCAGGTTACTTGGCGGGCCAGCCGGCGCCGGCTTACGACACGAGTTGGGCATGGGCGGCGGGCGCGGTGGCGGCCAATGGCAGTGACCTGTGTACATGGATGCGGGCCTTGCACGTCGAGAACGCGGTCGTCAGCGCGGCTTCAGACCAGGCGATGGTGACGCCGAGTCCGGAGTCGATCGCCGCCGGTGATCCCTATGGCCTCGGCACGATGCTGGAACAGCGCGCCGGCAGGACCGTGGCCGGCCACACCGGGTCCACGATGGGCTTCAACGCGGAAGTCTACATCGACCGCACATCCGGGATTTGCGTGGCGGTGCTGACCAACGACTTCTTTGGCGTACGCAAGCAGATTGGCCAGAAGGTCTGGGAAGTGCTGATCGCGGGGCTCTAAACATGACCACCTGATTCCAACACCAAATTTCGTCGCTCAGACCTGTTGCATTTCGGACTGGATCCGCGAGCCTGCACCTCCGGTGGCACGCCGCGGATGAGGAAGGTTTGAACTCGAACTTCGGTCGGAGTGTATGGACATGCTGACCGATGCCTGGCATCGACGACCTGTGAACGGTCTGAACTGCGTGAATCATATGAAATCATAATACAAATCAAGAGCTTGACGGGGTAATCGCGCGCCGTCACACTGGCCAAGTCCGTGTCGTCGTGGCCGAAGGGTACGGCTGCGGCGCGGTGTGGAGATGGCGAGCAGAAACGAATGGCCGTTCGCGTTCTCTACTCAATTTTCCCTGGCGCGGCGAATGGGCGATTCGGCCCTTCGCCATCTGAACGAACGCGAATGAGGCACAAGCGGCATGAAGAAGTGCGCAACAAGTCAGACCGAATCCGCTTCTCGACTGATCGACGCGAGAATCGAGGAACTGAGTGACTGGCGGGGCAAGACCCTTTCCCAACTTCGGGCTCTCATCCAACAGGCGGACCCAGAAGTGGTCGAGGAGTGGAAGTGGAGCGTTCCGGTGTGGTCGCACGATGGACTGATCTGCACCGGCGAGGCGTACAAGCGTGCTGTGAAGCTGACTTTCGCCAAAGGCGCTGCGCTCAGCGACCCTTCTGGGCTATTCAACTCCAGCCTCGAAGGCAACACCAGACGCGCGATTGATTTCCATGAGGGGGATACAATCGATGAGCAAGCCTTCACGACGCTTATCCGCGCCGCTATCGCGCTGAACCAATTCCACCGCCGGTGACGCACGAGACGCCGTGGCGTGGACTGAGGCGCAAGCTGGCAAAGCGCGTTCCAATACCGGCGGTCCAGGGCGCTTGACGAGGTGATTTGCCGCGCTCACACTGCCGTTTCCCGTGCCGTTGTTGGCGCCGTTGCCTCCCAAACAACTGCACGATGTCCCAGCGCTTTTTATCGCAACTGGAGGTGGACTCATGGGTTTCGTCAAGACCAGCGAGGAACTGGAACGTTACTATGCCCAACGGGTGCGCGAGTTTCCCCAAGCGCGGATGATGGGCGTGATGTTCGGCGCGGATGCCACGCTCACGCGCGCGTTGCTGCCGCCGCCACTCGAGCAAGCTGCCGTGCCGGGAGGCCTCCTCTTCATCGCCGACTACGGCGACACCAACCTCGGGCCAGGCTACCGCGAGGCGGCGCTGTTCTTGCGTTGCACGTACAAGGGCGTGGCTGGCAGCTACTGCCTCGCGATGCCCATCGACGGCCCGGCGTCCCGCATGCACAACGGCCGGGACATCTATGGCTATCCGAAGAAATCGGCGCGCATCCACTTTGAGGAGAAGGACGGTCGCGCGCATGGCTGGGTCGAGCGCTGCGGCGTGCGCTTTCTGGAGCTGACCATCGACTTGAAGGGTGAACTGCCGGATTTGCCGCCGGGTGGGCCGACCTACCTGTTCAAGGCGATGCCGCGCGTCGACCTGCAGCCCGGCTTCGATGGCCCCGTGTTGCTCGTCAGCCAGCGGACCGAAGTGACGCCGCGGCGCATTCGCATTGGCCCGGCCGATTTGCGCCTGCTGCCATCGGCCGACGACCCGTGGAGCGAGCTTTCCGGCATGCGTGTGTCGCTGGCTTTTTGCATCGAGAGCAGCAACCGGATGTTGCCCGGCGAGGTGCTGGGCGAGGTGGATGGCGCGGCGTATCTGCCACACTATTTCCGCATGACGGACCTGTTCAGCGACGAAAAGGCGCCGCCGCTGCCCGCCGACGCGCCGGGGGCATCGCCGCCGCCGGCCAACAAAACGGTCGACTTTGCCCGCAATGCCAACCAGCAGGAGTTGATCCGCCTCGTCCGCGATTTTGGCCGCGATGTGCTGGAACCGGCTGAGATTGCGCTGGACCGCATCGCCGATCCCACGGAGGCGTACGCCAGCAAGCTGTACTGGGACACGATGGCGGCCGCGTTTGAGCTGGGACTGCACAAGATGACTCTGCCTGAGGCATTCGGCGGCCTTGGCCTGGACCCGCCGACGGCCGGCATGATTTGGGAGGAACTCGGCCGTTACGGCGTGGGATTTGCCTCGAGCCTGATGGCCGGGTCGGTCGTGCCAGCGCTGATCGCGTTTGTCGCCGCGGACAACAAGGCGCTGGTCGACCGATACGTCGTGCCTTTCTGCGCCGACCGCACGGGTCGCCGGTTGACCGCGTGGGGTAGCAGCGAGCCGCAGATCGGCTCAGACGGCAAGAATTACGAGGATTTGAGGGTGCATCACCATGCCACGGCGCGACGCGTCGACGGCGGCTGGCGTCTCGACGGCGCGAAATCGGCGTTCGTTTCCAACGGCGGCGTGGCGGACGCATTCGTCGTGTTTGCGAGCGTGCATCCCGAGCAAGGGCTGCGCGGTTCGGGCGCTTTCCTGATTCCCGCCGATGCGCCAGGCGTGGGTCGGTGCAAGGCCGAGGACAAGGTCGGCCTGCGCGCTCTCAATCAGGCGTCCGTGACGCTCGATGGCGTGGTCGTGCCCGACGATCACTTGATTTTTCCGCCCGGCCCGGGCTACCCGATGCTGCACCAGGCGATGATGACCGTCGGCAACCTGGGCACGGGCTACCTGGCGTTGGGTCTGATGCGTGCGGCGTTCGACGAGGCGCGCGCCTATGCCCACGAGCGTGTGCAATGGGGCAAGCCGATCATCGAGCATCAGGCGATCGCGCAGCGTTTGTTCGCAGCGCACGCGGCGATCGAGTCGACCCGCGCGCTGCTACAGAAGGGCTCGTGGCACTGCGCGCGCGGTTTTCCCGGCGACATGGCCACGAGCCTCACGGCGAAAGTGCTGGCGACCAACCACGCGGTCGAGCAGACCGCCTCGATGGTGCAGGTCCTGGGCGGCTACGGCATCAGCCGCGCCTACAAACTCGAGAAATACATGCGAGATGCCTCGCTGTTGACCATCATGGATGGCACCAACGACACGCTGTCCCTCAAGGTCGCTCACGAGTTCTAAACATGCTGACCGATGTCCACCATCACCTCCTTCCGGCCAGACCTGTTGCATTTCGGACTGGATCCACGAGCGTGCACCTCTGGTGGCACGCCGCGGATGAAAACGGTTTGATCTCGAACTTCGGTCGGAGCGTATAGATTCGAGACCGCTTACTCAGCGCAGAGCGTGCTGAAATCGCGATCTAGTGCGGTATTGTGATTTCGGAACGCTTGCGTCTGATGCGGCGCGTGCGGAGGCAAACGGCGTTGCGATCCTGGACGGCTCGGGGGCGCGCGTTGCGCCCGTCTGGGCGCGGACGGGCCGCGTTGGCCACTTCACCTGGCAATCGAACGAGCTACCTCAGCCCGTCAAACCCGCGCACGCGGGCGTCGCGGCTGTTTCTCCACGGTCGCAGTGGTGTCGATCACGTCGTCCGCCGCTGCTTTCGCCGCTGGCGTCGCGTCGGGCGCATCGGTGATGGGCTTGGCCGACGCCGCGATCGCATCCGCCGCACGATCCAGCGTGGTCGACAGCGTCCGGAACAAACCGGCTTGCGTGCGCACGGCGGCGATGCCGATGCCAATGCCCTGGCGGGCCCAATCGGTGCCAACTTCAAACAGCGTGTCGACGAGTTCGGAACGGGGAGCACCTTGCGTCGTCTGGGTCGAGGTCACAGTCTTCATGGTTCTACTCCTTTGGGCGGCTCAGCCGATTGAGGGCTGGGCACGCAGTTGTTGCACACAAAACGGCGGGCGCCCGGAGCTTCGCTCAGGGCAAGATGGGCCGCCGTACCCGGCTCGAGCGCTTGGCTGCATCGGGCGCAGTAGGCCCGGACATGCAGCACCAGCGGTTGAAATCCATAGACGCCGTCCAGCGGATCCAGCTTGGCCACGGCGTCGCGCATCCGCTCGCGTTCATTGCCGACGCGCTGGGCCACGGTCAGAAGCTCGCGCTCGACGCTCTGGCCGGCCCGATCGGCCACGGCGACCGCGTCTTCCAGGATGGTGCGGATGAGGTTGGACACCGGCACGCGCAGGCTGTCGGCGAAGCGCTTGAGTTCGGCCTCCAGCACCGCAGGCACGCGCGTGTGGATGACGCGCTCCTTGCGAAGGCGGTCCGGTGCTTCAGAAATGTCGTCGGGCAGCGCCGATTCCGGAGCAGGCACAGCGACGACGGGGTCCGGCGCCAGGGCGGTTGCAGCGGTCGGGTCTGGTCTTCGGCGTGGCGTCTTCATGTTGACTCCGTGTCACAATAGGTCACAATGTATCACGATGTGATACATTGTCAAGCGCGAATTTGAAATCGTCATGCAACCCACTGCGCGTGCACGAATTTGCCGCGTCCTTGCGTCCGAATTCCCAAACCAGCAAGTCCCCGTTGCGCCTGAGTGCCATCCAGCCGCGTCGGAACGAAGGGGAGCCGACGACGAAAGCGCCGGGCCGTGGCTGGCGAAATTGGCGCTTGACTTCCGATGGGCAATGCGTACACTGTACACAGTTTGATGATGACTGCCGATTGCATCCTCTAATTCAAACAAGTTGTCCGCGTACAGTTTTCACAATTTGCCACGGAGGTCCACCATGTTCAGCAAATTCTTCGCCGCTCTTCTGTGCTTGCTGGCCAGCAGCAGCTTTGCCGCTGACCCGGACGTGCTGTCCATTCCCGTGAGCGGCGCGCACAACGATGTTGGTCACATCGGCTGCGCGTTGTTCCGCAGCGCCATCGGCTTTCCCTTTGGCGACGCCCATGCGATGCGCCTTCAGGACGTGACGATCGCCCATGGTCACGGCACGTGCAGTTTCACGGGCTTGCCTGCCGGCACATACGCCATCGCCGTCATGCACGACGAAAACAACAACGCCAAGCTGGACACCAACTTCTTCGGCATTCCGACCGAAGGTTTTGGTTTTTCCAACAATGCCAAGGCCCACACGTTCTCGCCCGCGTCGTTTGAAGAGGCGCGATTCACCTACACCGGCGGCGCGGTGGCGCAGAGCATCGCGCTCACCTATCGTTGAGCACAATCTGGAGGCTTGCCATGAAGAACATCCTTGTCATTCTCGGCCACCCGCACAAGGAAAGCCTTTGCGGTGCAATGGCTTCTGCCTATGTCGATGCCGCAAAGGCCGCGGGCGCGGACGTGCGCGTGCTGGCGCTGGCCGACCTGCAGTTCGATCCCGTGCTGCACCTCGGCTACACCGAGATCCAGCCGCTGGAGCCGGACCTGTTGGCCGCTCAAACCGACGTGGTTTGGGCGCAGCACCTCGTTTTTGTCTATCCCAATTGGTGGGGCACGTTTCCCGCGCTGCTGAAAGGCTTCTTTGACCGCGCGTTTCTGCCCGGCTTTGCCTTCAAGTACCGCGCCGACTCGCCGCTGTGCGACAAGTTGCTCGCGGGCCGCACCGGTCGCGTGCTGGTGACGATGGATTCGCCGAGTTGGTACTACCGCTGGCTGGTCGGCGCGCCAGGCGACAAGCAAATCCGCAACAGCATCTTGGGCTTCTGCGGTGTGAAGCCGGTGCGTATTCAGCATTTCGGCCCCGTGCGCACTGCCAGCGACGCCCAGCGCGCGCGTTGGCTGGCCGCCGCGCGTGACCTCGGCCGTCGCGACGTTTGACGGCAGCCGCTCCCAAGTATACGGTGTACGCATGAGCCACCTCACCAAGGACAGGATCCTCGACGCCGCCCGCGACCTCTTCGTCGAGCACGGCGAAGGCGCCGTGACCATGCGCGCCGTGGCCAGCCTGGCCGGCGTGTCGACGATGGCGGCGTATCGGCATTTTCCCAATCGCGAAGCGCTGTTGCTGGCGGTCATGGAGCATGGTCATGACAAGTTCCTGGCCGCCATGAGCCGCGCGCTGTCGGCCGCGGGTCCGCTGGAACGGCTCATCGCCAGCGGTGACGCGTACCTGAACTTTGCGCTGGCCAACCCGCGCGACTACGAGCTGATGTTCCTGCGGCCAGCGCAAGTCGACTTGATGTGTGCGCCGCTGGCGTGGCGCGACGCCGCGACGTTTCGCTTCCTCGTCGATCGCGTCGCCGAATGCATGGCGGCGGGCATCCTGCACGGCGAAGACCCGGAAATGCTGGCATTTTCGATCTGGGCGCTGGTGCACGGCATGGTCGCGCTGTACCTGACCCACAAGCTGGCGGCCGACGAGCCGACGTTCCGCGCGCTGTACGTGAGCGCTTTGACCGCAGCGCTGGCGCGGGCTTGACGGCGGCCGCTGCCCCGCAGGTTTTCGGTCATTCCCAAGCACCACGGCCATGGCGCCCAAGTGCAGACGCGGCTACAGTTGTGACGGAACGCGCGCCGGGAGACGTCATGACTTCGCTTCGAATTTGCACTCTGACTCTTGCCTGCGCGCTCGCCGCCTGCGGTTCGCCGACTGTGAGTGCAGTCGACGCCGCAGCCGACTCCGCCGTCGACACATTCATCGATAGCGCGACCGCCGATGCGGACGCGACAACGCCCACGAACGCAGCAGTCACAGATCCCGCCGCATACGCGGATCCGCGCCTGGGCAGCGGCGGCTACGCATTCGCCTTTGGCAGCGCATTCCCCGGCGCGACCGCGCCCAACGGCATGATGCGCGTCGGCCCCGACACGTCCGGCCCCTACGGCACCATCGGCTTTTTGCACTTCAGCGGCTACTGGGGCGGCGACGACACGATCGAGGCGTTTTCGCATATGCACCTGCACGGCACCGGCTCGCAGGACTACGGCACGTTGGCGATCATGCCGGCCAACGCGTTTGTGCCCGGCAAGATGCATGTGGAGGACTACGCAGCGATGTTGACCAAAGCCGGTCAGTCCGCGCACCCGGGTTCCTACAACGTGCTAATGGACTCGGGAATCCTCGCGCTGTTCGCAGCCACGCCGCACGCCTCCGCGGATGCCTTCGTGTTTCCCCACCTGCACGGTACCCTGATCATCGACCTCGCCCATTCACTCTCCAAGGTCGAGAGCAGTTCGCTCACGAGCGACGCCGTGCACAGACAGTTGACCGGCTGGATCCAAACGAGTGGCGGCATGTCGGGCGGTTACAAGCTGTACTTCGTCATCCAGGCCATAACGCCGTGGCAAAAAATGACGCTTTGGGCCGATGGCGCGCCCTTGGCCGACGGTGAGGTCACTGCGTCCGGAAAAGTGGTCGGCGCAGCGCTTGATTTCACTGAGTTTTCCAACGGAGGCGGATTCAGCCTGGGCCCGACCGTTTTGACGCAAATCGCCATCTCGCTGGTCTCGGTCGACGGCGCCAAGGCCAATTTGGCTGCGGAAATGCCAGGCTCCGGGATACCCGACACGACCGCCCCTTGGACCAGCCGCCTCAAATCTCTCCTCGTCTACGGCGGCACCGAGGACCAGCGCAAGCTCTTCTACTCCTGCCTCCACCACGCCTTCGTCATGCCCGGCGTCTACAGCGACGTCGACGGCAGCTACACCTATGCCGGAAAGACGCAAAAGGCCAATGGCTTCAAGTTCTTCACCGACATTTCCGGCTGGGACGTCTACCGTTCGCTCACGCCGCTGTACGACCTCATCGCGCCCGAGCTTTCGCTGCAAATCATCCAGTCCATGCACGCCATGGCCAAAATCACCGGCAATTTTCCCAAGTGGCCGTTGGCCGCCAGCGATGCCGGCTCCATGATCGGCGCCGCCGCCGACGTGATGATCGCCGACGCCTACGTCAAGGGCATCACCGGTTTCGACGTCGCGGACGTGTACAAGCGCCTGCGCGACGCGGCGTTGCTGGCCGACTTGCCCGCCGGTGAAGGCCGTGGCGGTCGCGACGATTTTGCCGATTACGCCGCCAATGGCTTCGTGCATGTTGGCAACGGTCCCGCGGTGTCGTTGACGTGCGAGCTCAACCAGGACGATTTTGCCCTGGCCAATTTCGCCAGCGCGCTTGGCATGGCCGACGACGCGACCGTGCTGATGGCCCGCTCGCATGGCTACCAGAAGTTGTTTGACCCGGCGACCGGCTTTCTGCGCGGCCGCGATGCCACAGGCGCGATCGTCAATCCCAATTTCAAGCCAGAAATCTTTGACAACTCAGCGGAATACGACGAGGCCGACGCGTACCAGACGCAGTTCTGCGCGCAATTTGACGCCGACGGCATGGCGCAACTGTGGGGCGGCAAGGACAAGCTCGTGGCGGCGCTGGAGGACCTGTTCGAGAAGTCCAAGGTGGAACGCGAAGCCGCAGTTGCAGCTGCTGCGGCCGATCCGACCAGCGATGGCAACGTGCTCGCGGTGAATTTGCCGCCGCACTACTACTTTGGCGGCAACGAGCCGGACATCCACTATCCGTGGCTCTTTGCCCAGCTTGGCCGACCGGATTTGACGCAAAAATGGGTTCCTTGGGCGATGCAAACCTACTTCCACAATGGCACGGCCGGTCTGCCCGGCAACGACGATGGCGGGACGATGACCGCGTGGTACATCTGGGGCGCGCTCGGCCTGTATCCGATTCCCGGCAGCGACGTGTACCTCATCGGCTCGCCGCAATTTCCGCAGGTGGATATCCGCCTGAAGGACGGCGTGTTCAGCGTGATGGCCCAAGGCGTGTCGCCGCAGAACGTGTATGTGCAAAGTGCGACGCTCAATGGCCAGGCGCTGGACACCGTGCGGATCCACCATGCCGACCTGAAGGCCGGCGGTTCGCTCGTGCTGGTCATGGGCCCGGCGGCGAGTGCGTGGGGGCGGAAGTAGCGCGTCCTGCCTTGGGGCTGCGCTTGACAGTCCCTGGTGATTTCCGCAACCTCGATCGCGGTGGAGGTCCGTGTGGCAGCGTGGCAGCCTGTTCGCGATGTGCTCGCCCTCCTGCGCGACCGCTGGCTCTGGTGGGCGGTGCCGATGGTGATCCTGCTGGCCGCGACGCTGTGGCTGCTCTGGTCCGGCGAGCACGTGGCGATCCAGCCCTTCCAATACGGCGCTTTGGGCCAGCAATAGCCCCGCGAGGTGTGCTTGGGTGTGCAGACGCGGAATCGACGGTGGCTGACGAACCTGTCGATTTCGCTGGGCGCGATCGTGGTCTTCCTGCTCGGCTTGAACCTTGTCCTCCACGCTGTACATTTTGGCGACCGGCACCCGGACAGCGGCGGCGACCGCTTCGACTACAGCCATATCTATCGCCAAAGCGCCGATCCCATCCTGCGGCGCGAGCTCGTGCCTGGCGCGTCGGGCATCGTCAACGCTGCGGGTTTCGTCGGTGACCTCGTGCCGGAAGCCAAGCCGGCCGGTACGTTTCGCGTCGTCGGTCTGGGCGATTCCATCACGATGTACCAGTCTGCGGAGCGTCAAAACTACCTCTACGTGGCGGAGCAAGCGCTGCGCCGCGCGCTGGGTCGGGACAGCATCCAATTCCTGAACTT
This sequence comes from uncultured Myxococcales bacterium, assembly GCA_903924465.1. Taxonomy (GTDB): domain Bacteria; phylum Myxococcota_A; class UBA9042; order UBA9042; family UBA9042; genus CAIYBN01. Next base: position 2,770 of record CAIYBN010000021.1, on the reverse strand, counting down.
TGGCGTCGGCGGCTATGACACGGCTCAGGAAGTGCACCAGTTTGAACTGCGCGGCCAACGTTACGCGCCCGACGTGGTCACCGTAGGCTATTGCATCAACGATGGCGTCAATTTTGGCGCGACGGTCAACGCTGCGACCGGCAAAATGCAGTTCCTGCCCGACGCCATGGACCGTCCCGCGGTGATGACGTTCATCCAGCAGAACCTGCTCGCGGCGCGCGCCGACATGACGCCCGAGCAGTTTTTCCAAACCGCGTTTCAAACTGAGACGTGGAAGCAGAGCATGGCGGCACTGGCGCGGCTGGCGGAACTCAGCAAACAGCAGCATTTTCACGTGGTCATCGTGATCTTTCCGGTGCTCTACGACTTTGACCACTACGTCTTCCTGCCGCTACATCAACGCCTGGCTGAGGAAGCGCGCAAGCTGGACTTTCAGGTGCTGGATCTGCTGCCGGTGTTTCGCGCCGTCGGTCCGGCAGACACGCTCCGCGGAAGCGCTTCCGTTGACGTCATCCATCCCTTTGCCAATGGCCATCGCGCGGCGGGCGAGGCGCTGGCGAATTTGCTATTGAAATCAGGCTGGATAGGCAAGACTCCATGAGGGCGAACCACCGGGCGGGATGGCGTGCGCGGCTTTTACTGGCCGTTGGCGGAATGCTGGCAGCGCTGGTTCTCGCTGAAGGCGTGGCGCGCATCGTGCCGGCGCCGCACCTTTTTGCGAACCGCATGGCGGCGTTCCGGACCGCTGTGCTCGAGCCGGACGCGCACGTGGGCTGGCGCGCGCGAGCGGGTGCGCGGACGACCGTTGGCGGTATCGTGTACCGTTTTGACGCGCTGGGTTGTCGCGGGCCGGAACCGCCGCCGGGGGATGCGCGGTCGCGGCTCCTGGTCGTCGGCGACTCGATGGCGCTTGGTTGGGGAGTCGCCGAAACGGAGACGTTTGCCGGGCGTTTGGCACAGCAGCATCCGGACATCCAAGTCCGCAACGCCGGGATGGTCGGCTTCAATTTGGCCCAAACCGTCACGCGCGCGGCCGAGCTCGCCGCGGTGCTCAAACCTCAGCGCTTGCTCGTCACATATTTTCCCAACGATGCGGAGCCAGACGCCGGCAACGAGCACGATGGGCTCGCGTGGTCCGCGTTGGCGCAGCGGCTCAGGCCCGCGTTTCGGTCGCTTGCGGTGCGGGTCGGTCTCGCGGCAGATGTGACCAGGTATCACCGCGATTTGCACGCGCCGGGCTCGGCCGGCTGGCGCCGCGTCACGACTGGGCTCACGCAACTGGGAGCGCTATGCCGCGGTGCGCGGATCACGTGCACGCTCGCGCTGGTGCCGGAACTGCAACAGCAGCCTTACGGTCTCGCGGATGTGCACGCGCGCGTCGCGTCGTTGGCGCGCGCGCAAGGATTGGCGGTCATCGACCTTGCGCCGAGCGTCGCGGATGTGCCGCCGCGGCAACTGTGGGTGATGTCGGACGATGCGCATCCGACTGCCGAGGCGCACCGGCGGTTTGCCGCGGCGCTCGCAGGGATGTTGTAGGTGCCCATGTCGCAGCCCACTTCCTACGACCTCGTCTTGTCCAGCGGCTTTCTCGCTTTCGCCCGCCATGTCGGCGTGCTTCGCGCCTTGGAGCAGCGCGGCCTGGCGATCGACGGCATCACGGGGACGTCATCCGGCGCGCTTGTCGGTGCGCTGTGGGCGGCGGGGTTGTCCTCGCACGCGGTGGAGGCATTGCTCACCGCCATGCCACCGTGGAAGCTGCTGCGGCTCCATGCGCAACCGTGGCGCGGGTTGCTGGACACGTCCGCCTTTGCCGAATTTCTCCGGCCTCATTTGCCGGCCACGTTCGCCGATCTGCGCCATCCGCTGGCCGTTGGCGTCGTCGATGCGCGGGGCCAGCACCGGTTGCTGACGTCGGGGCCGCTGACCGAAGCGGTGGTGGCGTCCTGTGCGATGCCGTACGCGTTTCGCCCTGTGCAAGTCGCTGGAGAATCGTTCGCCGACGGCGGCGCCGCGGATCGGCTGGCCCTCGGTGCGTGGCGGCAGCTGCGTCCGGGACGTCAGGCGATCGCCCATCAAGTGCAGCGATCCGCTGGCGTCGATGTGCCGCTGGACCTGACGAACGTCGCGCTGATCCGGACGCCGCGTTCCGGCGCTTCCTTCCTGACGCTTGGCGATTTTGCCGCGCAAGTGGCCGAAGCCTTGGATTGTGCAAGTCAAGTGCTGGACGGCATCACGGCAGGCTGACGCCGGCCTCCCGCAACGCCGCGTCCATCAGCTTGGCCCAGCCGGCATTCGCCAGCGGACTCGCCGGACTCGGATGCGGCACACGGCCAATCCGCACCTGCGGCATGTTGGCCAGCGCGAGCTTCAGGCGTGACTCAGCAAAATGGCCCACGCCGATCGCAAAATCTGGCTTCAGCAGCGCCACAGTCTGGCGCAGCGCGCGATCACAGGCAGCAAAAAGCGCGGCACGTTCGGTGGCGGGCAGTTTGTCGGGCGTGCGGTTCGCACCGCTGGCTTCCATGAAACACAGCGGGCAATAGTTGGTCACGAAGAAATCAGCAAAAAACCGTTCTGGCGTGGCAAAAGTCGCGCGGGCCCAGCCCCAGAAGCGCGCACCACTCACTTCACTGCGCGTGCAGGCAAATCCTTGGACGGGCCGCTTGGGGTGCACGCCTTCCGGCTGGCCAATCGGCGTTTCGATGCCCAACCAGTCGCGCACCAGGCTCACTTCGCCAAAAGGCACGCCGACTTGCGCCATGCCAAAAGG
>CAIYBN010000020.1 GCA_903924465.1 uncultured Myxococcales bacterium | reverse complement strand
GTGATGCAGCAGCGGATGAAGCGGTCGGGGATTCGGTGGAGTCACGCTGGAAGCCCGCCGATGCTGGCGCTGCGGGCGGCGTGGCGGTGCGAGCCGGCGGTGGCGCTACGGGCGGCTTGAATCAGTCTGCGGATGCGCCCTTCGGTCGTTGTCGGCGGTGGAAATCGTGACGCCAAGTCACGCATTGGTCATGCACGGGTTGACACCGGGCGCCGTTGACCGTGCAATCCGGACCGCGGCAGTGCGATCTGCCGGAGGTCCCATGCTTACGATTGGAACACGCGGCAGTGAGTTGGCACTTTGGCAGGCACGGCACGTGCAGGCGCGTCTCGGCGGTGAAGCGGCCGGCGTGCAGCTGAAGATCGTCAAGACGAGCGGCGATCAGCTGCTCAATATTCCACTGCAAGCCCAGTTGGACAAAGGCTTTTTCACCAAGGAGCTGGAGGTCGAGCTCGCAGCGAAGCTGGTCGACGCCGCGGTGCACTCGCTGAAGGACTTGCCGACCAATCTGCCGCCGGGCCTTGTGCTTGCGGCGATTCCGGAACGCGCGGAAGTGAACGACGTGCTGTTGGTGCATCGGTCGGCGCTGGACATGAGCCGCGCGCTGCCGGTGAAGGCGGGCGGGAAGATCGGCACGGCGTCGATGCGGCGCTCGGCGCTGCTCCAGCACGTGGCGCCCGATCTGAAGGTCGTGCTCCTGCGCGGCAACGTGCCAACGCGGCTGAACAAGGCCAAAACGGGTGAGCTCGACGCGGTGCTGCTCGCGCGTGCGGGTTTGGCGCGGTTGAATCTGGATCCGGGCGATGTCGCTGTGTTCGATTTGAACCCGCAGCGCTGGCTGCCGGCGGCGGCGCAAGGCGCGTTGGGGATCGAGATCCGCGAGGGTGACGAAAACGCCATGGGCTACTTGAAAACGCTGCACGACCCGGCGACGGCGGCGGCCGTGGGTCTGGAGCGCGGTCTGCTGCGGCGGATCGAGGGCGGTTGTCATTCGCCGTTTGGCGCGCTGGCGACGGTGGCCAAGGACGGCACGGCGACGTTGCGCGCGGCCACGGTCGGCACCGACGGGATCTGGCGCACCATCGAGGTGCAGGGCCCGGTGGACACGCTGGTGGAACGCGCTTTCGCGTTGCTGATGGCCCAGGGCCCGGACCTGCCCGACACCAGCCCGTGGTACACGCCGGCGCGACCATGGCACTGACAGACAAGCTGGTCGTGCTAACGCGCGCACATGAGGACAATCAGGCGCTGCGGGCGCGGCTGGAACAGGCGGGAGTTGCCGTGCTGGAAGTGCCGACAGCCCAGTTTGCAGACGTGCCGTTGCCCCGCGACCAGCGCGAGCGCTTGACGTCATTTGACGCGCTCACCTTTGCCAGTTCGCACGCAGTGGCGGCATTTGCCCGGCAACTGACGGCGCCGGAAGTGCACAGCATCCGCAATTTGGTCGCTGCGGTTGGACCGACAACCGCCGCGGCGCTCGACCGCATCGGCCTGACCGCGGCGCTCGTGGCGCAATCGCCGTCGACCGGCCACGCGCTGGCCGAGCTGCTGATTGCGCGGCTGCATCCCCACGCGCGCGTGCTCGTCGTGCAAGCGCGGCACAGCCAGCCGGAATTGGCTGAACTGCTGCGCGCCGCGGGGCACGACGTCGCAGTCGCGGTCGTGTACGAAAATGTCGAACCCGCGGCCCCGGGCGCGCCTGCGCTCGCCGAAGCCGCACACAGCCGGGCGATTTTTCTCGCCGCGCCATCTGCAGCCGACCGACTGCTGGCTTGGGCACCAGGCTTGCGCGATCGTTCGCTGATCGCCATTGGTGCCACGACGGCCGCCGCGCTGCGCGACAAGCACGGCGTGGAACCCGCAGCTCAAGCTGCTTCACCCGATCTGGCGGACGTTGCCGCCGTTCTTCTCTCTTTTTGCGCGTGAGGAATTCCATCATGGCCAAGAAATCTGCGACCGCTTCCAAGCCCTTTTGCCGCACCCAATCCGACGCCTGGTTTGACCGCGCGCAAAAGCGCATCCCCGGCGGCGTCAACAGCCCCGTGCGCGCCTGCAAATCAGTAAAAGGCAAGCCGATCTTCTTCGAAAAAGCGTCCGGCGCGCATTTCACCGACGTCGACGGCAACACGTTCATCGACTTCTGCATGTCCTGGGGACCGCTGATTTTGGGCCACTCGGACCGCGACGTCGTCGCCGAGGTGCAGGAAGCAGCCACGCGCGGCTTGAGCTACGGCGCGTGCCATCCCGGCGAGACGCGGATGGCCGAGGCGATTCTCGAGGCATTTCCACCCTTTGAGCAGGTGCGCCTGACGAGTTCGGGTACCGAGGCCGTCATGACGGCGCTCCGGCTGGCGCGCGGCGCGACGGGGCGCTCGCTCATCGTCAAGTTCGAAGGTGGCTACCACGGCCATTCGGACGGACTGCTGGTCAAGGCGGGTTCTGGACTCATCACCGGTGCGCAGCCGGGCGCGGAGGCGTCCAGTCAGGGCATTCCGCACGAAATCGCGGCGCTGACGATTTGCCTGCCTTTTGGCAACCTGCCCGAGGTCGAGAAGCTCTTCGCGTTTCACGGCAGCCGCATCGCGGCCGTCATCCTCGAGCCGCTGCCAGCCAACAACGGCCTGTTGGTGCAGACACCGGAGTTCCTCGCTGGCCTGCGGCGGATCACGTCGCAGCACGGCAGCCTGCTGATTTTCGATGAAGTCATCAGCGGTTTTCGCCTGCGATTTGGCGGCTACGGCGCGACAACCGGCGTGAAGCCGGATCTGGTGACGCTCGGCAAGATCGTCGGCGGTGGCATGCCCATTGGCGCGGTCGTGGGTCCGCAGAAGCTGCTGTCGCTGCTGGCGCCCGTGGGGCCGGTCTATCAGGCGGGCACGTTGTCGGGCAATCCGGTGTCGATCGCCGCAGGTTTGAAGACCTTGGAAAAGCTCAAGAACCCGCAGGTGTACGCGCATATTGACGCGCTGGGCGTGCGGTTGGAGGCGAAGCTGGCCGCGGCGAAGATTCCGTGGCTGCGCGTGCGGCGCGTGGGCTCGATCGTGTGGCCGTATTTCGTCGAAGGTCCGCTGCCGACGCGTGCCGACGAGATTTCGCCGCAAGCGATCGAGCGCTACAACGCGATCTACAACGCTGTGCTGGACGCCGGTGTCTACATGCCGCCGTCGGCGTACGAGGTGATGTTCCTGTCGGCCGCACACAACGAGGCACATGTCGACAGCTTGGCCGACGCGCTGATTGCCGCTGCCCAAGGCGTGGCGTGAACCGATGACCAAACGTGCGGCGAGTCTGGTGCGCGATCGCTTGAGTCCGGTCTGGCTGTTCGGCGCGGCGGCCTTCCTGCTGGCGGCGCTGGGTGCGTGGTGGCTGGTCTACATTTCCCAGGCGATCAGCGCGCAGCGGGAAATGATGAGCACGATTTTGGAAAAGCAGGCGGAAGTGCACGCGCTGCGGCTACACGCGGACGCGGCGAAGCCCGGTCCCGTGCTGGACGATCCGCATCTGGAGATCGTCCGCATGCCGGGGCGCGTTTCACCCTTGGCGCATCGCGTCGGCGACGGGTTTGCCGTGACGGGCGTGGCGCAAGTGCCGGGGGTGCTGGTGGTGCAGCCGACGGAAGCGTCGGAACGCAGCGCGGATGAGCGGTATGCCCGCAAGCGCAAGATGGTCCTCGGCGAGGGATCGCTGCTGATCGGCCTGCTCGTGACCGTGGTCTGGATGCTGTGGCGACTGGTGCGGACGGAAAGCCGGTTTCGCCGCGAAATGCAGGATTTTTTGGGGCGCGTGACCCACGAGATGAAGACGCCGCTCGCCGGCATCAAGGCGGTGCTCCAGACGATCCACGCGGGACGCATGCCGCCGGAGCAACTCAAGGAGCTGACCTCGATGGCGCTGCGGGAGGCGGAACGCGAGGAGCACCTCATCCAGAACCTGCTGCTGGCGCAGCGAATGCGGATGCCCGATCAGCGTCTGGCGCATGACCGCGTGGACGTGTCGATGCTGTTGGCGCGGTTTGTCCAGAGACGCCAAGCGACGGCCCCGGTCGACGGCGTGCATGGTCAGATTGCCGAGAGCCTGGTCACCATCGGCGACTCCACGGCGATCTGGACGATCCTGGAGAATCTCGCCGACAACGCCCAGAAGTACGGCGCGCGGCGTGTCGACGTGCGGGGTTCCGTTGAAGACCGCTGGATTCACGTGCAATTGCTCGACGATGGCATCGGCTTCGCCCCGGAGCTGGCCGAGGAATTGTTCAAGCCCTTCGCCCGGGCGCAAGGCGCGACCACGCACGCTTCGGGCACTGGCTTGGGGCTCTCGCTCTCGCGGGCACTGGCAGAGCGGATGGGCGGCAAACTGACGGCGCAGAGCGATGGGGACAACAAAGGCGCGCGTTTTTCGCTGCGCTTGGCGCGTGCACCGGACCTGATTCCAAGCTGATCGCAGCCTACGGTTGTCGTGTCGCGTGCAATTGGCTAAGGTTCGCATCGGCAAGTTGATCGGCCACGCAACAAGACCATGCGCATTTTGCTCGTAGAAGATGATCCCCTGATCGGCACGATGGTTCGGCTGAACCTGGAGCACGAAGGCTTTGAGATCCGCTGGTACAAGACCGGCGAGTCCGCGCTGGAAGTGATCGAAGCCGAGCGTTTTGACGTCATTTTGTTGGATATCGGCTTGCCCGGTATCAACGGCATCGACGTGGCGCGCAAGATTCGCAAGTTGGGTGTGAACACGCCGGTGCTGATGCTGACCGCGCGGGACGACATCGACAGCAAGGTCCATGCCCTGGATGGCGGCGCCGACGACTATCTGGCCAAGCCGTTTGATATGGCAGAGTTGCTGGCGCGCGTCCGCGCCCACATCCGGCGATCGACCGGTTCGCTGGAAGTGCTGACCGACGCGGAACTGCGCATTGGCCTGGCAACGGTTTCGGTGGAACGCCGCGCGCTGATGACGCCGGACGGGCAATGGCACGAGCTGAGCGAGAAAGAAGTCGTGCTGCTGCAATTTCTGGCGCGCAATCCGGGTCGCGCGTTGAGCCGCGCCGACATCCTGGAAGAAGTCTGGGGCATGGACGCGACGCCGACTGAGCGAACAGTGGACAATTTCATCGTGCGTTTGAGGCGTTACGTGGAAACGGAGCCCGATCATCCTCGCCACATTGTGACGGTCCGCGGCTGGGGCTATCGATTCGAACCTTGACATCACCCCAGGTTTCACCCTAAGATTCCGCCCCCGCGTCGCCATTTGCGTCGCCTACCTACGTTGAAGAGGCCCCCTATGTCCCGCGTCTGCCAGCTCACCGGAAAGCGTCCCCTCGTCGGTAACCGCGTCAGCCACGCCAACAACAAGACCAAGATGCGTCAGCTGCCGAACCTGCAGACCAAGCGCCTTTGGGTGCCCGAGCTGAATGAATTCGTGCGCGTGCGTCTGTCCATGCGCGCGTTGCGCGGCATTTCGAAGCTCGGCTTCGTGGCGTTCTGCCAAAAGAACGACATCGAGATCGTCTAGTTTCGGCGATCGTCCGTGCCGGCCTGACTCCAGACGCCGCCGGATCGCTGTTTTTCCCTTTCAAGATCACGGATTTTGCGTCTTGCACGGCAATAGCGGCCGCGACGATCGCTCTTTGCGATCGCGCGCATGGCGCGGCACGATCGACGCTTGTTCCGCGAAGTGCAGGTTTTTGCATCACCGCTTGCCTCGCAGCTTATGAAAATTACGCGCGAATACCTCGGAGATCGCGGATCTTTGACTGCATTCGTGTGCATTCCCGAGTCGATCGCGATCTGTCGTGATCTAGCGCATTTGCGCGACAGGCGCGGGATCGGATCGGAACTGCAATTTTGTCAAAAAACTCACACAACTGTTCGTTTTGACAGATTTTTTGATCGATGCCGCGGATCGTGCGAGATCCATTTCCATGATGAACACCACACCTCTTCCCCGTACGCCTGAGCCCCACCAACCCGATTCGCTGCAAGTCACGGTGGACCGCTTCCTGCGGCACTTGCGGCTTGAGCGCAACATGTCGACCAACACGCTGACGGCGTATGGCCGCGACCTGACGCGGATGGTCCACTACATGGACGAGCAACTGGGCGTCGACATGGCGACCGAGCTCGATCGCGACGCGCTGCGCGAGTACATCGCGGACTTGCACGATACCGGCCTGCAATCGCGTTCCGTGGCGCGGCACCTGTCGACGTTGCGCACCTACGGCCACTGGCTGGTCGATCGCGGCATTCTGATCGAGAACCCGGCGCTGCTGGTGGACCTGCCGCGTCAGGCGCATGACCTGCCGGATGTGCTGACGCAAGAAGAGGTGGGACGGCTGCTGGCGGCGCCCGGCGTCACTGGCGAGCGCAATCTGCGCGATACGGCGATGTTGGAGACGCTGTACGCGACCGGCCTGCGGGTGAGCGAACTCGTGCACCTGCAACTCGCGGATGTGGATTTCGACCGCGGTCTGGTGCGCTGCGTCGGCAAGGGTCGCAAGGAGCGGCTGGTGCCGATCGGCGAAGTCGCCCGCGCGCACCTCGTCACGTACCTGACCGATGGTCGGCCGCTCCTCGTCCGCGGCGCGACCCGCGCGCGCAAGGGTGGAATGCCGCAAGCCCTGTTCGTCACAAGCCAGTGCAAAGCCATGACGCGTCAGGGATTTTGGAAGCTGGTCAAACGCTACGCGCTGGTGGCAGGCATCGACCGGCCGATCTCCCCGCATAAGCTACGCCACTCCTTTGCCACGCATCTGCTCGCGGGTGGTGCGGATCTGCGTTCGGTGCAGGCGATGCTCGGCCATGCCGATATCGGGACAACGCAGATTTACACGCATGTGCAGCGCGATCGGCTGCGTGAAGTGTATGACCGATTTCATCCGCGGGCGTAGCGCGACTCTACATCCCTGCATTGACTCGGAGCCAAAGTGCTTGTGTCGCCGCGAGTCGGCCCGCAGGGACGCGAGCCTGGCGACCCGGCCAGCAGCCTAAACATGCCCACCGCCGAACAGCAAAGGATCTCCAGTCTTGGCAGGCATGTTTAGCGGAAATACGCCCAAGGCTCATTCGGTGGATTGACGAGCACACCGCGAGCCTCGAATGCCGCGCGAATGGTCGCGTAGGTCGCTTCCTCCCACCCCGGCTCCAACGGTCCTGGCCGACCGATTTGCGTGAGAATTTCGCTCAACCGCGGCACCTCACACAGCGGCCGGATGTCGATCGCGTGAACCAGCGGCGCAAGCAGTTCGACGTAGCGATCGGGATCGAGCGGGAGCATCGGCTGCAACATGGCGTAGGTGGAAATGCCCGCGTCACGCAGTTGCCTGAGCGTGTCGAGGCGCACCTCAATGGACTCCGCGCCCGGCTCGACCGCTGCGCGAATGCGGTCGTCGTCCGTGGGCACAGAGAAGCCGACCGCCGCCTTGGGAAAACGCGCCAGCAAATCGATATCGCGCGCTACCAGCGAACCGCGTGTCAAAATGGCCGGAGAAAAGCCTTTCTCCAGGAATACTTCCAACGCCTGCCGGGTGATTTGATACTTCCGCTCAATGGGCTGATACGGATCGGTGATGATCGGACTCATCCGCACGATGCCGGGCTCCAACGCGTCGCATTCGCGGCGCAGCACTTCAGCCGCGTTGATCTTGACGTCGGCCCACTGTCCCCAGCGGCTCTTCGGCAGGCCTTCCAGCCAGCGGCTGGTATCGCCCCGGTGGCTGGCATAGCAGAACGGGCAGCCGATCATGCAACCCACGTACGCGTTCATGTAATAGACGCGCGGTGACTCCGGGGCCAACATGCGGCTGACTTCCACTTCACGCACACGCACGCGTGCCGACCAATCAACCGCATCGGTCAGCACGAGTTCACCCTCGCGAGCCCGGACACAGGCAACGACGGTCTCAAACAGCTTTCGCTCATCGACGTCATAGGTCCGGCGAGCGGCATCGAGGCGATCGACCACGCTGTAGTAGACGTTGAACTGCTCCGTGCGGGCAAGGCAGGCACGTGCCGGGTCGCTGCGTTCCAGTTCAATCGTGAAGGTGCTGTGTGCGCCCTGGAAGACCAGTGAGACGCCTTGGTCGGTCTCGATGTCGTAGAGCAGCCAACCCGGGGGCATGCCGCCTTCAGCTTTCAGCGGTTCGAAAAACGCAACGAACTGGGGTCGCAGTGTTTCCCGGACCCGTTCGATTGCCATGAATTCTCCCGATGCCTGAAGGCGCCAGCTGAACTTGGCCTGAGCTCAGCTGCAAGTGCGAAGTCGTGCGCGCCACGTCCACACGGCGAACCAGGGGCGCCGGTCAAACCTCGGGCAGCGTACCACCGCCCGTGTCACAGGCCAAGCTCGGATGCGAGAGGATCCACGCACTTTGCTGCGCGAACAGACCGTTCGCGGACGACGCCAGCCCCGCGACGGGTCGCGCGTGTCGCCGCGTGCCGCGCGCGTGACGACCATTTGACGTCAGCATGACGAAACCGCGACGATGGCGCAGCGGCGTTGTCCGCGGATGGTTGCCAAATGCCTCGTTTACGCTTGTCATTTCTGTTTGCGTTCGCAGTCTTGACTTGCCCGGCGTGCGGGTCATCGACCACAACCAGTGCTTCCGATGCTGGCTCCGTCGACGCACCTGCCACGGACGTGCTCGCTGCCGATGTGACCACGACGGCAGCGCTGTGCAATGGCGCCAGCGAATTCTGCGGCCGCCGCTTGAACGAAGTGGCGCTGCCCGGCGCCCACAACGCGATGTCGAACGCGGACAAAGGCTGGAGCTTTGCCAACCAGCAGCACGGCATGCTGACCCAACTGGACGACGGCATTCGTGCGTTTCTGATCGACGCCCATCCGGCCGACGAAAACACCCCGGATCAGCCGGCGGGCAAAGCGATGTTGTGCCATGAGCTTTGCCAGTTGGGCTATGAACCGCTGGATCACGCGTTTGCCAAAATGAAGACCTGGCTGGACGCGCATCCGCGCGAGGTGATCGTGTACGTGATCGAGGATTACGTGCCGGAGCAGGCGATCACCGATGCGCTGACGACGTCCGGCATGCTGCCGATGTGCCTGCACCAGCCGCGGGACCAACCGTTTCCGACGTTGCAGGCGATGATCGAGGCCAACACGCGCGTGTTCATCCTGGTCGAATCCGGTGGCGGTCCGGCGCCGTGGCACCACGGTTATCAGGACTATGCCCAGGACAATCCGTATTCAGCGGAGACCGTGGCCGACTTTTCCTGCGACCGGCTGCGCGGCAAGGCGGGGAATCCTCTCCTGCTGATCAACCACTTCCTGACGGCCGGGCTGACGGGACACGACGTGTTGGGCGAACAAGCCAACGTCGAGCCGGGTTTGAGTGACCACGTGCTGAAATGTCAGAAGAGTTTCGCGCAATTGCCGAACATCGTCGCGGTGGACTGGTACCACTTTGGCGGGCTCATGCCGTTGGTGCGGAAATTGAATGGTTTGCAATAGCGGCCGGCTCGGCGATCAGACCGGCAACAGGCTCGTCGCGTAGATATCGGTCGCCCGCGGCCGCCCCAGACTCGGCACGCTCGCCAGCTTGACCAGCGCGCGCCTGCCGGCCCAACGCGCGATGTGCTCGTCCACGCGGATTTGCGTCACCGGACTCACGGTCAGAAGTTGCAGTGGATCCAAGCCCATCGGCGCGCTCGGGTGGTCCGGCGAGGCCGGCAGATCGCCGACGACCGCGGCGCGGATGTCCAGCTTCGGCTCCGGAATGCGCGCGAGCTGAGCCTGCATTTCCGCGACGCAGTCCAGCAAATGGCTGATCACGCCGCGTTCATCGCCGTTGCAGCGCATCCGCACTTCAATCCGCTGGTTGCGCGGTCCGGCGACGTCCGCACCGTTGTCGCGCAAGTCGGCGAGCGTTCCGGCCAGCACGTGGCGGGCGATCTGCTCGATCGCCTCCGGCCCGTATTTCACGCCGCTGTCGGCCATTTGGCGAATCTCAATGAGCGCGCGCACCTGCTCGACGCCGCTGCCTTTCGGCTTGACCGGCAGGTCCAACGGCGGCGGCGGAAAGTCCGAGGAACCTTCCGGCCGGCGCAGCGACAGCACCGACGGCGGCCGCAGCGTGGCGTGTTCCTGACCCAACGAAATCCGCGCTTCCTGCCTCATCCGCCGCAGCGCGTCCCGCACGCCCCGCGTCGAACTGGGGCGCATGGCGGGATCCTTCTCAAGCAACGGCTGGAGCCATTCCTCAAAACCGACAGGCAATTGCGTCACATCCATGCGCGACGACAACGGCGGCGGCGGCGTTAGCAACTGGTGGTGGCACAGATCCAGCGGCGTCGCGCCCAGGAAGGGCGGATCGCCGGTCAGCAATTCGTAGGCAACGCAACCGGCCAGGTAGAGATCCGTCCGCGCGTCCACGTCGCGCGCGCGCACCTGCTCGGGCGTCATGTACGCGGGCGTGCCGACCACGCCGATGTCCTCGTTCTGCACGACCGGCCCCGCCGCTTGGGCGATGCCAAAATCCAGCAGCTTGACCTGCGACACGGTGCCTTCGCGCGGCATCAGCAGGTTCTCCGGCTTGATGTCGCAGTGAATCACGCCCGCCTGGTGGCACGCGGCCAGCGCCGACAGCAGCGTTTCCAGGATGCCCAGCGCGGTCGGAATATCCAAGCCCTTGCCGCCGTGGCGGAGGATGCGATCGCGCACTGACTCGCCTTCGACCAGTTCCATGTCAATGAGCAGCAGCCCTTCCGCCGTCCGGCCAAAACGGTGCAGACCCGTGACGTTGGGGTGTTGAACCAGACGCAGCAGCCGCGCTTCCTGCAGGAACCGCTGCGCGCTTGTGGCATTCGACGCGTATTCGTTGCGCAGCAGCTTGAGCGCCACTTCGCGATCCGTCAGCTCATCGCGCGCCCGGTACACGGTGCCCATGCCGCCCACGCCGATGGTTTCCAACAGCATGTAGCGCTGATCCAGCACATCGCCCGCGCGGCCGAGAAACGCGGTCACGAGTTCCAGCGTCGCGCCGTCGGTTGGACACACGCGCTTCTTGCCGCGGAAATGCCGCCGACACTGGCGGCAGAACAGGAGATCCGATTGTAGCTGCGCAGTCTTCATCGGGTCCGGCCAGGCAGGGAATGCCGGTCTTGGGCCGTGCTCACGCTACTGCGAGTTCTGGACTTGGCAAAAAAATGGCTCATTCGGCTTGCAACGGCGTTTCGATTCCACTACCAACGCGCTGGGCGAGATGCCCGCGGTGACGATTTCATGCGCATCCTGATCACGAACGACGACGGTATTCACGCGCCAGGGATTGAGCTTTTGGCGCGCGTGGCCCAGCAATTGGCGGGCGAAACGGGCGAGGTCCACATCGTCGCGCCGGACACGGAGCGCTCGGGCGTTTCGCACGCGATCACGCTCTATCGGCCGCTGCGGTTGCGGCAAGTCAAGCCGTTTTGGTGGGCCTGCGATGGCACGCCGACCGATTGCGTCTACTTGGCGATCAACCAGATGAAGCTGGAACCGGATCTGGTGCTCTCCGGCGTCAATCCGGGGCCGAATCTGGGCCACGACGTGCTGTACTCGGGCACGGTAGCCGGCGCCTTGGAGGGCGCGCACTGGGGCGTGCCGTCGCTCGCCATTTCGCACTGCTCCAGTCGCGAATCGGAACTGGCGCTGGTGGAACCGCTGCTGGCCGATCTCCTGCGCCCCCTGATTGTCGCCGCTGAATCGCTGGGCGGCGCGCTGAACGTAAACCTGCCGCCGGTCGCGGATGGGCCGTATCTCGGCACGGTCGTCACGGCGATCGGCCACCGCTACTACTCCAATGAAGTGCACGCGCGAAACGATCCAAGAGGCCGACTTTACTACTGGATCGGCGGGGCGCACGTCACCATGCCGGACGTTCCGGGCAGCGATTGCAACGCGATTCGCGATCGGCTGGTCTCCGTCACGCCGCTGGGTGACGACTTGACGCGCCATGGTCGTTTGGACGCGCTGGCGCGGCACCTCGGCGTGCCTACGCCACAAGTGGCGGGTGACTTGCCCGCCGCGGCGGCCGATCGCGTGCGCCGGAAATCGCCTGTGGTGGAAAAAAATTGACGCCCGGCGGTTCTCCGCTTGTTCTTAGCCGTCTGACCGTGTGTGATGGGCGTGCCCGTCCTTTCTCTTCTCAAGCCCAAGTGAGTCCTCATGCGCCTGGATGACCATCTGCACCTGATTCGCAATGTTCCCGATTTTCCCAAGCCCGGCATCCTGTTCAAGGACATCACGCCGTTGCTGGCGCACGGGCTGGCCCTGCGCGCGGCGATCGACGACCTGACGGACGCCACGGCTGGCATGAAGGCCGATGTCGTGCTGGGCATCGAGTCGCGCGGCTTCCTCTTTGCCGCGCCGATGGCCTATGCGACCGCGCGTGGCGTGATTCTGGTGCGCAAGCCCGGAAAATTGCCGGATAAAGTGGTCAAGCAGGAGTACGCGCTCGAATATGGTACGGATACCATTGAGATCCACGCCGACGCGATCCACGCTGGCGATCGCGTGGTGATCATTGACGACGTGTTGGCCACAGGCGGCACCGCGCGCGCGGCCGCTGATCTGGTGCTGAAGTGCGGCGGCACGATCGCGGGCTACGGCTTCCTGGGCGAGATCGCCTTCCTGGAAGGCCGCAAGCGCCTGACCGACGCGCCGTTGATTTCGCTCATTCGTTGGTAGCGTCGTGTCGTGACGCATAGCGTCAATTTCCAGTGACACCGCCATTGAATCTGATATTGTCCAGCGAGAATGCCGGTCTTTTGGCTGTGCCAGGACGCAGACGGGTGATCGGGGGGTGGTGTGGAGCGATTGAAATGGGGCACCCTGCGGTCCGGCCGCATCCTGCAAGTGTGCGCGATCGCAGCGCTGCTGGTCAGCGTCGCGTGCAGCGGGACCAAAGCGGATGATTCAGGCGGAACGACGCAGAATGACGCCATGGGCTTCAAGGACAGCGTCGTCGGCGACGCGTGGTTCGGCGGCGATCTGGAGGACACGTCGCCTGACGCGGTGGAAGTAGGCGACGACGCGACGACCACGCAGGGCGACGTGAGTTCGTCGGAACTGCCTGTGACGAATTGCGAATTCTCCACCGCGCCCAAGCCAGGCCAGCCGGGCGCCAGCTGCAAGACCCATGCGGACTGCAAAAGCGACCTGTGCGTCGACAGCCCGCAGGGCAAAATCTGCACCGTCGCGTGCACGGACTGCTGCCCCACCGGATTTGACTGCGCACCCTACGGCACGAACAGCGGCGACCAGACGTTTGTCTGCCTCCCCAAAGTCAACGCGCTTTGCCAGCCGTGCACCACGGATGCCACGTGCAGCCCCCTCGCCAGCGGCTCCTTGTGCGTGCCCTACGGCGATTCCGGCTCCTTTTGCGGCGCCGTTTGCGACGCCGACGCGGATTGTCCAAATGGCTACGCGTGCCAGACCATGCCGGGCAAGACGGACGCCGCGAAACAGTGCGTCAAGCTGGACAAGACGTGCGTGTGCAGCCCGGGCGGAATCAGCGCCGGTGCCGAGACGAACTGCTCGGTCAGCAACGCGTTTGGCGTGTGCATCGGGACGCGCAAATGCCTGAGCGAGGGCTTGAGTGCGTGCAGCGCGAGCACGCCGGCGACGGAAACGTGCGGCAACGGCATCGACGACAACTGTGATGGCGCGATCGACGAGGAAGGCGCGCTGGGCTGCAAGACGTACTTCCAGGACAGCGACGGCGACGGATTTGGCGCCGCGGGTAGCAGCGGGAAGTGCTTGTGCGACGCCACGCCGCTGTTCTCCGCCGCGACCGCGGCCGACTGCGATGATGGCAACAAGGCGATCAGCCCGGGCGCGAAGGAACTCTGCAACGGCATCGACGACGACTGCGACGGCGTGATCGACAACGGTTGCGACGACGATGGCGACGGCTGGTGCGACGTGAACATGGTCGTGATTGACAGCCCTGCCGTGTGCGTCAACGGCAAGAAGGACTGCAACGACCAGAACGCCGCCATCCATCCCGGCCAGCCGGAGATTTGCGGCAACGGCATCGACGACGACTGCGACGGCTTGACCGACGCGGGCAGCAACGTCACGGCCTGTGTACCCTACTTCGAGGACACGGACGGCGACGGCTACGGCGCGGGCGATCCGCTCTGCCAATGCGCGGCCGCCGGGCTGTACTCCACCGTGACGCCTGGCGATTGCGATGACAGCAACGCCAAGGTGCATCCGAACGCCGCGGAAATCTGCAGCAACGGCAAGGACGACAACTGCAACGGCGTGCAGGACGAGCCGGGCGCCAAGGGCTGCAACGACTATTATGTGGACCTGGACGGCGACGGCTACGGCACGGGAACGCCGACCTGCTTGTGCGCGGCGATGGACTCCCAAACCGCGCTGACCGGTGGCGACTGCAACGACGCCAGCGCCGCGATTCACCCGAACGCCGTGGAAATCTGCGACGGCTTGGACAACAACTGCGTCGGCGGGACGGACGAGGAAAACGCGACCGGCTGCACGACGTTGTTTGCCGACCAGGACGGCGACGGCTACGGCGACGCGATGACGAAAGGCTGCGTTTGTGCGGCCAATCTTGCCTATTCGGTCACAGACTCCACGGACTGCAACGACACACAAGCCTCCGCGCACCCGGGCGCCTTGGAGCAGTGCGACGGCATCGACAACGATTGCGACGGTCTGACCGATGAAGCCGGCGCGACGGGCTGCCAAACCTGGTTTGCCGACGTGGACGGCGATGGCTACGGCGCCGCAGCGAACTCCGCTTGCTTGTGCAAAGCCAGCGGCGTGTACAAGGTGAGTCAGGGCGGCGACTGCGCGGACAACAATGCCGCGGTCCATCCCGGCGCGACGGAAATCTGTGACGGCGTTGACAACAATTGCGACGGCGCGACGGACGAAGCCGGTGCGCAGGGCTGTTCCAGCTATTTTTACGACGGCGACGGTGACAGCTACGGCGTGGACAGCGCCAGCGAATGCCTGTGCGCCAAAGCCGGCTTCTACACGGCGAGCGTCGGCGGCGATTGCAACGACACGGACAGTGCGATTCACCCCAATGCAGCGGAAGTCTGCGACGGCTTGGACAACGATTGCGACGGCGTGACCGATCCACCGAATGCGTCGGGATGCGAGCCGTGGTACGTCGACAAGGACGGCGATGGCTTCGGCACGCAATTGTTGGCGTCGAAATGTTTGTGTGGCGCGCAAACCGGCTACGCCAAGTCGGCCGGCGATTGCAACGACAACGACGCGGCGATCAATCCCGGTGCGACGGAGATCTGCAACGGCAAGGACGACAACTGTGACGGGATCAAGGATCCCAAGAAAACGGTCGACTGCACGATGTACTACGCCGACGGCGACGGCGACGGCTACGGCGTGACCAGCTTGAGCCAGTGCGCCTGCACCGCGGACGCGTTGTTCAAGGCCACGCTGGCGGGCGATTGCAACGACGGCAACTTTGCCATCCATCCTGGCGCGACGGAAATCTGCAATCAGGTCGACGACAATTGCGACGGTGCGACCGACGAGGGCTTGACGCAAACGTACTATCAGGACAGCGACGGCGACGGTTGGGGCGGCCTGGCGGGTCACGTCCAATGCGCGGCCGACGCGGCGTACTCCAGCAGCACCTCGGGCGATTGCGACGACACGAAGTTCGCAGTTCACCCTGGTGCCGTCGAGGTCTGCAACTACATCGACGACAACTGCAATGGCCAAACCGACGAAGGCACCAGCTTGGCCATGTATTTCAAGGATCTCGACGGCGACACGTTCGGCGCTGGCGCGGGGCAGATGCTCTGCGGCATGACGGGCCAGTTCACCGTGTTGGACGACACCGATTGTGACGACACACGGTACAGCGTCCATCCCGGCGCGACCGAGGTCTGCGACGGATTGGACAACAACTGCAACGGCCAGGTCGACGAGGGCTTCACGCTCAGCACGTTCTACGCGGACGGCGATGGCGATGGTTACGGCATCGGCGCGGGATCCTCGCAATGTGCAGCTGGCAACGGCTTTACCGCGACGGTCGCTGGCGACTGCGACGACACCAAGGCGACCGTGCACCCTGGCGCGACGGAAGTGTGCAGCAACGGCGTGGATGACAACTGCAACGGCCAGACGGACGAGGGCTGCTCGGTGTGCACTCCGGTGTTGCTCAACGGCTGCGAATCCATGAGCAGCTTGCCGGGCGTGGGCGCCGACAGTGGTCAGTTCTACATCGATTCGTTCTTGAAATCACAAGGTTCAAACGCGGTCGATTTCGAGTACAGCCCATCGGATTGTGGCTATGACTCAACCGGGAGCGGTCAGTCCGGTTGGTTCAACGTGACCATCCCGCAAGGCACGCTGTTCGTCACCGCGGACGTCATCATCAACAATTCCAGCGGTTCCGACACCAACATGGTCGTCAAAGCGACGCTCGGTTCGGCCGTGGTGAGCTTTGGCCCCTTCAGCAACGACCAGTCCAACAAGGTCAAGCTGGCCAAATGGTCCATCTCGCCCGCACAATGGGGTAGCACGGTGCAGGTCAAATTGACTGTGATTACGAACTACAACTCGTATGACTGCACCGCCGGCGTCGCCATCGACAACATTCGGACGGCCTGCAACTGACTGCCCGGGACCTTCTGATGCCAGACTGCTCATGTCATTCGGCGATTCTACGCTGGCTACCGCTGGCCCTGGTCCTGCACGCCTGTAGCCAATCGGCGACACCGGATACGACCGGCGGCGTGGACGTGCAGTTCCTGGTCGACATCCAGCCGCATCTGGACAGTAGCGGTGAACTATCAGCCGATGCGCCACAAGATCAGGGTGCGCTGCAGGCGGACGTGCCCGGTGGCGCTGCCGATACGCCTGTGGATGGCACGGGCAAGTGCGAGTTTCCAGCGGCGCCGCAAGCTGGCGAGGCCGGCGCCGTGTGTGTCACTGCCGGCGACTGCAACAGCGGCTACTGCGTCGATGCGCCTACGGGCAAAGTGTGCAGTTCCACCTGTTTCGACTGCTGCCCCAGCGGCTTTGCGTGCAAGGCATTCGGCGGTAACAGCGGAATTCTCGTCTGTCAGGCGGTCGGGTTGGACATTTGCCGGCCGTGCAACGCCGACGTCGAATGCGCCAAGAACGGTACCGGCGCACTGTGTGTGCAGTACGGCCAAACCGGCAGCTTCTGCGGCAGCGCGTGCGTCGATAGCAGTGACTGCTCGCCTGGCTACGCCTGCGCGATGTCCACCGGCGAAAAGGGCGCCGCCAAGCAGTGCGTTCTGGCCTCCGGCGCATGCACGTGCAGCGAAGGCGCGATCCAGACCGGCGCGGCAACCACCTGCCACGTCAGCAACAGCTTTGGCGTGTGCAGCGGCGTGCGCCAGTGTGGTCCCAGCGGTCTTGGCTTGTGCGCCGCCGTCACGCCGACCCAAGAAGTGTGCGGCGACGGCGTGGACAACGACTGCAACGGCAAGACCGACGAGATGGGCGTCAAAGGCTGCACCCTCCTCTATCCCGACGGCGACAAGGACGGCGACGGCAAGCTTGGCAGCGCTGGCGAGTGCCTGTGCGCGCCCGTGGACGGCTTCAGCGCGACAACCGCGACGGACTGCGACGACAAGAACGTCGCCATCAACGGTCAGGCGACGGAAGTCTGCGATGGCCAGGACAACGATTGCGACGGACTCACCGACGAAGGCTGCGACAGCGACGGCGATGGGTACTGCAACAGCGCGATGGCGCTGGTCGGCACGCCCACGATTTGCCCCAAAGGCGGCGGCGACTGCAACGATGACGACGACGCCATTCACCCGGACCAGTTGGAAATCTGTGGCAATTTCAAGGACGACGACTGCGACGGCCTCACGGACAGCGGCACGAACGTCACCGCTTGCGTGCCGTTCTATCCCGACAGCGACGGCGACGGATTTGGCTACGGGTTGCCCATCTGCCAGTGCGGCGTCAAGGCCGGCTACACCGCGACCAAAGGCGGCGATTGCGACGATGGCAACGCGGCGGTCCATCCCGGCGCGCAGGAAGTCTGCAACGGCGTGGACGACAATTGCGACGGCGTGACGGACGAAATGGGCGCGCAAGGCTGCACGCCCTTCTTCACCGACCTGGACGGCGACGGCTGGGGCGTCGGCGCGAGCGCGTGCCTGTGCGCGCCCGACAAATTCCACAGCGCGACGAAGGCCGGCGATTGCGACGACACCGCCGCGGGCATCAGCCCTGGCGCCACGGAGACCTGCAACGGCAAGGACGACAACTGCGACGGCGTGACGGACGAAATGGGCGCGCAAGGCTGCACGACGTTCTATCTGGACAAGGACGGCGACGGCTTTGGCGATCCCAATACCGGCATCTGCCTGTGCAGCGCGAATCCGCTGGCGTCGGTCACAAACGGCTCGGATTGCAACGACGAGACGGCGACGGCCCATCCGAACGCCGTGGAAATCTGCGACGGCATCGACAACAACTGCAACGGCAAGATCGACGAGGCGAATGCTTCAGGCTGCACGATTTTCTACATGGACGGCGACGGTGACGGCTTTGGCACGGCAGCGCAATCGGCGTGCTTATGTGCCGCCAGCGCCGAGTTCAGCACCGCCAAGGACGGCGACTGCGCGGACAACAATTCGGCCATCCATCCGGGCGTGATGGAAATCTGCGACGGCGTGGACAACAACTGCAACGGCCAGACCGATGAGGCCGGCGCGCAAGGCTGCTCGGTGTTCTGGCTGGACCACGATGGCGACAAATTCGGCTCGCTGACCGATTCGCAGTGCCTCTGCGCCGCCGGCGGCGAGTACACCGCGACCCAGAGCGGCGACTGCAATGACAACGACAAGGCCATTCACCCCAAGGCGCTGGAGGTGTGCGACGGCCTGGACAACGACTGCGACGGCGTGACGGACCCCGTCGGCGCGGATGGCTGCAACCTGTGGTACCTCGACCAGGACGGCGACGGCTTTGGCACGTATGCGGTACCCGGCAAGTGCCTGTGCGACGGCGGCGTGGGCTACGCGGCCATCGGCGGTGACTGCGATGACGGCAACGCGAGCGTCAACCCGAACGCCGTGGAGGTCTGTAACGGCAAGGACGACGACTGCAACGGCAGCGTGGACCCGGTCAACAGCAGTGGCTGCGCGGTGTACTACGCCGATGGCGACGGCGACGGCTACGGTCTGAGCAACGTGTTGCAGTGCGCCTGCGCCGCGGCAAGCCCGTTCACCGCGACCCAAGGCGGCGATTGCGACGACGCCAAGGCGGCCATCAACCCGGGCGAGGCCGAAATCTGCAATGGCATCGACGACAATTGCAACGGCCAGACCGACGAGGGTTTGCTCAAGGCGTGGTACGTCGACGCCGACAAGGACGGCTATGGCGTCGGTAGCGCCAAGTTTGGCTGCGCCGCTTCCGGCAACTACACCGCCACCCAGGCCGGCGATTGCGATGACAACAACCCGACGACCTATCCCGGCGCACCGGAGCTGTGCAACGGCGTGGACGACAACTGCAACGGCCAGACGGACGAGGGCGGATCGGCGCAAAAGTACTATCTGGATGCGGACGGCGACGGCTACGGCACGGGCGGCGGACAGCTTTTGTGCGGCACCAGCGGTGGCTACACGGCACTGCTCAGCGGCGATTGCGATGACGGCAACGCGGCGATCCATCCGAACGCCGTCGAGACCTGCAACGGCAAGGATGACAACTGCAACGGTGCAACCGACGAAGGATTGGCCGTCAGCACGTTCTACGCCGACACGGATCAGGACGGCTACGGCAGCGGCCCGGCCATCAGCGCGTGCGGCCCGCTGGGGAGCAACACAGCAATTGTCGGCGGCGATTGCGATGACACCAACGCGGCGGTGAATCCCAGTAAGTCGGAAGTGTGCGACAACAGCTTGGATGACAACTGCAACGGCGTCGTGGATGAGGGGTGCGTCGCATGCGCGCCGACGATATTGGAGGATTTCGAAGTCAACGGAATGCCTGGCTGGACCTTCACCAACGGCAGCAAGAGCACGAGCCATTACTGGAACCAGGTGAGCGGCAAGGCGGTTCCCCACGGAACTTCGGAGCTTGCCTACATCGATTGCGTCGGTGGCTGCGGCTGGTACCAACCCACGTCGGCGGCGGGCTACAACGCCAGCAGCGCCGTAAGCGTTCCTGCTGGCAGCACAGGTGCGTCCATCATCGTCGATTTCCAGCCGTGCCTGAACTCCAGCTGCAGTTCGGTCGACACCAGCGCACAGGTGACCGTGACGCTGAACGGCCAAGCCAAGACCTTGCAAGGCGGCGTCGACGCGCCCGGCTTGCACACCGTGACATGGTCCTTCTCTGCCCTCCCGAGCGCCACCTCGATGCCCGTCATCATCAACGTGCGCAGCACTGCAGGAAGCTCCACGTTGTCGGGCTATTTCGGCTTCGACGCGATCTCCGCCACGTGTAACTGACCGCGCCGGATCGTGTTGCAAAATCGTCACACTCCCACTTGCCTTTCGCAAAGATTTGGTACACTAAGACGGGATCGCGCTTCCTCTCTGCGGCGCCGACGAGGACTTGCATGTTTCACATGGCTGCCCCCGCGTTCTTCTGTCGTCAGTTGCCCTTTTTGCTGATGGGCTTCGCGCTCGCCGCGTGCGGACAGCCAGCCAGCGGCGGAAGCTCAGGCGACCTGCCTGACATCGGCAGCAAACTGACGGACCTCGCCAGCAACGACGGACCGAAAAGCGACTTGGGCGGCGACTTGAGCTTCGGCGACGGCAGTTCCGATGGCAGCCAGTCCGGCTCCGATGCGCTCGCCGACCAGACCGACGGCGCGACCGACGCCAGCAACCCAGACTTAGGCGAAACCACGCAAATCGGCTGCGAATTTGCCACCAACCCGCTGCCCGGCCAGCCGGGTCACACCTGCAAATCCGCCGACGAATGCGACAACAACGCGTGCGTCGACGGTCCGACCG
>CAIYBN010000019.1 GCA_903924465.1 uncultured Myxococcales bacterium | reverse complement strand
GCAGCCGGAAGCCGAGACGAGGCCCGCTGCGAGAAGCAGCGCACCAGCCCAGGCGGGGAAGGATGATTTTCTCATTGGATCCACCTTGTTTGTGTCGGAACACCGTACCGAAAGTTCAGCAGGCGGACGTCCAGACGCCCAGCTGCCATGCTCTCCCACGCCAAGCACCCTCGCCTGACGGGTTCGAACCCCTCGGGTCCGACGCGCGCAGGGTACTGCTGCGGTTTCGGCAATCGCAACCAAAACGGTCCACTTGCACGGTATATTGAGTATGGTCGCATGCTACGTGGAAACACGATCATATGATCATGAAATTGCAGGACAATGTGCGAAAATCGCACTGGTCAGCAGAACGCATCTCAAGTGCGTGCTTGATCTTGATCAAGGTGATGTAGTGATCTAGGTCAACCCAATCTAATCGGATGGATTCAGTCCGCATTGGAATGGGGTGGCTCGAAGGGCGGCTCAGAGCTCGCAGCTGACATGGAACGGGTGCGAGGCCCGCAGCGGCCCGCGGGAAGGACGAAAGCCCTTCCCGCGGGTGTCCGCTGCGAACGCAGTCGCTAACCTACGGCGCGTGGCAGGTGCCGCACGCCTCGACTTCGTCGCCCGAGTACGGGTTGGCCGGCGTCGGGTCGAACGTCATGGTCCTGGCGTGCGCCGTGTCTGCATCCTTGTCGTGGCAGGCAAAGCACGCGATGCGGCTCGGCTTGGTCGCCCACGTGCCGCTCGTCGTGCCGTCCGGGTGGCACGCCTGGCAGTCGCGGATATCCTGCGGAATCGTGATGTTCCAGTTGCGGCCCGGGATGCTGTCGGCGTGACCAACTGTCGTCAGCGGGTAGTTCAGCGCTGAGCCGTTGTGGACCGAGTGCACGCGGCGGGCGATCGGCTTGGCGCCCGACCAGTCGCCGTTGAAGACCTGACCTTCCCAGTCGTGGCAGGACGTGCAGAAGTCGCCGGCCGCGTAGAAGTCGAACAGTTTGTGGTGGCGGTTGTAGTCGAAGATGTAGCCCTTCTTGCCGTCGGGACTCAGCTTGTTGGCAACCGTCGCCGTCGAAGGCAGCAGCGTGTCATCCGGACCTTGGTGGCAGCTGTTGCAGTTACCGGCAACCGGCTTCTCAACCGTGGCCGTGCCCACCTGGAACGCAACGCGCGCAACCGACGGCGTCTTGTAGTTGACGTCCGCCACCACCGAGCCGAGGTCACCGAATTCGACGTTGGCCAGGTAAGTGCCCGGCACGAGATCGTCCACGGGATCCAGCTTGTACTGCACGTAGTCCTTGGTGAACGTCACTTTCGGGTCAACAAACGTCGGCGCCTTGGCCGTCGACGCGATGACTGACGAGAACACCTTGTTGGCGACCGTGCTCATGCCCGGGCTACCACCCGCCGCGATGTATGCCGGCGTGTAGATCAGGTACGGGCCGACGTTGTGAACGCTGAGGTCGTTGCCGAACACGACCGTCGCCGGATCCGACGGGGTCGTGGCCGCTGCCAGCTGCACCGAGAAGGTTTCGCCCAGATTGCGGCTGCGAATCGCAAAGTTACCCGACAGTTCGTCGATGTACGCGATGCCGCGCAGCTTGAACTTGGCGTCCTTGTTCACCAGCGTGACCAGTTCCGCGGCCGTGGCCTTGGTGTAGTCAGCGAAAGCGCCCGTGGCCGGAATCGCAACCGTGACGGTCGCGACCTTCGGAACACTGTCGCCGCCGGTGATGTCAAAGGTCATGAGATCCTTGCCACCGTCAAAGATGACGCCCAAGCCCTTCGCACCCTTCAGGTTGAACGGACCGGGACCCGTGGCGACCAGGACCGCGCGCGCGGCGTAGCTGAGGACCGGCTTGTTCTCGGCACGCGGGCCGTGGACGAACAGGCTCGCGCCGGAATACTTGCCGTCACGCGTCGGGCAACCGGTGGCCAGGCAGCCTTCGCCCGTCAGCGTGTCGTCCTGTGGCAGCGTCGTCGTGTCGATCGCCACGCCCGTCATCATGTCCTTCAACGCGATGCGCACGACCGGAGTCTGGCCCGCGACAAAGAAGCCGCCTGTCGGCTGCGTACCGTCCGGCAAGCAGACCGTCATGGTGATGTTGAATTCGGAGATTTGGCGCGGATCGTTGACCGTCCAGTTGTGCGCATCGACCACCGACTTGGCCAGCTTGGTGCTGACGTCCGGCTTGTGGCAGGTCTGGCACTGGGTGTCGTTGGCCGTGCCGCCGTCGTGGTTCGCACCGGTCGTGAAGTTGACCTTGTCGTGGCAGGAGCCGCACGCGGCGACCGACGGCACGTTCTTCCAGTTGTCGACATTCGCGCCCGTGCCCTGGTGACACTTCGTGCAGTTCGCGAGCACCGCCGGGAAGCCGACGTCCCACCACGTGGTGAGCGCGTTGCCGTACCCGAAGATCGTGTAATTGCCGTTGTCCTTGGACTCGTCCGTGGCGGTCGACGGGTCATCGAACACGATGCCATCCGGGCCCGGGATGCTCTGCAGTTCCGCACCCGCGTGGATCTTGTGCAGCATGACCTTCAGGTCGATCGTGTTGCCGCTCTGCGGGTCGCTGGTGCTCGGGTTGTGGCACATCACGCAGGTCTCGACGCTCAGGCGATCG
>CAIYBN010000018.1 GCA_903924465.1 uncultured Myxococcales bacterium | reverse complement strand
GTGCGTGTAAGCGCGGGTACGCTTGTTCGCGCTGCGCGCGACCTCGCGGGCATGCGCTCGCTTCGCTTGCGCGGGGTGGTACCTAGTTTGTGGCCGAACTGTGGTGCAGTTGGTGTGGCCGTTGACAGGGTGCCGACAGATTCGAAGAGCCAACGTATGCGGTGTGGAAGCCTGTCTCGCGTTGGAACAGCCATGCCTTGGCGTGCAGGCGCGTGCGCCGGGTGTCGTAGGAGACGCGAATCTCGGCACCCAGATCGCATAATTCGTCCAGCACCCGTCGCTCGGTCGCGCCGCAATAGGCCGTCGTGAGGATGCGCAGTGGTTTCTGCCGGTCGCGTAGCAGCTTTTTGAAAGCTGGGCGCATCCGCACGTAGCCGGACCAAATCAGGAACGCGCAAAGGAGATCGACGCGATCCGCTGACGCCATCTCCTTCTCGAGTTCATCGCCGATGCGATGCTCGCCGCGTGCATTCACCAGGAGTGCGAGCTCGGACAATGGTAGACCCGGCCGAATCAACTCGGTTGGTTCGGCGAGCGCATCCCGCGTAACCAGACCCAGCAGTTGATTCAATTCCAGCTTGGCCTCGTCCCCGACGTCGAGCTTGGGCACCGCGTGTTCGACCACGGTCAACACGTCGTGGCATAGAGACAAACGTTGGTCGGCATCCGGCAAGCTCGTCAACGCCCGCTGTAGCCATGTGGCCAGATGGCGCGCGAGCACATGCGGTGCATCGGCCGGATCGACATCGCGAATCGTCGGCACCAAGGCATGCTGGGCATCCAGTTGGCCGCGGAGCGCTGCGTCGATGAGCTGTTCGTAAAGGCCGGGACGGAGAGGAATCGACATGGCGCTATGCCTCGGTTGCGTTGCGCTCCATCTTGCCCAACCTGCGTTGGCTAATCGCAATCGGGTCGACCTTGTCCGCAGGATCGCCCCTAGGGCTTGGTGTCGGAGGGAGCGCGCCAGCTTGTACCAGGCGCCTGGAATGACGACAACTGCGATCCGTTTACCGATGATCCTGCACAAACCGCTTGTCCCTCAACCCCGACCGCTCCGTCAGCGCCCGCAGAAATCCCTCCACTGCCGCCGTCGTGCGCGTGTTCTCGGCCTGTGGCATCGGAATCTTCCAGATCGGCTCGCTCAGGAACAGGATCGGCACGTCCGGGAACCGGCCAATCGCATCCGCAATCGCGTCAATCAGCGTCGGGTGGTCGATGCCGTACTCGCGGGTATTCCAATCTTCGGCGGCAGCCCGCTCATGCTCGGTCAGCAATTCGCTGTGGATGGGCGACCAGAGGCAGAACATCTCCGCTGCCGGGTCGAGCAGTTCGACCGGGTCGACGAGCGTGTCCTCAGGCGCATCGGGATGCGGGATGAAGCGGTAGGCGGAGAACAGGATGAGCTTTGGGTTCACGAGCAGGACCTTGGGATGCGCCAAGACGACGCCAGCAAAACCTGGCAAAGCCAGGACTTGCGGTCAAGCCCGAACTCACGCCGCCCCAGCCCGCCGCGCCCGTTCATCCAAAGCGTTGGCGGGATCAGCCGATGCCTGTAAGCTACCCACAGTCGCACCGATGGCCGGTGCGCGGAGAGTCGAAGGTGAGCCCGACCCTTCTGCGCAAGAATGGCTTTCGGTATTTCTTCTTCTCGCGCGAGGAGTCGCGGATTCACGTTCATGTCTCCGGCGCGGACGGCGAGGCCAAGTTTTGGCTGGAACCTGAGGTCGCCTTGGCATGGCAATCGGGTCTACGCGCCGGGCAAGTGGCAGAGTTGGAACAAACCGTCCAGGAGAACGCCGATGCTTTCCGCATCCACTGGCACCAGCACTTCAGCCGTTGAGGTCCAAGGCGTCTCGCCGCGTGGTCTTTGGCTATTCGTGCTCGACCGCGAGTACTTCCTGCCTGCGGACCAGTTCCCGTGGTTCATGGCTGCGGCGGTGGGCGATGTCTACAATGTCGAACTGCAGCATGGGCACATCCTGCATTGGCCAGCGCTGGATGTGGACCTGGAACTTCAGAGTCTGGACGCACCGGAGAACTGGCCGATGGTTTGGCGATAGCGGCTCAATTCCTCACCACCCCAAAATCCTCACCCTCACCTTGGGCACACCCGCTTCGAGTGTATCCCACGCCACGAGAATCCGCCCATCCGCCAGCGCCTCAACCGCCGGCAAGTGCCGCGGGCCTTCCTCCGGCGCTTCGATCACACCCGCGACGTCCGTGGTCTCGCAATCCAGCTTGTCCGGCGTCCGGTAGTAGCGCCGCAGAAACAGCCCGCCGTCTTGGGCAACCGAGTGCCAGACGATTGCCGTGCGATCACCGGGTAGCGCGGCCACCGGCGCTTGGTCCGGATACGAGCCATCGCCATCCTGCCCGACCTTCTGCATCTGTCCCGCCGTCTGCGGGGTCAACGACGCCGACCACGCCTTGCCGGCAATCGCCACGGGCGTGGTGCTCGTGGTGATATCGCTTTGCTTCCAGCTCAGGAACACGCCGCCGTCCGCGAATGCCGCGACCGCGGGCAGGGCTTCATACGCCTGTTTGCCCGCGGAGAGCGGCACCACCGCGCTGGTTGGCAGGCCATTGCTGTCCAGGCCGCGGCCAAAGACCTGCACGTGGCCTTTGTTGCTCCACGACTGCCAGGCCAGCAGGCACGCGCCATCGGGCAAGGGCGCAATCGCCGGCGAATAGCTCTCCACGCCCGGACCGCCTGAACCCGTCGCCAGCTCCGGTCCCAGCGGCAGGCCGTTCATGTCCAGCCGCCGCGCGTGCACGGACAGCAGATCGCCAGGATTGGTCGCCGCCGGCCATGCCACCAGCACGTTCTGATCGCGCAGGCGCACGGCCAGCGGACTCACGACGTTGGTCGATCCGCCGCCCGCGCCTTGTGGACCGTTGGTGATTTCAAAGGGCGGCGCCAGCGCAAAACTGCCATCGGTCGCCATGCGCCGGCCAAAGTAGCGCACGGTGCCCTGAAAGAACTGCTCGTCGCGCCAGACCACCAGCCAGGTGCCGTCCGCCAAGGCGACGAGGCTCGGCGCATAGGCCCAGTGCGCGCCGGGCAGATCCACCTGCTGGGGCGGCGACAGCTTGGCGCCGCCGGTCAGCGACACTTGCAGGTAGATGTGCATCTCCGTGTCCAGCGTGCCGTCGTACCAGGCCAGCGCCCAGATGCCGTCCGGACGACTGGCCAGCGCGGGTGCGACCTGGCTCTTCATGGTGACGTTGAGCGCGAATGGCTCGGTGGGCGCGCAGACGCCGTTGCCCATGCACGCGTAGCCCTTGACGCATTTGACGGTCATGCACGCCGGCGCGGCCACGGGCTCGGGCACGACGCAATCGCCAACGACCGTCCATGTCGCCTCCGGTGGCGGTGCGACCGCGGCGCCGGGCGGTGGGCCAATCGATGGAACATCCGTCGCATCGGCTGTGTCCTCGATTTTGGTTGTTGTGTCGGAACCGGCCGCGTCTTGCGTCGCGGTGACGTCGGTGGCTGGCGTGACATCGGCCGGCGGTGGTGTGTCAGCCAGCCCATCAGCCCATGCTGTGTCTGCGCCGGCATCAAAATCCGCGCTATCGGCGGCAGGCTGCGTGGTTGCGGGCGTGCTACATCCGGCCGCGAGCAGTACAATCCCGAGACCCGCCAACCGTTTTCGCATGCCACGCCTCCGCGTTGTCCCCGCACAACTCTGCGCTGCGGATCAATGCCGGTCCAGCATTTTCCACCGATTCTTCGCGATCCACGGCGCCGCTTGACCCAGCCCAACGCAGCGCGCAAAGTCCCGCGCACACGCGCCGCCGACCTCACGCGGCGCCAAACGGGTCCCCATGTCCGCCAACTTGAGCCACCTCTCCGGCAAGAAAGGCATCCGCGCCGGGATCTTCCGCGACCTCGTCGCCCGCTCGCGCCAGCACGCGCTCGGCCGCGAGGACTTTCGCGCCATCAGCCAGACGTCGCTGTTCGGCACGGCGCAACTGCACGGCACGGCGTCGTTCTACGACTACCTGCGGCCCGACGAAGCCAACGTCAAAGTGCGCGTCTGCAGTGGCACGTGCTGCGAGCTGGCGGGCACGCAGCCGGAGCTCAAGGCGGCGATCGCCCGGCATGTGCCCGCGGAGCAGATCGGCGAGGTGAAGTGCCTGGGCCGCTGCTATGAGAACCGCGCCTTTCAGTTCGCCGACCACAATCACTCGGGGCAGACCGATGTGGCGGCGGTCCTGGCCGGTCACGGTGCACCCAGCCAGGCGATCCACGCCGCCGCCTCGACCGCGCATCAGTTCCTGACCGGCCAACCGCTGGGGCTGGACGCGTTCCTGCAACGTCTGGACATGATCTACGCCACGCCGGCGGCCGAGCTGCTCGCGGAAGTCCAACAAAGTGGCCTGCGCGGTCGTGGTGGCGCGGGTTTTCCGCTGGCGCGCAAGCTGGCGGCGTGTCAGGAAGCGACGGGCGAGACCAAGTTTGTCGTCTGCAACGGCGATGAAGGCGATCCCGGCGCCTATTCCGACCGCTACCTGCTGGAAGTCCAGCCGTACCTCGTGCTGCTCGGCATGGCGATCGCCGCGCGCATCGTCGGTGCCGATGCTGCCATTCTCTACATCCGCGCCGAGTATCCCGAAGCGCTGCGCACCCTCGATGCGGCGATCGCGGCCCTTGAAGCGCGCGGTCTGAAGCACGACCTCGAGTTCATCGCCGTGTCCGGCGCCGGTTCGTATGTCTGTGGCGAAGAAACCGCGCTGCTGTCTTCCTTGGAAGGCCAGCGGCCAGAAGTGCGCGTCCGTCCGCCGTTTCCGGTGATGCAGGGCCTGTTCCTGCAGCCGACGGTCGTGTCCAACGTGGAGACGCTCGCGTGCCTGCCGGCGATCGTTGCGCATGGCGCGCGGGAATTCGCCCACTGCGGCAGCGCGCAATCGACCGGCACCAAGCTCGTCTGCCTGGACGGCACGTTCCACCGCCCGGGCGTCTACGAAGTGCCGATGGGCACGCCGTTGCCGGAGATTCTCCATCACTTGGGTGGCGGCTCGCGCATCCCGGTCAAGGCGTTCCAGATCGGCGGACCGCTGGGCGGCATCATTCCGCTGGCGAAGATCAGCGAGCTGCACCTCGATTTCGAGTCTCTGCAAAGCCACGGCTTCCTGCTCGGCCACGCCAGCATCGTCGGCATTCCGGCGTCGCTGCCCATGCTGGACCTCGTCGCCCACCTGTTCGCGTTCACTGCCTCGGAAAGCTGCGGCAAGTGCTATCCCTGCCGCATCGGCTCGCAGCGCGGCCTGGAATTGGTCACAGCCGCGCAGGCCGGCACGCCGATCGACCCGACGTTGTTTCACGACTTGCTGGAGACCTTGGAAATCGGTTCGCTCTGCGCTCTGGGCGGAGGCTTGCCGCTGCCGATTCGCAACATCTTGGCGCATTTTCCTGCCGAATTGGCGTCATCCTTCCGCGGAGGTCAGCCATGACCGCCATCCTCGACCAGACGCCGCTGGCGCTTGCCCCCGGCGAGACGCTGCTGCAGTTCATCCAGCGCCACAAAGGCCAGAAATTCATCCCGACGCTCTGCGACGCGCCGCATTTGAAGCCGTTCGGCAGCTGCCGGCTCTGCTCGGTGGAAGTCGCGAGTTCGCCCGACGGTCCGTGGCGCGTCGTCGGCGCGTGCCACACGCCCGCGACGCCCGGTACGCACATCGTCACGCACAGCGAGCGGTTGAAACGCCTGCGCCGCAACATTGTCGAGATGGTGGTGAGCAATCATCCGATGGCCTGCCTGACGTGCGCGACCAACGGCCAGTGCGAATTGCAGGAAGTCGCCGCCGCCGTCGGCATCCGCGACGTGCGCTATCCGGAAGGCGCCAACCACTTCGCCACGCCGCCCGATCGCAGCCACACGTATTTGCGCTCCGATCTCGGCAGGTGCATCCACTGCTACCGCTGCATCCGGGCCTGCGACGAGATCCAGGGGCAATTCGTGCTCAGCATGGCCGGTCGCGGCTTCCAGACGCGCGTCATCAAGGGCATGGACCAGTCGTTCGCCGAATCCGATTGCGTCTCCTGTGGCGCGTGCGTCCAAGCGTGTCCCACTTCCGCGCTATCCGATGTCTTCGAGTCCAGCAAGCCTGACCCGCAGAGCCAAATCCGCACCACGTGCACCTACTGCGGCGTGGGCTGCAACCTGCTCGTCGACGTCCAGGGCGGCGCGGTCCACAGCATCAGCGCGCCGTACGACGCCGCGGTCAATCCTGGCCACACCTGCGTCAAGGGCCGCTTCGCTTTCCAGTTCTACAACCACAAGGACCGCCTGCGCACGCCGCTCATCAAACGCGGCGGCAAGTTCTTCGAGGTGAGCTGGCAGGAAGCGTTCCACTTCATCGCCGACCGTCTGAGCGCGATCAAGGCCAAGCACGGCCCGGATGCGATCGCCGGCATTTCTTCTTCGCGCTGCACGAACGAAGAAAACTACCTGATGCAGAAGTTCTTTCGCGCGGTCATCGGCACCAACAACATCGACGGCTGCGCGCGGGTCTGTCATGCGCCAACGGCGTTGGGCATGCAGCGGACCTTCGGCTTGGGCGCCGCGACCAATTCGATCGAGGACTTGCAGCACACGAACTGCGTGCTGGTCATTGGCAGCAACACGACGGCGGGTCATCCGGTGACCGGCGCGAAGATCAAGCAAACGGCGCTGTCGGGCGTGCCGCTGATTGTCATCGATCCGCGCAAGACGGAACTGGCGCGTTTTGCCGACGTGCACCTGCAGTTGCGGCCGGGGACGAACGTCGCCGTGCTGAACATGCTGCTGTACCACATCATCGCCGAAGGTCTGGTGGCGGAAGCGTTTGTCGCCGAGCGCACGACGGGCTTCGCCGAGTTCAAAGCGCGGATCCTGCAGCTGGACATCGCGGCGATGGAGCGGGTTTCGGGCGTGCCAAGCGAACTGGCCAAGAAAGCCGCAGTGCTGTACGCATCGGCCAAGAATGCCATGTCGTTCCATGGCTTGGGCGTGACCGAGCACAATCAGGGCACGTTCGCGGTGATGTTGATCGCCCAACTCGCCATGATCACGGGTAATATCGGTCGACCCGGCGTGGGCATGAATCCGCTGCGCGGCCAGAACAACGTGCAAGGCGCCGCCGACATGGGCGTGCAGCCGCATCAGGGCGCGGGCTACCTGGACGTGACCGTCGCGGAGAACCTGGCGCACTACGAGCGGCACTATGGCGTGCCGGTGCCGTCGGCCAAGGGCTACAAGATTCCGGAGATGTTCGACGCGGCGCTGGACGGCAAGCTCAAAGCGCTGTGGATCATGGGCGAGGACGTGGCACAGACCGATCCGAATACCGCGAAGGTCGTCGCCGCCTGTGAAAGCCTGGAGCTGTTGATTGTCCAGGAGCTGTTCATGACCGACACGGCGCGGCTGGCGACGGTGGTGCTGCCGGGCGCGTCGTTCCTGGAGAAGTCGGGGACGTTTACCAACGGCGAGCGGCGCATCCAGCGGGTCAATCGCGCCGTTGCGCCGCTGGCGGGCACCAAGCCCGATGGCGAAATCGTCGTGGGCATCATGAACCGGATGGGCTATCCGCAGCCGCCGTACGACGCGGCGGGCATGCTGGAAGAAATCAGCCAAGTGGTGCCGTTCTTTGCCGGCGTGAAATGGTCGGAGCTGGGCGCGCTGGGCAAGCAATGGCCGGTGACGGCGGATGGCCAGCAGACGACGATCCTGCACAAGGACGCGTTCAAGATTGGCAAGGCGCCGTTTTTCTTTGTCGACTGGCAGCAGAGCCCTGAGCTGACCGAGCATGCCGCGCAGTTCCCGCTGGTGCTGACGACCGTGCGCGATCTGGTGCACTACAACTGCGGCACGATGACGCGGCGCACAGGCAACGTGGAACTGAAGAGCGAGGACACGCTGCTGATTCATCCGCTGGACGCCGCGGCGCGTGGGATCGCGGATGGCGCGCGCGTGCGGGTGACGTCCGCGCGTGGTGAAATCCAGCTGCACGCGCAGGTGACCGACGCCGTGTTGCCAGGGACGCTGAGTACGACGTTCCACTTTCCCGAGAGCGATGTGAACCGCTTGACCGGTGACGGCATGGATACCGAGGCGAAGTGCCCGGAGTACAAGGTGGTGGCAGTGGACGTCGTGCTCAAACAGCCGTAAAAGTTCCCCGCCTTGCCCCCACGCAACGGCAGGCACGGAGCTCTTCCATGCGATCCATCCCCGCCGACATTGAAATCGCTCGGGCCGCGCCCACGCAACCGATCATCCACGTGGCTGACCGCCTGCAAATCCCGCGCGAAAGCTTGTACCAGTATGGTCCGAACAAGGCCAAGGTCGCGCTGGATTTCATCGACACGCTGACGGACAAGCCCGACGGCAAGCTGATTCTGGTCACGGCGATCTCGCCGACCGCAGCGGGCGAAGGCAAGACGACGCTGAGCGTGGGCCTGACCGATGGCCTGAACAGGATTGGCAAGCACGCCATGGTCTGCCTGCGCGAGCCGTCGCTGGGGCCGTGTTTTGGCATGAAAGGCGGAGCTGCGGGCGGTGGTTTTGCGCAAGTCGTGCCGATGGAAGACATCAACCTGCATTTCACCGGCGATTTTCATGCGATCGGCGCCGCGAACAACCTGCTCGCGGCGATGATCGACAATCACGTGCACTGGGGCAACGCGCTGAACATCGACCTGCGCCGCGTCACGTGGCGGCGCGCGCTGGACATGAACGACCGCTCGCTGCGCGCCATGGTGACCGGCTTGGGCGGCGCGGGCGATGGCACGCCGCGGGAGACGGGTTTCAACATCACAGTCGCCTCTGAAGTGATGGCGATTTTCTGCTTGGCCGAGAACCTCGCCGATTTGCACCGCCGCTTGGGCAATATCCTGGTGGGGCATACGTTCGACAAAAAGCCGATCTTCGCCCGCGACCTGCAAGCGTCCGGCGCCATGAGCGTGCTGCTCAAGGATGCGTTGATGCCCAACTTGGTCCAGACGCTGGAAGGCAATCCGGCGTTTGTCCACGGCGGGCCGTTTGCCAACATCGCGCACGGCTGCAATTCCGTGGTGGCGACCAAGACGGCGTTGAAGTTGGCGGATTACGTCGTGACGGAAGCGGGTTTTGGCGCGGATCTGGGCGCGGAAAAGTTCTTTGACATCAAGTGCCGCAAGGCCGGGCTGAAACCGGATGCGGTCGTGCTGCTGGCGACCGTGCGCGCGTTGAAGGCGCACGGCGGCGTGGAAACGGCGAACTTGTCGACGCCGGATGTCGTCGCATTGCGCAAAGGCGCAGCGAATTTGCGGCGCCATCTGGCCAACTTGAAGCAGTTTGGTGTGCCGACGGTGGTGGCCATCAATCGGTTCGACACGGATACCGAGGAGGAAATCCAGCTGGTCCGCGAGGTCGCCCTGGACATGGGCTCGCGCGCCTTCCTGTGCACGCACTGGGCCGACGGCGGCGCAGGCACGGCGGAGTTGGCGCAGGCGGTGGCCAAGATGGCCGATCACGGCCACGCGCAATACGCGCCGCTGTATCCGGATGAAATGTCGCTGTTTGACAAGGTCAAGACCATCGCGACGCGCTTGTACGGCGCCAGCGAGGTCATTGCCGACAAGAAAGTGCGCGACGAATTCCGGGCCTTTGAGCAAAGTGGCTATGGCCATTTTCCCGTGTGCATCGCCAAGACGCCGTATAGCTTTTCCACGGATCAGAATCTCAAGGGCGCGCCGTCGAACCATGCCGTGCCGATTCGGGAAATTCGTCTGGCCACGGGCGCAGAATTCGTCGTGGTGATTTGCGGCGACGTCATGACCATGCCGGGCTTGCCGCGCGCGCCGGCCGCGAACCAGATCCACATCAACGACAAAGGTTTGGTGGAAGGATTGTTCTGACCGCTGGGTGTTGGGGAGAAACGCGTGCCGGCAATCCATCCCATCTTGAAGTTGCTGGCCGCCGCGCCCGATCCGGGTGACGACGGTGAACGTCCTGCTGATGCCGAAGCGTGGCTCGCGCTGGGTTCGCGACTCGGTTTGGAAGGTCTGGTACCGGCGCTGGCCGCGGCCGACCTCCTGACGGTCCCGGCCGCGCTGCTGGCGCAGGCGGAACAACGCCGTGCTGCTGCCGGCATGGAACAGGGCTGGATCCGCGCGTGCGCACAGGAAGCGCTGACGGCGCTGCACGCAGCGTCGATTGCCGCGGTCCCGCTCAAAGGGCCACTCTTGGCCGCGCGCATCTACCCGACGTCGCTGGTCCGGCGTTCCACGGATATTGACCTGCTGGTTGCCCCGGCGGACCTGCAAACGGCGCTCGCGGTGCTGGCGAAACTGGACTACCGGCTGACCGACGCGCACCTGACCGCGCACCAGCTGCGGCACCATCACCATGTCATTCTGCAGCGTTCAGCCTCGCCGCCCTTGGAGCTGCACTGGGCGGCGCTGCACGCCCTGGGTACGCGCATCGAAGCGGCGGACCTGCTGCAGCGCGACGGCCAACTGGAGCCCCACGCCGAGCTGGTCTACTTGGCCGCCCACGCGGCGTCGCACGACTTCGAGCGGTCGCTGTGGCTGTTCGATCTCGCAGCGTTGGTGATCGCGCAGCCCGCGCTCGATCTCGCGGGTCTGAACGCGCTGGCGCAGCGGTGGCATCTGGCACGTGCATGGCGACATGCGCAACAGCAGGTCGTGGCGTTGCTCGGCCCCGAAGCGCTGCCGTGGCCGGTGCCCGCGCCGGATACCACCGACCAACTGGTGGCGCGGGGACATCGGGCGTACCTGCACTTGCCGCGCAAGACCGTGAGCCGTTTTGCCGTCCACGTGGCGTGTCTGCTGGGCCGCTGCGACGACCCGTGGCGAGCGGCGTGGTTGGGGCAATTCGCGGCGCTGCGGGCGGCGGGCGATCTGGCAGAGCGGCGCGGTTTGCCCGTGCCGGGCGGTTGGCCGCCGCTGCCACCGTTTCCGCCGCCCTGGAAGTAGCCGCTAGCGATAACCCTGCGCCTGCTGCTCAAACAGCCGCGCATAGCTGCCATGCGCGGCGAGCAACTGCACGTGACTCCCCGCTTCGGTAATCCGCCCGTTGTCGAGCAGCAAAATCGTGTCCGCGCGCCGCACCGTTGAAAAGCGATGCGAAATCAGGATGCTCATCCGACCCTGGGACTGATCCTGGAGCCGGTCGAAAATTTCCACTTCGGCCGCCGCGTCCATCGCCGACGTCGGTTCGTCCAGCACCAGGATCTGCGCATCCGTGCGCATCAGCGCCCGCGCGAGCGCCACGCGCTGCCATTGCCCGCCAGACAGCTCCCGACCGCCTTCAAACCATTTGCCCAGTTGCGTGCGGTAACCCAGCGGCAGGCCAACAAGCGTTTCGTGCGCCGCCGCGCGCTCCGCGGCCTCCTGCCAACGCAGTTCGTCCTCAAAATGGCGGTTGTCGCCGACGCCGACGTTTTCGCCCGCCAGGAACTGGTAGCGCAGGAAATCCTGAAAAATCACACCGATGCGCATCCGCAGCACGGCCGGCTGCCACTCCTGCAAGTCGCGGCCATCCAGCAGGATGCGCCCGGTCGTCGGCTGGTACAGGCGGGCCAGCAGCTTGATGAGCGTCGTCTTGCCCGAGCCATTGGCGCCCACCAGCGCCAGCGTCTCGCCCGGCCGCAGGTGCAGGTTGATGTCCCGGAGCGCTGGCTGCTCCGCGCCGGGATAGGTGAAACCGACCGCTTCAAAGCGCAGGCCATCCTGTGGATCTGGCCCGGACGACGCGCTACCTGGTTCCGGGTCCGCCGGCAGATCCAGGAGCTCAAACAGCGTCGAAATGTACAGGTTGTCTTCGTACAGCCCGCCGATCGCCTGGAGCAGCGCGCCAAATGCCTGCTGACCTTGCTTGAACGCGAGCAGTCCCGCGGTCATCGCGCCGAGTGTCAGCACGCCCGCCGCCGTCTGCAGCGCCAGCCACGCAAACGCACCGTAGAGCACCAGCGTCGCCAGGATCGCCAGCCACAGCCCCCAGCGGTGCCGTCGCCACGTGAGCGCGCGATCTTCCTCGTAGACCTGCTGGTAGATTTCCTGATAGCGCGCCAGCAGCCGTGGCCCAAACTGAAAGACCTTGACTTCCTTGGCAGAATCCTCCCGCGCCATCAGCGTTTCCAGGTACAGCTGCATGCGCGTCTCCGGCGCACGGTAGCGAAACAGCCGAAAGGCTTCGCCGGAGAACCGCGCTTCGGCCAGAAACGCCGGCAGGCCAGCCAGCACCAGCGCCAGCACCGCCCAAGGCGACAGGGCCATCAACAGCGCCGAGAAACCGAGCAGCGAAACAGAATTTTGTAGCACATTCAGCAGCTTGACAATCAGCCCAAGGGGCCGAGTCGCTGCTTCGCGCCGTGCCCGGGTCAGGAGGTCGTAGGTCTTGCTGTCCTCAAACTGCGGCAGCGACAGCGTCAGCGCCTTTTCGAAGATCTGCACATGCACGGTGTGGCCCAACTGCGCCCGCAGCAGCGATTGGCACAGCAATTGCCAGCGTTGTGCGACAAGCAGCGTCAACACAAGCGCAAGTTCCAGACCGACCCACCGCAGCGCCGCGTGGCGATCGCCGCCGCGCTGTCCCGCGACCACAGCGTCCACCAGACCATGGCCAACCCAGGCAATCGCTGAAGGCAACGCACCCGCCAAGAGCGTCCACGCCAGCAGCCCCAGCAACAGGCGCGGCGACGTCTGCCAGGCGAGCCGGAGCGCGCGTGGCGCGTGGGCAAAGGCTTGCCAGAAGTCGCTGGCGAGCAACCGCGCTTCCGGCAGGGAATGCGGCAGTCGAGCGGGAGCAGGCGGCGTGGCCATTCTCACCCCAGCCACATGCCCAGCGTCCAGAGGATGAAACCGCAGACGGCGACGCCGAGCCAGCGCCAGCCATGTGGCGTGACGCGGGCTTCCGCATCGAGGCCGCGCCGCGCCAGCATCAGCAGGCCGAGCAGCCAGGCGAGGAATCCCAACGAGACGGCCGCCGACGTCAGCGGCGACACGCCAATGGGCCGCGCATAGTCCTTGGTGAATTGCGCCAGCAACTGCGCCTTGTCGCGCTGGTCGCCGGTCTTCTCGGCCACGCGCACCATCACCGCCGGAATCGTCTGGTTCACGTACGCCACGAGATCTGCACGGGGCTGCCACAGGTGTCGGCCGGCGATCAGGCCCGACCGCAACGCATCGAGCGCCCGCATCGCCCGCATCGGCTCCGGCTGGTCCGCGGACTTGGCGATCCGCACCAGCGCCTCGGCCGCGTCCGTCCACTTGGGACCCCAGGGCGTGTACCAACGCAGCGTCCAGCGGTATTCGTCAATGGCTTCATCGACCTTGCCGGTCTTGTCGAGTGTGCTCGCCCGGCCATACGCCTGCATCTGCTCCCACGTCGCACGCGCCGCCAGCGAGGCCAGTACGATCAGCGCCGCAAGGAGGGGCAAGCGCAATCGTTGCCAAAGCAGGGGGAATTTCATCTAGACCAAGTCACGGCGCTCGAAGACCAGCAGCGAGAGCGCGACGAAAAAGCCAACCCAGGACAGCCCGTACAGCGTCGCGTGGACAAAATAGTCTGGCGGCAGCGCGACGCCGGCCTGCAGTTCGTCGGCGATGTTGAACGTCGAGAGATCCGGCACCAACGCCACGAGCACGCGCCCCAGCGCGCGCATCGCCGGCACTTCGGCGAAGACGCCTTTGGTGGCCTGCATCAGGTCGTTGATGACGTACGTGATGCGGCCGATGAGAAACACGCCCATCGTCAGCACGCCGGAGAGCACAGGCCGTGACAGCGCGCTGAAGAACAGCGCCGCGGACGTGACGAGCAGGATTTCCACGTAACTCAAGCCCAGCGCCTGGGCCAGCGCGAGCGAGAACGAGCCGCCGCGCAGGTACAGCACGCCCGCCCAGCACACCGTCAGCACGACGAGCTGGCCAAACAGCAGCACCGACAGGCCGAGGAACTTGCCCAGGAGGAATTCACCGCGGCGGATGGGCTTGGGCAAAATGGCGTACAAAGTCTTGCGGTCGATTTCCTTGTACAGCAACACCGCGCCGAGCAGTACGGCGGTCGCGATGCACACCAGCGGAATCACCGCGAGGCCGAAATCCGTCACGAGGCGGATTTTTTGGTCAGCCAGTGCGAGGTCGGACAGCAGGATGGAAAAGACCAGCATCAGGATGGTCACGCCCAGGAGGCCGAAGAACAGCTTGTTGCGCCCAGCTTCCCGCAGCGTGTTGCCGGCGACCGCGCTGATCCGACCGAGCGCCGCCAGCGGGCCGTCGATGCGCAACGTGAGCTTTTTATGCGTCGTCTGGATGCTCATGCGGACCTCGATGCCGGCACTGTGCGTTGGCCGTCGGTCGAGACATGGACGGCTCTTTGCACAAAAAGCTCTTCGAGCGATTCACGGCGTTGGGACAGCTCGCGCAGCGTCGCGTGTACATCCACAACGGCAGCGGTCAGCCCCGGCACCGCGTCCGTGGGCAAGCGCAGCCGCAGCATCGCACCGGTCTGCTCCATGAGTTCCACGCCTGCCACGGCCAGCAGCCGTGTGGTCGCCGCGTCCTGACCATCCGTGGGCAGGTCGACCAGCGCCTCCGACTCCAGCTTGTCCATCCGCAACAGGTCGCTCAGCCGGCCCTGCGCGACAACTTCGCCGCGATCCAGGATGCACACGGCATCGCACAGCGTCTCGATGTCGGTCAGCACGTGCGAACTGAAGAACATGGATTTGCCTTCCCGCCG
Organism: uncultured Myxococcales bacterium; assembly: GCA_903924465.1. GTDB lineage: Bacteria > Myxococcota_A > UBA9042 > UBA9042 > UBA9042 > CAIYBN01. Next base: position 60,734 of record CAIYBN010000018.1, on the reverse strand, counting down.
CAATTCCGCCATCAGCTCGCGCACTTCCTTGCGGCCAATCGGGTCGAGGCCTGACAGGGGCTCATCGTAAATCAGCAAATCCGGGTCCGAAAGCAGGCTCTGGGCGATGCCGACGCGCTGCAGCATGCCCTTCGAGAAGCCGCGTAGCTCGCGGTCCATGGCGTGGGCCAGACCGAGGCGGTCCAGCAGGTACGGAATCCGCTTCTTTCGGGTAGCGCTGTCCAGCCCGTACAGTTTGCCTACGTAATCAAGAACTTCCGTTGGTTTCAGGTAATCGTAAAAGTAGGGCGCTTCCGGCAAGTAGCCCACGCGCGCGCGCGCCGTGGCGTCGCTCGGATCGGCGCCGAACAGGCGGATTTTGCCCGATGTCGGTTGGATGAGGCTGAGGATGCACTTGATCGACGTCGTCTTGCCGCTGCCATTTGGTCCCAAATAGCCCAATGACTCGCCGCGCTTGAGCGTCAGCGACACGTCGCGTACGGCCTGCACTTTCTTGCCCCAAAAGCCGACGCGGAACGTCTTGCCCAAGTGGTCCAGTGCCAAAATGTCATCCGGCTGCTGCGTCACGCGATTCCCTTCCTGCCGTTGCGCCCGTCTCTCCACCGGCCGCAACCCTAAACCATGCGGCACGGCGCGGCAATGTCATGGCATCACGCATTTCCGTCGATCGGCGGGTTACGTCCTCGGCGGCCTCGGTCACGTACGTCCAGTACGTTCCCGTCGGCCGCCTGTGGGCGCGCTCGCGGCTCGCCTGAAACTGCGTGCGCCCTGGATTCCTGGATTCGCGTTCGGCTTTCAGCCATGCGTTGTGTTCACCGGCGCATCCATCGCCTGGTCCTTGTACCACGCGATGGTGCGCGCCAGACCTTCTTCGAGGTCCATCTTCGGCTCGTAGCTCAGCAGGTTGCGCGCCTTGGAAATGTCCGGCACGCGCAGTTCCACGTCGGGGAAATTCCACGGTACGCACTGCAATTCGGATTTCGACCCGGCCAGCCGCACGATATCGCGCGCCAATTGGTGAATGGTCACCGTCGAGCGCGGGCTGCCGATGTTGAACGACTGGCCAACGGCCTCTTCGCGGGTCAGAACCAGCAGCATGCCATCCACAATATCGTCGATGTAGCACCACGAGCGGATTTGCGAGCCATCGTTGTGGATCGTCAGCGGTTCGTGGCGCAGCGCTCGGCGGACGAAATGGTGAATGGCGCCGGTCCCGACTTGCCGCGGGCCGTAGATGTTGAAGGGCCGAATCGCCACCGTCGGCAAGCCGTACTGCTTGTGGTAATTCGCGCACAGGTGCTCGGTTGCCAGCTTGGCCACTGCGTACGTCCAGCGCGCCTCGCCGACGGCGCCGAGTGAAGTGGCGTCTGTCTCGGCGACGTTGAACGCGTACCGGCCAAAGACTTCCGAAGTCGAGAAATCCACGACCCGCCGCACGTCCTCGCCGCGCTCGCGCATCGACTGCGCCACTTCCAGCACGTTCATCGTGCCTTGCAGGCTGACTTGCATCGTCAGCACCGGCGCTTTCATGACCGTGTCCACGCCGGCAATCGACGCCATGTGGATGATGTGCTGCGCGCCGGCCAGCGCCTGGGACACCGCGATCTTGTCGCGCACGTCGCCGCGAAACAGCTTCACGTTGGACCGTTGCAGCAGCGTCGTCGCTGAGACTGCGTCGTGGTGCAGGTTGTCGAACAGCACGATGCGGACCGTTGGGTCCTGCGCCAAGCGCTCCGCCAGCGCCGTTCCGATAAAACCCGCGCCACCGGTGATCGCCACAGTTTGGCCGGAAAGTGCCTGAAGAGAAAGTTGCATCGAGTTCCTTTAGTGCGTCCGCGCCGTCGACGTTGCACCGACCGGCAAATCCATCAGTGATTCCGAGGCATCCGGCCGCTCGTCCGGCGTGGGACGCATGAAGCGCACCGTCAGCCGCTTCAGCAGGTCCGGAGGCGTGTCGACCTCGCGCAGCCAGCCCGTCGGATCGGCGGCGTTCAGAGGCGGCGCCAATCGACGCTTGGGCCCAACCATCGTCGCCAGCGCCGGCGTCAGGTAGGCCCAATCGCGCTGGTGCGCCACGTCCAGCCAGGCCAACTCCGCCGCATCTTCGCCGCGATTGCGTTCCGTCAGCATGTTGCGCAGTTCACGGCGCTGTTCGTCACTGGCGCCACCATAGTTGATGAGCGCGGATTTGATGCTCTCGTCGACTTGTCCAGCGCGGGCATATTGCGCAGCCAAATAATTGGGATCATAGGTGAATTTCGGAAACGTATAGGCGATTTCCAGATACTTCAGGGCCAATTGCCGAAAGTGCGTTTCCTCCTCCGCGTTGTGCGGTTCCATGGCGTAACGCAGGTTGAACGCGATCTCGTGATAGAGCCACGGATCATCGGGCTGTGCTTCCAACCCAAGGCGGGCAAAGCGGTTCGCGCGGATCGACACCTCGCGGTCGATGCGCTGGCCGAATTTCACGACTTGACTGCCCCAGCGGTAGGAGGACTTGCTGTTGGCGTCGAGGGCCCAGATCGCGTTCAGATACAGGTCCAGCCACGGCAATTGGCTGTCGGTGATCAGATGGCGGACAAAGTAGTGCGCAGCTTGGACGTAGATCAAATCCGCCAGAAACGACTGATGGCCCAGCGAGACGATTCGCAGCACCGGTCCTGGCGGCAGATACGTTGTCTCCGCCGTGACACCAAGCGCGCGCTGTCCACCCGCCACGTCTTTTTCGATGCGAAACCACTGGGCGCTGAAGAGGCACAGCCACGCCGTGCACAACAGAATCACCAATGTCGCGCGGCGCCGCGGGTCCTGCCACCAGAACGCGGCGAACTCGGCCAAGCCGAACGGGCTGCGGCCTCCAGATACGCTTGCGGTGACTGACTGTTTTTTGGCCACGGAATTTCCGCGCGACGTCCACGGTGCGTCGCGCCGCAACGTTAGACCGTCGTACGCCTCACGGCAACTGTCCGGGCGCGATCCGCCGCAGCTTGCCAACCACACGGTCGGCCGCGAGCAGCGTGCGAGCCAGCCAACGTCCGGCACGCGTTCGCACAACAGCTTGGACTTGCGCCGGTTTCGGCAGTTCCGCCGCGAGCAAATCGATCAGCCAACCTTGGGCCACGCAGCCTTCCAGCGAGAACACGTACAGCCGGTCCGTGTAGGCGCGGGCCCGCGCGAGCTCGTGCAAGGTCGACGCCAGGTCGAGTTGCCGCGGCGCAAAGGCCTCCTCCAGCGCGGCCACACCGCCACCGGTGATGCCAATCGCAATCGCCTCCGCCTGGTCACCGTACGCGTCGACCAGGGCCGCGCCCCAGGGCTCGGGCAGCGTGGAACGGTAGAGCATCAACACTTCGCGATCCGCACGCATGTCGGCGACGCCCAAGATGCGCTGCAAAAGCGTGGACCGCGCCGCGCGTTCGTCGGCGATGAACGGAAACTGGTAGGTCTCGATCTCGGCAACGTCGACCCGAATTTCCTGCACCAGCAAGCGCAAATCCAGCAGTGCCTCGCGCCATTCCCGCCGCGTGCGTCGTAGCCACGTGAGCCGCGCCACGGTCAAAAATGGCGTTTCGACCAGGGCCACCGCGTCATCGTGCGGCGCCTCGATGTCCAGACCGACGCGGGCAAACTGGAGTTTCTGAGCCACACGCCACGCGCGGATTTGCCGCCAGCGGTCGCGCGCCAGCTGCACGTTGTCGAGGGTCAGCCAATAGCCGTCCATCTCGTCGAGCACGAGCCACGCCGTGACCGGTACACCGGCGTCGGTCAACTGCCGGATAACGGCGGCGCGCTGCGGGGACAGGTCGATCAGCGCCATCGCCACGCCGCAGCCATGCTGGGCCAACAGCGGAATCAGCGTCGCATCCGCAAACAGCGTTTGCAGCTTGTCGCTCGGCAGCTCACAAAAAAAAGTCAGTTGGCCCGGCATCGTGGCCTACAGAAACGCCGGATCGCGGTAAACGCCGAACTCGTCGCGAAACACGTCGCAGATTTCGCCCAGCGTCACTTCGACTTTCACGGCGGCCAGGATCGCTTCGACCAGATTCGCGTCGCTCTGGCACGCCGCGCGCACACCTGCGAGCGCCTGGCTGGCCACTGCCTGGTTGCGGTTGGCTTTCACTTGCTGGCAGCGGGCGATTTGCGCCGCCTCCACCTTCGCGTCGATGTGCAGCAATGGAATCGGCGCGCCGCGTTCTTCCACGGCCGTGTTCAGACCGACAATCTTGCGCTCGCCCGACTCCACGCGCTGCTGGAACTTGAACGCGCTTTCAGCGATTTCCCGTTGCGGATAGCCAACCTCGATGGCGCGAACGATGCCGCCAATGTCGTCGATCTTCTGGATGATCGCCGCCGCTTCTGCCTCGATTTCGTCGGTCAGCTTCTCAATGTACCAACTGCCGCCCAGCGGATCGGCCACGTTCGTCACGCCCGATTCCTCCGCGATGATTTGCTGGGTCCGCAGCGCGAGCTTCGCCGCGTCGGCCGTCGGCAGCGCATACGTCTCGTCCAGGCTGTTGGTGTGCAGCGACTGCGTGCCACCCAGCACCGCCGCCAGCGCCTGCAGCGTTGTCCGCACCACGTTGTTCATCGGCTGCTGCGCGGTCAAGCTCACGCCCGCGGTCTGGCAATGCGTCCGCAGCATCCACGAGCGCGGATTCTTGGCGCCGAAACGGTCCTTCATGATCCGCGCCCACAGCCGCCGGGCCGCGCGCAACTTCGCGATTTCCTCAAAGAAATCGTTGTGAACATCGAAAAAGAACGACAAGCGTGGCGCAAACGCATCCACGTCCAGGCCGGCCTCCAGACCGGCTTGCACGTAGCCTACGCCGTCCGCCAGCGTAAACGCCAACTCCTGCACGGCCGTCGCGCCGGCTTCGCGGATGTGGTAGCCAGAAATTGAAATCGTGTTCCATTTTGGCAACTTGAGCGTGCAGAACGCCAACATGTCGCGGATGATGCGCATCGCCGGCCGCGGCGGACAAATCCACTCCTTTTGCGCGATGAACTCCTTCAAGATGTCGTTTTGCAGCGTCCCGCCGATCTGGTCGTACGGCACGCCGCGCTTCTCAGCGACAGCCACGTACAACGCCAGCAGGACGATCGCCGGTGCGTTGATCGTCATCGACGTGGTGACCGCGCTCTGGTCAATATCGGCAAAAAGCGCTTCCATGTCATGGATGTGGCTGACGTTGGTGCCTTCGCGGCCCACTTCGCCCGCCGCCAGTTCGTGATCCGGGTCGTAGCCCATCAACGTCGGCATATCGAACGCCGTCGACAGCCCGGTCTGGCCCGACTGCAGGAGGAACTTGAAGCGTTCGTTGGTGTCTTCCGGCGTGCCAAAACCCGCGAACATGCGCATGGTCCAGCTCTTGCCGCGGTACATGTTGGGATGCACGCCGCGGGTAAACGGGAATTTACCCGGCACGCCGATTTGCTGCCAATACGTCTCATCGGGCTGAGCGGGAAAGTACGCCACGTCGACCTTGCGGCCATCCAACGACACAAAGGGTCCGGGACGCGAACTCGCTTTGGCCACCGTGTCTTGATACGCCGCAATGCGCGGATCGGGCGTGGGTTTTGCTTGCAACGGGTCGTGGGCCATGGTGTCCTCTCGGAGTTTCCCGGGCAGACATGGTACGCTGGCCATCCAACCGCGCGCAACGACATGACTGCAATTCCGACCGAAATCCGCCGAGTGCTCGACCAAGTGCGCCGCGATGTGCGCCGTCACCCGCTATGGCAACCGGGGCAGCGCGTGCTGCTGGCGTGCAGCGGTGGGCGCGATTCGATGGCGGCGCTGGCACTTCTGGACCTGCTGCGGCCGTCGCTCGGGCATGAATTGGTGGTGGCGCACGTGGACCATGGCCTGCAATCCAACCATGCGGAGACGGCGGAACTGGTGGCGGCGGAGGTCGAACGGCGTGGTCTGTCGTTTGCCATCCGCCATTTGGCGCTGCAGCCCGCCGCCGACCTGGAAGCGCGGGCGCGGACGGCGCGGTACCGTGCGTTGCAGGCGGTGCGCACAGAAATGGCGGCGGATTGCATTGTCACGGCCCACCACGCCGACGATCAGGCCGAGACCGTGCTCCTGCGGCTGGCACGCGGCGCGGGTCCGGACGCGCGCGCGGGTGTGCGTCGGGCACGCGAGGACGCGATCGTGCGGCCGTTTCTCTCGGTGACCCGCGCTCAGTTGGCCCAGTGCGCGCAGGGTCTTCAGGTGCCATGGCTGGCGGATCCATCGAATGCGGACACACGCTTGACGCGCAACCATGTCCGCCACCTTGTGTTGCCCGTGCTTGAACAGGCGATTCCAGGCGCGGCAGGCGGCTTGTCGCGATCGGCGGCCTTGGCGGCGGCGCACGAGGGCGCGCTGGCGGTCTGGATCGATCGCGCACTGGGCGATCGTCTGCACGTCAATGTGGCAGCTGGCGTGGCGACCATCCTTGCAGCGGACCTGCCGACCCAGCCAGCGGCCAGGTCTGCGTTCCTGCAGCGCGTTTGCCAGCGTTTGGCCGTTCCCGCCCCATCGCAGCGTGCGGCTCAGCAGTGGCTTGCGCTGGGCGATCGCGGTGAGGCGCGTTTGCACGGGCTAACCGTAGTGGGCAACGGCATTTTGTGGCAGTTTTTTGTCAAGAACGTTGCGCGACCGCCACTGGCGGACTAACCTGCCCTAAGCGGTAGGCTGCGTTGGATGCGGTCGTCCGCGCACTTCCTTGGCTGTCTGTGTGCCCATCGGCGCGCGAATTGTCGGGTAAATGCAGCCAATCAGGAGTCGATCTTGAAGCATACGAAAAGTCTGTTGATCTGGGCGGGCGTGTTTTTGCTCGTCGTCATGGTGATCCAATACTCGACGACGACCGGCAAGACGAAGCAGCTTTCGTTTACGCAGTTCGTCAACAATTCCTTGAATGTCGAGAAGGTATCTTCGTCAGATCGCGTCCGCGACATCACCGTGCGCGGCAACAACATCGACGGCACGCTGGGCAACGGTGACCTGTTTCGCACGACCGGCGACATCACCAGCTTTCAGAAGGACCTGATCGCCAAGGGTGTCGAGATCAACTACGAACGCGAGGAGGCCAATACTTGGCTTTTTCAGTTGCTGATCAATGGTTTGCCGATGTTGGTCATCATCGGCTTGTTCTTTTTCTTCATGCGGCAGATTCAGTCCGGCGGCAACCGTGCGATGAGCTTTGGCAAGTCCAAGGCCAAGATGCTGACCGAGGCGACGAATCGCGTGACGTTTGAGGATGTGGCTGGCATCGATGAGTCCAAGCAGGAGCTGGAGGAAATCATCCAATTCCTGAAAGATCCAAAGAAATTCACAAAGTTGGGCGGGCGCATTCCCAAAGGCGTGCTGTTGATGGGGCAGCCGGGTACCGGCAAGACGCTGTTGGCGCGCGCGGTGGCGGGCGAAGCGGGTGTGCCGTTCTTCTCGATCTCGGGCTCGGACTTTGTCGAAATGTTTGTCGGCGTCGGTGCGAGCCGCGTGCGTGACTTGTTTGAGCAGGGTAAGAAGAACGCGCCCTGCATCATTTTCATTGACGAAATTGACGCCGTCGGTCGCCATCGCGGCGCAGGCATGGGCGGCGGCCACGATGAGCGTGAACAGACGCTGAATCAATTGCTGGTCGAAATGGACGGCTTTGAGAACAATACCGGCGTGATTCTGGTGGCGGCGACGAACCGTCCCGATGTGCTGGATCCGGCGCTGTTGCGTGCGGGCCGCTTTGATCGCCGCGTCGTCGTGCCGGCACCGGATGCGAAAGGTCGTTTGGCGATCCTGAAGGTGCACACGCGCAAAGTGCCGCTGTCTCCGGATGTGGACCTGCAAACGATTGCCCGTGGCACGCCGGGCTTTGCCGGCGCGGATCTGGAAAATCTCATCAATGAAGGCGCGTTGCTCGCGGCGCGCTACGACCACGAAATGGTGTCGATGGCCGATCTGGAACAGTCCAAGGACAAGGTCATCATGGGTGCGGAACGTCGCGGCATGATGCTCAACGCGGACGAGCTCAAGCTGACGGCGGTGCATGAAGCTGGCCACGCGCTGGTGTCCAAGCATCTGAAGACCTCGGATCCACTGCACAAAGTGACCATCGTCCCGCGCGGTCGCGCCTTGGGCCTGACCCAGCAACTGCCGGAGCGCGATCGCTACTCGCACTCGGCGAGTTACCTGCTGGACCGCATCGCGATCATGATGGGTGGCCGGCTGGCAGAGGACATCGTGCTGGGCGAGATCACCACGGGTGCTGCGAACGACATTGAGCAGGCCACGGAAATGGCGCGGCAGATGGTGTGCGAGTGGGGCATGTCGCGTCTGGGACCGCTGGCGTTTGGCAAGAAGAGCGGCGAGCCGTTTCTCGGTCGCGACTACGGCCACGTGCAGAACTTTTCGGAATCGACGGCGGTGCAGGTTGATCAGGAAATTCGCAGGCTTGTGGACGACAATTACAACCGCGCGCGGCAGATCCTGACGGACCACCGCGATCAGTTGGACCTGCTCTCCTCGGCCCTGCTCGAGTTCGAGACCCTGGACGGCGAGGAAGTCGACTGGATCATCGAGAACAAGGACATCAAGGAACTGCGCTCGGGCCGCGAGGCGAAAGTGCGGCATCGCGTGGCGCAGGATCAGGCCAACAGCGCGAACAAGAAGCCGAACCCGCCGCCGGTGATCGACTCACTGCCGGGCTTGCCGGAACCGCTGACGCACTGACCTGACGAGCCCTCGATGCAGCTGCGCGATCGCCATTTCGACCTGCGCAAGCCGCTCTTGGTGGGCATTCTCAACCTGACACCCGACAGCTTTTCCGACGGCGGCCAACTCCCGACGCTGGACGACTTGCTGCGGCGCGCGGAGCAGTTGGTGCGGGACGGCGCGGATATCCTCGATCTGGGCGGTGAGTCGACGCGGCCGAACGCCACGCCGGTCTCCGCAGAGCAAGAGGCCGGGCGTGTCCTTCCGGCGATTGCCGCGCTGGCGCAACGCGTGGACGTGCCGCTGTCGGTGGACACGCGTCGCGCTGGGGTCGCTCGTGCGGCGCTGGAGCTGGGCGCGGCGATGGTCAACGACGTGAGCGGCTTTGGCGATCCGCAGATGGGCGAGATCGTGGCGCGCTCGGGCGCGGCTTGGGTGCTGATGCACATGCCACACGCGGTCGGCCAGATGGCGCCATCGCAGAAGATCGCCTCGCTGCCCGACGAACCGCAGGCGGCCCTCCGCCAGATCGCCGACGATCTGGCCGTCACGGTGGCTCGCGCGGTCGCGGCCGGGGTGGATCGCCAGCAATTGGCGATCGATCCGGGCCTTGGTTTTGGCAAGTCCGTTCAGCAGAATCTGGTGCTGCTGCGTCGTTCGGACGCGCTGGCTGCGCTGGATTTGCCACTGTACCTCGGCCCGTCGCGCAAATCCTTTCTCGGCGTTGTCACCGGCGCGTCCGTGGCGGATCGCCTGGGTGCGACGGCCGCGGCGGTCGCTGCGGCTGTGTTCGCTGGGGCGAGTTTTGTCCGCGTGCACGACGTACGCTTGATGCGACAAGTGCTTGACGTGGCTGCTTCCATCCGCGACGCTGGCAGGGAACCCGTTTGCTGAAAAGCAAACCGTCGGCGGGAGGAAGCACCCGCGGCGCGAAACCTTGAGGAGACACGAGGCGCGGTGGCCGATTTTGATTTTTCCAGCGCATGGTTCTTCGGCTCGGCACCTGCCGAGTGGCGCTGGATATTGGACGTCGCCTTCGTTGCTGTGTTGATTTATCAGGCGTTGACGCTCCTGCGCGGCTCACGCTCAGGCGCGATGCTGACCGCCGTCGCCGCGCTCTTTTTGCTCTATTACGGCAGCCAGGAAGACGTGTTGGATCTGCCCACCGTCCACTGGATTCTCGGCCGTTTTGTCTCCTCCATCGTCGTGCTCTTTGTGATCCTGTTCCAGGAGGACATCAAGCGCGCGTTGACGACCATGGTCCGTTCGCCGCTGGTCTTCTCGTCCAAAGATTCGGCCAGCAATGAAGTGCTGGAAGAAGTCCTGCGTGCCTGCGCGGTTCTGAGCCAAAAGCATCTCGGCGCCTTGATCGTCATCGAGCAGCAGGCCGCGCTGGACCGCTATGTCGCCGATGGCGTGCGCATCAATGCGGAAGTTTCCTGGCAACTCCTCGCGGCACTGTTCAATCCGGAGCACGCGAACGCGACCCACGACGGCGCCGTGATCCTGCAAAAGAGCAAGATTGCCGCCGCGGCGTGCTTCCTACCCTTGGCCGGCGGCGCGGGCATTCCGGGCACGCTGGGCTCGCGCCATCGCGCGGCGCTCGGACTGGCCGACGAAACGGACGCCGTGGTGGTCGTGGTTTCGGAAGAAACCGGCACGTGCGGCATCGCCTACATGGGCCAATTGGACCTGAATTTGCAGCCGGCCGACTTGCGCGAGCGTTTTCGCCTGCTGTTCGGTGATCAACCCGAGGCGATGGCGCCGTGGCGCCGGGCTTGGAAGCGGCGGATTCACGTGCATGGTGCCACCGCTTCGCCCGTGCGGCCCGGCAGTACGGTCATGACCGTGCACAGCCGCGTCGCCACCGATTCGGAAGACATTGACCTCGGCGGAGGGCCAGGATGACGACGCTCCGCCTCCTGTTGAGTCTCGGCAGCCGGTTGCGCACGCTGGTCACGGGCAATCTCGGCCTCAAGCTGGTCTCGATCGCGCTCGCCGGGCTTCTGCACGTCGTGGTGGAGCGGGACAGCGTCAAGGACAGCGAGCTGGCGGTGCCGCTTTCGGTGACCAACGTCGCGAAGAACAAAGTCTTCGTCGGCGAGGCGCCGGATGCCGTCAAAGTGCGCGTTCGCGGGCGCCGGGGCGCGATCCAGCAACTGCTGCGTGACCATGCGTTGCGGCTGTCGATGGATCTGGCGGCATACCGCGATGGCGAGCGTTTCGTCTTTGATCCGCGTACAGTGGAAGTCCAGTTGGGCGCAGGGCAAATCGAGGTTCTCGCCGTGGAACCGCCTTCGTTGCTCGTGCGGCTGGACCAGGCGGCTGAAGTGACCGTGCCCGTCGAGGTGCCGATTTCTGGCGAACCCGCGCCGGGGTTTCACCAGAGCCAAAAGGGCGTGGTGGTTGAGCCGATGCGCGTCAAAGTTTTTGGTCCCGCGAGTCAGGTCCGGCTGGTCCGCTCGGTTCGCACGAATCCGCTTGATCTCCATGGCGCCGATCACGACATTCGCGTGCTGTTGCGCCTCGTCCCGCCGGGCGACCGTCGCGTGCAACTGTCGGTCGAGGAAGTCGTGGTGGAAGTGGCGCTCGAAGAGAGGGAAATGGTCAAAACCCTTGAAAATCAGCCGGTTGTCATTCGCGGCTGTCCGGCAGATCAACGCTGCGCGGTGACTCCCGCGGAAGTCACGATCCGCGCGGAGGGCCTGGCGCGTGCCGTGACAGCGCTGGCCGAAAAGCCGCCCGTCAACCTGGTTTTTGCCGACTTGTCCGGCGCAACGCCTGAGAATCCAGTCAAATTGTCGGTCCACCCGTTGCCCGGCGTCACGCTGACGTTGCAGCCACCCGTTGCAAAGTGGTCGATGCTGCGCGAAAGTGCGCCGCCGCCATCGGCGCCGGGTGCGCCTTGAAGATCCCGACGCTACGTTTCCCAACCGTTCCATCCTGACCGCAAGAAGCATGTCCGCCAAGATCCACGAATTGCTAGCCTCCCCGACCCCGAAGTTGATCGTCCAGAAGTTTGGCGGCAGCTCCATGGGCACGATCGAGCGTATCCAGAACGTCGCCCGGCGCGCGGTCAAGACAGCGTCCGAGGGCAATTGCGTCGTTGTTGTCGTCTCGGCCATGCAGGGCGACACCGACCGACTGCTGAATTTGGCAGCGGGCATCTCGACCCGTCCCGCTGACCGGGAAATCGACGTCCTGCTGGCGACCGGTGAACAGGTGTCCATCGCGCTCCTGGCGCTGGCGATCCGCGAATTGGGCTTCAAGGCGCGCAGCTTCCTGGGCCATCAGGTCGAGATTCGTACGGACTCCATGCATGGCAGCGCGCGGATCCGCTCGATCAAGGCAGATCCGGTGCACGAATGCCTGCAAAATGGCGAAATTGTCGTCATCGCTGGCTTTCAAGGGGTCGATCAGCATGGCAATATCACGACGCTCGGCCGCGGTGGCAGTGATCTCTCGGCGGTTGCCATGGCCGCTGCGCTGCACGCGGACGCCTGCGAAATCTACTCGGACGTGGACGGCATCTACACGACGGACCCGAACGTCTATAGCAAGGCCCGGAAGATTCCACGGATCGGCTCCGAGGAAATGCTGGAATTGGCAAGTCTGGGAGCCAAGGTGCTGCAGACGCGCTCCGTGGAGTTCGCGCTCAAGTACAAGGTGACGTTGCATTGCCGGTCGTCTTTCCACGATGGGGAAGGCAGCTGGGTTGTGCCGCAGATTTCTGGTGTGGAGGACTCGGAAATGAAAGGCTTGGAAGGCGCAGTGGTCACGGCGGTCAGTTGCGACAAGAACATTGCCAAATTGACCATCGTCGGTATGGCCGACAAGCCTGGCGCGGCCGCTCGCCTCTTTGCGCCGATGGCCGATGCCGGTATCAACATCGACGTCATCATCCAGAACCCGCCGGAAGATGGCCGAACCGACGTGACCTTCACCGTGCCCCGCAACGTCGCCGATCGGGCGGTCGAACTGATTCTCGCCTTGCAGGACGAACTGGGCTTTGTACGCTGTTCGCTGGACAAGAGCGTGGCCAAAGTCTCGGTCGTGGGTGCCGGCATGGTGTCGCAACCTGGCGTGGCGCAACGGACTTTCGCGGCGCTGGGCGAGGCGGGCATCAACATCCTTCTCGTCTCGACCAGCGAGATCAAGATTTCCTGCGTTGTGGAACATCGCATGGCGGATGAAGCGGTTCGCGTGTTGCACGACAAGTTTGAGCTGGAAAAGACCTGATTTTACACGACAGATTCTGGCCAGCGGCACCACGTCAGGGGCGTGGCGGCGGTCCGGCACTGCGGCAGAGGCTCGCAGTCAGTCGACCGCGCAGAACGGGGCCAACGCCGGGGACGGCGGGAATTTGCCCCCCGCAGCTGCTGAGCGGGCAGGCAGCAGACAGAGCTTCGGCGACGCGTTTGGTTACGCCAGGTACGATGCGCCAGTCGCGTGGGCTCGCCTTCCTGGGATCAATGCAGCCTTGCGCAGCCCAGGCGCCACCGCGCGCGGACTGCGTGAGGCATGGATGGGTGTGCACGCACGCGAGGACCGTGGCGCAGAGCAGGACCGCGGCGCATCCGGCGAAGAAGTGCGCGACGACGTCAGTGGTCTTCATGGCAGTTCCATCCACCCCGCGTGGCGCAGGCTCAGCCAACCGCCACCGGCGATGATGACGTGATCCAGCAGCTGCAGGCCGCAGACCACAGCGGCGTCCCGAAACCGCGCCGTGAAGGCGAGGTCCGCCTGCGACGGCGCCAGTCGGCCACTCGGATGGTTGTGAACCAGCACGGCGGCGACTGCACCCGAAGTCAGCACCGCGGGCAGCAGATCGCGCGGTGTCGCTTGGACGCCGAACGCATGGCCGTGGACGCGGTGTTCGCACAGCACGCGGCCGCGGTGGTCGAGCCCAGCGATGGCGAGGACCTCCCGTTCGGCCAGCGCCAGGTCGCGGAAGTGCGCAGCCACGGCCAACGGATCGCGCAGCTGCGCAGGCGCTATTGGGGAGGATAGCTGTTGCATCGGGTGAACTCCAGCGCCGCATCCAGCCGGCAAGGTTCAGCGGAGCAAGATCCATGCCAACCGGAAGATCGGAAACATCATCTCGATAACAAAGAGATTTTGTCCATTTCTCGCCGTCCTGGCCCCAGTCTCACGAGCGGTATCGAGACCGGTACCGAGACCGGCCGTGAGACCGTTGACATCCGCAGTTAGCTTGACCTTGCGTCCGCGACTGGCACAATGAATTTGGGGGTTCCATGCGTGTTCTCGTCCCAATCACCGGCAGTGCGAGATCGCCTCAGCCATTGGCCGGAGCTTCGGTCTTCCTGAGTGCCTGTTTGTTGGCCTGCGCCGCGTGCTCTCCAACCCCAACCGCGACGGTTGACACGGGGGGCGGCGCAACGGGCGGTATCACCGTTACGATAACCACACCGGCGACGCCGGATCCTGCTGGCACCGACGTCGCGCCCCCGTGGGGCTCGAGCATTGGGGTCAGCGGCACGTACAAATTGGATGCCGGCGTCACGCTCAAGAAGACCGCGGCGATCAGCGTCGCGGTGGGCGACAAATTCCCCACCCCGGTCCCTTGCACGGCCACCCCGGGCAAGAGCGGCCAGGGCACGTTCTCCTGCGCGATTGACACGACCGGCGTCGACGCGACCGGCGTGCCGCTCATCGCCTGCAACGAGAGTTTGACGCTGACCGTCACGGCGAACGGCACGCTGGCAGGTCTGGACGTCAGCGGCAGCAACGCTGTGGATGTGGAAGTGGATAATTGCGGGCCGACGATTGTGTTGAACGCGGTCAAGAAGCTCTCTGCCGAACCGTTCTGGCAGGTCCTCGGGCCGGAAATGCAAGTCTTTGTCGGCCACCAGTGGCTGTCCGTGTCTGCGTCAGACGCCCGGCTGCAGAGCGTGACGTTTGACGTGGTCGATGGCAATGGCGATTCGGTATTGCCGGGGGGCATGTATTCGACCGCCACGCCGGGCCAGACGCAGTGGGGCATGCCGTACCTGCTGGACACGACGCAACTCGCAGCGACGGAGAAGTTGACCGTCATCGCGACCGCCAAGGACGAGACCAACGACGCGGTGCAGGTCTCCCTCGACGTGTTCAGCGTGAGATCCGTCAGCTTCCTGGGCCAACAAACGGATTCATTTTCGCATAAAATCAATGATTTCGTGGTTCCGTCTGCCGATCAGGCACAGGAGTTCGTCGCCTACACGTCGGATCCAACGCCCAGTTCGGGACTCGACAAGCTGGCCGATGCGGTCGTGGCGACGGACAACGGCGTCTACATCCGTGCTGGCATGCCCAAGCGCGTGGCTGGCGTGCCCATCACGGTCAAGGGTGAAGGGGTGCCCGATGGCAATTCCGATACGCTGGCCCATTCGCTGAAGTTTGAGGATCTGAACGAGGATCCCAAGACCGGCGACGCGCTGGCGCCTTACCGCTGCATTCACCCGGACCCGTTGCTGGGGTCGGCGGGGACGAGCGCCAATATCGCGCGGGTCTTTTTGCGCGATTTGGATGGCGACGGCGACCTCGACATCATCGCCGTGGGCACGACGAGCGGCAGCGGCAAGCCCCGAGGCGAAGCGTGGGCCATCCTGAACGTGCCGGTGAACGTCACGGACAAGACGAGCCAGAAACCGTTCACGATTCGCGGCTTCAAGCTGATGCAGGTGCTTCCCCTTCCGGCGCGGCCAGCCACCGCGGAAATGGCCGACCTGAACGGCGACGGTTTGGATGATTTGTTGATCGGCGCACAGAAGGAGCCCAGCGAGACGGGGCCGGACATCGACAACGGCTTGATGACACTCCTGCTGACGCCGTCCCCGACGTGTCAGGTTCGGACTGACACGGGCGTCGCGTCCAGGCCGTGCGGCGATTCGCCGGATCCCAACGTTCCGCCCATCGAATATGCCGCGCTCAAGGGCGGCACCGTCTTCGCCCCAGACGTCAAAGTCGCGCCAAACATGGGCGTCACCAGCGTCGTCTCCATCGCGACCGGCGACTTTTGGACCGGTGAAGGCGTCGACGTCTGCGTGGGCTCCGCCGATCGGCCCATCCTGTCGTGTTACCGCAACGTCGCGATGGACGGTTCGCTCAACCAGGCGCAGGACTCGTACCAGTTCCCGCAGGGCAACGACACGAACCTGATTTTGGCCATGGATGAAACGCCCAAGCTCACCACCGACGGCACGGACCTCATCGTTGCCAGCGCGACAGGTCACTACATGCAGTGGCTCAAGAGCATCAACAACGGCCAGTTCAAGATCATTGGCAATCAAGGCCTCAAGGCGCGGCAGATCTGGGGCCCGGATGTCAGTGCGATGACGATCGCGCCGGTCGGTCCCAAAGGCGAACCGTACGTGGTTGCCGGCATGATGGGGCAGGAAGTGACGATTATCCCTGTGGACCCTGGCGACAACGAGTTGGAGCGCGCGTGTTTTCGCAGCTGGATCGTCGGTGGCTCTGCGCACCGGCTTGGGGCGCGAGACATGGACGGGGATGGCGTCCTGGATTTGCTCACTACCGACGGATACACCATCCACACGGCGCTCGGCGAGACCAAGAACGGCGCCTTCACCGGTTCGTTCATCGCACCGAGCGCGCACCACCTGTGTGCCTTTCAAACGCCGTCGCGCGACTACGGCGTTCAGGAGATTGTGGCGGCGAAAGTGGCTGACTTCAGCAAGAATGGCAAAGACAAAAGGAAGGAGCTGGTCGTCATCGGCACGTCGTCGGCGTCGGAACAGTTGGGCACCGCCAGCATGTGTGGACTGGCCGAGGACGCGCCGCCGAAGCCGGTTTGGCCGATTGCCGTGTTCATGAATGACACGGGACAAATCAATCCGGAGCCGCGACAGACCGAATTTTCCCCGTACGATGCCGCCTTTGTCCAGCAGGCAGGATTTGCCGAGGACTGCAGCAAAGGCAACCCGGTGCCTTTTGGCCACGTCAATGCGGCGACACTCGCTGATGTCGACATGGACGGAATTCCCGATCTCGTGACCGTGCGCACCGAGAGCGGCTACCCGGTTGGTCAGGAGGAGCCTGCGTCCAACCCGGGCGGCTGCCAGTGTTTCTTCGGCGAGCAAAACGAGGTCGACAACGGCTTTGGCGAGGACAGCCCCGCGGGGACTGACCTGACTTCGGAGCAGTTGGCCTTGTGCTGTGCCAATTTCGGCACGAAAGACACCGACAAGACCACGCCCCTCACTGGCTTTGGTACTGGCTCTGGCATCATCGGCGCACCGTTCCCTCGGGCCTCCACGCAAGTCTTTCTGTCTTCGTCCGCCGGCCCTCTGGGGATGGGGCCGAAATGCAATGCCTTGCCCAACGGCGGCGTGTGCTTGACGGCACCCGCGTTTGCCTTCTCCGGCGGTCGCAACCCGGTGGACGTCCGGGCCGTCGACATCGACGGCGACAAGAAGCCTGACATCATCACGGCCATGGACAACGACGGCGCGGCTTGCTTCAAGAATGTCCCGGATTACGCGCCATTTCTGCATTCGCGCGTGCGGGTTTTCCAGAACATCGGCGGCGGAAGATTCAGCCCGACGTTCATCGCCGACACGAAAGACAAATCGAGCCTCCGCGATGCCGTGCAGATCGCCCGCTGTGGTCATCCGCTCACCATCGGCACGTCGATCGTGGGCTACCGCTTCATGCCCGACCAACTCAAGGCCATCGTCACCGGCGCGTGGCCCAATCCCAAGGACGGCAAGTTCGACCCTGCGACGATCTTTGGCCTGGCGAAAGCCTTCGGCCAGATTGGCGTCCTGCCGCACTTGGACACATTCAACTTCGCGTCGCGTTCGCCGACGCCGGTGGGCGGACCTCCCGATGCGTTCAGCGTGGGTGACATCAATGCCGATGGCATCGCGGATCTGCTGGTGCTGTTCAACGCTGGGCAGAAACTGGCGATCCTGACGGGCAAGACGAACAACGACAACACCAAGGACGCGGCATTTCACACGTTGACCGAGCTGACGGTCGCGAATGCGACGTTCCCGGGTGCCGCGGCGGCGGCGATGGGCGACTTCAATGCCGATTCGAACCTCGATCTCGCGCTGGTGGGCCTGGATTCCTCGCTGGTCTTCCTGCTGGGTACCGGCATGGGCACGTTCGTCGCGTACACGGGTTCGCCAGTGGCTACCAGCCCGCTCGCGCTGGAAGTGGCCGACATGGACGGCGACGGCTGCGACGACATGGTCATTCGCTCCAAGAATTCCGTCACGATTATCCACAACGAAGGCTCGACCGCGGGCGCCTGTTCGGGCGCGTTGACGTGGGCCCACGATCAAGAAACGGCCGCGAACGCGCCGTAATTTTCAGCGATTGCGCAAGTAGAATCCGTCAATGGTGCTGGCGTCCAGGACGACGCGCACGACGTGTTCGCGACTGAGGTACACGCTGCCGGCGGGCGCGCCTTTGACCTTGCGAACGTCTTTGCCTGCGCACACCGTGACGTCGCAAGCCTCACCCTTGGTCACACCGGACAAGTGGCCAGCCAACATCGCGCACGCCTCGATTTCCGACTGCTTGGCCAGTCCCGTGACGTCCACACGCAACATCACGTGCGCACCCGGGCGATCACGCAGGTGCAGCCAGAGATCGCGGCCGCGCAGCAGACGGGTCACCAGTGCGTCGTTGCCTTCCGCAGTCTTGCCAGCGAGGACCACGGCATTTTGCGGCGATCGGAACATCTTGACGCCATCGGGCAGTTCCTTGCCGCGCGCGACTTTGTGTAGATCCGGCGCCAGCTTCGGCGGCGTCTGGAGCCGCACGCCCAATTGTCGCACGACCAGCAGCCAGGCCGTCACCTGCCGCAAGACCTCGCGCGGTCGCGGTGCGCCGGACTCGTGGGCGTCAAAGGCCATCGCCCCGGCCACGATCGCATCCAGCGCCACGACCTGCGCTGCGACATCCTCCAGCCGCGCCAGCGCCAGCGCCTCGCGCTGCCGGACGATCTTCAGGCCCTGGGTCAAGCCCTTGGCGCGCCGAAACAGCTTGTCGAGATTCTGCCGGGGCGACAGGTCACGCTGCAGCGGAATGTCCACGGTTTCGCCGTCCAGCCACGGCACCGGCAAGGTCACGCGCTCAGCGCCGCGCGGCACTCGCTCCAGCGACACTTTCAGGACGTCGCCAGCCAGCCGCAGCGCGTCACCGCCCGCGCATGCTGCGGCATCGGCCTGCAGTTTCTCGAGCAGGCGTCCGAGTTTCTTGCGTTCCGTCGCCAACGCGCGCCGCGCATCGGCAGTCTCGGCGCGCACCCGTTCGACCAGAGGCGGCAGCGCGTCGGTCATGGCGCGTGCGGTCTCACAAGTCCGGACTTGCCGCCGGATTTTTCCAGCAGCCGCACGTCGCGAATGACCGCCGCCTTGTCCACGGACTTGATCATGTCGTAGAGCGTGAGCGCGGCGATTGTCACAGCCGTCAGCGCTTCCATTTCCACGCCGGTGCGATCCATGGCGGCGACTTCACTCTGTAGCAGCACGCCGTCATCCAGCCATTCCGCGGTCACCGCGATTTGCGTCAAGCGCAGCGGGTGACACAGCGGAATCAGTTCGTGCGTCCGTTTGGCTGCCTGGATGCCCGCGATGCGCGCCACCTGCAGCGCATCGCCCTTCTTCGTGCCCAGCCGCACCGCGGACAGCGCTTCCGGGGACATGGTCACGCGAGCCTGCGCGACCGCCCGCCGCGCAGTCTCCGGCTTTTCGCCCACCGCGACCATGTGTGCGTGACCGTGCTCGTTCAGATGGGTCAGCGACATTTAGCCATGTTCCGCGAGCATCTTGCCGTACAGCTCGACTTCCTGCTTGTTGCCGATCACCAGCGGCACGCGCATGTGCAATCCCGTGGGCTGGATGTCCAGCATGCGCTGTCGCCCGTTGGTCGCCGCGCCGCCGGCCTGCTCGACGACGAACGCCAGTGGGTGGCACTCGTACAGGATCCGCAGTTTGCCGTTGGGCGACTTGCGGTCGTCCGGATAGATGAAGATGCCGCCCTGCAGGAGGTTGCGATGGACGTCCGCGACGAGCGTGCCGACATAGCGCAGGCCGGTCTTCTTGTAGCGATCGTCCTTGCTGTTGGCGATTTCGTCCCAGAACGCCTGCGTGCCTGGCAGCCAGTTCTTGCGGTTCAGCACGTTGCCCGACAAGCAACGCGGCGAATCCGGGATGCGAATGTCCGGATGGGTCAAGACGAATTCGCCGATTGACGGATCCAGCGTAAAGCCGTCCACGCCGTCGCCCGTGGTGTAGACAAACATCGTCGACGAGCCGTAGACCGCGTAGCCTGCCGCCACCTGCTCGCTGCCGGGCGCCAGGAAGTCTTCGATCGTCGCTTCGCGGCCGGTTTCGCGGCGCTTGCGGATGCCGAAGATTGTGCCGATCGTCACGTTGACGTCGATGTTGGACGAGCCGTCCAGCGGATCAAAGCAGACCAGGTATTTGCCGTCGAGGCGACCGGCCTCGGTGACCTGCAGGAATTCCTCTTCTTCAGAAGCGATTGCCGCGACCATGGGCAAGTCGTTCAGCAGCTCGATCAGCAAGTCGTTGGCGATGACGTCCAAGCGCTGCACTTCTTCGCCCTGAACGTTGTCGCGACCGGCCTTGCCGAGCACGTCCAGCAGCCCGGCCTTCGCCACCTGGCGCGACACAACCTTGGCGGCCAGCGCGATATGATTGAGCAATAAGGTGAAATCGCCGGTCGCGCCTTCGTAGGACCGTTTGCGTTGCAGGATCGTGCGGGAAAGGGTCATCAACTCGGACATGGGACGCCTCGCGAGAATGCCGCGCGAAGCGTGCTGGACGGCGCGCATTCCGTCAAGGTCACTCCAGGGCTCAGCGGCGACGCGTGGGTGCCGGTGCGGAGGAAGTGGCAGGGCGCGACGGCGACGGCGAATACGAGGGCGGCGGCGAAAAACGCTGTGCCGGCGGCGAGTAGGCCGGCGCAGTGGCCCGCGACGGCTGGTAGGTTGGCGGCGAATAGCTCGGCGCCGCGCGGCTCGGCTGGTACGATGGCGCCGTGTTGTAGGTCGGCGGCGAATAGCTCGGCGTGGCCGGGCGTGTCGGTTGGTAGGTCGACGACGAACCCGCATTCGGCAGCGTGTAGGAGGGCGAACTCGGCCTCGTCGGTACGGTATTGTTCGCTGGTGGCGTGGTCGTCGGCGGAACGTAGCGCGCTGGCGGCGGCGCGTAGTTGCCGCGATCGACTGGCGGTGGCGTCGGACGGGGCACCGTCGTCTGCGGCGGGACCGTGACCGGACCGGGCCCGGTATAGCCGCTGCCCGGTCGCGTAGGTGGCTCGGTCGCAGGCGTTCCGACACCGGGTCGGGTCGGCGGAGTCACCGGGGTCGTTGCGGGCGTGCCGACGCCGGGCCGCGTCGGCGTCACGGCGTTGGGATTGCGCGGGTCCGGCACGCTGGGATTCACGACACTCGGATTCGGCGTCGTCGGAACTGTGCTACCTGGCCGGGTTGGAACCGTCGGATTGCCTGGCGTATTACCTGGCGTGTTCACGCGTGTGGGCGGAGGTGTCGTCGCCGAACCGTAGCTGCCACCCGTCGGCGGCGCCACGTTGTCCGGGATGCGCCGCGGCTGCATCGAAGGCACTTGGCTGATGGGCCGCGTGTCCACCGGTCGTGCTGTCCATTGCTGCACTTGTTCACGCGGTGGCCCCTGGTTGTAGGTGACGACCGTGCCGTTGTTGCCGCGAATCTGCGCACCGTTGTCGATGATCACGGTCTGCTGATGGATGCGCGGCACATCGGCCGCCGCGACCACGTAATGCTGGACCTTTTCGCCGCCAAAATGGCCAGTCGGCACGTACGTCCAATACGTGGAATGGGCGTGAATATCGCCCCATGTCGCGCCGCCTGGGCCCATGGGCGCCCAGCCGACGCAGCCGCCGCCGTGGCTCCAGGTCACCCACGCCGGGCCCCACGTGTAGTCGGGGATCCAGATCCAACTGCGGCCGTTCATCCAGGTCCAGCGGCCATAATGGTAGGGACCGGCGCCCCAGGCCTCATCGCTCACCCAGCTCCAGCCCCACTCCGTATTCTGCCACTCGCCGTAAAAGTAGGGACGCCAGCCGGGCGTGCGGTTGGCGTAGGGCACCCAAATGCGCCCATATTCGCCGGTCATTTCCCACTGGCCGTAGGGTGTCAGATCGTTGAATTGCGGATCCGCTCCGACCATCGGCGTTGCGGCGACGGTATTGACCGGCTGCGGCTGCGCGTACCCTTGAGCGGGACCGTGGCTGTAGTAATCGTTCGCGTACCAGCGATCTTCGGTGTACATCGGGCCACAACCGACCACGACGGTGACGCTGACACCTGCGGCCATCCAGACGAGCCATCGGTAAGTCGAAGTTTTCATGTCTACTTTCTCCGTTTGGTGCCAGCTGGGTCCGGGTGCTGGTGGCCATCCGTCAGGCAATTTCTCCCTGACACCATGGACAACGCACAGCAAGAACGCGTATTCATCGCGCGCCGCCCGCCGTCTTTGCCAACGGATGGCATGCGGACGTTGCGCAACGAGTGTAGCATCTCGTTGGGCGGAGGTGCAGCCGCCGCCAGAAGATTCCGAGGGACCGGCATGGCCTATGTGATTACCCGCCTTTGCGTCGACTGCCTGGATCAGGGCTGCGTGGAGGTGTGCCCAGTCGAGTGCATCTACGCGCCCAAGGAAGCGTCGTCACCCGACCGGCCGAACATGCTGTATATCCAGCCGATCGAGTGCATCAACTGCGGTGCGTGCGAGCCAGAATGTCCGTGGCAGGCGATCTTTGAGGATCGCGAAGTGCCGGAGATGTTTGCCGGCGACCTGTCGCTCAACGCCCAAACCGTGGAACAGCCGAAGCAATTTCGCGTCGCGCGGCCGCATCGCGATGCCGAAGGGCGCTTGCAACCGAAAGCGCGGCCTACCGCGGATCAGGTGCTGGCCAACCGGCGGCGCTGGGATGACAAACCGTGAATCGACGCATCGCGATCGCTTTTCTCTTGTCCGCGCAAGCGTTTGCCCTGTGCCAATGCAGTGCGCCGGAAGTCGTCGCACCGCTCACGCCGATGGCACACGCGCAGCACTTGCGCGATGACGGTCGTTTGGCCGACGCTGAGCTCGAGTTCAAACGCTTGGCCGATCAGGGCGAGCCGCGGGCGATTCTGGAGTTGGCGGAAACCCAGATCCTGCGCGGGCATCATGCGGATGCCCTGGCGCTGCTCAAGCCGCGGCTGGCCGCGGACGTGAACGATGCGGAGGCCGCCGGCCTGCTGGCGCGGGCCTACGACGGTCTGGGACGCATTGACGAGGCGGTTACGACCTACGCGCGGCGTTTGACGCTCAAGCCGGACGATGTGACGGCCGCCGTGCGGATGTCTGATTTGCTGCTCGCGCGCGGTGATCCGGATCATGCGTCTCGCGTCGCGTACGCGGGTCTCAAGCTGCATCCGGGCGAGCCGCGGCTGCTGGTTCTGGCGGCGCGGTCGATGCTCGCGCGCGGGCGGGTGCCGACGGCGCTGGATCTGGCCAAGCAGGCAACGGAGGCGGCGCCGCGCAACGCCGATGCGTGGCTGGTTCTTGGGCAGGTTCAGGCGATGGCCGGCGATCTGGCAGAAGCCGAAGCGTCGCTGAGAGTGGCGCTGGAGATCGTACCGGATGGTCGTGACGCGCAAAGTGAGCTGGCCAGCGTGTGGCTGGAGCAAGGCGCGACCGACAAGGCGGTGACGCTGCTACAGAAGTTGGTCAAGACGCTGCCGGGTGATGCCTCGCTGTGGAATCAGCTGGCGGTCGCCAAGCACAAGGCGGGCAATTCCGATGGCGCAATCGCGGCGCTGGACATGGCGATCAGCCTGCAACCGCGCCGGCCGGTGCTGTTTCGCAATCTGGCAGAGGTGGCGCTGGACGCCGGTTGGCCGGATCGCGCGGTGCAAGCGGCGGCGCAGGCACGTGTTCTGGTGCAGGCGCGCGTCCAGGATGGGGTGACGACGCCGGAACTGGACCAGCTGCAACTTCGGGCCATCATTGCCGCCGTGATGACGCAGCGCGTGTGCCGACATGACCACAACAGCGCGGGGTTGGAGCAGGAATTGCTGACTGCGGCGCAGAAATCGGCGATCAAGACGACGCCGGCGGAATTGACCGCCGCCGCCAACACCGTGGAAGATGCCGTGCGTGCCGCTGTGGCGCGTTGCCGAGCCGCACCCGCACAAGGAAAATGATGAGCGACGGTGAATCACCGGAAATCCTCTGCCGCCGCATCATTGCGGGCGTGGAGCAGGCCTTCGTCGGCAAGACGGAGATCGTGGAACTGGTCATGGTGGCGATCCTCGCGCGCGGCCACGTGCTGTTTGAGGATGTGCCCGGCGTGGGTAAAACCACGCTCGCGCGGACGTTCGCGCACGTCCTGGGCCTGTCCTGGCAGCGGATTCAGTTCGCGAGCGATCTGTTACCTGCCGATATCGTGGGCATTTCCATCTACGACCAAAAGACCGGCAAGTTCGAGTTCAAGCCTGGTCCCGTGTTTGCCAACCTGCTCCTGGCCGACGAAATCAACCGCACGACGCCGCGCACGCAATCCGCGCTGCTGGAGTCGATGGCGGAAGGTCGCGTGACGGTCGATGGCGTGACGCACGCGCTGCCGCAGCCGTTCGTGGTGCTCGCGACGCAGAATCCTCGAGAGTTCCACGGCACGTATCCGCTGCCAGAGTCGCAGCTGGACCGGTTTCTGGTGCGTACGTCGGTTGGCTACCTGGAAGGCGCGCAGGAAATGGCGCTGATTCGTCAGCATGGTGCGCCACAAACGCTGCCGGCGGCGGTATGCGGTCCCAGCGATGTGGCGGAGCTGTGTGCGGCGGCGGAGCGCGTCCACGTGAGCGACGAAGTGCTCGCGTACCTGCACGCGCTGACGCAGGCCACGCGCATGCACCGGTCCTTTGAACTGGGCCTCTCGACCCGCGCCGCGATTGGTTTTTACCGGGCCGTGCAAGCGCGCGCGCTGGTATTTGGCCGGACTTTTGCGACGCCCGACGACGTCCGCGAGCTGTTTGTGCCGATTGCCGGCCACCGGGTCATTCCGACCGGCATGACCGGTTCTGCCAGCGAACGTGAGTCGATTGCTGTGCTTTTGCACCAAATCGTCGAGTCCATCGCACCGCCCGTCTAGTCTGTGAGGCCGAACATGGATCGAGAGGGTGTAGTGGAAGAACTCGTACGCAAGATTTTGCTGGATCTCGGTGAGGATCCGCAGCGGGAAGGGCTGATCAAGACGCCGCAGCGGGTGTCCAAGGCGCTGCGCGACTTGACGAGCGGCTACCACGAGGATCCGCTGGCGATCCTGCGTTCAGCGCTGTTCAATGTCGACAACGACGAGATGGTATTGGTGCGCGACATCGACTTTTCCAGCCTGTGCGAGCACCACATGCTGCCGTTCATGGGCAAGGCGCACGTGGCCTACCTGCCGCGGGGCAAGGTCGTCGGGCTGTCCAAGCTGGCGCGGATTGTCGATACGTTTGCGCGGCGGTTGCAGGTGCAGGAGCGGATGACGACGCAGATTGCCGAGGCGCTGCAAGAAGGCCTGGATCCGCTGGGCGTTGCTGTGGTCATCGAGGCCAAGCACATGTGCATGGTCATGCGCGGCGTGCAGAAACCGAACGCGGTGACGATTACCAGCGCGATGAAAGGGCAGTTCCGCGACAACTACGCGACGCGGTCAGAGTTATTGAAGTTGCTGCGCAATGGCTCGAACGTGTAAACACGCTGACCTGAGTCCAATACCAAAGCTCGTCGGTCAGATCTGCTGCATTTCGGACCGGGACCGCGAGCGCGCACCTCCGGTGGCACGCCGCGAATCGAGAACGGTTGATCTCGAACTTCGGCCGGAGTGTGTGGTTGGCTCAGGGCTCGCGAATCGCGAAGAACCGTGCCGAAATCGCCTTGGGTGTGCCGCCGCCAATGCCCAACGTCATGTCCCACTGGCACTGATTGAGCGTGGACGTGGTGTCGGGCGAGCCGAGATCATCGACGATGTTGTCGCCATTCGGGTCGAGAATCGGGCACTTGTCGGTGCCAAGCACGAGGCCTTGGCCCGTTGCCGGATTGCCGCTCACGCCGTCCAGGCTGTCCAAGTAGCCTTCCAGGAAGGAGGAACCGAGGGACGTCGCGGCATTGCACACGCTGCCCAGGATGCTGTTCAGCGTCGGGACCTGCACGCCGAGGTTGGTGACGAAGTCCGCGCAGCAGGTGTCCTTGATGAGGCACTGCTTGCTGCCACCGAGCAGCCACTTGATGAGCTTCTCGTAGCTGTCGATGCTCGGCGCAGTCGGATCCTTGGGATCGTAGGTGATCATCGGCAGGAGCTGCTTTTCCAAAATGAAATTGATGAGCGCGCCCCATTTCACGTTCAACGCGTGCTTGGCAAACTTGATCGTGCCGTCGGGGACCTGCGAATTCGGCAGGAAGTTGCGCCACAAATCAAAGGAACCGGTCACCGCATCGGCCTGAAACTGGTCGAAATTGATCGTCTTCAGGCCACAACCCGGCTGCGATGCCGGGCAAGTCTGACCCAGCGACCATTTGTAGGTAATCGAGGCCCAGGTCTGCTTGGTGAACGTGGACGACAGGTAACCAGTGGAATCCGGCTCGGCGTTGATTTCGATCGTGCCGTTGACGGTGAAGTTCTCCAGGATCGACTTCAAGTCCTTCGTCGTCGTGATGACCTGCAAGACCTGCGGCGGCAACAGCGCGTAGATGATGTTCTTCAGGAAGGTGACCACGACACCACCGATGCCGGTGACCTGATCGGGATCCGGGTTGGTCGGATCGGTGAAGATGGCCGCGCAGATGTCCTGCAAGGAGCCGTTGGTCAATTGGCAGACCGTCGCGAGCAGGCCGGCGATCGGATCGGACACGATGTTCAGCACGATCTTGACGAACTTCTCCACCGTTGGCGGAAGGAGCGTCAGCAGATCGATGAACGTCGTCATGTCATAGATGCCCTTCAGGCGCAGCGGCAAGTCGCGCACGAGGACGGTAACGGCGTCGCCTTCAATGCCTTTGGTCGACTTGTTCATGTGGACGGTGAAGCCGGTGTCCACGCAGCCGCCGATCGACGGATTGCCGCTGAGCGAGCCGGTGCCGACTTTCCAGCCCAACGCGACGACCGTGTAGCCGACGACCGAGCCATCGGCGGGCAACGTGCCCACGTAGGCGCTGGACACCGACCACGGTTTGTCGAATTTCAGGTTCGGACTGGTCGAGACCGCCGGCGGCAAGTTGTCCTTGTCAAACAAATCTAGGGTCTTGCACGCGGGCACGCCAGCGATCTGCTTGATCAACCGCACGTTCAGGTCGCCGAAACTCGACAGGGAGGATGCGCCTTGATAATGCAACGTAATCGTCGGCGGACCCTTGATCTTGCTCTGCGCCGAAACCGTGTACTCGATGGGCGCGATTTCCGGGTGGTCGGTGACCGTCACGGTGACCGCGAACGCGCCGACCAGCATACCGGCCTTGACCAGCGTCGAGGCCCGGCCGTCCTGATCGGTGGGCACCGTGCCGCTCAAAATGGTCGCGTCCGTGGCAGTCGGGTCCTTGATCGCGAACTGGATCATCGCATTGGCGATAGGCGATTTGCCGCCGGCGAGCAGCAGGGCGCCGATGGACCGCGTGCTGTTCTGGGTCACGGCGACCTGGCATTGGTCGAGGCACGGAATGCCGTCGTCGCCTTTGGGTGGTTTGCCAGCGTTTACACCGAGATCGTAATACAGGAACGCCGGGCCGTCCGTGCCGGCAGTTGCGTCGTCATCGGTCGCCGTGGCGTCGTCGCTGATGTCGGCGCCGGAGCCGTCGCCGTGCGCGTCGCCAAAGTTTCCTTTGATATCGCCGCCTTTGGAGTCGGCGAAGGAGATCGTGCCGCCGGTGGTGTTGTCGCTGCAGCCAATCAGGCCCGCGAGCGTCCACACGGCCAAGAATGACAGCGCCCAAACTGGAATCTTGTTCTTCATGACCTGCCCACCTGAAGCCATTGACTTTTTCGCACGACGAACCGCCCAACTTTATCAGTCCAACGGCGTCCAGCGCAATACTGTACCAATGTCGCCGACCAAAAGCGCGTCTTTCCCATAGCCGGTGATACCAAAAAGCGTCGCGATGGTCCCCGGATGCAGTTCCTGGAAGTGGCCTTGGCCATCGAACCGCAAGACCATGCCCTGCGTGCCGGCCATCAGGATCTTGTCCTGGCTCCAGCCCCACATTGCGCGCACGGTGCGGCCTTCATCGGCGAAGCTCGGATCGTAGCCCCAGGCGCTGCCGTCCCAGTGTACCAGGACGCCTTTGCCTTTGCTGTCTGGCTCGCCGACGGCCCACACGTTGTCCCAGGTCGCGCCCCAAATCGCCAGCAAGGTCGTCTTGATCTTGTACGGTTTGGCGGTCTCGTCGGGCTGGTAGTCGGGAATCGGCGTTTGCGTCCAGCCCGTGCCGTCGTTGTGGTAGATGAGACCAAGCTCGCCAACCATCCACACGTCGTCGGGCGTGAGGCCCCAGACCGCGCGCATGCTGCCGTCGATGTGGGTGCCCACGGCCTTCCACGACCATTTCACCGTGTCCTGGCCGTCCCAATGGGCGATTTGTCCGCCGGCGCCGACGGCATAGACGTCGTCCGGACCGTTGCCCCACACGGCATACCAGTCCTTGACCGACGGGCTGAGCATCTTTTTCCAGACCTTGCCGTCCCAGCGCACGATGGCGCCTTGCAGGCCGACGGCAAAGACGACCGTGGGGCTGGCGGCCCAGACGGCGCGCAGATTGGCCGGCGTCGGCGTGGTCATGGCGGTCCAGGTGCCGTCCTTGAAATGGCCAGCCATGCCGGCCTCGCCGACCGTCCAGATGTCTGTGTCGCTCAGCGCATAGACGCCCCAGAGGTTGGTTGAGGTCCAGTCGCCGATCGACATGTTCCAGCCCGACGAGCTCGTGGTGCGCTGCGTCACGGTGCCGTAGTCGCCGACCGCGATGACCTGGCCGCTCGCGGTGTGCGTGACGCCGTGCAAGCCGACGCCGTTGGAACTGACGCTGGTCCAGGTCTTGGCGCCCTTCAAGCGCTCGAAGATGGTGCCGTCCGATGAGGTGGCGACCCAGCCGCCAGCGCCGTTTGCGGTCACGCCGGTCAGATCGGCGCTTGCCGTGGGTCCGAGTTTCCAGCCGGTTGCGCTGCTGCCGTCCAACGTGACGCCGCCCGCGCCGACTGCACAGGCGTTGAATTGGGCGTTGCCGACGAGATCCACGGCGACAGCGGCCAGGTGACTCTGTGTGGGCAAAACGATCGGCGCGACGCCAGTCGCCGTGACGGTGCCCACGACGCCTTGGTCGCCCACCGCGACGATACCGACACCGGAGGCTCCGGCCATGCCGTCCAATTCGCCGGTCATCGCGCCCGCTTGCAAGCCCCACGCGTTGCCGTCCCAGTGGCCGATGACGCCACCGTCGCCGACTGCGTACGCGTCGGTGGCGGAAAACGCCCAGGCGCCGAACAGCGTCCTGTCGGTCAGCCCCTTGCCGGCTGTGCTGCCGCTCGCGCAGGTCGTGCTCACCAGCAAGTCGTCGATGAAGACGCCCTGTCCGCTGTTGTCGGTGTTGCTGTAGCTGTCAAAGCGGATTTCCAGCTTGATCTTTTGGCCGACGTACTCGGTCAAGTCGAGCGTCTGCGCGACGAATTTGCCGTTCGTGCTGCCGGTTGGCCAGATGCTCTGCTTGTCGGCGATCACCTTCTTGCTGCCGCCGCCGCTCGGAATGACGCTGATTTGCACGGAATCGTAGAAGCCGGACTGCACATCGAGAAAGAGCTGGAAGGTCAAAATGGCGCTCTTGGCGGCGGAAATCGCGAATTCCTGGCTGGTCATGACCGAACCGACCGTCTTGCCGTTGTCGTACGTGGCGCAGAACTTGCTGGCGTCGTCGGCGCAGGGCACGTCGGTGCGGCCAAAGTACGCAGCGGCGGGTGGGCTGGCGGCGCGGAGGATACCGTCGATGCCGTAGACGCCGGCGGATTTCCAGACGATGCCGCCAGCCGAGGAACTGCTGGCGTAGGAGTCGGTCACCGTCCATTTGCCCAGACCGCCGTCGAAGCTGTCGGCGAAATCGATGCCGCCGCAGCAGCCGGACGCGCCCGAGCTGCTGTGCTGGCAGACGCCGGAGTCGCAGATGTCCGTGGTGCAGATGTCGCCGTCGTCGCAGTCGGCGGGGGCGAGGCAGCCGCCCGGTGGTGCCCAGACGGTGCCGACAGTGCCGTCCTTGCCGGCGCTTTGCACGACGGTTCCGGCCATCCCGACCGCGTAGGCGATGTCGGCGTTGGCTGAACCGGCGACGGCGTTGAGTGTGGCGAACTTGCCGGATGTCGCGACTTTCCAGGCCAAGCCGTCCCAGGTGACGACGGTGCCGTTGGTGCCGGCGGCGACGACGCGCGTGCTGCCGTCCGACCAGACGCCGTGCAGGCTGACGTTGGGATCGCCGGGCACCGTGATTGGCGTCCAGAGGCCGATGGATGTCGTGACGTCTGATGTCGGGGTGGCGTCGGCGCTGCCGCTGTCGGCTGTGGCGTCGTCGGGGATCGCCACGGCGTCATCGCCTGGAACGTCATCGCCAGTGCCGTCGGTCGTTGTCGTGGCGTGACCGCAGGCACTCAGGCCCGCGAGTGCCAACGCGCAGACGCGCCAGCAAAAGGTGAGGTTTCGTCCCTTCATGGAATCGTCTCCGCCACCTGGAAGATGCCGCCTTTTTGCCCGACGGCGACGCAGCCATTCGCGCTGCATGCCACTCCGCTCAGCAGATTCGGCACATTCTTGGGATGATCCGTGAACGGTCCCGCCGGTTGGCCGGTGACCAACGTCCCCGCGTATCCGACCGCCAGCAGCAAGCCGTCAGCGCGCCGGGCGATGCCGTACAGCAGCTGACCCGGCGTCTCCGACATCTGTTTCCACGCGCCACTCGCGCCCGCGGCCCGCACGAGCAAGGTCCCTTCTTCCGTGACCGCTGCCGCTTCGCCATCGCCCCACGCCGTCACGCGGGCGAATTGTCCCAGATTGCCCGTGGTCTCCTTGGTCCACGTGCCCGCCGCATCCCGCCGCAGGACCGTGCCCAACTCACCGACCGCGTAGGCCACGTCGCCTGCGGTCGCCACGCTGCGCAGCTTGAACTGCACGCCCGTCGTCTCCGCCTGCCACGCGCCGTCGGCCACTTTGTGCAGTGCCACGCCGCCATCGCCCACGGCCAACAGGTCGTTGCCCAACCGCACGATGCCACTCAAGTTCTTGACGTTGGCGGGCTTGTCGACGCTCCAGATACCGCCGCTTTTGTGCAGGATGACACCGCTCGGGCCGACCAACCACGCTTCACCGTTGCGCAGCGCGCAGTCGAGGATGTCGGCGCCGGTCACCGGTGCCGCAAGGTCGTAGAACGGTGCCTGGCTGTCCTTGGCGGTCAGCACGACGCCGCTCGTGCCGCAGGCGATGAGGCTGCCGTCGCTGTCGGCCTGGACGGCTTTCAGGTCAGCGACGGTCTCAGCGCGAAAATCCAGCCAGCGGTCATTCTGCAACTGCGGATCGCTGTTGTCGGGCTGGCCGGCAGAGAAGACGAGTCCGGCGCCGGCGATCCCCGCCGCAAAGCTGAACGGCTGTCCGTTGCTGTCGTTGGCGCCAAAAAGCGCTGTAAAACTAGCGGTTTTCATGTAGGTCCCGGCGATGCTGTCGACCTGCCACTTTTTGCCGACAAA
Organism: uncultured Myxococcales bacterium; assembly: GCA_903924465.1. Lineage (GTDB taxonomy): Bacteria > Myxococcota_A > UBA9042 > UBA9042 > UBA9042 > CAIYBN01. The sequence continues at coordinate 29,266 of CAIYBN010000018.1, read as the reverse complement.
GTGCATCAGCGCGCCGGACTTGCCGATGGCCCACGCTTCCGTGCTGCTGCGCGCCCACACACCGCTCAAGTCGCGGGGCGTATCGCCGTCGTTGGCGAGCGTTTCCTGCCAAGTCGCGGTTTCGTCGGTGGCCGCAAGGTAGCCGCCGTCGCCACAGGCGAACAAGCGGCCGTCCAGGCTGCCGACCACCGCGCGCACGGTGCGGCTGCCGGCGCCGGGCATGTCGGTTTCGCTCCACACGCCGCCGGAGAGGTGAAGCGCGCGTCCTTGTTCCGCGACGGCCCACACCTGGCTGGCGTTGCTGGCCCAAATGGCCTGAAGATTCAGTTTGCTGGCCGTTTCCTCCGTCTGCCATTTGCCGGCGCTGTCGCGGCGCAAGACCACGCCGCCGTCGCCGCAGGTCAGGACGGTCGAGCCGTCCACGGGGACATGGATGCCGCGCAAGATGCCGGTGCCGCTGGGCGCTTCGTTGCTCCAGGACGTGCCGTCCCAGCGCAGGATCAGGCCGTCGCCGACAATGTAGGCTTCCGTGCGGCTCTTGCCCCACACGCCGAACAGGTCCTTGGTGGTGCCGACGTCGCGCGGGCTCAGCGTTTGGCCGTTCCAGTGCAAGACGCGGCCACCTTTGCCGACGAACCACACGTCGTCGGCGTCGCTGCCCCAGACCGCGGTCAGGTCGTCGTCAAAGCGCAAAGAGCGCGCGGTCAGGAGGCTCGGCGGGCCGGCGTCGCTGTCCGCGGTCGTGTCGCCGTCGCCGCTGGCGTCGCCGATCTGGCCGTCGCTCGTCACATCGCTGGTGACGGTCGCGTCGGCGCTGGCGTTGGTGGCTTTGGTGCCGCATGCCGCGAAGAACAGGAGCGCGACGGCGCAGGACCACATTCGTCTGGGGAAGGTCAAGTGTCTCACGAAGATCCCACAGCGCAGGCAGGTGCCGCGCGAGCGTTGGCTACTGTGCCGTAAAGAAGAAGGAATGCTCCGACCAGGCGTGCCAGTAGTACAGGTTCAGATCGGCCTCGGTATAGGCGTCGATGTCAAAGCCTTCCTTGTAACCGCGCATGATCGTGATGCGCAGTTGCTTGCCTTTGGGAATCCCAGGCGTGCCTTGGATCGATGGAAAATCGGGCAGTTCCACTTCGCTGACGCTGCCCTTTTGGACAATATTCCATACCGGCGTGTCCTTGCTCGGATCCGTTGGCGCCATTGGATTGGGCTCGCCGATCGTCACCCAGTTGAAGTGCGGCTCCGGAAAGCTCGTATCTACGTTCCATTTCAGCTTGTTGCCGACCAACACACCGTCCGGAACGGGCATCACCGCCAGCGGCGGGTAGAGGAGCGGCGTGATCAGCAGCTCCTGCTCGCCCAGCGCGAAGAGATCGCCAGCGGGCGTCGTCCAGACCGCGTCCAGCAGCTTGTCCAGCGCTTGGCCGGGCAACTGCTGCCACGTCTTGCCGTTGTAGTGCAGGATGACCCCGCGCGCGCCCACGGCCCACACGTCATCGCCGGCGTTGCCCCAGACCGAGGACAGCGTCGTGGTGACGCCCGAGTTCATCGGCTTCCATGCCTTGCCGTCGTATTTGAGGATGATGCCGTTCTCGCCCACGGCGTACACCAGCGTCGGGCTGGCCGCCCAGACGTCGCGGAGCGCAATGGACGTGCCCGATGTCTGCGTTTTCCAACTGACGCCGTCCCACATCGCCATCGCGCCGGTCATGCCCACGGCCCACATGTGCGTCGCGTCGCTGCCGTGGATGGCCATGAAGTTGGCGTAGAGATTGCCGTTCTGCTGCCAGCCGGTGGTCTTGTTGTACTGGTAGATGCCGGACTGGCTCGACGCAAACGCCACGATGCCGCTCGCGCCTTGCGCCGCAAACACGCCAGTCAGATTCTGGTTGCCGGCAACCGGCGCGGCTTTCCACGTCACGCCGTCAAATACGGCAGCGGCGCCTGCCAAGCCGACCGCGAAGATGTGCTGCGCGTCCACGCCGAAGATGCCGCGCCAGTCGGTCTTGGCGACTGACGCCTGCTGCGTCCAACCGCCGCCGTCCCAGTGCCACAGCGAGCCCAGCGCGCCGACGGCGTAGATGTTCTGGGCGCTCGTGCCCCACATGCCGTAAATGTTCTTTTTCACGCCGGTTTCTACCGACTCAAAGTCGCTGCCCACCATGCGCCGAATCATCCGATCGTCCGCCAACGTCCGCACGTTGTCCTTGATGTTGATGGAGCGCGGCAGCTGCGTGGTGTCGTTCAGGTCGAAGATGAACGTTTCCAGGGTCAGCGATGCGTCGGACAGATCGCCGGCGAAATTCGACGGGAGGTTGGTCAGCGTCAAGAAGGCGGGATCGGTGTCAAAGTAGAACTTGTACGCCGTGGTCGGCCAGCGCAGCGCGCCGTCGGACCCAAGAATCAGCTGCGGCTGGACGTAGTTGATAATCGTCGAATTCGGCAAGCCCCACGCGGGCGGCTGGTCGAGCCGCACGGACGCCGATTGGCCCAGCGGAATATCGAGCTTCACGTCGATGCCAGTGACCTGTTCCTCTGGCTGCACCATGATGTGGCGCTTGATGCCCATGACCGTCGGCGTGAACGCAGCCATGGCGTTGGGATCGTCGGCCACCAGCACGGCGCCAAAGGTCTTGTAGCCACCAAAGCAAATCACCGCCTGCTCGCCCGGTGCCACGTCCAGTTTGTACGCGTAGGCCTTTTGCGGATCAGCGGTGAAGCCCGCGCCTTCCGGCGGATAGTTGTCCTGGCTGAACAGGTCTGGCTTGGAATGCAGGCAGAACGACGCGATTTCGCCGGCCGCGGGAATGCAGCGGAAACCGGCTGTGCCCACGCCGGCGCATTTGAACTGTGCCGGGCAGCCCTGACCCTGGCTGCAGTCAGCCACGCAGCGATTGCCGTTCGCGTTGCCGTTGCCGTCGGGGCCGATGTCGAGGCACGCAAAGCCCGCGCCGCATTGGCTGTCGGTCGCGCACGCGTTGCACGTGGCGCCGGGACCTTGGCCGCTGTATTGGTTGCACGTGCCGTTGGGCACAAAGACGTACTTGTCGACGCCGATGACGTGGCCGGAAATCGTCGGCGGAATCTTGCCAGGCGGCGGACTGCCCGGCGAAGGCGGCGATGTTGGGTTCAAATGCACGGTGACGTTCTGCGCGTCAAACAGCACAACCGATGACGCGTCGTAGCCGGTTTTGGATGCCGAAATCATCTGCTTGCCGCTCAAATCGTCGCCAGAAAACGTGATCTGCCCGTCGGCGTTGGTGAAACCCTGGTACGGCGTGGTCGGATCGGTCCAGAGCATCGTGAACGCGTCGGGGATCGCGGCGTTGGTGCTGGCGTCCAGGACCGTGATGTTGATGGAGCCATCGATCGCGCTGCCCCACGTGCCGCCGTTGCCGGCCATCGGGTTGAAATAGGCGTAGCCGTTGGCGAGCTTCGCGTGAGCGTCCTTGACCGTGACAGCGACGTCGACCGCGCCGACCTTGCCGGGCGGTGTCTTGACGGTGACGTGACCGGGATCGACAAAGGCAAAGTGCGTGGCCGGGTTGCCGCCGAACGTGACCGCAGTTGTGGCGTCAAAGCCTTGGCCGTAAACGTGGACCAGCGTGCCACCGGCTTGGGCGCCCATCGGCGGGTAGACGACGTAGAGCGCCAGCGTACCACCGGTGTAGGTGTAGCCCGCGGTCAGCGTGATGGCCGTGGTATCGTTCAGCACCGTCACGTCGGCATAGCCAGGCTGGCCGGGCGGCGTGATGGCCTGGATTTCGCTGTCGCTGACGACCGCGACCGCGCTGGCGGCCAACGCGCCGATCTTGACGTTGACGCTGCCCTTGGCGAAGCCGCTGCCGTGGATGATGACCTTGGTGCCGCCTTCGCTCGGTCCCGCCGACGGGGCGATCCCGTTCACGGTGAGCACGTCGCTGTAGGTGTAGCCGCCGGTGGCTTTGTCGCTGCCTTTGGACGTCATCAGCGTGACGTCGACCGCGCCGACGCTGCTGCCGGCTGGCACTTTGACCAAAGCGGTGTGGGCGACGGCGTCGACGCTGACGATCTCGGCAAGCTTTTGGCCGAACAGCACCGTCGAATCGCTCTTGGCGACCAGCCCGGTGGCGATCAGCGCGACCGTATTGCCGCCTGCCAGAGGACCGGACGGTGGCGCGATGGACAAAATCTGCGTCGCGGCCTGGCCTTTGTCGTCTGAATAGACATAGCCGCCCAACTGCGTGCCAGTGCCATAAGGTGTGGTCGCGATCACGTCCGCTTTGCCGGCTGCACCGGGAGGCGTCGAGATGTGGGCTTGCGTACTGCCCGTCACGCTGATGACGGTGGCTTTGCCGCTGCCGATTTGCAGGTCGACGTCGCTGCTGAAGCCCGTGCCGTAGACGATGGCCTGCGTGCCGCCGCTCGTGGGTCCCGAGGCCGGTGCGACAGAGGTGACGGTGGGCGCGGCGGTGTAGAAGAATCCCTTCTTGAGCAAACCCGTGCCGCGTTCATTGATGACGTGGACGGGTACTGCGCCGAACGCTCCGGGCGGCGTAATCGCGGTAACGGTATCGTCCGCCACGATCTGCACATTCAAGGCCTGCTTGCCGCCGACCAGGACCTGACAATTGCCGGCAAAACCGGTGCCGTGGATGCTGATGGCGGTGCCGCCCGCCGTTGGACCTTGCGGCGGATCGACCTTGGTAACCAGCACGTCGTTGAAATACAGGAACGCTTTGGCCAGCGTCGCAGCCTGCGGCACCGTGCCGGGCAGCACAACGGTCACGTCCACCAGACCGGTTTCGTGCGGCGGCGTTGTGATCTGGATCGTCGCTTCGTCGACCACATAGACCGAGGCCGGGTCGAGCGGCGCGCTGCCAAAAACAACCTGCACGCCATCGACGAAGCCATGGCCATTCAACGACACCGGTTCACCGCCGCTCGCGTGGCCTTGTGCGGGCGTCAGCGAGGTGAGGGCAAAAGCTGCCTGAGTGGGCGTGCTTGCATCGCCGGAGCCGATCGCGTCCGTGCCCGCGATCGCGTCCGAAGCCGCATCGTTGCCGCTCACGTCCTGCGCGGTCGCGGTACTGTTCGTGCCCGACGGTTGAGCGCTGCAAGCCAGCAGGGTCAGACCGCAGATGGTGCCCAGCAGCAGCAAGACGGAATTCAGGGACCGGAACGACGCGCGGTGTGGATGCATGGCGACTCCTTCAAACCGTGCGCTGTCGTTCGATCGAACAGCGCGAATGAGCGTACAGCGCGAGGCAGGACGGGACACTGGCCGGATGGGCTCACGGCGTCGGCTGCTTCACGTAGTTCAGGTCCTTCAGGTCCAGACCGGCCGGATAGCCGTAGGACACGTACTGGTCGTAGCCGTACACATCGACTGCCACGCGCGATGCCGCCGGCTTGCCGTCCGGTCCGAGCACCGGCAAGCCGATGACCGTGTGCGGACCCGGGTTGACGGCAAAACGTGCCGCCTTGTAGTTCTTGGAAGCATTGAAGAATTGGTCGGGCGGAATGGGCTGGCCGTCAAACGTCACGACCGAATCGTCGGCACAGGAATTGGCCGCCGCGCCAGTGCCGCAATCGCTGTCCGCTGTGCAGGCTTTGCCTTTGTTGGCCGTTGTCAGTCCGCAAACCCGGTGGATCGGTGCGGCGACCGACACATAGCTGAATCGGTACTTGTCGGGCGCGAGGAACACGAAATCGGAGCGCCACTGGGCTGACGGAATCGCGAGCATGAACGACGGATCGCCCGTGCCGGCATCGTCCGGCTGGGCGCCGGGATCGGGCGCATCCTGGCTTGCCATGAAGTGGCCGACGAGGATCGGCGCTGGCGTGCCATCTTCGTGCTTGGACGTGATCTCAAAATTGTCTACCGTCTCAAACTCGTACCATTCAGCGGTGTTGAGCACGGGCACACTCACCGCCTTGCCCTTGGGATCGTGCGGCGTCGGCGTCATCGTAATCTTCGTACCTGGCGTGGCTGCCATGAGCCGCCACGAATCGCGCTCCTTACCGCGCGGGTAGAGCTTGATCGCCACATAGTGATTATCCCAGACATTCACCGGAAACAGCTGCTGTTCCAGGTGGTCCGCGCAGCAGGTCACAAACGCGCCGCAGTCGTCGTTGTTGGCGCATTGCGTCTTGCCGTCCCACACGCAGTGGCCGCACTTTTGGCCAGCGTCGAGATCGCCCGGCTTGCACTTCGAGACGTCGCAGTGGTTGGTGTTCGGTACGTTGGACGCTTCGCTGCCGCCAAACACGGCGATCTTCTTGTCCGCGAGAATGACCGCGCCGGTCAAATCGGCGCCGACCAGGTTCGTTTCGATATTCAGCGTGCCCCATTGGCTGAGTGTGAACGAGCCCGACTCCCCGCTCTTGAACGACTTGATCGTGCCATCCTGGCTGGCGAGCGTCAGCAACGGCCAGGTCGTGCCGGTCGCATCGTTGTCCGGCGTAGGAAATGTGATGGTGACGTTGGTCTGGCCGCCCTGGGTCGCGACGACCGTCAAGAAACCGCGCAGGATCGAGAACGTCTCCTCGCGGGTCATGTTGATGTAGTACGTGCCGAGCAGTTCCTCTGGCAGGAGCAGCGACGCGTCGTTGGAGTACACGCCCACGTTTTCCAGCGGGTTGAACTGGTACGCCGCAATCGGCGCCGATGACGTCACGCGCCACGCCTGGAAAGTCGACGAAGTCGCGTCGATGTTGCGCGGCGGCAGGTTGAACACGCGCAAATCGCCCGGCGCAAGTGGCGACAAGTCCAAGGGATTATTCTGCGAATCCAGCGTCTGCTGCTGCTCCTTGCCATCCTCGAAATAGCTCACTTTCACGTCCGACGTCAGCTTGTCGGACGGGTTCGAGACCACAATCGCGTATTGCGCATTGGCCGCATCGAAGTAGCTGCGCCCGCCGCCAGGGACAAACGCGTTGTCAAGATCGGTCGCCCAAAACGCGCAGCCGACGTAGCTGTTGGCTTTGATATTGATATCGCAGGCTTTTTGGCACAATCCGCCTGGCGCGCATTGCTGACCGGTCGCCGCATCACACTGCTGGTCGGTGATCCAATGGCCGGTCGCATCGCAGCGTTCGACGACGGTCGAATCCGTCGGCGCGCAGCGTTTGCCCAGGCCTGGCACGCATTCGCTGCAGCGGCCCGCGTCAAAGCATTTCGTCGGATCGCCGTCGCTGTTCGTGCAGAGCACGGTTTCAATGGCCGTGCCCTGGTCGTTGCAGCGCGTCACGTAGTCGTTGGTTGCGCAGGAAGTGGCGGCGCCGGGGAGGCAAATTTGCCCCGCGCTCAGCTCCGGACCGATGTCATCGGCGGCGATCGCGTCCACCGCGGCATCGTTGTCCGTGCTGGCGGCGGGCGTGCTGCAGGCGGCGATGGACATGAAGCCCAACATGCCTGCAAAAAGCCCAGCGCTGGTCAGGAGATCTCGCACATTTGTTGAGCTGGTCCGCGGCATCGACATGGACAATCTACCTCGCCGGTCAAGTACCTTCGGCGCAATCCATCAGCCTACCGGATCGCAGCCCCCAGCGGCAAGTAAACTCGCGGTGAACGCTTGCGCAAACCGCTGGTCTGCAACTCGGACTTGCACCCGCCGCTTTCAACGGTTAGGTTTTCGGCGATGGGCCTGCTTCGCGATGGCACAACTTACTGGAGCGTGATGGCGGCACACACGCTGGTGCGCGGTCCGTTGGCCATGTGGTTAGCGGCGCGTGGCGACATGGTGGGGGTCGAACGTCAACAGGCGCGATGGGCCCAGGCGCAACTGCAGGCGGTGCGCGCGCAGGTGCACGTTTCGGGCGCGGGGCACGTCCAACCGCGGCGCCCCTACGTCATCATCGCCAACCACGTGTCCAACTTTGACCCGCTCGTGCTCTTTGCCAGCGTGCCGACCGGCATGACCTACGTCGCCAAGATGGAACTCCTGCGCGTGCCGGTATTTGGCGCCATCATTCGCCGCACCGGCGCGGTATTCGTTGATCGCGGCGACACGCACAAGGCCGTCGCGGCGATGCAGGTGGCGGCCGATCGCGTGCGTGCCGGGCAAAGCGTGCTGGTGTTTGCGGAAGGGACCCGGTCTCGCGATCGCCAGTTGCAGCCGTTCAAGAAGGGCGGCTTTTTGTTGGCGCAGCAGGCTGGCGTGGACATTCTTCCCGTGGTGTTGCGGGGGACGGCCGATCTCTTGCCGTACGGTGCGCGCGTACCGAAGTCCAACGGCCGAGTTCACGTGACGATTCTGCCACCGATCCCGACAGCTGGCACGGACCGCGACGCGCTGATGGCGACCGTGCATGCCCAGATGGCGGACGTACTGAATCGGCCGGCCTCGGAGAGGACGAACGGATCAGATTGACACGACCCGCGATCGCCATTAGACTTTTCACCCCCGCGCCGTGTCCCGGTGCCGGTCAAATTGTTGAGGTCTCATGTCCGTTCGCATTCGTCTGGCCCGCTTCGGCGGCAAAAAACACCCGTATTACCGCATTGTTGCCGCGCCGAACGAAGCGCGTCGTGATGGCCGCTTTTTGGAGCAGATCGGCACGTACGATCCCGCCGCCAAGGGCGCTGCCCACGGTCGCGTGACGCTGGAGCGCGCTCGCTATGACCATTGGGTCGGCGTCGGCGCAACGCCGTCGGATACCGTGGCTTCGCTCGTCCGTCAGCTCGATCGCGCGTAGTTTGACGACGTTCGCCTGCCCGCGGGTAGGCGAATCCCGTTCCTGGCCTGGAGAGTCACAATGCGCGAATTTCTGCATTATCTCGCCAGTGTTCTGGTCGATCACCCGGAAGATGTACGCGTGGACGAGGACAGCAGCGACCAAGGCGTCGTGCTGCGCCTGTTCGTGCGTCGGGAAGACATCGGCAAAGTGATTGGCAAGCAGGGACGCACGGCGCGTGCCATCCGCAACCTCGTTCATGCCGCGGCGGCTTTGCGCCAGCAGCGCGTGACGGTCCAATTCGTCGACTCGTGAGCGATCACCACAGTGCGCGCGTTGTTCATGCGGAGCTGACGGTTGCCGCAAAGCGCCCTTTGGCTGACGTGCTGCTCGATCTGTCGACTGCGCCGCACACGCTGGCCGTACTTGGCGTGCTGTGGGCAGGCGTGGCTTGGCTTGCCACCCAGATTCCACAACTTCACGCCGCCGGCATGGCGACCGATGGACTGCCGCGTTCCGAGTTGCTGGCCCTGCACGCATTGGGACTGGACAACCTGGCCTGGTCGCTGGCCGTGTGGCTGCTGGCCAGCCTGACGGTATTCGTGACGCTGGCTTCGGCGCTGGCGGGGCGGGCGCATTGGCGTGCGCAGCATGTCTTGCCTGCGGTCGCGCTGCCGATCGTGCTGATGAGTTGGCTGTGGATAACCCATGCGGCGCCGCCTGTGGTCCTCGATGTCACGACCGGTGCCGACTTCGCGACCGTTCCGGCGTGGCTTGACGATGGCGGTGGCGCCGCGCCCGCGCCGGGCCGTTGGCAAGCCGCGTGCGTTGCCCCATCCGGTTCAAGCGCGCTGAATTGCACCGTGGCGGGCGCTGGTTTGCGCTATCTGTTCACTGTATCTCCCGGTTCACCAGCGTCGACTCCGGGTGGTCAGATCACCTGGCTCTCGACCGCCACATCGCCGTTGCCGACGCGCTTGACACTGAACTGGCGTGCCAAACAGCCGGTCGCCGATGTCTTTGCCCTCCCGCTTGACGATGGCGTGCAGTCCCTGGCGCCGTCGTTGTCGTCGCGTTTGCGTACGACGGTGCTGAAAGCGGTCGGTCCACTGATTTTCGTGAGCGACAGCGGTGCCCGGGCCAGCGTGCGGCTGCTTGCGTCGCCGGACCTGCTGCCTGACGGGCGGCCAACGGCCACGGTGTCCGGCCAACCGATTGTGCGCCTGCACGTCGCGCCGTCCCACTCGGCTCTGCTGCTTTGCGCGGCCTTTCTGGTGCTCTTCGTGTCGTTCCTGCTGGCGTGGCGCCGCCCCGATCTTGCCGCCGAAGTTGCGTCGCCATGATGCAATGGCCAACCGTTGCGCTGGGTTCTGTGATCACGTCACCACTGGCGCTGATCCCGCTCGCGCTCGTGCTCGGGTTGGCCAGGCGTCCGAATCGTCCACTGGCGCTGGTGGCGTGCCTGGCCACGTTGCCATTGCTGCTGTGTGCGCCTGGGCCGGGTCTTGTCGGCGGCGTGGTGGCGCTGGCGCTCCTGCTGCGCGGGATCACGCAGCCTGCACACACGCATCTGTTCGCGCGCGTGGCGCTCCTCTGGCTGCCCGTCGCCGTGCTTCAGCCGCCGACCGACTTGCCGGTCTGGCCGACCCTCACTTGGCTGCTGCCGATTGCGTTCGCCGCGAGCCTCAGCCTGGCCGCGACGCTGCACGTCGGCATGCGCTGGCCGTTGGCCCTGCTGCTGGTGGTCTTGCCGTTTGCGCCGTTCGGTATCGCGGTGTTGCAGCCCGTCCACCTGGTTGTGGAATTGCCGCTGCCACAGGTGGCCGCGCGGTGGCCGTTCGCCGGTCCGGGCCAAATCGACACAGCGCGTCTCGCCAGCCTCTGGTTCATCGCCGAACGTACTGCGCGCGCCCTGCTGTTTGTGGCGCTGCTGCTCGGCTGGATCGCCATCCCGCGCGTTCTGCCCAAGCTACGATCTCTGGCGACGCTTTTGATGCTGCTAGCGCTCCTGCTCCTCGTCGGTCAGGCGGTCGCCGCGCTTCAGGTCCCGGGCCATCCGCCTGGTTTTGCGCTTGCGGTTGGGCAGAGTCACGCCTGGAATGCCTCCGGCGTCGCGCTGGCCGTTGCGCGGATCGCCTCGCTCTTCCTGCTGTTGCGCGCTGACCTGCCGACCATCGCCCCGCGTCTGGATGCGTGGGCAGGCATGGCGCTCACTCTGGTGTTGGCGCTGCTCGCCGCGACAGCTCCGGCTTTTCTCGGACCGAATTGGCTCGTCGATCCTCTGCCGCTGGCGCTGTTGGCGCTGCTCGTCACCGCGCTGGTCCGCACGCACACACCAAACGGGTTCGCCCGGAACGCCGCGGGATTGCTCCAGGCGGCTGCGGTGGCGGCACTGGCTGGCGGCGCCTGGGCCGGCTGGGCGACAGCGAGCTACCTTGTGCCCTGAGACAGAATCTCCGCCAAAATTTGCGGTCTTGCGTCGGCGAGGCAGATAGCAGCGCGGACGGGCTGTCCCACTTGTCGCAATGCCTCCAGCGCCGTGGTGAGCGTTTGACCGGTCGTGACGACATCGTCGACCAGCACAACCGGTGGCAGTTCCCCCGACGCGCGCGCACGCAGCACGGGCGGGGTTCGCATGCGTTCGCGCCGCACAGGTGCGCGATCGAGCCGCTCGAGCAGCCATCCACGCTTCGCGTTTCTGCCGCGCAATTGGTCCACGAGCACGTCCGGCAGGTGCATGCCACGCGCCCGCAACCGCGTCCGTTCGGGCGGAATGGCCACGAGCGTCACCGCGCCGGTCTGGGTCAATTGCCGAAGCAAGCGGTGGACGGGTGGCAGGAGAAACTGCGGGTCGCTGAAAATGCCCTGCTTGCAGCGGCCGATCCACGCCTGAAGAGGTCCCGTGTAGGCCCAGCCGGCGGCTACCGGTAAGGTCGTCACGGAAAGCCAGCGCTCGGCCGACTCCAACGCCGGCGCGCATCCAGCGCAAAATCCTTCGTCCGTCCGCATCGCCAGTCGCGTGCCGCACCCGGCGCAGGTCGTGCCAAACCACCACATGTCACCTCCCGGAACGCCGTTCCAGCAGGTATTCGTGCCATCGGGGATTTTGCCGCGGGTCAACGACAAAAAAGCAGCTACGGCGTCGCCATGCCTGCCAGCGGCACGATGAGCTTGGTCTTCAAAAACGTCGCCCAGACTTGTGCGGTCTTTTTTTCGCTGCTCGCACTTTTGGGCGTGAAATACACTTCAAGGCCCACCTGCGCGCCAGTGCCCAAACAGCAGGGCTGGTTCGTCGACGGACCGGCGGTTGGATCGATGCCGGGGCAAAGCGTTGCCAATCCCTTCATGGTCAATGTGTATTCGCCCAAGTACGCAGACTGATTTTGCAGTTCAATCGCGGTGATGCAAATGCCCTGCAAGCCACAATTGCGCAGGTTGAACGTGGTCATGGCACCGCTTCCGACCTTGGTCGGATCGAAGACGACCGGATTCGGAACGGCTTCCAGACATTGCGCCTGGACATCGGCAGCTGCGACGTCCGTGGCCGCGTCAGGCAAGTCCGCGGACTGACCATCGGTCGCAGCTGTCACGGCGTCGCTCAGTGGCACGACATCATCCAAGCTGGCATCGCCCTCATCGACCGTGGGTTTGCCTGTCGCTCCACAAGCCGTCAGGATCGCGGCTGTCCATACACCCAACATGGCCGCGCGAAGCATCGAACCCATGGCAGCGCCTCTATGGCTGTTCGCCGTCCGACGTCAGCGTCAGGATTTCCACGCCAGCGTCCGTGATCGCAATCGAATGTTCCCAGTGCGCCGACGGCTTGCCGTCATCGGTCACAACGGTCCAACCGTCGGCCAGCGTGTGGACGTCGTCGCCGCCCAGGTTGATCATCGGCTCCAACGCCAGACACCAACCGGACTGGATGCGCGGGCCGGTATCCGGTTTGCCATAGTTGGGCACCTGCGGATCTTCATGCAGCGCGCGACCCACGCCGTGGCCGCAGTAGTCGCGGACGATGCCATAGCCGTGTTTGTGGACCACCGATTCAATCGCCCAGCTGATATCGCCCAGACGTGCACCGACCTTGGCGGCGGCGATCCCGGCCATCAGGCTCAGCCGGGTTTGCTCGACCAACTGCGCGACATCCGGGGCAACTTTGCCGATCATCACGGTCATCGCCGCGTCACCGACCCAGTCGTCCTTGGTCGCACCGCAGTCGATCGCCAGGATGTCGCCGCTCTTCAGGCGCCGCCCGTTCGGGATGCCGTGCACAACTTCGCTGTTCAAGGACAGGCACAACGTGGCCGGAAAGCCGTGGTAGCCCTTGAACGTCGGCTTGGCACCGCGACCGCGGATGAACGCTTCTGCTGCGCGGTCCAGATCCTTGAGAATGGCGCCTTCGACGCACAGGCTTCTCAGCATGCGCAACGTGTCGCCGACGATTGCACCGGAGGCGCGCAGCTTGCGGATTTGGTCACTGGATTTTCGCTGAATCACGTTTGCCTCAGTCCGTCGTCGGCCCTGCAAAGGCAAGAGCGTAAGGGCGCGCCGGTTTGCGCGCAAGGGATGGGCGGTGATCCCGGTGTTTCGACAGGTGGAATCGCGAGCGAATCCGAAATTGAACTGCCCTGATGAGGACGGCCCCGCTTGGGTTCCCGCCGTCTTGATCATGCTGTCGCCGTCGCGGATACCCGGATCCCAGCACGGAACCTACGCAATACACCCATAATTGACAACGATCAATTCGCGGCTTGATTCCTGTGCAAATCGGACCTTTTCACACCCTTGATGGAGATTGTCTCGAGTCCTAGAGGGATTTCGCGCCGGTGGTGGAACGCCGCGCGCGTCCAGTTGCGGTCGTTTGGACAGAAGACCCGGAGATTGCCGATGCGTTACGTACGAAATCCTTCGCGGATCTGGCTCGGTGTGCTGCTTGGCGCGACGCTGGTGGCGTCTTGCGGCGACAAAGGCCAAACATCGGTGGCTTCTGAGGTGGATGTCGTTGGCGACACGCCGGTCGTTCAGGTCGATGGCAGTGACCAGGCGGACGCCAAGCCAGACAGCAAGAGCGATGCGCAGGGCGACACCATTCATGTGGGCGACGTTCAGATCGACGTCGCGCAGGATGCCAACGTGGATGCGGACGTGGAAGATGCCCACGACGCGAGCGACGATGCCGACGTCCAGATTGCGCTCGATATCCAGCCGGACGTGACGAAGGACATCCCGCCTGACGTGCCCGACGACGTGCTGGTTGGCACGGATGCCACGGTGACACCAGACGATACGGTTGTGCCGGAGGACACCGCGACGCCAGATGTTGGCGTCGACGCGGCGGACTTGACCGACGTCATCCTCGACACCGGTGAGCAGGACGTGGCGACTCAGGACTTGCAGGACGTCGCCCTGATCGACGATGTGGAGCAGGTCGATGTGCAGGTCGCCGACGCGGCCGGAACGGATGCAGCGCTTGTCGATGGGTCGAGCGATGCGGCGCTGGATACCGCGCAGCTGGACACCGGTGCCGGTTCGGATGTCGCTGCGGATGCCGATGACGCGCAAGTGAGCACGTGGCTGCCCGTCTGCTTCACCTGCCATGGCGATGCAGCGCGCGACGATCCCGCTCCACCGTCGGATTTGACGGGGCACACCGAGACGACATTTCCGGGAGTGGGTGCCCATCAGGCGCACTTGAAGAAGGCGGATTGGCGCCACGACGTCACGTGTCAGGAATGCCATCCCGTGCCCAATCCTTACGCTGCGACGCATTTGAATCAGCAAGTCGATCTTGCCTGGGGTCCACTGGCCAAGCAGGGAACGTTCGATTCGACGTCGTTGCAGTGCTCGGGCTCCTACTGCCACGGCGGCACGTTGACGGTCGGGGATGTGCCTGGGACGACGTCCAATAAAACGCCAACGTGGAATGTCGTGGACGGTTCGCAGGAAGCTTGCGGCACCGCTTGCCACACAGTTCCGCCCGGCGGCAAACACCCGTTCGACACCAAGTGCGCGAATTGTCACGGCGAAGTCATCGCCAGCTTTGACCCGGTGACCAAGAAAGCGACCTGGGCGAACGCGTCCTTGCACATTGACGGCCTGCTTGAGGTGGGCAATCTGGATTGCACGTCGTGTCACGGTGACGCCGCCAGCGGCAATCCAGCGCCGCCCAAGGGCACGAAAGGCGAAACGCTGACGACTCAGGCGGCGGTGGGCGCCCATACCGCGCACCTGGACGGCGGCAATTGGCACCGGCAAGTGGTGTGCAAGGACTGCCATGCGCTGCCCGGTTCGACGGCGCACTGCAATGGCGTTTTCGATTTTGCCTTCAGCGCCGTTGCGACCGCAGCGGGCGCGTCGCCGGCTTTCGACGTTGGTACCGTCACCTGCTCCAACACCTACTGCCACGGGGTCACAACCGGCAATCCCAAGGTGGGCGGCGTGGTCAAACACGAGCCCGTGTGGAATCAGGTCGACGGCAGCTTCGACTCGTGCGGCGCCAGCTGCCATACGAATCCGCCCGCCGAGCCCCATCCACAGGCGACGAATTGCGCACAGTGCCACGGCGGGGTGATCGCGGACTACGATCCGCAGAACGCAACGGCGACCTGGAACGTCCCGAGCCTGCACGTCAATGGCAAAGTGGAAGTGAACAGCTTGACGTGCACGAGTTGCCACGGCGACGCGCTGGCCAATACGCCGGCACCGCCCCGGGGCAGCAACGGTGAGATGCTGACGACCCAAGCCGCGGTTGGCGCGCACCAGAAGCACCTCACGCAAAGTGGCTGGCATCGCCAAGGCAAGTGCGAGGACTGCCACACCGTGCCGCAATCGATGACCCATACCAACGGCGTGATTGAGTTCACGTGGGGAACGGTTTCTGCGGCGGATGGTGCGCAGCCGAAATTCGACAGCCAGAACCTGACCTGCGCGACCGCGTACTGCCACGGCACGACGCTCCAGGGTGGCGCGATCGCCGGTGGCACCCTCAGCCAAACGCCCAAGTGGACCCAAGTCGATGGCACGTTTGAAGCATGCGGCGCGAGCTGTCACACCAATCCGCCGGGAGGTAAGCACCCGAACAACACCAAGTGCGATCAGTGCCACACCGCCGTCATCACGAGCTACGATCCGACAACGAAAGTCGCGATCTGGAAGAGCCCGGAATTGCATGTGAATGGCAACGTTGAAGTCGTCTGGATGACGTGCACGACGTGCCACGGTGACGCGGCGAGCAACAATCCTGCGCCGCCGAAAGGCACCAAGGGCGAGACGGCGACGTCCCAAGCAGCCGTGGGCGCGCACGCGCAGCACCTGGGCGCGAGCGCCTGGCACCGCGACGGTCAGTGCACGGATTGCCACACAGTGCCGGCATCTGTGGGTCACGCCAACAACCAGATCGATTTCACGTGGGGCGGCATCGCCGTGACTGCCAACGCAACGCCGACGTTCGACACGCAAACGACGACGTGCTCAGGCGTGTACTGCCATGGCGAGACGCTGCCGGGTCCGAAAACGGGTGGGGCAATCAAGACCCAGCCGAAGTGGACGCTGGTCGACGGCACGTTCGACGCGTGTGGTGCGAGTTGTCACACCAACCCGCCGGGCGGCAATCACCCGAAGAACGACAAGTGCGCGGTGTGCCACACGCCGGTGATCGCCAGCTTCGATAACCAAGCGCAAATGGCGACGTGGAGCAACGCCAGCTTGCACATCGATGGCGAGGTGGAGTTGACGGCGCTCACGTGCACGACGTGCCACGGCGATGCGGCAACCAACAATCCAGCTCCGCCCAAGGGCACGCTCGGGGAAACGCTGACGTCGCAAGCGGCCGTCGGCGCGCACGCGCAGCATCTGGGTGCAAGTTCCTGGCACCGGGACGGTCAATGCACCGATTGCCATGTGGTCCCGGCGTCGATGACGCACACCAATGGCGCGGTCGACATTGCGTGGGGCGCGCTCGCCTTGGCGGCCAACAGCACGCCCACCTTTGATGCCGTAACCGTGACCTGCAATTCCGTCTACTGCCACGGCAACTCGTTGCCTGCGGCCAACCCGGTCGGAGCCACCAAGAAGTCGCCCGTTTGGACCACCGTCAACGGCACTTTTGATTCCTGTGGCGCCAGTTGTCACACCAACCCGCCCGGCGGCAGCCATCCGCAAAGCACCGCCTGTCAGGTCTGCCACACGGAAGTCATCGCCAACTACGATGCCGCGACCAAGACGGCGACGTGGAGCAGTCCGGCGTTGCATATCGACGGCCAGGTGGAAGTCAAGACGCTGACGTGTACGACCTGTCACGGCGATGCCGTCAAGAACGATCCCGCGCCACCGACCGGCACACACGGCGAGCAACTGACGACGTCGGCGGCGGTCGGCGCGCACCAGAATCACTTGACCGCGAGCAGCTGGCATCGTCGAGGCCAGTGCACGGACTGCCACACGGTTCCCGCCTCGGTCACCCACAGCAACGGCGCGACGGATATCAACTTTGGCGGCCCGAGCACGGTGGGCGGTGCGCAGCCGGCTTTTGATGTCAGCACGGTCACTTGCAGCAGCGTCTACTGCCACGGCACGACCCTGTTTGGCCCGAACCCTGGCGGTACGCTCAAGCAGCAGCCGGTTTGGAACCAGGTCGATGGCACCTATGACGCGTGTGGCGTCAGTTGTCACACGACGCCGCCTGGCGCGCCGCACGTACAAAACACCGCGTGCGAAACCTGCCACGGCGAGGTCATCCAGTCGTTCACGCCTGGTGTCAACGGCGCGGCACCGACCGTTGTGTGGAAAGACGCTTCGCGCCACGTCAACGGCATCGTCGACGCGCCGGCGTTGACCTGCACCGCGTGCCATGGCGATGCGGGCACCAACAATCCTGCGCCGCCCAAAGGTACCAAGGGTGAGACGCTGACGACACAAGCTGCCGTGGGCGCGCATGCCCAGCACTTGAGCGCGAGCGCCTGGCATCGCGATGGCCAGTGCACCGATTGCCACAAAGTACCGGCGGCGACCTTGCACTCCAACGGCGTGGACGACATCGAGTTTGGCGCGCTGGCGACAACCGGCGGCATGTTGCCGCAATTCGATGTGAGCACGGTGACCTGCAATGCCGTGTATTGCCACGGCGCGACGCTTCCGGCAGCCAACACGGGCGGCACCACCAAGAAGTCGCCCGTCTGGACACAGGTCGACAGCACATTCGATTCGTGCGGCGCGAGTTGCCACACCAACCCTCCGGGCGGTTCGCATCCGCAAAACAGCACCTGCCAGATGTGCCACCCCACGGTGATCCAGAGCTACGACGCCGCTGCGAAGACCGCGGTGTGGGTGGACAAGGCCAAACATATCGACGGAACGGTGGACGTGATTGCACTGAGTTGCACGACTTGCCACGGCACAAACGCGACCAACGATCCGGCTCCGCCCGTGGGCACCCACGGTGAAACCGCGACCAATCAGGCCGCCGTTGGCGCGCACCAGCAACATCTCACGTCGAGTGCGTGGCATCGCGACGGCCAGTGCGTCGATTGCCACACCGTCCCACAAAGCATGAAGCACAGCAACGGCACGGCGGACATCACGTGGGGCACCGTGGCCAAGACCGGCGGCTCCAATCCGCAATTTGATGCGGCGACAACCACCTGCAACACGGTGTACTGCCATGGCACGACCTTGGCTGCCGCCAACGCTGGCGGCACGACCGCCAAGACGCCCGTATGGACGACGGTCGACGGCTCCTTTGACTCCTGCGGTGCCAGTTGCCACACCAATCCGCCGGGCGGATCGCACCCGCAGAACACCCAGTGCGCGACTTGCCACCCGGACGTCATTCAGGGCTACGACCCGATTGGCAAGTTGGCGGTTTGGAAGGATAAGTCGCTGCATGTCGACGGCGTCCTGCAGGTCAAGACGCTGACGTGCACGACTTGTCACGGCGACGTGGTCGCGGACAACCCCGCGCCGCCACTCGGCACCAACGGCGAAACGCTGACCAGCCAAGCGGCTGTCGGTGCACACAGCCAGCACTTGAACAGCAGCAACTGGCACCGCCAGGTGAAATGCGATGACTGTCACGTGGTGCCCACCTCGACCAGCCACAGCAACGGCGTCTTTGACTTTGGCTGGGGTGGTCCGGCCGCCGTCAACGGCGCGACGCCGAGCTTTGATGTCAGCACCGTGACCTGCAGCGGCGTCTATTGCCACGGCAACACCTTGTTTGGCGCCAGCGGCAACGCAACCCTGAAGCGGTCGCCGGTCTGGACCACAGTCGACGGCACGTACGATTCTTGCGGTCAAAGCTGCCACACGACGCCGCCTGGCGCACCGCATGCGCAAAACAGCAATTGCCAGGACTGCCACGGCGCGGTCATCCAGTCGTTCACTCCGGGCGTCGCCGGCGCGGCACCGACCGTGGTCTGGAAGGACGCGTCGCGCCACGTCGATGGGGTCATCGACGCACCGGCGTTGAATTGCACGGCCTGCCATGGCGATGCGGCGACCAACAATCCCGCGCCGCCAAAGGGTGCGAAGGGTGAAACGCTGACGTCGCAGCCCGCCGTGGGCGCACACGCACAGCACTTGAGCACGAGCACATGGCACCGCGATGTGCAGTGCGCGGACTGCCACGTCGTGCCCGCTTCGACGTTGCACTCCAATGGCGTGGATGACGTCGACTTCGGCAGCCTCGCCGCAGTCGGCGGCACCACGCCGGCGTGGGATGTGAGCACGGTGACCTGCAATGCCGTCTATTGCCACGGGGCGACGCTGCCCGTGGCCAACACCGGCGGCACGACCAAGAAGACGCCCGTGTGGACGACAGTCAACGGCACCTACGATTCCTGCGGTGCCAGTTGCCACACCAACCCGCCTGGCGGCACACACCCGCAGAACGCCGCGTGCGCGACGTGCCACACGGACGTCATCCAGAGCTACGACGCCAATGCCAAGACGGCGGTGTGGGCGGATCGCGCGCTCCACATCAACGGCCAGGTGGAGGTGAAGACGATGACGTGTACGTCCTGCCATGGCAATGCCGGGACCAACGATCCGGCGCCGCCCGCGGGCACCAAGGGCGAAACGCTGACGACTCAGGTGGCTGTCGGTGCTCACCAGAACCATCTGACGCCGAGCGATTGGCACCGCGACGGGCAGTGTGTCGATTGTCACGCGGTTCCCGTTAGCACGTCGCACAGCAACGGCACCGTCGACATGAGCTTTGGCAGCGTGGCCTCGGCTGCGGGCGCAACACCGGCGTTTGATGCGGCAACGGTGACCTGCAACACCGTCTACTGCCACGGCACGACGTTGCCGGCGGCCATTCCCGGCGGCACTACCAGCAAGACGCCGGTCTGGACGACGGTGAACGGCACGTTCGACTCCTGCGGCGCAAGCTGCCACACCAATCCGCCGGGCGGCACACATCCGCAGAATACTGCGTGCGCGACCTGTCACGGTGAAGTGATCCAGAGTTACGACCCTGCCACCAAGACGGCCGTGTGGGCGGACAGCGCGAAGCACGTGGACGGCCTGCTTGAGGTCAAGGCGCTGACCTGCACGTCCTGCCACGGCGACGCAGCCAGCAACAACCCGGCGCCGCCCCTGGGCACCAACGGGGAGACGCTGACCAGCCAAGCCGCGGTTGGCGCGCACGCTCAGCATGTGAAGAGCAGTGACTGGCACCGTCAGGTGCAGTGTGAAGATTGCCACGTGGTGCCGTCGTCCACTTCGCACAGCAACGGCGTGTTCGACTTCGCGTGGGGCGGTCCGGCCGCAGTCAACGGTGCAACGCCAAGCTTTGATACCGCTACCGTCACCTGCAGCGGCGTCTACTGCCACGGCAACACGCTGCCGTTTGGCGCCAACGCCACGGGCACCTTGAAGATGTCGCCGGTCTGGACAACCGTCGATGGCACGTACGACTCTTGTGGTCAGAGTTGCCACACGACGCCGCCGGGCCTGCCGCACGTCCAGAACAGCAAATGTCAGGACTGCCACGGTGCGGTGATCGCGTCCTTCACGCCTGGCGTGGGCAATGCGCCGCCGACGGTCGTTTGGAATGACTTTACCCGGCACATTGACGGCGTGATTGACGCACCGGCGCTCAGTTGCACCGCGTGTCACGGCGACGCTCCGACCAACAATCCTGCGCCGCCGAAGGGGACAAAGGGCGAAACGTTGACCTCGGATGCTGCCGTCGGCGCCCACCAGCAGCACCTGGGCACGAGCACCTGGCACCGCGATGGTCAATGCACGGACTGCCACACGGTCCCGTCGCAACCGTTGCACGCCAATGGGACGGACGACATCCAGTTTGGAACCGTGGCCAACAGCGACGGTGCAACGCCCGCATTCAATGCCAGCAATGTGACCTGCAATACCGTGTACTGCCACGGCACGACGCTGACCGGCGCCAATGTCAGCGGCACGATCAAGCAGACACCGGTATGGACGACGGTCAACGGCAACTTTGACGCCTGCGGTCTGGCTTGCCACAGCATCCCGGTTGGCGGCACGCACGTCCCCCATACCGATTGCAGCATTTGCCACGCCGCGGTGGTCAGTTCATTCAATCCGTCGACGACGGCGACGACCTGGACGGATCGCTCGCTGCACGTCAATGGCACGGTGGAGTCCAACAAGTACCACACGCTCCCCGGCTGGACGACGCCGAACTACGGCACGAATCACCACGGCAGCAACTACTTTATCCGGAACCAGATGCGCGACGATCGAGGAACCGCGTGCACCGTTTGCCACGGCGCGGACTACAACGGTGGCACGGTGAACGTGAGCTGCAACAACTCGACCATCAACTGCCATGGCCAGAATTCGCCGGCCAACGGCACGGGCGGCGATTGGAAGGCCTGCAACTTCTGCCACGGCGGCGCGACGCAGACCAATCCGCCGCACGGCGTGGCCAATGAGACAGCGACGACCACGCTGGGTGTCGGCAAGCATGCGCAGCATCTGGCGGCGAGCGCGACGCACGTGGCGTTCACCTGCATCAACTGCCATGTGATTCCTGGCGCGGGCGACATCGCCCACATCGCCCAATACGTCTACTCCGCAGACTTGACGCAAACGGGCCACCACGGTGACGTCACCTTCCCGGCGCTGCCCACGACACCGCTCGGCTCCCCGACGAGCGCGATGGCGTGGAACGTCGCCACGACCAATGGCACCACGCCGTTCACCGGACGCGGGACTTGCCTGGGCAACTGCCACTCCAGCGGTCGTACCGGCACTGCCACCGTTCAGGCGCCGCTGGTCACGCCGTACTGGGCTGGCGTGGGTCCGACCGCTTGGACCGTCGCCAGCTGCGCGATGTGCCACGCGGCGTCGCCGACCACTGGGACACACAGCACGCACACGAAGTCGTCCAACAACGTCGGCTGCACCGGTTGTCATCCCGCCGCGACGTCCGCGCTGCACATGAACGGCTTGCGCGACGTGAACACTACCTGCAACAGCGCGTCCTACACCGGCAGCGTCGCCGCGACGCGCAATGCGACGACCGGTCGGGTCAGCTGCAACGGCACGTGCCACAGCCAGAGCCACAGTCCGAAGTCCTGGTAGCACGTTCGCGGGGTTGACCGTTGACGTTCACCCCGCCTCCTCCTACCCTGCTCACGGTCCAACGACCTGAGCATCCGCCTGTGAGCCACTTGCCAGAAGCCCTGCGAATCGAGACCCGTGCTGTGCTGCAACGCGCACGCGAGGCCTCGTGGGCGATGGCGCAGGCGCCGGGTGCGCTGAAGAACCGGTGGTTGCACGTTCTGGCTGAGCGCCTGCAATCCGGAAGTGAAGCGATCCTCGCCGCGAACCAACTGGATCTGCAAAATGCCGTGGAGGCTGGACGTTCGGGTGCGATGGTGGATCGCCTGCGCCTGGACGATCGCGGCATCCAGAGTCTGGTGACGGCGCTGCACGAGATTGCGGCGATGGCGGATCCGGTGGGACGCGTGACGTCGGGAGAAGTGCGCCCGCAGGGTTTTGAGGTGCGCAAACAGCGCGTACCGCTTGGCGTCATCGGCATGGTCTATGAGTCACGGCCGAATGTGACGATCGATGCCGCCGCGTTGTGCCTGAAAGCCGGCAATGCCGTCGTGCTGCGCGGCGGTTCCGAGGCGCAGCACAGCAATTCGGCGTTGATCGCCGTGCTGCGATCGACGCTTCAGGACGTGGGGCTGCCGGTGAACGCGGTGCAGCAACCAGCGACGGAGGAGCGTCAGGCGATTGAGGCCTTGGTGTCCGAGCGCGACGGGCTGGATTTGTGCATTCCCCGCGGCGGTACGGCGTTGATTGATTTTATTCAGCAAGTCGCGCGCGTGCCGGTGATTCAGCATTACCAAGGTGTGTGTCATCTGTACGTGCACAGCGCGGCGGATCTGGCCCAAGCGACGCGCGTGGTCGTCAATGCCAAAGCGCAGCGGCCGGGCGTGTGCAATGCCCTGGAGGCGATCCTGGTCGACGCCGCGATCGCCGATGAAGCCGTGCCCATGTTGGTGCACGCGCTGACGGCGGCCCACGTGCAGGTGCGCGCATGCGAGCGGACGCTGGCGCACGCGGGCGGTCAGGCGGTGGCGGCGCAACCGGATGACTATGGTCAGGAATTCCTTGATCTGATCTGCCTGATGCACGTCGTCGACGATCTGGATGGCGCGATCAGCCACATTCGCCGCTTTGGCTCGCGGCACACGGAAGGCATTCTCACCCGCGACATCGCGGCCGCCCATCGGTTCACCCAGGGCGTCGATGCGTCCTGCGTGGTCGTGAATGCCTCGACGCGGTTGAACGATGGCAGTTGCCTCGGCCTGGGCGCGGAAATCGGCATTTCGACGACAAAGTTGCATGCGTATGGGCCGATGGGCCTGGATTCGTTGACGACCGAGCGCTGGCTGGTGGTCGGCGAGGGTCACATTCGGCAGTAGATTGGAGCACAGATGACAGATAGCGTGATGACAGACAGTGCGGAGTATTCCCGGAAACTTGCGTTGACGGTGGTCGAGGCGATTTGGGAAAAGAAAGGCTTTGACGTGGTGGCCATTCGGGTCAAAGAGATCGTGCAATACACGGATTTCATGGTGATCGCCTCGGCACGCAATGAGCGGCAGGCGATGGCGATCGCGGACAACGTGGAAGACGAGGTGCGCAAGAAGCTCGGGCAAAAGGCGATCGGCGAGGAAGGGCGGCGGACCGGGCGCTGGGTGCTGATCGACTTTGGCGATATCGTGGTGCACATTTTCCACAAGCCGGTCCGCGCGTACTACGAACTGGAGCGGCTGTTTGCCGACGCGCCGCAGCTGACGCTGGAAGAGCCGGCGTGGGTGCACGAGATCGGCGGTGAGGAAAGCGAAGTCGAATCGTACGACGATCTGGTCTGGCAGGGCGTCAAGTGGCAGGCGGGCGACGCCCAAGCGCTGGTCGACGATGAAGAAGCGGCGCAGGAAGACGAGGAAGCGCTCGAACTTGCGGCGCTGGCCCGGGACGATGAACCCGAAGAGCTGACCGAAATCGAGTAGGGCGTTACCAGGCGATCTTGAAGACGTCTTCGACGATTCCTTGAAGCAGCGCCGCTTTCGTCGCCAGGTTCTGATCCGGGCTGCTTTGCAAATCCACCACGAACTTCTTGAACGTCGCCGATGCGGTCGCCTGATCAATGGGCTGGCGCGCGGGCGCGGCCGACAACTGCGCGTCCAGCGCCGCCGCATCGCCGACGGTGACGGTGTACGGGCCATCCGCCGTTGGCGCGATCCACGCGAATCGATTGCCGTCGGGCATCGTCACAACCTCGTCGATCGCCGCCGCACCGCTGACCGCGACGGCGCTGGTGACGTCCTGCGGTATCCAGACCAGCGTTTCATGCGCTTTGTCGCCGGTGGCGGTCGCGCCTGCTTGCGTGGCGTGCAGCGCGAATGCGTGCGTATCCGGGTCAAATGCGTAGTCGACGAGCCGCCCAGCCACCGCGCGAGGGTAAACACGCACCATATACTTCTCGCGCGACGGCTGTGGCGCGCCATTTTGTGGCTGTGGACCAGGTCCGCTGGGCGCCGTGGCGAAATAGCACCAAGGGCCATCGCACGTCCCCGTGGGATCGAGCGAGCAGTTTGATTTCCATGTCCACAGCGCGCTGCCGATGGCCCAATGCTCCTGGGCCCGCAGTTCTCCCGCCAGGATCAGCGCGTCATCACCGGATCCGCCGCCAAATTCCGTGACGAATACCGCGGTGTCCATCGCCAACGCTTCCGAGGCGGCGGTGGCATAGGCGTAGTCGTAGTTGGGCGGGTATGGGCTGTTGTGCGCGTTGAAACCGAGAAACGACGAGTCGATCGTGAAGATGTGGCTGTACGTGTGCGGCGCGAACACAAGATTCGGATAGCTGGAGAAGACCTTGGAATGCTGCGGCGAGTAGTCGATCAGGTTCCGGATGGCGATCGGCTCGAAGAAGATCAGGTGGTTGGTGTCGTGGATCGCCAGATCCGGATAGGCACACGTGGCTTGGGCGGGCAGGGCTGCGGGGCAATCGGGCAGGCCGTCCCGCACGCCGGTGAGTGCTTGCACGACATGGGTGTAGAACGGGTACAGATAGCCGTCGCTCACGTCATACGCCGCGAAGCCGCCCGGCTGCGGCTCGTTGATGATCTCGTAGCCGATCACCGCCGGCTCATCCTTGAAGCGCTTGGCCAAGGCCGCCATCGCGCCGATCCAGTGGTCTTGTAAGCCCGTGCCCGGCGCATCGCCCTGCGCAACGGTGACAGGCACGTTCTTCCAGAAGTTGTCAAAAGACCCGGAGACTGCGGCATTGAGCACCGATTGGCCGAACGAGGCGCACGATGGCTTGCCGTCAGCGATCACCGCCCAGGCCGGCGCACCGTCAAAACCGCCTGATGGATCGGTGCCTTGGGCACATGGCTTGGCCGGATCGGCTTGAATCGATCGCGAGTACTGATCCTGATGCATGTCCAGCAACACGTAGACGCCTTGCTCCTTGGCCCACGACACAACTTGCGCGACCTGCTCCAGGTACGCCGTCTTGTAGTTGCCCGGCTCAGCCTCCAACTGGCTCCACGACAGCGCCAGCCGAACAAAGTTCAGACCGCGTTGGCGCATCTGCGCAAAATCGTTCTGCGACGTCGTAGCGGCGGACTGTTCATAGCGACCCTTGCCGGCGTCGACCTCACAAAGCGGCGCGGCCACTTCGTTGGAATTCGCAGGACATTTGCCGAGATACGCCGCCGGGTCGGTCGGGTAGTACATCGGCTTCTGGTTCGCATCACTGCGCCACGCCTCGTCTTCGAGGCCTTCGCTGTTCACGCCACGCAACACGACCTGGCGACCGTACGAATCGGCGATGTACGGCAGTTGCCCAGGCGTGTGGACGACGTGCAGGAACGGCATGTCCTCGGGTGGCGAAAACGTCTTGGCAGCGGGTGAACACGCGACGGTCCAGATCAGAGCGGGCAACAACAGGCGACGGAACATGGAACCTCCAAAGTGGAGCCCGCATCATAACCGCTTGGTCGCGTGTGGGAAGTTGCAGTGAAAATGGCGTCGCCAGACGCGCGCGTGCGCCACCCGCCAGTTGACGGCGGCGGCGAACTGCCGCGCAATCCGCGGCCATAGGTCCGGACGGACCGAGGTCGCGCCATGAAAGTCCACATCCTCACGCCCGGAAAGCTTCATCATCCCGCGGCGATCGCCTGGTCGCAGGATTTGACGGCACGGATCTCGCGCGTGCTGCCGCTGGTGCGCATGGGCGTGCGCGAGGCCAAACGCCACAAAGGCGGTGTCGATCTGGCAGCGCGCAAGCAGGAAGGCGAGGCGATGCTGCTGGCGATGCCGGGCGGCGCGCATCTCGTGGCGCTGGACGCTGCCGGGCAGCGACTGGATTCAGACGCGTTCTATGATTGGTTCAAAGGACTTGCCGAAACGGGCTGCAAGGACCTCGTCTTCGCGATCGGCGGACCGGATGGCCACGAACCGGTGCTGCTGCAGCAGGCGCGGACCAAGCTGTCGCTCTCGCCGATGACGCTGCCACATGAACTCGCGGAAGTTGTGCTGATCGAACAGCTGTATCGGGCTGTGGCGCGCTGGAAAGGCCTGCCCTACCACCGCTAGTGCCTGATCTTACGGGGTAACCGGCAGCACGGACTGCGGCAGGAGCGCGTCGTAGGTCAGCTCGTTGGTGACAGCGTGCCAGGCAGTATCGCCGACGGTCAGCGTATAGAGCTCTGTATCCTTCAGCTCGCGGCTCGTGCCGTCCTTGATCGGGTCGCCGTTCTGGTCGACCGTCGCCGTCGCCGAGATAAGAAACACCTGGCGGGCGGGTGACATGCTGAAGCTGAAGATCTTGCGGTTGTTCGTGGAGTTGTCCCGCGGATTCTTGGTCAAATTGAGCCAATCACCGGGCCCGATCGCGTCACCGATCTTCGCCACCGGCAGCGCCATGATGTCGGTGAAATCCTTGTCCGTCGGCGCGTCCGAGCAATGGCTGGAGCCCAGGTGGTAAACAAACTGGCCGTCAGCGGAAAAATACGGCGTTCCAAGCACTTGCACGTGCTGCCAGCCGCTCTTTTGCACCACGGAGCAGGCCTGCTGCAGGTAATTGCCCGCCGGAACCTCGACAAGATTGGAAAATGTCGGCGCCACCTCCGTGCCAATCACGTACTTCCGTGCCCGCAAGAAGCGATCGACGATGGTGAACAGCACGACCGTCTTACCGTCCGGGCTAATCGCGACCTTGTCGGTGTCGTGATACTGCGAGCCCGTACCGCTGCAATCCGTACCGTTGGGATGCTCGCAAATGTAGTCCAGTTTCGAAAGGTTGCCGTTCTGCCAGGCGTAAACCTTCACCGAGCGGATCGTCGGCGTCAGGATGACAATGGTCTTGCCGTCGTCGCTGACCTGAAAGTGACCGCCGTAGGTCGTGTCCTTCACGACATCCGAATCGCCGTCCGGCGCCATCTTGGGAATGAGCACCGTGTCAGTCGGGCCGTTGGGCAACGCGTTGGCCAGGTACCGCTTGTGGATCGCGTACTGGCAAACCGTGTCACCGCCCTGACAGTCGCCGCGCACGGAATAGAAGAGGTCGCCGCCGCCAAAGTGGATATCGATGACGTTGTCAATCGTGCCAAATTTACCAATAAACACAGCAAGTTGTTTGTTCAACGTGCCCAGCTGGTACTGGTACCCGCTGGCTGTTGCGTCACCCGTCGCGACGGCCACATACGCCAGATCGCGGCTGATAAGGCAACCGAAGTCGCAGCTCAAACCCTGCGCTTTGAAGGAGGATTTGGTGAACTCAAAGGCCGGCTTGGCCGTGTCCAGCGGGCTCACGCCCATGCCGAACTTCGAAATCCCGGCCGAATCGCCGAGCTTCGTGTTCTGCCACGCCGTAAGTACCAGATCACTATAGGCAGTCGCACCTGGATCGACGACGCGCTGGTGGCGCTGGTAGGCGACCCAAAAGTCCTCAGTCACCTGAACAGGTCCGCCGATGTCCGCCTGGACGCCAGCATCGCCGCCATCCGGAGTGCCCAAGCCGTCATCTCCGACCGCAGTGTCGCCTGCCGTCACCGAAACATCGTTGTCGCCCGCCGCCTTGGCGCTGCACCCCCCCATGAGCACCACGACTGCGATCGCGAACCCGGGACGCCGGAATGACCAAAACCACATGGCAACCTCTTTGTGTGCGCGTACGCACCGGGCATGACGGCAGGACGCCGCTGGCCACTGGGAGAACGCTAAGGAAACTGGCGCCTAGCGTCAACCATCCAGCCGGCAAATACGCTACCGAACGCCGCTCGCCGTCAAAACGCCTCGGCAGCCTCCGAACGCGAAAGCGCGTGTGCAATTCCATATCCGACACGCGATGTTGCGCGCCAAATGGTATTTGCGCCCCACCCGATGATCACCGCAGAGCCGTCAGACGCAGACCTGAACGCAGGATCGGACCGAAACCGTCACCCGCTTGACACGAAAAGCATCAGGCCCTACACTGCTCATCCGCCGCCAACGCCGGCTGCTTCGCGCAGCTGGCAACCAAACGCGGCGAATTGACAACTTGTTGAAACGCGGACGCTTTCAGCGTCAGCCCACAACGAGAGGTCGAAAAGCTCAGTGAACGAAGCCGGCAACGGCCGACCGTTCCAGCCGCGCTCCGACAACTGTCACCGACAGTTCACCGGAACAAAGCACCTTCTGCCCGCCAGCGTACCAAACGCCAGGCGCGGTTGAAGCGGAACGAATCGGCAAAATGTTTCGGGAGCCCGAAAAAGGTTCTTGACAACGACGCCGACCCAGCGCACACTGCTCATCCGCTGCAAACGCCGGGGCCAAGCGCCCTGACCAAGCAGCGAACCGAAAAAACTGCAAAGTTCATCGGTTACAGACTCGCTCTTTGAAAACTGGATAGCAAACCAATATATGTTACGGGCCACGACAATTACGTGCTCCGGCTAAGGCTGGAAGTACGGTACTATTATCAGAGAGTTTGATCCTGGCTCAGAACGAACGCTAGCGGCGTGCCTAACACATGCAAGTCGAGCGAGAAAGGGAGCAATCCTAAGTAAAGCGGCGCACGGGTGAGTAACACGTGGGTAACGTACCC
>CAIYBN010000017.1 GCA_903924465.1 uncultured Myxococcales bacterium | reverse complement strand
CCCGTAGTTGGCGCGGCGCGCGATGCACCGGCAATCGCGAGATCGGTCGTCGACAGGCCGGTCGTGGCAGGTGGTTGTCGCGGTTCCGACGCGGCCGGTGCGTTGCTAAGCTGTCCAATCACTCGCGCCAGCGAGCCGGCGCCGACCTGAACCAGACGCCACGGCACGTTCACCAAGGCGGCGAAACGTTGCGGACGCTCGTCACTAGCCTCGCCCGTGCGGTCCATGGTGCCGAACAGGCTGATCTTCGCGCTCGCGCCGACGGTGTTGGCGTCGATGCGCACGTCACCGCCGCCGTAGTTTGCTGTCACCACTGCCACGAACTCGGCAGGAAGCTTGCTGTCCGCCGGGAGGTCGATGGGCCACATGCAGTACGCGCCGTTACCACTACGGGCAAGCACAGGGTCCGGCAGCCCCAACCGCGCCATATTATCGGCAATACGGTCGGTCGCTTCGAATGCCGCCACCTGTTCTGCGTCGGTTGACGCCACCACGATGAGTTCACGGCCGTCCCGGTCCCGACGCACCGGCTCAACCGCCAGGACCAGCCACTTCTGGCGCGTGACGTCGGAATCCGCGGCTGCCTCGACATCAACCGACGGTTTGAGCCGTCCGCGAGCCAGCAGCTCTTGCCGCAACGGATTGAAGCGGAAGTACGCGCTGTCGCAACTGGTCAGCTTGGCCAAGTCGGCGACAATTTCTTCGGCGTGCGCGCCGCGGTAAAAACCGCGCATGACGGACACGCCTGAGCCGTCTACACACGTCGCGCCCAGCAGCACTACCTCCGTGACGTCGTCCAGGCCGACGAACAGGTGGCACGTCCGCTTAACTAAGTCGGCGTCAAGCCAGCCTTTACCTTCAATTTCAACATCGTTCACGGGCACCTCTGCGTGTCGCAGCTCATCGTTGACTCGGAAATCTGCCAGCCGCCTGCCCAAGCCGATCGGGTAAGCTGCCAGCGGCCGGGCGGCACCGATCGGGAGTTCAGGAGCGGCCCGATGCGCGGAGACCGTTGGCCCCATCGCGATGCTGCACCCGCAGCGACAACGTCTAGTTGACTGCCCGGTCACGGCTGGCGCGGCCTACTTGCTCGCAGAACGTTTGTGTCTCAGTTGCGAAATTGCGGACCAGTGAACGAACCCGAGAACGGATGCGCTCGGAATCGGCACCCGCTAGCGACGCGTCCGCCGTCTGATTGATGGCGTGCAGAACGTCCTTGTGCGTTCGACCGGCGACGTAGGGGGGGGCGGCGCCCGTGCAGCGTTGGCGAGGATCCAGTTCAAGCACCATCGTGCGAGTCATCGCCAGGAGAAGATCGCGCACACCTTGAACGCGCAGGCTCTCGACGGCCGCTTGGTGCGCTCCTTCGCGCATCCAGGCCACGTACAGTTCGTGTTGCCAGTCAACAACGCCGCCGCCGCCAGCAGGCAGATTGACAGCGCGGACGTACTCACGGCGCGCGGCCGGCAACTGATCGGTCTGAAACACGTCGGCCGGTATCAAGCCGGCCACTTCCCTAATCGCCAACATGCGCAGCTGTGGGACGACTGTCGAGGTTAGGATCCGCAAAAATGGAGGATTTGGCACCAGGTCTAAATACTTCGCCGTTTCGAAAAGCCCGCCGACCAGCCATTCCGCGCGGGGGGGAGAGTCGAGGATCACGCGACAGGCGAGGCTGTCAGCCGTTTGATGAAGAACCGTTCGGGGATCTATGTGTGTGGACTTTGCGATTGCCATGTTATTTCTCCCGCGCGCTTAAGCGCGCAGTTCTCTGTGGTTCGTTCACGGCCGCCGCCACCGCGACCGCCCAACTTGGACGGCCGCAGCCAGCGACAGTTGTACGAGGCTATTCGTGAGGAGCATCGGCGCCAGGGTTCAGCGCGCCGTACTCCAGAACCGACAACCAGAACGCTTCGGTGCGCGCGCGTAGGGCCCCCAGACGCTCAAACACGCGCTTCTCGTCACGCAAGAGGCGTTCACGGCCCGCGGCAATGCGCTCCCGACGGTCATCGGCGTGCTTGATGTCCAAGTCGATGAGCATGTCGACGGCGATGCCTTGGTCACCGTCGGCGCAACAGACCTCGATCCCAGCGCTCGTGGGTTCCATTTCAGTGAAGAGCAACACCATTTTGGCATTCACACGCTGGTATTCGGTCGTCACGCTCGTCATCTCGGCGCTGTTGCGCTCCGACTGCGCGATTAGGTCCTCCAAATCCGCAGCGACCATGCTGGCCTCCGCGCCGAGAGCGGCGCGTTCAGCGTGAAAGCATTCCGGGAGATCGTCGCCGTAGCGCACCGCCACCTCGTCAGGCATTGGCATGGGAACCAGGTCCATCAGGTTCACCGGATCGTCGGTTTCCACCGCAGGTGCCACCGCGGCATGGTTCGGCGTGATCGCCATGGTCACATCCACTGGTGCCTGCGGCAGTTCAGCCATCACGCCCGCCTCCTGCGTTTTTTGAGTTATCTTTAGTGCTTGGGTTACTTTCTTTCTCATTGCGGTCCTCGTGGTGCGCTGCCATCGCTGGCTAATCCGTACCGTTCTTTTGTGAATCTGACATCTTGTAGATGCGCTGCTGGATCGACAGCGCGTGCGCCCAGACGCCTCGCAAGGAGACGTCCGTTGAAGTCCGCTGCTGCCGCGGGCCTGCCCCAACCTGGCCAGACCCACGACACAGCGATTTGCCCGTTTGCACGGGCGTAGGCATTGCCCGGCGATGTTCCGGGCCAAGGTCCTGCGAATCCAACGCAGGTTGTTCTCCACGTTTGCCTCTGCGCGCGCCGAGTTGGTGAAACGCTCCTACGCGACCGGGTCTGTCCCGCCCACGGTCCGCCCGTTTGCCGCTTAGTGCGCCTTCAATTTGGCTGCTTTCTTTGCCTCCGCGCGGGCGATCTTCTTAGCCTGAGCCGCGATTTCGTCGTCAAACCAGCGTGCCGGACTGTCGTCTTCCTGGATGGCGTCGAGGCTGCGCTTGCGCTCGGCTTTGGACACCATCCACGGCGCACGGGTAGGTG
>CAIYBN010000016.1 GCA_903924465.1 uncultured Myxococcales bacterium | reverse complement strand
TGATGCGCTCCGTCGTCGTCCCAGCTTTGCTCTCTTCGTGGAGACGCGCGCCCTGCGGCTACAGGGTGCGTGGCTGGGGCGACGACTGTCGCATGCGTATTGGATTTACTCATGTTTTGCGATCCGCATCGCGTGGGCGCCGGCGGGGGAGGCGTTTTGCAGGGTGGCGTGGAGGCCCGGC
Source organism: uncultured Myxococcales bacterium (assembly GCA_903924465.1). Classification (GTDB taxonomy): domain Bacteria; phylum Myxococcota_A; class UBA9042; order UBA9042; family UBA9042; genus CAIYBN01. Next base: position 36,365 of record CAIYBN010000016.1, on the reverse strand, counting down.
GCGAAAGGCCGAAACATGCCAGCGCGTCCCATCGGGCTACTTCAGCCTCACGGTGTGCCGCGCGTGCACCTTGAACTCGACCTTGACCGCGCCGCCGTTACGGCCCGGCGCGATCTGTTCGGGATGATCAATCTTCAACTCATACGGCAGCTTCGGCTGGAACTGCTGCTCCTGCCCGTCGATGCTCAGCCGGTCCAACTCCAACACGACCAAGTCACCGCCCTTCGGCGTACCCGGGAGCGGCCAGGCATCGAGCTCCACACCGCCGTACCCCGCCACTGGAATCGCATAGAACGGTGGCGTCCCGTCAAATTGCAGGTAATCCGCGCGCACGTGCTCGGTCCAACGCAGCGCCCGCCACGCTGTCACTTTCGCAGTCTCCGCAATCGGCATTCCGGCGTTCACCGGAATCAGGAACCAGCGCCGCGGCCCGTCGGTGTTGTGGAGGGTCAGCTTGACTTTGCGCACCGCCCCGCTCCCTGTCGCCGCGACTTCCAAGGTTGGCACGCCCTTGCTCTTGAGCCATTGCGCTTGCCCCTGATGCTGGATCAACTGCTTTTCCACGTCCGGCTTGTCCGCGTAAAACGGCTTGTTCGGCGCTTGGCTGTTCAGCATGCGCTCCAGATTGACCGCCACCGCGTCCTCAGACAGCAGCCCCAGATCCGTCCCGAAACAGTTGCGTTGCGCCCGGCCGTCAAAATCCACACTGACGAGCGTTGGCAGCTTGGACACGTCGATGCCCTGAAACAGCGCCTGCGCCGGTCCGCGCCATTCGTCGACGTCGATGTAGATCAGCCGGCCCTTGTCCAGCACTTTTCGCACCGCGCCCGACGCTTCCGCCAGTTCTTTGATAGCCTTGCACGGCGAACACCAATCCGCCGTGAACATCAGCACCACCGGTTCGTGCTTGGCCTTGGCATCGGAGAGCTCGGCATGCAGCAGATCGCGCAGCGACTGTGGGCCTTTGCGGTGCAAGTAGTGGGCGTGTCGCGTCTCCTTGTGCGCGCCAACGGCGGGCACAGAGAACAGCAGCAGCAGAGCGAGCAGGAAGGGGCGAGTCAGCATGGGCCGCATAGGGTAGCGCGTTGGCAGGCACGTCGGCAACCTGTGCAACGGCTGCTGCGAGAGGATTGACCTGACGCGCCTGTCAGTAGGACACTTTGGCCTTGGTTTGGCCGGAGGCAGTGCACGCGCGCAAGTGTTCGCTCGCCTCGGGGATTGTCCTGCGCACTGTGCGCGGGGTTGATCCGGCCCCGCACCGTGGATCCGCGTATGCCTGCTTCGCCTTCCCGCCGCTTCCTCGTCGCCATTTTTGCCGAAGAGGACGACATCCTGAGCGCCACCCGCGCCGCCACGGACGCACAATTTCCGGTCTACGATGCGTTTACGCCATACGCCGTTCACGGCTTGGACGTCGCGCAGAAATTGCCGCGATCCAAAGTCACCTGGATCGCATTCTTCGGTGGACTCGTCGGTTTTCTGACCGCGTCGTTTCTGCAAACGTACACCCAGGGCGTGACGACGGGCGCGCTGTCGGGTTGGCCGCTCATCATCGGCGGCAAGCCGTTCCTGCCGTGGCCCGCGTTCGTGCCAGTGTGGTTCGAACTGACCGTGCTGTTCGCCGGGCTTTCCGCTGCGGGCGGCATGTTCATCGTCAATGGGCTCTACCCGGGCAAGAAGCCGCGTTTGCTGATCGACGGCGTGACGAACGATCGGTTCGCGCTGGCGTTTGACCCGCAGGGATCCGGCTTCGACGAAGCGAAAGTCCGCGGATTGATGGCGGCGCATCACGTCGCGGAAATCGCGTGGGTCGACGAGGTCGCGACCTCGATGGACGGCGCACTCCGCTTGTTCAAGCGCGTCGCGCTGGTGTGCTCCGGAATCGTCGTCATCGCCGTGGGCATTTGGGCGGCCGTCAACGCGCCGCACCGTGAACCCGAGGCGCCGGTGCTGGCCGCCGCGCCCAAGCCCATCGTGTTGCTGACGGAAACGGAATTGAGCGCGGTCGCAGCCGATGCCAAGCTGATCGCCGCGGGCGAGGCCAAATTCCACACGACCTGCGCGGTGTGCCACGGCGAAAAAGCGGAAGGCAAGGTTGGGCCCAATCTGACGGACAAGTTCTGGATTCACGGCAAAGGCACGCTCGCGGACATCTACGCCACCATTGCCCAAGGTGTTCTGGAAAAGGGCATGCCGTCCTGGGCGCTCACGCTGCAGCCGGATGAGCTGAAAGCCTTGGCGATCTACATCGGGACGCTGCGTGGTCGCAATGTGCCCGGCAAGGAGCCGCAGGGAAATCCGGTGGAACTGCCGATTGCAACGTCGCCGGCCGCAGCTGCGACGCCGACCGCACCGTAAGCTACAGCATATTGATGCCGCGACCGACCAGCACCGCCAGCGTGGTCAGGGAAATCGTCGACTGCACCATCATCAGGATCTTCGCCCAGCGGGACAGAACCGGCGCGTCAGTCGGCGAAAAGGCGGTGCTGGTGTTGAACGCGACAAAGAAGTAGTCGACAAAGCCAGGCCGCCAGATCACGTTTTCCAGCGTCATTTGCGGAAACAGGATCGCGCCCTGGGTGTGCGCGCCGCGCAGGTGCCGTGCGTGGGGCCCGCCGGCGTCCAACCGCCAATACCAGCAGGCAAAAACCAGCACGTTGGTTGCCCAAAGCGCCAGCGCCGAGGTCAGGAGCGCGCTGGCAATCGCGTGCTTTTGGGCATCGGGAATGTCCTCCGCCATCTTCTGCAGCAGGCGCACCAACGCGACCGCGACAAAAAGCGTGACGACGCCGAGCGTGGCAAAGCCAAAGACATGATTCAGCTGATGGCGCCCCGTGCGATAGGTGATCACCGTCGGCACGATGAGGACGCTCACCAGCGCGAGCAGCAGCCACGGCGGACCGACGTTCAATTGGTCCGGCAGCGCAAGATGCAGGCCACCGACCGAGAGCAGTGCCAGCAGCGCCGGCCAACGCGGTTCAGGTTTGTCGAGCAGGGTTCCGTGCAGCATACGACCTCCGCCGGGACTGTGCGCGCCGTCCCGGGACCGGTCAAGAATCCGTGGTAGCCGTGCCCACCGCCGCAACCAGCGCCCGCACGCCAATGCGAAACGTCTCTGGCACCACGAGCAGGCTGACAACCAGCCAGCCGTCGCCATCGCAATCGAAATACCAGCCGGGGTGCGTCAGCACGCCCGTCGTTTCCAGCAGGAACAGCGCCCAATCGCGGTCACCCGGCGGTTGCGGCAGGCGCAGCATGGCACTCCAGCCGCCCGCGACTGGCAGCACGTCCAGCAGGGTTTGGCGCACCGCTTGCTGCAGAAACCGCAGATTCCCCTCCAGCCGCTCCCGCAGTACGGTTTGGACCATCGGCACCAGGTCCAGCAGATCCGGCAGCGCGCGCTGGATCGGCGTCGCGGCCGAGAGGTACGTGTCGGCCATCGTTTCCAGCCGCGCCAACGCCTCGGCGACCAGGTGATCCGGCCCGCTGATCAGAGTCCACGCCAGCTTGACGTGCGGCAGCAGGCAGGTCTTTGACAGCCCACCCAGCGCAAAAGTCAGGCAGGCATCGTGGCCCGCCACCGTCGCGACGCCATCGCCTAACGGCGAGCGCAGCGTGTCGGCAAAGACTTCGTCGACAATCAGCGCCAGGTCATGCTCCTGGCATAGTTCCGCCAGCAGCGCCAGTTCCGTCCGGGTCAGCACCGCGCCCGTCGGATTGTTGGGACTCACCGCAAGGATCGCTCGCGTCTGCGGCGTCACCGCGGCGCGCAAAGCCGCCACGTCGATCTGCCAACCGTCGGCGTATCGGCTCGGCCACGGGTCCAACTGCACGTCGTTCAGCTGGCCGAGAAAACCGAACAGCGGGTAGCTCGGCTGCGGCACCAGCACGCGCTCGCCCGGATTGCACAGCAGGGTCAGCAGCAGCGCGTAGGCCTCCGACGTGCTCGCGGTCAGCAGAACGTGCTCCGGCGGCACCGGGGCGAATCCCGTCTCGCCGCGCCGCTGCAACTGCGCGATGTGTTGCGCGACCGCCCGACGCGCTGACAGCAGTCCCAGCGGATTCGGCTCATACGCGCAGTCAAGCCCCGCCGCCAGCGCCGCGCGCATCGCCGATTGCGGCAGGGCCAAATCCACTTGCGTCGGATTGCTCTCTGTCAGATCCAGGACCGGCAGACCTCGCGCACGTCGCGTCGCCAGCGCCTGCGTCAGCGCGTTCTCTTCGGTGGCAAATTGCGCGCGCTGCGAGAACATCAGCCGATGGTCTCGACTTCACCGCTCGCGAACGGCTTCATGTATTCCTGATACGCCCGCCAGCCGTAATCAATTTGCAGGATGTGCTTGTCCTCCAATTCCCGCGACACGCGCGCCGGGCTGCCCAGCAGCATCACCCGCGGCGGAAACTTCTTGCCCACCGTCACGACCGATCCCGCTGCGATAATCGTCTGGTGGCTGATCTCGGCGTTGTCCAGCACCGTTGCGTGCATGCCGACCAGGCAATCGTCACCAATGCGACAGCCATGGAGGATCGCGTTGTGGCCGACCGTGACGCGCTGGCCGACGATCGCCTCGCTCAAGTCCTGCGTCGTGTGCACCACCGTGCCGTCCTGGATGTTGGTGAACGCACCGATGCGAATCGGCCCGCAATCGCCGCGCAGCACGGCGCCCGGCCAGACGCTGACGTAGGGACCAAGCACCACGTCGCCGATGACCGTCGCCATCGGATGCACCCACGCGGTCGGATGAATCTGCGGAATCTTGTCTTTGTAGCGCTGAATCACGTGCGGCTCCGGCGGCGTCCTGAGGGCGGGAAAAGAAGCGTTGTCCTGCTGGCGAAATGTGAGTCAGGGCATGTGGTTGCGTGTGCGCGTCGCGCCGATGCGCGGCCACGTGGGCGCCCTCAGTCTATGCAACTTCCGCCGCTGCGTCACGCGCACGGTAGACTTGCGGTGAATAGTCATTGAATAACGCAAACTTGTTCCAAACGCGTCCCTTGGCGAACCGTCACGATCAGGCCGCAAATCCGGCAAAATCGTCTGAGGCTGCGTGTGGAGCGGTGTTCTGAGGCGCTGCGGGCGCCTCCGCGGGCCTTGCACCTTGACTCTCTGCGGCAAGTCCGCACGATCGCGCCAGTGCGGCCGCCTTTTCGCCATGCCCGGCGGCCGCCTCTGAGGAGATTGGAGATGACGCAAGTTCCCGATGGCCAGCCAGTTTCTGCGGGGCCGATTGTCAGTCTGAATCAGCAGGAGCGCGCGGAAGCCGGCCATGTCGAGACCAGCGTGCTGGCCGCGGAAGCGGAGGAGCCTCCGTCGGGACGACGCCTGGGCCGCCAGCGCACGCGAGTGCGGCGGCGGTTGGCGCTGGTCTGCAACGTCAAGCAGGTGGCGCAAGCCGGCGACAGCGATGCGCCGACCGATGAAAACGAAGAGTTCGACAGCCCGGAAACGATTGGCGCGCTGGCGCAATTGTTTGCCCAGGAGGGCTATGTCGTCACCGTGCTCGAGGCCGATCGCAGCCTGCCGCGGCGGCTGACTTCGGGCAACTTCGACCTGGTGTTCAACATCGCAGAAGGCCGCGGCGGTCGGTGTCGCGAGGCACTGGTGCCGGCGCTCTGCGAAATGCTCGGGCTGCACTACACCGGTTCGGACCCGCTGACGCTGGCGGCGACGCTGGACAAGGACGTGGCCAAGCGGCTGCTGATGGGCGTCGTGAAGACGCCGGGCTGGCGCGTGGTGCGGACGCTGGCAGACCTTCAGGATTTTGACCTGGCGTTTCCGGTCATCGCCAAGCCGAATGATGAAGGCTCGTCCAAAGGCATCCACGACGATTGCAAGTGCGCAGATTTGCCCGCGCTGGAGTCTCTGTGCCGCCGCTTGCTGGACGACTATGGTCGGCCAGTGCTGGTCGAAGCGTTCGTGCGCGGACCGGAGGTGACGGTCGGCGTGGTCGGCAATCGCCAGCCGGAAGTCGTGGGCCTGATGCACGTGGTGCCGACCCAGGGTGAGCCGGGCGATTTCATCTATTCGCTGCAAGCCAAGCGCGATTTTGCCCACCGCGTGCGCTACGCGATTCCGCCGGAGCTGCCGCAGGACATGTGCCAGCGCATTGAAGCGGCGGCGCTGGCGGCGTTTCGCCTGCTGGATTGTCGCGACGTGGCGCGCATCGATTTTCGTGTGGGGCCGGACGGCGAGCCGTATTTCATCGAGGCCAATCCGCTGCCGGGCCTGTCGCCGGCGACGGGCGATATCGTCATCATGGCGCGGGCGATGGGCTGGACGTGGGAGGCGCTGATTACCCGGATCCTGCGCGAGGCCGAGTTCCGTCAGGGCGTCCTGCGGCCGATGTTGGTGCCGCGCGGCGAGCCCAAACGCAAGAAGGCGAGGGCGCTCGCGGTGCTGACGCTGACCGACGATCCGGCCATCGCCGTGCTGCGGTAGCTGGATATGCGCGTCGTCATTGCCTTTTCTGACCAGCGCGGCGATCCCGACACCGACCTGCACGCAGCCGTCAACCAACTGGCGCACGCGCTGACCCGGCTCGACCACGAGCCGTTGTGGGTGCCGCTGGGTCTGGATACGCTGCAATTCTGGCAGGAGCTGCGGGCGGCGCGACCGGACGTGATTTGGAACCTATGCGAGGAAGCGTCGGGTCGGCCGGGGCGCGAATTGCACGCGGCGGCGCTGCTCGAATTGCAGGATGTGCCCGTGACGGCGACGGGGGCCGCGGAGCTCGCGCTGTGTCTGGACAAAGCCCGCGCCCGCGCGCTGCTGGCGGCGGCAGGGGCGAGTGTGCCCGAGGCCGTGCGTGTGCCGGTGGGTCAGGAAGTGCCGGAACACGTGCCGCTGCCGGCGATTGTCAAGCCGACGTCGCAGGATGGCAGCGCGGGGATTGACGCGCAGTCGGTCGTGCACACGCACGCGGCGGCGCAGGCGGCCGTGGCGCGCTTGCATGCGCGGGGGCTCGGCGACGCGTTGGTCGAGGCCTTTGTCGCTGGCCGCGAAATCAACGCGCTGATGCTGGGGCCGTTTGGCGGGCCGATTGTGCATCTGGCGCTGGGCGAAATCGACTTTTCCGCGGTGGCCGCGCATCAACCGAAAATCCTGACTTGGGCGGCGAAGTGGCAGGAGGACAGCGCGGAGTTTCTGACGACGCCGGTGCACTACCCGGCGACCGTCGATACCGACCTGCGGGCGCGGATTGCCCATCTGGCGGATCGCGCCTTCGCAGCGCTGGGGCTCGCGGGCTACGCGCGCCTGGATCTGCGCGTGGACGCGCAGGGCGAACCGTTCATCATCGACGTGAATCCGAATCCGGATCTCTCGCCCGACGCCGGGCTGGTGCGCGCGCTGCCAGCGCTGGGACTGACGTTTGAAGATTTTGTTTCGCTGCAATTGCAGTGGGCGCGTATCAAGTAAATGAGGCAACAGATGAGTTTAGTGACCACGCGCCTGGCCGCGGCGCACGATCGACCAGCGATTGACCGGCTGTTGCGCGAAGCGGGCAATTTCAGCGAAGAGGAATGCATCATCGGCTTGGAAATCGTCGACGTGTACCTGGGTGAAGGACCGACCAGTGGCGTCAACGGTGACTATCCGACGGTGGTGGCGGAGCGCGAGGGCCGCGTCGTGGGCTATGCGACCTTTGGCCACACGCCGATGACCGAGGGGACTTGGCATCTTTACTTCATTGCCTCAGACGTGACGATTCGCCGCGCCGGGATTGGTCGGGTGTTGTGTCAAGCGATTCGCGATGTGGCGATGGCGTTGGGCGGCAAGCGGCTGGTGCTGGAAACCAGCGGCCGCGAGCTCTACGGCGGCACGCGGGCGTTTTATGATGCGACGGGGTTCAAGGACGAGGGGCGGATTGAGGATTACTATAGTCCGGGGGATCCGGTCGTGTACTATGTTTGGCGGTGGTGACTGGTTGCTCGGCGGCGGCAAGCTCTCGCCAGCCCGTGCAGCCCGCGCCGAGAAGCAGGAGCGTAGGCGCGACCGACCAACGAGCAGACATGGCTGGGTGCGAATCCTTCGCGCCACTTCGGCCGCCGGTTGCCATGCTGTCACCTCAAGTTCGCCAATGTCTTGCGATTTCGTACCGGCGGCCGTGGTTGGACAGTGCCGGATTCGTGGCACGCGGTCCATGCGAATGCGCTGTGGGCCACGGGGGCGAGCGGCCCGTTTGCCAGGCGAAATCGATCACGGGCAGGAAGTTTGGGTGATGGAGAAGTTGGCGACTTCGTGTTCCGTGTAGTCCGATCCAGTCGCCGCGGAGAAGCCGACGAAGCCGCCAGCGAATGTCGACGGCAGCGTCGTGTTGATGAGTGAGTAGTCATCAATGCTCGCCTTGAATGAAGTGCCGCTGATGTCGACCACATAGTGGTGATACGCCCAGTCACGAATATCGCCGGGCACGTTCCAAGCGTCAGCCCAAGCCAAGTAGTTTTGCGGGTTGCCGTTCAGAACCAGCGCGAACTCGTAGCCGTTGGAGATCTTGTCGCCCGAGTTGTAGTGGGTATCCAATTTCAGGTGCAACGCGTTCATCGTCACCGCCGTCGCGCACGGCCCTGTCACGCCAAAACCGAGGCACATGCCGTCCAAGGCAGCCGCAATGTCTGCCTCCAACGTCGCCAAGTTGGCCACATCAATAATGTTCAAGGAAAAACCATCAGACCCACTGTTGTCGATGGCAGCGTCAAACTCAATGTGTGTCGTGGCGGCCGCGATGCGTCCTAGTGTGTAATAGATTTGCCCTTGCTTGTGTGAATTGTACGGCACAAGCTCACAACCGTCGCTGATGTATGCGGCGTTTTTGTAGACCTTCCAGCCGGACTGCGCCTTCAGCATCGCGTTGCTGGTATTCAAACAAAGCGCACACCCCTCATCCGTCGCACCATTGCAATTGTCATCCACTCCATTGCCGCACACTTCCGCATGGCCGGGATTCACGGCGGCGTTGCTGTCGTTGCAGTCGGTGCTGTTGGTCGCGGTGTAGCTGCCGCTCGCGGCGCAGGAAACCTGGCTCGCGGTGGTGCCGTAGCCGTCCTTGTCCGCATCCAGATAGTAGGTTTGCGTTGGCAAGCCTTCGTCGACCTGGCCGTTGCAATTGTCGTCCACGCTGTTGCACACCTCGGTCGCGCCGGGGTGAATCGCCGCGTTGCCGTCGTTGCAGTCGTTGGTCAGTGTCGCCGTGTAGCTGCCGCTCGGCGCGCAGGAAACCTGGCTGACTGCGGTGCCGTAGCCGTCTTTGTCGGCGTCCAGGTAGTACGTCTGCGTGGCCAGGCCTTCGTCGATTTGGCCGTTGCAGTTGTCGTCCACGCCGTTGCAGACCTCCGTGGCGCCGGGGTGAATGGCGGCGTTGCCGTCGTTGCAGTCGCCGTTGGACGTCGCGGGGAAGCCCGCGGGCGGTGCGCAGGCGATGACCGGGCTGCCCGTGCCGTACCCGTCGCCATCGCCGTCGGCGTAGTACGCCGCGCTCGCGCCCTCGTCCGTCTGGCCGTTGCAGTTGTCGTCCACGCCGTTGCAGACTTCGGTGGCGTTGGGATGGATCGCCGGATTGGCGTCGTTGCAGTCGCCGCCGACGGTAGCTGAAATCGACGAGACCGCGCTGCACATGCAGTAGCCGCTGCCAATGCCGTAGCCGTCCTGATCCATATCCGTGAAATAGACGATGCAATTCGCCGAGCCCAGCGGGTCGATGCTGCCGTCGCAATTGTCGTCCACGCCGTTGCACGTTTCGACCACGCCGGGGTGAATGGCCGCGTTCGCGTCGTTGCAATCGCCGCCGAGCAACGCGCGCCCGGGCACGTCGCCACACGCGCAGATCGGCGCGGCTGCCGAGGTGCCGTAGCCGTCGCCGTCCTTGTCCAGGAACCAATTCTGGCAGCCTTCACTACCGTTCGGGTCGGTGATGCCGTCGCAGTCGTTGTCCAAGCCGTCGCAGATTTCGTCGGCGCCGGGGTGAATCGCCTTGTTCTGGTCGTTGCAGTCGGTCGCCTTCAAGCTGGTGTAGACGCCGCTGGCCGCGCACAAGCACTGCGTGTCGCCGATCGCGCCAAAGCCGTCGCCGTCGCTGTCCGCCGCGTAAACCGTGCAGCCGGTGGCGCCCGCTTCGTCGGTCTGGCCGTTGCAGTTGTTGTCGATCCCGTCGCATGTCTCCGTCGCCGCCGGGCTGATGGCAGCGACCTGATCGTTGCAGTCACCGGGCTGCGTGGCCGTGTAGCTGCCCGACGCTGCGCACAGGCATTGAACGGCCGTGGCGTCGCCGAATCCGTCGCCGTCGGTGTCCTGATAGAACTTGGTGCAGCCTTGCGCGCCGGCCTCGTCCACTTGGCCGTTGCAATTGTTGTCCAAACCGTCACAAATCTCCGTTGCGCCGGGATACGCCGCTGCCGACGCATCATTGCAGTCGCCGCCTTGCGACGCGTAGCCAGTCGGCGGGACGGTGCACAAGCAAATGCCGCCCAGCGTCACGCCGTAGCCGTCCGCGTCGGCGTCCGGATAGACCAACGTGCAACCGCCCGAGCCCGGCTGGTCCGTCACGCCGTCGCAGTCATCGTCGATGCCGTTGCAAATCTCGGCTGCGCCCGGGTGGCGTGCGCTCGATTGGTCGTCGCAATCGCCATTCTTGACCGCAGTATGTGTTGCATCCGGCGCGCACAGGCAGAGTGCTGTGCCGACGCCATAGCCGTCGCCGTCGTCGTCGGTGAAGTACGGCGTGCAACCGCTCGCGCCGGCCTCGTCGATCTGGCCATTGCAGTTGTCGTCCACGCCATTGCCGCACAATTCGACCTTGCCAGGGTTCACGTTCGGGTCGACGTCGTTGCAATCGCCGGCCTTGGGCGTCGTGTAGAGCCCCGTCGCGCTGCACACGCACACCGACGTGCCCGTGCCATAGCCATCGCCGTCGCCGTCCATGTAGAACGCCACGCAGCCGCTCGGGTCGGCGCCGCTGTCGGTCAGGCCGTCGCAGTTGTCGTCGATACCGTTGCCGCAGATTTCCGCCTGGCCGGGATGGATCGCGGCGTTCGTGTCGTCGCAATCGCCTTGGCCTTTGGGGCAGACGATCGGCGTGCCGACGACGATCAGGCTGGCGTCGCACCAACCGTCCTGGTCGTCGTCGCAGCCATCGTCGGTGAGGCCGTTGCAGTTGTTGTCGAGGTTGTCGCACAGCTCCGGCGCGCCGACGTGGATCGCGGCGTTCGCGTCGTCGCAGTCGGTCGCGGTCACTGCCGTGTAGCTGCCGACCGGTGCGCACAAGCACTGCCCGGTTGATCCAGCTTTGCCCGAGCCATCGCCGTCGCCGTCCGCAAAATACGTCACGCAGCCCACGGCACCAGGTTCGTCGGTCTGGCCGTTGCAGTCGTTGTCGGCCCCGTCGCAGCTTTCGACAGCTGGCGTGGCCGCGGGACAAGGCGCCAATCCCTGCAGCGTGCACTTCCGCGTGCCGGAACAGGTGCCCGCGCTGTTCGTCACGCTGCACGTCGTCTTCGCGCCGGCCATGGTTGCCGCCTCCGAACAGGCGCACTCACCTTGCTGCTTCACGCACTGCTTGCCTGCGCCCATGGAACCTTGCGCCGTCTGGCATGCGAATCCAGCGGGGCAGTCTGCGGTCGCCTCACAAGGCGCGGCACAAAAGCTACCCGTTCCGCCATAGGCAACGCACAGCGCACCGGCATCGCTGGCGCAGTCGGCGTCGGCGAGGCACGGGCGGCACAATTGGGTCCAAGCCGGCAGGCAAGCCGAGATGGGATCCCGGCCGGACTGGAACGCCGCGCACTTGAAGCCGCTTGGACAACAAGCGGTGCAGTTGACCGTGCAGATCTTGCCGTCCGGGCTGTCGACGCACAAGCCGTCGTCGCAGTCCGAAGCGCTGGCGCACGACGCGCCCGGCTCACCTTTGGCGGGATTGGCGGGAAAGGGGCAATTGCCGGCGTTGACTTCGATGTCGACTGTGTCGCTGTCCTGCAGGTTCGCGTCGCTTCCGCTTGTGTCGAACAGGTCCTTGCCGGAAGCGTCGCCGTTGCCGCCGTCTCCCAAGCCGCCGAGGGAAATATCCAAAGTCCAGATGAAGGTATCGCTGCTGTTTTCGCTGGTTGCGGGTGAACTACAGCCGACGGTGAGTGCGGCGGCCAGACATCCCATGCGAACATACATCTGGCCGGTCCCGCTCACGACTGCCCTCCTGCGTTTCGCGGAAATTCCCAGCAGCCGCGTCAAACACAGCGTGAAGTCTGCACATCCGCCCGCCCTTGGTCAACGGAAGATTGTCGTGACAGTAGGGCCAGAGCGGGTTCAGGGGCAGCCGGGCGCGGGCGTGCAGAGTGCGCCGTCGTTCACCCATTTGACCACCAGCGCTTTGTCCGCGGCGCTGGGCATTCCACCCGGCGGCATGCTGCCGCTGTTGACCTTGGACTTGATGGACGACTTGGAGCCGGTCGCATAGCTGCAGCCCGAGCCGAACTGGTGGCCATGGCAGCCGTTGCAGTTCTGCGTCAGGATGCTCTGGACCTTGGTGTAGTCGGTTTTGCTACAGTCCGGGCCGGTATCGGTCGGACCGGTGTCGATGGGTCCGGTGTCTTTCGGGCCCGTGTCCAGCGGACCACTATCCTTGGGACCGGTATCGGCGACAAGGGTGTCCTTGACCTGCGTGTCCACACCGACGGCATCCTCCAGTGGCGCATCCGCTGTGGTTGCGTCCTTGGCGTCCTCGCCGGTCGTGGCATCGGCCCCCGGCGTGTCCTCCCCGCCTGTCGCGTCGCCAATCGTGCCATCACCGCCGAGCCCGTCAAAGGCGGTAATCCAGCCGCCACCGCCGCCCGCCGTTGTGCCGCAGCCAGCAGTCATGACGAGAAGAAGCGTGCAGGACGTCAGAGTCTTGAACATCAAGTTGGCAATTTTGGACAGAGATCGAGTGTTCATCAGCGGGGACTCCGTTGCGGCAGTGCCGTTCGTTGGCGTAATTTGGGGGAACGCAGACAGGTCGCCGGGCTCTCGCAGACCCGTGCCGTTCGTCAAGCATACGGATCACGTCGGACTTGTCACGTCCCGTCTGCGAACTTTTTGTAAAGGAGCTTCACAAAGGCGCGCTGGGCGATCTTGATCCGGTTTCGGAACGCTGCCGTCTACCCGTGCGCTTGCCGGGCCACGCGACGCCGCGCTTCGGTCAGCTCAGGGCGCACGCTGCGACCTTACGGTCGCTCTTTGCGTGCCTCCGGCCCGTGGCGTGCAGACTTCCGTCCGCTCGGCCCGCGCACGGAAGTGCGCAATCCCAAAACGGAAGCTTGCCGTAGAGCGTCGGCGCTGTGCTCGGGCGGCGCAGTGAGGTCCATACGCGTTCCGAAACCGCATGCCAGCGGGCCGGAAACAAGCTGACCCCACGACCCACAAAGGCCGATCACGCGCAGGAGCCGATCCGTTGGGCGAATTTCCGTGTGGCGAGCGCGCCCAACCTGCGCTACGTTCGGCGCTGTCGCCTCATCGACCCGGAGCCCGCCATGCCGCGCCTGTCCCTGCTGCTGATTTTGGCCATGCTCGTGTTGGCGTGCAGTTCGCCCAAGCAGCCACAGGGCGATTGGATTGCGGACTCAACGGCTGCGGACGTGACGTCCTCCTTCAACACCGAGGTGGCCGCGGATTTGCCTGACGCTGAGACGACCAGCGACCTGCAATCAACCGACGCGGTGCCGGACCTGGTCCAGCTGGCCGACACGCAGACCGGATTGGACGCGCTGCCGGACGTGCCACCGCAACCGTGCGACGGCGTCACTTGCAGCAACCACGGCATCTGCGTGCCGTTCGCCGACGCGCCGTACTGCAAATGCGATACCGGCTACTACCTGATGGGTACGACGGAATGCGGCGACGTGACGGTTCCTGGACCGTGCAATCCCAATCCGTGCGTGGAACCGGACAAGACCTCGTGCACGGACGCTGCCGGCTCGGCTGTGTGCGGCTGTGCGCCGGGTTTCTACGATGTCGACGGCGTCTGCACCGCGCTCAGCTGCCCGAAACTTCAGGCTTCCACGGGCGTCATTGTCTACGACGACACGGGGGCCGGCCTGTCGCAAGGGATGGATCCGCTGGAGCCGCAGGACACGGTGCAGTTGCGCGTCGCGATTGCCGTGGCCAGCGGGCAGGGCGCCATCAGCTTGGAATTGCACCCGTACAACTTGGGTCTCAACCCTGCACGGCTGGCGTGCGACGGCGTTCCGTGTGCCGGCAAGACCAAAGGGCCGCTGCTGCTGGTGCCCCTGAACCTGACGCCAGGACCGCACACGGTCGAGTTGACCGGCACTTTTCTGACCAACCTGGGCCCGCTGAGCCTCAACGCGCGGCTGGTGGCAGACGCCGGCTGTGAACTGCCGGGATCGCGCTCGGGCGTGCGCATCGGCGCGCTCGGGGTGGCGGACGCCAAAGGCATGGACTGCATCGATCTCGACCGGACGCGCGCCGTCCAGGTAACGCACGACGTCGCGGAGAAAAATACTTCGGCGTATGGCACGGCCAACGGTTCCGCAACGCAATACCAGCCGACCGCGAGCATCGTCAACGTCGTGGTGCAGTGTTTTTCGCGCCAAACCGCGAGCGCTCTCTATCTCGCTGGCGATCCGCTCGGCGTGCTGCCCTGGGCGGTGGACAACGATCTCGTGATCGAACGTTACGACGCGCAGCCCAATCCCGGCGACGCGCCGAGTGCGGTGCTCCAGATCGGCACCGACAGCGTGACGTCCAACCAGAGCGTTACGGTCTTCCACGGCCCGAAACCGGATGTGCCCGGGACGCATTTTGGCATTCCCAACGGCGCGCCGTTCGGCTTTTCCGCCGGTCACGTGCGCCTGGACGATCTCGTGCCGCTGGGCAAGCCGGTGTGGCTGCGCTTCGTCGCACTGGATTACGGCGTGGTTGGACGGTTGACGCGGCTTCACGTTATCGCGGTGCCGCAGAACCAGGCGCCGGCGCGCTGCATCGACAACAGCCAATGCCCGGACGGCAACGGCGGCATAACGGCGGGCTGCGTCGACGGAACCTGCACGGGCGCGGCATGTCCGTCGGGCACGTGCCCATCCAACCAATTCTGTGTCAGCGGTTTCTGCACCACACGCTGCGATCAGGGCGGCGGCAGCTGCGCGAACGGCCTGGTCTGCAAAGTCCGTGGCTGCGTGGCGGCCAACACCGCTGGCGTCTGCGACGCAGCGCAAAAGGACCAGGATTGCCCACTCGGCCAGGTCTGTCTCGCCGGCCGCTGCGAAGTCGGCTGCCACCATCCGCGCAAACAGGACCAGAGCTACAGTCAGGATCCTACGTTCTGCGCCGGGGCCAGTCCAGCGCTCTGTCCGCACTGTCCCGACCCGAAACAGGGCTGCTGGAATAACGTGTGCAGCGAATGCGAGGTCGACGCCGCGTGTGCCACCGGGCTGATTTGCGTCGACCGGAAATGCGTCACGCCATGGTAATCAACGGATTTCCAGCAGCACAGCCTTCATCCGCCCCGACGGAAAATCCACCGGCTGTGGCAAGAGGCGCAACGTCAGCACAACGCGGTGGGCGAGGCGCGCACCTTCGGTCAGCAACTGCTCGAAACGCTGTTCGTCCACGCCGGCGTGGTTGATGCAAGCCAGCACGCGGCCGCCCGGTGACAGCACGCCGAGCGCCGCCGCCAAGAGCACCGGATAGTCGCGCGCCGCCTGGAACCGCCGACCATCGACTTGGGCGTAGCTCGGCGGATCCAGCACGATGAGGTCAAACCGGTCGCCACGCCGCGCCATTTTTGGTAACCAGGCGAGGACATCGCCGCGGATCAGGTCATGCTGTTTGACGTCGGCGAAGCCATTCAACAAAAAGTTCGCCCGGCCCTGCGTGAGCGCAGTCTGCGCCGCATCGATGCTCACCGTCTGCCGCGCTCCGCCCACCGCGGCCGCGACCGAAAATGCGCAGGTGTACGCGAACGTGTTGAGCACGCAGAGGTCCTTGGCTTGCTCGCGCAGCCAACGGCGGTTGTCGCGCTGGTCCAGGTAGATTCCGGTGCCCAGGCCTTGATTCAACTGCACGCCGTAGCGCACGCCATTCTCGAGAATCGTCAACGGTTCCTCCGCCGCCTCGCCAAAGACCGGCGCGTGCGGCGTCAAGCCCGCCTGTTTCGCGTCGACCAGCGTATTCGCCTGGCGCGGCCGCACTTTCAGGTACACCGCCCGCGCGTGCAGCTTGTGCCCCAGATGCGTGGCGACGCGCGTGCCCAACGCGACGGCTTGCGCCACGCTCTGCGGGTCCTGAGGGGTCACATCGGTCAGCAGGGACAGCACCCAGTCGCGGTCGTAGCGGTCCAGCGTCAGGCCGCCCGGCTCGTCGTCGATCAGGCGATACGCATTGGTGTCGAGGCGCTGCTGCAGCGACGCGCACCGGTGCAAGCCGGCGTCCAGGGCGAAGTTGAGTTGCGTCGGGTCCAAGGCAAGCACGGGCGCAGTGTGAACCGCACCACGGCGCGTCGGCAAATTTCAAGTCGTCTTCTGCTGACCGGTGCTTGCGCGTGTGACGGTTCGGGTCAGCGCCACTGCCATCAGCACGCCAGTTGCTGCGAGCAGGACACCGGTCAGGCGCGCCAACAGATCCAGGCCAGAAACGATCGCGACGACGCCGCAGAGCACCGTCGCGCCGTGCACGCGCAGGTTCCACGTCACTTCGCGGTCAGGCAGCAGTTGCTTCATCGGCGGGACGGTGGACTTGCCTGCAACAGCGGCGAAGCGATGAAACCACACCAGAAACGGCACGATTCGGGCCAGCATGCCGTGCACCAGCGCACCCGCCCAGCCGACGATCGCCAGCCAGCCAAACAGCAGCGGCGCGGGCTGCCAATCGGTCGTCCAGGCAAGGATCGCGGCGAGCATCGTCAGCGGCGCGCATGCCAGCGCCAGCCACCAGAAGTGCAGCGTCGGATCGCGGCGGCGGCGGCGGCGCTGATGCAGCAACCGGGCGATGCAGCCCGGCTGCAGGATCCAAACGGCCAACGCGGCAGGCAGCGCCGCCAGGAGAACCACGCCAAGCGGCAAATTGCCCAGCGCGAACGCTGCGGCGAGGAGCGCAGAGCTGGGCACGACCAGGCGCAGAAACCGCGCAGCCTTCGGCGGAAATGACTCGGTCAGGTAGAACATCGGCACCACCTGCCAGGACACCGCCGTCGTCAGCCCGCCCACCCAGCCGAGCAGCCCGAGCGCGATGTGGACCGCAAGCCAGACTCCGCGCGCATCGGGCAGGGCACCCGTCGCGTGCCCCCACGCCAGCCGCAAGCCCACCAGCCCGACCGCCAGCAGGCACACGAGCGCGCCGCGCATGCCCGTGAGCGTGTCCCCGCCGCCGCGCGCGCGGGTGAGTGCGATCCCCATCGGCACCAGAAAGGCGAGGAAAGCCAGCCCCAGCAGCGTGCCGCCCATGAGGATCAGCGACGGGAACCCCAGCGACAGGCCGAAGACCAGCCCCGCCAGCCCCAACGCCAACGCGACGGCGACGGCGTGCGCCAGCCGAATGCCCGGCACCGGCGTCCCCAGCACCACCGGCACCATTTGGTAGAGCGAGCCGAACATCGCCGCGGTCAGCAGGCCCAACGTGCCCAGATGCGTCCAGGCGATGGTCTGCGGCAGCCACTGCGTCGCGAACAGCTGGTTGCCCTGCAGCGCCAACAGCACGCCCGCCGCCACCAGCGCGACGGGCAAAATGGCGTAGAAGCCGAGCGGCACGGACTGCGGCGGCGCCTGGTCGATCGACAAGCGCGGGGAACTCATGAGGCCGCCTCGACGCGCACGACTGCGGTTCCGTCGGCCAAATTCGCGACTTCAAAGCGATGGCCGCGCGCCTGCAACTGCGGCAACAGCAGGTGCGGGTGGCGCGGCACGTGCGCCAGCAGGGATTCGCCCGGCACCAAACGCGTCGCCGCAAGAAGCAGCCGCTCCAGCGGTTCCGGCGGCTCCAGATCGCGCAAATCGAGGCAGGGCATCGTGTCGTCGACGCGGACCAGCAGGCTCCACAAGCCGTTCGGCGCCGGGTGCGCGCTGACCCCATGGCCGCGCGCCGCCAGCAGCGTTTCCAGCGGCTTGGGGCGAAAGGGCGCCGTCAACACCAGGACCGACGACGGCGTGAGCGTCGCCAGCGTGGCCAGCACCTCCGCCAGCGGATCGACGCCGCGCGCCAGAATCGGCCGCACGTCGAGAACCATCGCCCGCGCCGTCCGGTGCGGCCCTTCCGGCTTCACTGTCGGCCGCGCTTCCGCGCCGGAGTGAATCGCCTCCCGCCACAGTTCCAGGACCGCCGGCAGCCGCTCACGCATCGGCGGCAGCTGCGTTTGCCCTTGCACCAGGCCGCGCAGCGCCAAACCTTGCACCATCGCGACAAAGAGCGTCGCCGCCGCCTCAGGCTGCACGTCCGGGCGCACTGTGCCGTCAGCTTGCGCCTCCACCACCAGCGTCGCCACCAGCGTGTGTTGCATCGCCACGAGGTGCTGGACCGCGAGGCGCAGCTCCGGCGCCTCAAAGGCCAGATCGGCAAACAGCAGGCGCGGCAGGCCCGGGTGGTGGTCGACAAAGTCCGCGAGCAGTTCCGCCAAGGCGACGCAACGGCGCAGCGGCGGTTGGGGCACGGCCAGCAACGCGGTCAGCCGTACGCTCAGCGCCGCGCGCGCTTCGTGCGCCACCGCCAGCAGCAGCGCTTCCCGCGTGCGGAAATGCCGGAACAGCGCAGGCTGCGTCACGCCCACGCGCTGGGCAATGTGGCGGGTGGTCAAACGCTCCAGCGGCGTCGTAGCGAGCAGTTCCAGCGTGGCGGTCAGGATTTGATCGCGGCGCGGCAAGTCGGTCAGAACGGGATGCATCGGCGGCTCCGGGGCAGGGTGTTCAGGCGGGTGTTGCCTCTGCGCACAGCGATGTTATCATCTGATAACGTCCGCCGCCAGTGGCCTGACGTACACCAGTTTCGGGAGGCAAGATGGCGACGACGAGCGATTTCATGACGGACGACCACCAGGCGTGTGACGCGCTGTGGGCGGCGGTCGAAAACGGTGCGGATGCAGGCGATGCGGCGGCGACGCGGAGCGCCTTTGCCGCGTTCGAGCGGGCGATGCAGCGCCATTTCGAGTTTGAGGAGCAGACGCTCTTCGTTGCGCTGGACAACGCGACGGGCATGCACGGGATGGGCCCGACGGCGGTGATGCGCAGGGAGCACGCGCAGATACGCAGCGTGCTGCACACGATGGCCGGGCTGCTGGCGGGCGGCGATGCCCAAGGGTTGCTGGAACACGGCGATACGCTGCTGATGCTGATCCAGCAACACAATCTGAAGGAGGAGCACATGCTGTACCCGATGGCAGACGCGCACCTCGCCGGGCAGTGGCCAGGGCTGCGCGAGCAGTGGCCCGAAGTTTGACGAATTTGCCCTGTCGGCGCTGGCCGTGCAGCATGCAGTTCCGTTCGGGCCGTTTTCGGCCATTCCCGGCGGCTCCGAGAAGGTCATGCGCACACCCAGCGGTCTGGTTTCCCTCATCGATCAAGGCGTCGTCCAGCAAGTCATCCGGCCGCTGATGAGTGGCAAGGAGGCGCAGGTCTATTTGGTCCTCTCGGACGGCGAGGAGCGCGTCGCCAAGGTCTACAAGGACGCGCAGCACCGGTCCTTCAAGCACCGCGCGGATTACACGGAAGGCCGCCGCGCCAAGAGTTCACGCGACCAGCGGGCGATGCAAAAAGGCAGCAAGCACGGCAAAGCGCAGGAGGAAGAGGCCTGGCGCTGCGCGGAAGTGGACATGATCTACCGGCTGCGCGATGCCGGCGTCCGCGTGCCGATTCCCTACCATTTCCTCGACGGCGTGCTGGTGATGGAGCTCGTCAAGGACGCGGAAGGCAACCCAGCGCCTCGTTTGGGTGAAGTGGCGATGGACGTCGCGACGGCGCAGAAGACGTTTGATTTTCTGCTGCGCGAAGTCGTCAAGATGCTGTGCGCGGGCGTGGTGCACGGCGATTTGTCGGATTTCAACGTGCTGATGGGCGCGGATGGTCCTGTGATCATTGATTTTCCCCAGTCGCTGGATGCCGCGGGCAATCAGAATGCCCGGGAAATCCTGCTGCGTGACGTGGGGAACCTGAACCGCTTTCTGCTGGGCCACGGCGCGCCGGAACAGCCGCTCAAGCATGGCGCGGAAATGTGGGAGAAGTACGCGCGCGGCGAGCTGCGGCCGGATTCGGCGTTGACCGGCAAGCACAAGGGCTCGGAGGCGCGCGTGGACCTGCGCGGGTTGATCCGCGAGTTGGAAGCCGACGAGCAGGACGAAATGCGCCGGCGCGGCGGTCGGTAGGAGCTGGCGCCGATGTTCCCCGCGATCGTCGCCGTCATCGTTGCCGTGATGGGCACCGCGCAGGACTGGAGCGGCGTGGAATTTGGCCGCACGCAGTTTGAGCAAGTCGAGCAGTTTGCCCGGGAACGGATGCTCGATCCGCCGGTGGCGGGCACGCCGCGCGAGCAGTTTGCTTGGCGGCATGCGGCGGAATTGGCGCTGTGGAATCAAGCGCCGCTCGTGGATTTGGTCCCGGCGTCGTATCTGCAGGGTCTGACGGCGCGACCGTCGGAGCCGCTGGTGTGTGACAAACAGCCGATCGACGGGCTGCTGCTGGTGCACGAGGCGGTGTGGCACCTTGATCCGCCGGCATTGAAGCTGGCGTGGGCGGATTGGCACGCGCGCCACGCCTTTGGCAAACGCGAGTTGTATTGCGTCCTCAAGTGGCAGGAAGCCGGCATGGCGCAGGACGTTCAGCGGCAGGCGCGGGTGTACGCGGCGTGGATCAACGCGGCGTCGGGCTGGCTCAAGGGTCTGGACAAGCACAGCGATGTTCTGGCCGCGCGCTACTGGGACCGGGTGAGTGAGCCGGATCAGGAGGCAGCGCACGCGGATCTGGGATTTGCCGTCACGCCGTGCACGCAGGAACAGCCGGGGACGTCGAGCCAATGCTGTGTCGCGGACGTGCGGGAAGCGTCGTCGGCGTGGCACGCGGATCTGCGCGTGGGCGATCGCGTGATCGCGCTGGCGGAGGGGCCATTTGACCCTTGTGCAACGCCGGCTTTGCTCCAGGGCGATGTCGGTTCGCAAGTCGACCTGCGCCTGTGGTCGAAGCTGAAACAGAAACTGCGCACGGTGCGCCTGAAGCGCGATTTGGCGGTGGCACACGACGTGTCGCGGGAACGCCTTGCGCCGGGCTTTCTGCATCTGCGGCTGAGCGATTTCGTCAAAGGCACGGCGGCCCGTCTGCGCGCGGTTGTCGTGGCAGAAAGCGGCAAGAAGCCCTTGCGCGGGATTGTGCTGGACATGCGGGACAACACGGGTGGCGTGCTGGATGAATCCGTGGCGATTGCCGAGATGCTGCTGTCATCGGGAACGATTCTGAAGGCGCGCTGGCACGCGAAGCCGGACCAGCAACCGGTGGCGACGGACACGCCGGATGACGTGCACGTGCCGGTCGTACTGCTGGTGAATCGGATGTGCGCGTCGGCGTGCGAGGTGTTGACGGGAGCGCTGCAGGACCACGGGCGCGCGCTGGTGCTGGGCGAGCACACGCTGGGCAAGGCTTCCATGCAGCGGGTGGCCAAGCCGACGCTGATGGCCGGCTTCTACATCAAGGCGACGATTGGCCATTACTGGACGCCGAACAACCGCGATCTGGACGGCGTCGGTGCGCTGCCGGACGTGGCGCTGCCGCTGGATGCGACCACCCAGTTCGGCGTGGTTCAGGACGCAAACTGGCAGCGGGCTGTGCAGTGCGTGGCGCGGCGCGGCAAGGCGCCCCAACAGTTGGCGGCTGACGTTGCGCCGCGGCGTCGACCGGATCCGTGGCTGGCGATGGCGCAGGATTTCCTGGCGTGCGTGGCGCAGCCGTAGCGACGGCAGGAACGTCTACTTGACGAAAAGCACGACGTTGTCGAGGCCGAAACTTTCCTGGTCGGCGGACTGGTCGAGCGTGCTGGAAGCCGTGACGGTGACGGTCGCGGCCGAGTGCGGGCCGACCCAACCGGAGCCCATGTCCCATTCGTCGTCCTGGAAGTCCCAGCGTCCGCATTTGTTGTTCCAGCCCATCGTCCATTCATTGCCCGGGCTTTGCTTGGACCAAACCTGCGCCTTGTCGAGGAACACCACGGCCCATTGGCTGCTCCACGCATCCAGGCGGATGTATTGCAGCCACAACTTGGCCTGCGTATGCGGCGGCGCGTCGACCGTTTTCGCCGGCGCGGCACCTTTGCCAAATACGTTGTAACCGCCCAAGATGTTGCCGTAATTCCCGCAATTCGTGACGGTGCCTTGGCTCCAGCCGCCCTGGCTCTTCTCAAAGTCGTCGGAAATGAGTCGTGTCCAGCCGCCGTTCTTCATGTCGCAGTAGTACTGGCCGATGGCGATCGGTCCCGTGCCATCGATGTCGAGGTAGTAGACGCCGTCCGTGCTCTTGGGCAGCGCCTGGAAGATCGCGAGGCAGGAAATCGCCGGAGCGCCAGGGCCGCTGCCCAAGGTGCCGCACACGGTGCCGTCGCCGATGAGACCGGCCGGGCAGGCGCAGGTAAAGCTGCCCGGCGTGTTGGTGCACGTGGCGTTGGCGGCGCAATTGCTCTTGCCGGTCGCGCACTCGTCGATGTCGGTGCAGGTCTTGCCGTCGCCGGTAAAGCCGGCCTTGCAGGTACAGGTGTAGCTGCCGGTTGTGTTGGCGCAGGTCGCTTCGGCGGCGCAGGCCGCGGTGCCCAGCGCGCATTCGTCGACGTCCGCACAGGCGCCGTTCAGCGGCGCGTAGCCGGTCGGGCAGGCGGTGCAATTCAATTGGCCCGTGACGTCCATGTCGCACAAGCCATTGCTGCCGCAGACGCCCGGCGTGGTCGTGCAGAGGTCCTCAAAGACCGCGAAGTCGTCAATGAACCAGCCGGCGTTGGTATCGCCGTCGCAGGGCCCGGCGAAGCTGAAGAGGAACTGGACCTTGTGTCCAGCCCACGCCGTGCTCGAGAACGCGACCTTGGTCCAGCTGGCATTGCCGGTGACGGTGCCCAGGTTGTTCCAGCCGCCGCCGTCCACTTGCACGGCGACGGTCGCGGTCTTGGTCGCGGTCCAGTTGCCGGCGCTGTAGAACGTCACCTTCGTCGTCGTGCCGGTGGCCATGGCGGAGAGGTCGATGCTCGGCGAAGCGACCATGCTGTTGAGTGAAGACTGGCCGCTGCCGCACTGCAAGTCCGTGCCGTTGTTGATGTTCAGCGAACACGCTTTCGACTGCGGCGCAGGGACCGCTGGCGTTGCGTCAAAGCCCCACTTGACCCAGCTGGCGTTGTCGAGCGCGTCGGAGCGGAACCACAGATCCAAGCTGCCGGAGCCACAGTTGAACGGTTCCGAGTAGGTGCTGCTGATCTGGCACACGTCGTTGTTCAGCGGAGTGTTGACGCAACCCTTGACCGGGTCGCAGCTGTCCGCCGTGCAAGCGAAGCCGTCGTTGCAGGAAATCGCCGTGCCCGCGCAGGTGCCCGTCGCGCACGTGTCGCCGTTGGTGCACGCGTTGCCGTCGTCGCAGCCGGATGTGTTGGCGACGTGGCTGCAGCCGCTCACGGAGTCGCAGGCGTCGGTGGTGCAGGGGTTGCTGTCGTCGCAGCTGACCGATCCCTGTGGCGTGCACGCGGTCGCCGCGCAGACTTCGCCCGTTGTGCAGACGTTGTTGTCGTCGCAGCTCTTGCCGTCGTTTTGCGCCACAAACTTGCAGACCGCGTCCGTCGGATCGCACTGTTTGATTTGGCACAGCGTGTCCGCCGAAGGATCGCACGTCACGACGGTAATTGGATTGATTTTACAGACATACGGCGCTGACGACTTGGAGCAGTAGAGGGTGCCATTGCACTTGTCGGCGTCCTCATACTGCGCGCAATCGGCGTCCGCGGTGCAATTGCAGTTGTTCGTCGCGCCGGACTGACAAACCGCGTCTTTGCAGATGTCGCCGGTGGTGCACGGGTCGCCGTCGTCGCAGCTCGCTGTGTTGTTGACGTGGACGCAGCCCAGCTTGTCGTCGCACGAATCGGTCGTGCACGGGTTGGCATCGTCGCAGTTGGCCGTCGCGCCGCCGCACTTGCCGGCCGCGCACGCGTCGTTCACGGTGCAGAGGCTGCCGTCGTCGCACGTCGCGGAGATCGCCGTGGCGAGGCAAACGCCGCCGGTGCACGCATCGCTGGTGCACACGTTTTTGTCATCGCACATCGCGCCGGCACCGCTCTGGATGCCGTCGTCGGTCACGCCGTTGCAGTCGTTGTCGATGTTGTCGCAGATTTCCGTGACGGCGATGGGAGCGCTGCACGCGCTCAGGCCCGCGGCGCCGCAAGCCCGCGTGCCGCTGCAGCCGGTGATCGGTTTGCCGTCGCCGCCGAGCTTGCTGCTTGCGCAAGTCGTGGTCGCGGCTTCAGCGATGGCCAACGCGCTGCACGTGCAGGTGTTGGTCTTCGGCCGGCAGAACGTCGCCGTGTCGCCGTCGATCGTGTTGGCGCTCAGGCAGCTGTAGTCGGCGGGGCAGTCGGCGTCGGTGATACAGAAATTGGAGCAAAACCAGCCGTTGGCGCCGTCCAATTCCGTGCCGGTCGGCGTGGTACCCAAGCCCACGCAGGCGACCTTGTCGACGCCGATGCTGGGGCACACTTGGGATGTCGAGCATGGCTCGCACAAGTGCGGAAACTTGGGTGCGCAGACGGGCTTGTCGCCGTCGGTCGTGGTCGTGTCGGGGCCGGGAATGTTGACACACAGCGTGGCATCGGCGCAGGGCGTGCCAGAAAGGCAGGGCGCGAGGCATTGCTTGCCGTTCGCTGTGTCGGCACAGATGGTGGTGCTGGGGCAGTCGGCGTCGATCTTGCACGCGCAGCCCACTGCTCCCGGACACTGCAAGCTTGCGTCCGGCGTCGCATCGGAGGCGCCAGCGGTGTCGCCGTCCTCCACGTCCACGATCGCGTCGGTACCTTGAATATCCAGCGGCGGCAGTTCCCACAGCGCGATGTCGGTCCCAACGCTCGCATCGGATCCAGCGCCCCCGTCGTCCAGCGCATCGCCGAGGCCGGTATCGTCCGTGGAACCAGCCAGGTCGTTGTCAACGATCGTCGACTGAATCGCGGCGTCGTCGCCACAAGCGGCGAGTGAAAGGCTCAGCGCCAACGCGGCAAGGGAAAAAATCGCTGATTTCATCGGGAATCCTTTGGTCATGACCACAGCCTGACCGTCTGACACGGCTGGAACATACCGTATTCTTGTGGCAGATGCATGTCACGGCTTGGCAAATCTTTGCGTCTTGGGCGGGCTCCGGCTAGCAACTCAGGCTGGCAAGCTTCAGGCGAATCGCGTCAATCAGCACGTCATGCTCCACGGCGTGGATGCGTTCGGTGAGCGATTGCAGGGATTCGCCAGGCAGGATGGGCACCTGGCGCACGGCGATTGGCGCACCTGCATCCAATTCGGCGATGACCTCATGCACCATCACGCCAGTCTCGTTGACCTCTCCACGCTGGGCGGCTTGCCAAGCCTGGAGAATGGCATCCTTGCCAATGAACGCCCCGGGGAGCGCGGGATGCAGGTTGATGGTTCGTCCGCCGTGCGCGCGCAAGAAATCCGATCCGAGGATCAGCATCCAGCCGGCGCAGACGATCAAGTCCGGCTCCACTTCCGCAATCGTCGCGGTCAGCCAGCGGTCAAAATCGTCGCGCGATCCTCCGGCGGCCTTGATCGCAGTCAGCGTTTGCACGGCCGTCGCGATGCCACGCACCGCAGCGCGCACCAATGCGTAGGCATCCGATCGATGGCTGACGACCAGCGCCACGTCCACGCTCAGCTTGCCGTCGTCGATCGCCTGAAAGATCGCTTGCAGATTGGAGCCTTGCCCGGCCGCGAGGACAACCAATCGTGCGGGCTTTTGCGGTTTCATCGGCGACTCCGGCGGCGCCACGCGCGGCGGATGCGCAGTCTACGTCGCCCACGGCCAGCGCGGAATGGCTTGGCCCGAATCCGTCAACATGGTAGCCTCAATGGAACTGTGTGAGTGGTGCTCATGGCTGAAGATCATCTCAAGACCGGGCAAACTGGACAGATCTCGGTTGGCAATGCCACGGGGACGTTTCTGGCCGTGACGCCGCACAGCGAGACGGCGCTGCGGTTGTCCGCGCTCTTGGACGTCGCCAAGACCCTGATTTCCGAGCACGATCTGGACACCCTTTTGCAGAAGATTCTGCAGGAAGCGTCGCGGGTGGTGGATGCCGATCGCGGCTCGCTGTTTCTGGTCGATCGCGAGACGGGCGAGTTGTGGGCTAAAATTGCCCAGGGCATTGGCGGCGATCGCGAAATTCGCATTCCCGCGGGTGTCGGGCTGGCGGGCCACGTTGCCCAGACCGGCGAAATCATCAAACTACGCAATGCCTATGACGATCCGCGGTTCAACGCGTCGGTCGATCGCGCGACCGGTTACCAGACGCGCTCGCTTCTCGCGGTGCCGATGGTCGACATGCACGGCCAGATTGTCGGCGTGATCCAGGTCTTGAACAAAAAGCACGGACGGTTCACGCAGGACGACGCCGACGTGCTCGTCGCGCTGGGTGGGCAGGCCGCGGCGGCGATCGAGAATGCCAAGCTGCACGACGAAATCCAGAAGCTGTTCGAGGGCTTCGTGCAAGCGTCGGTGGTCGCGATCGAATCGCGCGACCCGTCGACCGCTGGTCACTCGGAGCGCGTGTCGCGCCTGACGTTGGGCCTGGCGGATGCGGTCGAGCTCGTCGGCCTGCCGCGTCACTTGGGGCTGAAATTTGGCCCCAGCGAGCGCATGGAAATCCGCTACGCCGCGCTGCTGCACGACTTCGGCAAGGTCGGCGTGCGTGAAGACGTGCTCGTCAAGGCGCAGAAATTGTACCCGCATCAGCTGGAATTGCTGCGGCATCGCTTTGACTACGCCAAGACCAGCATGGAAGCGGAGACGCTGCGGAAGTGTGTGTCGTTGCTGTTGTCCGGCGTCGATGCGTCCGTCATTGTCCGCGAACAGGAAGATCTGGCGCGGCGGATGGCGGATCTGGAGGCGCAGTTTCAAATCGTGCTGACCTGCAACCGGCCGACGGTGCTGCAAGGCGGCAGTTTTGAGAGCCTGCTGCAACTGCAGAGCGCCATGTTTCTCGGGGCGGATGGTGAGCGTCAACCGCTTGTGACGCCAGCGGAAGTGGCGGTGCTGTCGATTCCGAAGGGCTCGCTGTCGCCGGACGAACGGTTGGAAATTGAAAGCCACGTGACCCACACGTTTCGGTTCCTGTCGCAAATTCCGTGGACGCGTGGTCTCAAGCGCATACCGGAAATTGCCCACGGGCATCACGAGAAGCTCGACGGTCACGGCTATCCGCGCGGCCTGTCTGGCGACGGGATTTGCGTGGAAGCGCGGATGATGGCGATTGCCGACATCTACGATGCCTTGACCGCGTCGGACCGGCCCTACAAAAAGGCGGTGCCGCACGACATCGCGTTGCGCATTCTCGCCGACGAGGCGAAGGACCAGAAAATCGACAGCGACCTGCTGGACGTCTTCTGCGACTCCGAAGTGCCGCGGCGTGTGCTGGGTGTCGATGCCGTGCGTGCCAACAATGCCGCGCGGGTATCGGGACTTTTTTAGGCGAATTCATTCCGAAATCTTTTGCTCTGTTGCGATTGCGCAACGCGACAATTCCCGCTTGCGGCGTTGCCGGTGGACCTGTACGCTCTGGGGTTGGCTGTTGAACCGGAGTTGCCATGCGCCCGCCCGACCCCGTCACGACCTTGAGCGCGCCGATCCTGCGATGCGTGTGCGTACTCGCGCTTTGCGTCACGGCCGCGTGCTCCAGCACCAGCGGCACCGGCGGACCGTCGTATTCGCTTCCCGGCAAGGACACCACGATCGGCACCGGACTTGGCGACAGTGCGACCAATCCGGGCGAGGACGGCACGGCGACGACGGGCAGCGACGGCACCCTCCTGAATGACGGCGTGCCTGGCCAGGATGCGATCACGACGGCGGACGTGCCGTATCCGGTGGATCCGAACGATCCCAACAAAGACAAGGATTTGGACGGTGATGGCTACACGCCGATGCAGGGCGATTGCGACGACGCCAACCCGACGACCCATCCCGGCGCGATGGAGATTTGCGACGGCATCGACAACAATTGCGACGGCGTTGTCGACAATTTCGATGCGGACAAGGACGGTTACAGCGCGTGCCCGGGTCCGAATCAGGACTGCGACGACAGCGATCCGACCGTGCACCCGGGCGCCAAGCCGAACTGCACCAACGGCAAGGACAACGATTGCGACGGCAAGATCGACGCTGATCAGGACGCGGACAACGACGGCTATCCGGCGTGCGTGGACTGCGATGACACGAATCCGGCGATTCACCCCGGCGCGCCGGTCGACTGCACCAACGGCAAGGACAACAACTGCGACGGCTTCGTCGACAACAAGCTCGACGCCGACAAAGATGGTTCACCGGCGTGCGAAGACTGCGACGATAACGACCCCACGCGCTTTCCCGGCAATCCGGAAATCTGCGACGGCAAGGACAACGACTGCAACGACGTCGTGGACGACATGGACAACGACGGCGACAGCTACAGCGGCTGCGCCGACGACTGCGACGACAACGACATCACGATTCATCCCGGCGCAATGCGCAACTGCAAGAATGGCAAGGACAATGACTGCGACGGTATCATCGACGCGGTGGAAGACGGCGACAAGGACGGGTATGCCGGCTGCGCGGATTGCAACGACAACAACAAGTACATCAATCCCGGCGCCATCGAATTCGCCGCCGATAACGTCGACAACAACTGCAACGGCTTGACGGACGAGGATCCGACGAAGTGCGACGTCGCGGGACTGAATTCCTCGACGCCGGGCGATTATGCCAAGGCGATTGACTTGTGTTTTGGCCTGAAATCAGCTGCCTGGGCGACGGCTGCGAGTTCCCAAGCCTATGGCATCAAAACGGTCTACGGACCGCCCAACGTGCCGACGCATGGTCCGAACATGATCGTGATTTCTTCAGGCATCGCCGCCGCGGAAGGACAGCCCGGGTACACCTCGCCGCAAGGCGGCACGGACTTTGGCACGACCGCGAACTATCCGGCCGTCAGTTGCGGCAATAGCGGCACGCCGCATGACTACACGGAATTGAAGTTGACCATCACCGTGCCGACCAATGCCCAGGCATTTTCCTTCGATTTCAACTTCATGTCCGCTGAATATCCGGAATGGGTCGGCAGTTCGTTCAACGACAAGTTTCTCGCCGTGCTGGACTCCAAGGCCTTCAAAGGCAACATTTCTTTCGATTCCAAGGGCAATTGCGTCAGCATCAACAACGGCTTCTTCACGGTCTGCGATGGCTGCGCGCAAGGCGCGGCGGGGCTCGCCGGCACGGGCTATGAAAACGGCATTGGCGGCGGCACCGGTTGGTTGACCACGACGGCGCCCGTGACACCGGGCGAGACCATCACGTTGCGGTTCATCGTTTTTGATGAATCCGACGGCATTCTCGACTCGGTCGCGCTGATCGACGACTTCCGCTGGCAACTGTCGGCCAAGGGCGGCGGACCGTCGACGGTGCGTCCCGGCGGCGGCTAGCGCGAGCGCCAGGCCAGCAAAAGCCCCATGATCGCGGCGAAAACGCCAGCGCCAATTGCCCAAGGCAGCCACGATGGCAAGCCGCTCTTGGGCAGCGGCTCGTACGCCTCCTCCACGGCCACAGGCTTCTTGGTCGGTCTGGCTTTCTGCTGCGTCGCGACGACAGTCAGCTTGGGCTTTTGCACGACCGTGGGTTGCACCGTCGGCGGGGGCGGCGGGGCGGCAATCGCGACGGGCTTGAAACGCGCCGCTTCCTCGCCCGCCAGCGCATCCGGCGGAATGAGGACGACAGAAGCCTTGGCAGGCGCAATCGGTCGCACGACAACCGCTTTGGGCGCCGGTCGCGGGTTCCAAGCCATCGTCGGCGCTTCGTCCTCCGGCACCAACGTACTCCTGACCGTTTCCAGCGTCGACCGCATGTCCCGGGCACTTTGGAACCGCTCGCGGGGGCGCTTGGCCAACGCCCGCTCGATCGCCGACTTCGTGCCTGACGCCACCGGTTTCAGCGCCCAGCGGTTGATATCCGGCACGGGCGCGAGCGCGTGTCCCTCCATCATGGCGAACGCAGTTTCCGCCTCGTACGGCGTCCGCCCGGTCAGGCAGCGAAAGAGGATGCAGCCCAGCGCGTACACGTCAGCGCGGCCGTCCACATCGTCGCCCATGCACTGCTCCGGGCTCATGTACGCGGGCGTGCCCAGCGCGCGACCATGCCCGGTCAGCGTCGAGCCTTGGCGCCGCGCGATGCCGAAATCCAACACCTTGACCACGCGCTCACCTTCGAACTCCGTCAGCATCACGTTCGCCGGCTTCAGATCACGGTGCACCAGGCCTTTGCCGTGGGCTTCACTCAGCGCTTTCAGCGTCTGGATCGCAAAATCCAGCGCCTCGTCCTCTGGCAGCGGCGTGCGGCGGGCCTCCAGGCCCTGGAGGCGGTCTTCCAACGTCTGACCGTTCAGCAATTCCATGGCCAGGAACAACGCGCCGTGCTGGGTCTGACCGATGTCAAAGACGCGCACCGTGTTCGGGTGTCGCAGCGACGCGGTCAACTGCGCTTCCTGATGAAATCTGCGGATATCGGTCTTGGGATCATCTTCCGACGGCATCAGCAGCTTGAGTGCAACCTGTTGGTGCGTACCCGTGTGTTCACCGGCATACACCGCGCCAAAGCCGCCGCGGCCGATCAATTCCGTGATGCGGTAACGACCGTTCACGACGTCGCCCGCACGAAGTGCCGTCGGATCCGCGAACAGCGCGCGGCCCTCAATTGTCGCCGTGCCGTCGTACGGACAGAATCGCAAATCAGTAGATCCGCCGCAGGACGGACAGGTGCGCACAGGCTGATTCGAAGGTTCGTCTGTCATCTTGCCAAGTCCCGAGGCCGCTACGTTGCCACGTGCCGCGACGTGCGGCAAGTTGTTGCGCTCTGTTTCGTTTCCGTGAAATAGCCCGCCGCGTTGCGCTACAACTTGCCGTGAAGGCTGTGGTTGTGTAAACCGCGCACGGCTATTTGCGGAGTTTGCCTTTGTCGCTCGCACGCGTGACGGAAAATGCCTATGGAAAATCGCTGGTGGCTGCCGTAGATGTCGCGGCTGGCGTTGCCGTGGCGCGGTTTGAAGGTCCGCAGGTGCTGTGGGAGCAAGTTCCGGAGTCGGAAGTGCGCCACGCGCTGCTGATCGACGACATGCATTGGCTGATTCCTCATACGGACGCGCGCTACGTCAATCACGCATGCACGCCGAATTGCACGGTCGACGACGACTTGAACATCGTCACCATTGCGCCCGTTGCAGCCGGTGCCGAATTCGCCATCAGCTACAACGACGCCCGGCGCAGCGAATTTTTCGCTCACCCTGAATCGTTCTTCTGGGACGCGCGTTGGAGTTTTCGCTGCGCCTGTGGCACGGCCAACTGCCAGGGTAGCATTGACGGCTACCGCCTCGTGGACGGCTGACGAACCATTTGGAAAGGATTCTGCTGATGTTGAAGGCTGTGCATACCCCAGGAAAGGGCCGTGGCGTGATTACCGATACGCCCATTGCCAAAGGCGAGACGATTGAGCGCGCGCCGGTGCTGTTCATTCCCGCGGAGCAATGGCCGCACATCGAAGAGACGGTATTTTTTCACTATTGCTACGCTTGGGGCGCGGAATCCCAGCACGCTGCGTTCGCGCTTGGCTTTGGCTCGCTGTACAACCACAGCTACAGTCCGGCGGCCGTCTACATCAAACATATCGACGCCAATGAGGTCGAGTTCGTGGCGCTGCGCGACATCGCGGCTGGCGAAGAGGTGACGATCAACTACAACGGCGATCCCGCGGACTGCCAGCCGATGTGGTTTGGCGAAGTCCTGTAACCGTTCGCCGCGCAAAATCTGCCTGTCCAACTCGCGTTCGGAGTTTTCATGCCACGCCCGCCCTCGCATCGCCATCGCACCCTCGGCCCGCTGGCTGATTTGGAGCCGCACTTGCCGCCCGAATGGTGGCGCACGCTGTTCAATGCGAACTACCTGAAGACCGATGGCGACGTGGTGGAAAACGCCGACAACACGTCGGCTGAGGTCGATCTGTTGGTGCGGGCGACGGAGTTGAAGCCGGACCAGAAGATTCTGGACCTGTGTTGTGGCCAAGGGCGCCACACCTTGGAGCTGGCAGCGCGCGGCTTTCAACACGCCCATGGCATCGACCAGTCGCGCTACCTGTTGAGCGTGGCGCGGCGGCGGGCGAAGCAGACGGGCATGCCCGTGCGGTTCACGCTGGGCGAGGCACGCAAGCTGGCCCTGCCGCGCGGGCGCTTGGATTGCGTGGCGATGATGGGCAACAGCTTCGGCTATTTCCAGCATGCCGATGACGATCTCGTGGTGCTCGATGCCGTACGGCGCGCGTTGAAGCCCGGTGGCCTGCTGGCGATGGACCTGACCGACGGCGATTGGGTGCGGCGCAACCATGAGCCGCGATCGTGGGAATGGCTGAACGCCCAGGAACTCGTGGTGCGCGAGCGGCAGTTGTCCGCCGATGGTCAGCGGCTGGTGTGCCGGGAAGTGATTGTCCATGCGACGCGCGGCATTCTGGTGGACCAGTTCTACGCCGAACGGCTCTATGACCGGCAGCAGGTGGCCGATCTGTTGACGCGTGCCGGCTTCACGGCGATCGCGGAGCATGACGTGCTTGAGGCGGCTTCCTCGCGCGATCAGGATTTGGGCATGATGGCGCACCGCGTGTTCATCACGGCGCGCGTGGCCGAGCGTGGTCAGGTGCTGGCGCAGGTCCGCGGGGAAAAGCAGCGGCTGACGGTGTTGCTGGGCGACCCGCGCTTGCCGGACCCGGTCAAACGCGATGGCGCGTTCAATGCCGAGGATCTGGACACGGTCGACCGCCTGAAACGCGAGATCGCGCGTTGGCCCGACGTGACCGTGCGTTTTCTGGATCGCCACGCGCAGTTCGCGACCCTGTTGGCCGAGGACGACGCGGATTTGGTCGTGAATTTCTGCGACGAAGGCCTGCACAACGACCCGGCGCGGGAACTGCATGTGCCGGCGCTGCTGGAGGTGTTCGGTCGGCCCTACACCGGTGCAGCGCCCGCGTGCTTGGGCCTGTGCGCGGACAAGGCGCACGTGCGGGCGATCGCCGCGTCGATGGGCGTGCCCGTGCCCCGCGAGTCGTACGTCGCGCAGACCGACGAGGATCCGGCACCGGCGCTGGCGTTCCCGGCGATCGTCAAGCCGAATGTGGGCGACGGCAGTCTCGGCATTCCGGTCGCCGCCGTCGTGCACAGCGTCGCGGAGATGCGCCAGCGGGTCAAAGAGCTGCGCGCGGAATTGCCGGATCGCGGTCTCATCGTGCAGGAATTCCTGCCGGGCGCGGAGTATTCGGTTGCGTTGATCGGCAATCCTGGCCTTGACCTGCAGCCGCTGCCGATTCTGGAAGTCGACTTCAGCGCGCTGCCGCCGGGCGCGCCGCAGATTCTCGGCTACGAGTCGAAATGGCATCCGGAGTCGCCGTACTGGACCGATATCCGCTTCTGCCAGGCGCAGTTGGAGCACGGGCAACGGCAGCGTTTGGTGCAGTGGTCTGCGCGGTTGTTTGAGCGCCTGGGATGTCGCGACTACGCGCGCTTTGACTTCCGGACGGCCGCGGACGGCGAGATCAAGCTGTTGGAAGTCAACCCGAATCCCGGCTGGTGCTGGGACGGCAAGCTGAATTTGATGGCGCAATGGGCGAACTGGAGCTATGGCGATCTGCTTCAGGCGATCGTCGCCGCGGCCAATCTGCGGCTCGGTCTGCAGCCCAGCGACGCCGTTGGTGATGTCGAAGCGCGGGTCCAATCGATTGCGTGAAGGTGTGGAATGCCGAGCATGGTGACCGCGGAGCAAGCATTGCCGGGGCGAGTGACGCCGATGCCCGTTGCGCCGCGTCACGTCGTGCTCGGTGCGCCGCTGACTGCCCCCTTCGCGCCAGGCAGCGCCATCGCGTGGTTCGGCATGGGCTGCTATTGGGGCGCTGAGCGCAAGTTCTGGCAAACGCCTGGCGTGATCAGCACAGCGGTTGGATTTTCCGGCGGTTTCACGCCAAACCCGACGTATCGCGAGACGTGTACCGGCAGAACCGGTCATGCGGAGTGCGTTCAGGTCGTTTTCCATCCGGATCGCGTCCCATTCGCGCAACTGCTCCAGATCTTTTGGGAGAATCACGATCCGACTCAGGGTTTTCGCCAAGGCGGGGACGTGGGCACGCAGTATCGATCGGCGATTTTCTGCGCCGACACCGACCAATTGCAGGCAGCGCGCGCATCGCGGGACGCGTACCAGGTCGCGCTGACCAGCGCCGGACGCGGCGTCATCACAACGGAAATCGCGCTTGCCGGGCCGTTCTACTTCGCCGAGGACGAGCATCAGCAGTATTTGCACAAGAATCCGGACGGCTACTGCGGGCTCGGTGGCACCGGCGTGGCCTGTCCGTTGGGCACGGGCGTCACGAGCTAGCCGCTTGATTCCGCGGGCGCGCTCGCAGTCACTTGCCGACGTTGCTGATGGGCGTGCCGCACGTGACTGGGGTGCCGCGCGGCTTGCCAACTGGTTCGCCGTCGCGAAACACGACGCTGCCGCGCAGGATCGTCATCACCGGCCAGCCGCGCAGCGCCACGCCGGTCCACGGACTCCAGCCGCAACGCGAGCGAATCTCGCGTGTTTCCAGCGCATGCACTTTCTGCAAATCACACAAGACGATGTCCGCGTCGAAGCCCGTCGCCAGTATGCCTTTATCGGCGATCTGGTAGATCTGCGCCGGGCGCTGCGCTGTCCACAGCGCGATTTCTGCAAGTGTCACGCGACCTTCCGCATGTTCATTGAGCATCACCGGCAGCGTCGTTTGGACCCCGGGCATCCCGGACGGCGCGTTCGGGTAGGGCTTCGACTTTTCCTCGAGCGTATGCGGCGCGTGGTCCGAGCCGATGCACGTCAACGTCCCGTCGCGCAGCCCGGCCCACAGTGCCAGACGATGGCGCTCGTCGCGGATCGGCGGATTCATCACCGCCAGGTTGCCCAGACGATCGTAGCAATCCGGCGCGTGCATCGTCAGGTGCTGTGGCGTCACTTCCGCGGTGGCGAACCGGCGGGCAGGGTGTGTGCGCAGAACATCCAGTTCTTCTGAAGAGTTGACATGCAAAACGTGAACATGTCGTTGCGTTTCTGCCACCGCATCGAGCAGCCGAGCCACAGCTTTGCGCGCGCTCTCCACATCCCGGCGCAGGGGGTGATCGTGCGGCCGGTTCGCCGGCACGTGTTCCGCGAGCCACCGCAGTCGCGCCTCGTCCTCGGCGTGAATCGCGGCACGGCGACCGCCCGTCCGGAGCGCTGCGCGAAGCGTCTCGTCGTCTGGCACGAGCAGCGTACCCGTGGAACTGCCCATGAAGATCTTCACGCCGGCGAACCCGGCGAGATCTTCGCAGCTCGCCAAATCAGCCGAATTCTCCGTCGTTGCGCCCAGAAAGAACGCGTGATCCGCCCAGGCGCGACCGGCCGCTCGCTGTAGCTTGTCCAGCAGCAAGGCGCGCGTCGTCGTGTTGGGCTTGGTGTTCGGCATGTCAAAGAAGGTCGTCACGCCACCCGCGATCGCGGCGAGCGAACCACTCGCCAGATCTTCCTTGTGCTCCAGCCCGGGCTCGCGAAAATGCACCTGCGTGTCGATGACGCCTGGCAGCGCGGTCAGCCCGCGGGCGTCGAGCGACTCCGCGTACGTGCCGCCAAGCGGCCGGCAAAGTTCAACAATTTTGCCATTTTGGATGCCAATATCGGTCGCCACGACGCCCGTGGGCAGAACGACTTGGGCGTTGTGAATGGCCAAGGATGTGGACTGGGTGCTCATGGGCCGAAGCATGCCATACGGCGCGTCGCGTCAAAACCATTCTGTACTGGACTTGACATTGATGCGCACTCAAACGATCGTCTCGCCCGGGCTCGACGCAGCGTCGGTCGGGTCTGGATGTCTTCGAGGGGCAGGCATGCTCCAGGAGACAGGCACTCACGCCGGAGTGGTGAAATGGTAGACGCGGCGGACTCAAAATCCGTTGGGCTTAACGCCCATGAGGGTTCAAGTCCCTCCTCCGGCACCGTATCTTGTCGATTCTGCTCGATCATGGTCCTCAGAATGGGAACGTGGGAAAAACCTTGGGAACGCATCTCAGCTGACCTGAAGTAAGCTACGAAGATCGGCAATAGATTGACGCACTT